>CAZZJI010000006.1:26242-70742 GCA_964654485.1 uncultured Gammaproteobacteria bacterium | reverse complement strand
AAAGAACTAACATAAAGAACTAACAAAAGAACTAACCATTGCAATGACAATACTGGATAAATATATAGGCAGCGTAATTTTAAAAAGCACAGGTATCGTCATGCTTTTTTTGGTCGCACTGCTTTCTTTTTTTAATTATGTGGATCAGTTAAGAGATGTCGGAACAGGCAATTACGGCACTTTACAAGCTGCGGAATATGTTGTTCTGATTATACCGCGGATTATTTATCAAATGATGCCAATTGCAGTACTTATTGGCGTCATTGCCGGGCTGGGTATATTGGCAAACAATAATGAATTAATTGTTATGCGTGCGGCGGGTATTTCGATAAATAATATCATTATTTCTGTGATGAAAGCGGGCGCCTTGTTGATGGTGCTTGTTGTTGTCATAGGCGAATGGGTGGCGCCCGTGAGTGAGCGATATGCTCAAATCCTTCGCTCTGTTTCCATTTCCAATACACTCTCAATAGGCGCAACAAATGGATTGTGGGCGCGTGATGGAAGCAAGTATATCAATATTCAAAAAGTGTTACCAAAGGGAAAATTAGGTGGCGTAAATATATATGAATTTAACCATAAACGACAACTCACTAAAGTAACTCAGGCATCTGAAGCCTATTATATTAACGATAACTGGTTACTCGAGAATGTCGTAGAGGCTAATATAAAAACTAACAAAGTATCGGTTAAGGGCCATAAAAACAAAATATGGTTGACCTCGTTGAGCCCTGATCTATTGAGTGTGGTGTTGGTGAAACCAGAAACGTTGTCGATTCTTGGTTTATTTCAGTATATTTCTTATCTTCATGATAATGATTTGGACGCTGCTCGTTATGAGCTGGCTTTTTGGTCAAAATTAATGTTGCCAATTATTACTGGTATTATGGTCGTTCTGGCTATTCCCTTTGTGTTTGGTTCACTTCGCACTGTCGCCATTGGCCAAAGAATTATGGTGGGAACGTTTATTGGTATTAGCTTTTATATCATTAATCAGGTGTTTGGTTACATTGGTCTTGTGTATCACCTGCATATTGCAACGAGTGCAATGCTGCCTGCATTGGGTTTCTTTATTTACGCGGTGTATAGGATCCGGAAAATTTATTGACAGAGCTTGCTAGTAAAAGTCGGTAGGCAAAAAAAACCCGGCGTAACTGCCGGGTCTTTTTGTATCAAATAGTTGTATCAAATAAAATTAAACCTATTTACGAGCGCCTGGTCCATTCCATATTAAGCCATTACTCATGTATGTTAAGAAATACTCCAAATCTCGGTATTCGTTACTCTGAGCTTTAAATGGTTTAGCGCGAACCTGTTTGTTACAGCCAGCGAAGCGACGATGTACAGTGCCTAACTCTCCCCATTTCGAGCGATAAACAGGGAAATGTGAAAGGTGACCGAGCGCTGGACTTAATATGTCAGCACGAATACGGTTACCCGCGTTGTCTACATGGCAATGCGCACAAGACATATTAAGCTGGCCTCGTCGAGCATAATAAGACTGTTTGCCCTTTTCATATGCTTCTATAGCTGCTTTGCCCGAAACTTTGGTTGCCATCTTTTTACCGCGCGTTGTGTACGCCATATAAGCTGAGATCGCCGCCATTTCGCCTTTCTTGTATTTCAGTGGTTTTTCGCCGTTTTTAATCCGGCATTCATTAACTGCTAACGGGATAGTGACCACTTCCCCTCTTTCTGGATCAAAATAGGGATACTGGTTTCTAATGCCAATGCCGTCATTAGGAAAGCAGCTTGCATAAGTTTTCCCATTTTTAAACGGTGTTTCAAACAGTGTTTTTCCTTCGTCTACCGGAATTTCATAAGGTGGGAATTCCTCGATGGCTTCCCACTGCTCTCTAGAGATGGAGTCTATCGAATAAACGCCATTAGCATATTCACCGAAAGGTGTTCCCGGGAATCTTTTCATAAAAAAACTTTGGAACGCTTTTTTGTCACTCTCCGGTGAAGCTTGGGAGAGCGCGGGTACGCCAACCATGAAGCTAAGTGCAGTGATTGATATTAGCAGTGTTCTCATTATTTTCCTCCAACCGCATTTGCTTAAGCTTTAACGGTGTAATTCGTCTTTCTTATCTTTTAATATAGAAGAAAGTTGTAAAGAAAGCGTTTTGAGTTATCTAACTTTGGCAGTCGCGTTATCACTCTTGCCTTTGTTGTCAGCCCAGCTAATTTTAATTTCGTCGCCTTTCTTGCCACCTTTAAACTTAAACTGAAGATACGGGTTTTTAGAAACCGCAACCCCCCATTCTGCACCCAGAACTTTGTTACCATTGTGTTCACAGGTAACATCCTGGATGAAATGTGCGGGGATCTTTTTCCCTGTTTTCTTGTTCTTTCTTAAGCCGGTTTCCATAGGGTGGCTAATAAGCGTTTTAACTTCCGTCACGCCTCTTTTAACCTTGGCTCGTATTCGAATACTCTTCTTTGCCATAATTCTATTTCCCCAAAATAAATACGTTTATATTAAAACAGTCGTGACTGTATCACAGCAAGCAGTACAGTATGTTACTGCTTGTTTAGCCGCCACACCCACCAATGGTTACTTTAACTTCTTTTGACGCAGAATGAAGTTTGCCGGCCGCTTTGACAATAATGGTTAGTTTGGATGTTTTACCCATTTTCACACGCGTAGACACGAATCCTTCGGTTGTTTTTGCAAAGTTAAATTTAGCCGCCAAAGGTTGTGGATTTTTCTCTACTAAAATAGCGATGCTTTCCACGCCCTTGATGCCGGTTGAAACCGTAATTGGAACGACTGCGCCATTTTCTGCGATGTCTGGGGCTTTAATCTTAATGTCGTTACTTTTTGGTAGGCTGGTAGTTTTGTATAACGCGTTTAAGGTGTCATTTAGAGTTTTTGCGTCAAAAGCCGATTTTGGCCATGCCGCTAAAACCATACGCGGTGTCAAAACTCCCGCCCCTACAGCAACACCAAGCACACTGCTAGCCAGTGTCCCTTGCAGGAAGGTTCTTCGTTTTATACTGGTACTGGTCACGTTTTCTCTCCTATTAGCAGATACAAGCGCTGATGCTTATAAGGTATAAAAAAATTCGACTACTTTGTCTATTTCTTGTTCTGATAAAATTTTGTGGCGTCCAAACGGCGGCATAATCGTATTAGGATTTTCCTTCGTTGCGTCCCAGATTTGAGCGCGAAGTTTCTTTTTATCTGGAAAACGTTGCTTTAAATTTATCAATTTCGGACCTATATTGCCGGGTAGTACAGCACCAGGATAGTCGTGGCATGCAAAGCAGTTACCTTTCTTTCTGTCTTCAGCAATTTTTTTGCCTTCTTCAACCTCTCCCGCCACAGCAAGCTGTGGTGTAAAAGCGAAACTGCTAGACAGAATAGCTAAGCTGCTTACTGCAAGTACAAATTTTCTTGAGGAGCTCCCCATCTTTTTCTCCTAAAATTTATCGTAATGAAACTAATCTTATTAAAACCAAATTGCTCTGGTTTAATTTTGGTTTAACTCTTAAATTTAACTCTTTTAAATTTAACTCTGGTTTACATAAAACAAACAAATCTAATGTTCTTTAAGATCAGTAATCATAAGTTAGGCGAGGTTGATACGTTTTGTAAATATCTTCAAATTATCAATGCTAATTATCAGTATCAACAATTGCTATTAACCACCAGCTAACCACCAGAAACTGTAGATATTTTTCAATCTTTAAATACCATTAAAATCTATCTGTTATTCCGTATCTCAGATACACACTATAGGATAGATATCCAAAAATACAACTTCTTAACTAAGGTTCAATTTTTATACCAGAATACGCTCAAACGCAAGCGACTTTTGTTGATCAGCTATTGGGTTTTTTTATAGTGGTAGAAATAAGTTAGAGTGTTTTTATGATCTGAATTGTGACTAGTACACCGTCAAAATGGCCTTGACGGTGTACTAGGCATGTTGAGAAAAGGAATGTAGTGACATCGCTAGCGTGTTTCTAAGCTATTGTTCAGTAAGTATTTCCCTCTTTAGTTCTTTCATGCGTGCGTCAATTCTTGATTTGGAGAGCTTATTGTTATCTATTTGCCTGCGTGCCATGCGCAAATGGTCGATTGCCAAGTGGATTCGGCCAAATAGATAGTCGTGTTCTGCCAACGCTTGATAGGCTGCACTGCTAAAGCCCGCTCTTTTTTCCGCTTTTGCCAATAGTTCGTACAGCAATGGGTTTGTTGGATTGTATCTTATTTGTTCTTTTAACAGCTTTCTTGATATTTCGGTGCCACCTGTTTCAAGTAGTGCGTTTGTATATAAGACAGTGAGTGGTTCATTGTGTGGGTATAATTTGAGCGCTTTTACGAGTAATTGATTGGCTAGTTGAGGATCGCCCGCGTTTATTTCAATCTGAGCTTGAGTTAATAGGTAAGGAACGCGTTCTTGATCGGCCTTAATGAGCGAATTAATCACTTTACGCGACTCAACTAAGTCATTGCTTGCCAGTAACGCCAGCGCGTAGCCGTATTTATGTGCAAATTCATTTTTATACTTGCCCATTTTTATGGAATTTGCGAATTGACGAGCGAGTGCTTTTGGATTGTTGTTAGATTGCACCTGAAATTTAGAGCGGATTATGTGGAAACTGGTGCTATCACTGATTTGCTGTAGTGGGTGTTGCTCAGCGCGGTTTCTGGAATCACTTATGCGGTTTACTGTAATTGGGTGTGTGCTAAGAAATTCTGGTACAACATTGGAATACATTTGTGTTCTTTTTTGTAAGTGCTCAAAAAAGATAGGCATTCCCCGAGGATCGAATCCCGAGTCGATAAGTAGGCGCATGCCGACACGATCCGCTTCTTTTTCGTGGGCCCGCGTAAAGTTTATTTGTTTTTGAGTGCTACCCGCGATACTTGCTGCCAGTAATGCGGACGCGGCTTGCGGATTTTGTGAACCCAGCAATATAGCCGCGATCATGGCGGCCGTGGTCGGCAGGCTTAAATTACCCGCTTTCTCAAAGGAACGTTGCATATGTCGTTGTGTCACGTGTGCGATTTCGTGTGCAATTACCGAAGCGAGTTCACTCTCAGATTCTGTTGCGAGTATGGTGCCTGAATTAACGCCGATGTAACCTCCAGGACCAGCAAAGGCATTTATGGACGGCGCATCGACGACAAAAAAAGTAAAATCAAATGGGCTGTTTTCGATATGGCTGGTGAGCTGGTTGCCAAGTGACTGGATATAATTGTTGATCAGCGGATCGTCGACAATCTTGTAAAACTGTCTTGCGCTTCGAATAAACGCTTTTCCCAGCCGTTTTTCTTCTTCTACGGATAAAACCGCATCAGCGGTACTGCCAATATCAGGCAATTCAATAATTTCTGCCAGGCTCACAATGGGCATCACTGTTAACGCCAGTACTACAAGCAGCAGTGTAGTGAAATATCTTATATTTTGAATTTGATACATTCTAAAAACTGTTTTTCATTTGTTTTATAAAGTGTTGACTATAACATGCTTGTCGTATTGCGATGTAGTGTACCTAAACCAGTACGGGTAGGTTTCCCTACTTGTGATAGCTATTAAGATTAAGACTATTTATTTTTGTAAAGGTTTGGATCTGCAGACAACTATTTTATTGTAAGACGTAACAGCTCGTGTGTGAGTGGGTAGGATCATATAAACAGACGCGGGTTCTTGCATTTGTGTCGAAATTGGTATATAAGTGTTACCTGTTATACTAATGTTTTTACAGGATTATGTGGTTTCTGTGTATTTCCCAATAAAATATTTATATTTTACAAGGAGTTAAAAGAATGGCAGATTTTGATGAAGAACTCGATGCAACTGGTTTGAATTGTCCATTGCCTATTCTACGTGCAAAAAAGGCACTGGCGAGTCTTGCAAGTGGTCAAATTCTAAAAATTATCGCGACCGATCCGGGTTCTGTGAAAGATTTTGACGCTTTTGCTAAACAAACAGGCAATGAGCTGATCGAGTCAACTGAGGACAGTGGTAAGTACTTCTTTATGATTAAAAAGTCATGATTTAAAAAATTAGTTTTTGAAGGAATTTAGTCATAGATTGTAATACGAAATATTTATAATACGAAATATGTAGTACACGTCTACTGAAAGGATCATTGCTTTTATTACTTTTTATTACTTTTTATTACTTTTTATTATTTTTTATTAGAAAATAGGAAAGCGAGTTGTCGTTGGATCCGAGATGTTTAAGATGTAGAGAAGCACGGCTTCTGTAGTTGTCATTTAATCAACATTAGGAGTGTTGTCCCATGTCCGATAAAAAGTTAGCGATTATTGCAACAAAGGGAACGCTTGATTGGGCTTATCCGCCGTTTATCTTGGCGTCGACTGCGGCCGCGTTAGGTTATGAAGCGCAGATTTTTTTTACTTTCTATGGCCTTCAGTTACTGAAAAAAAATCTGGGGCTTAAGGTGAGTCCGTTAGGCAATCCTGGTATGCCCATGCCAATGGGGATGGATAAGTGGATGCCCAATGTGGTTACCGCTTTACCTGGCATGGAAGCCGTGATGACGATGATGATGAAAAACAAAATGAAATCCAAAGGTGTTGCCAGTGTCGAAGAATTGAGAAGTCTTTGTCTGGAAGCAGATGTAAAAATGATCGGTTGTCAGATGACCGTTGATTTATTTGATATGAAAACTACAGATTTCATTGAGGGTGTGGAGTACGGTGGTGCGGCGATGTTTTTTGAGTTTGCTGGTCAATCGGATGTGAATTTGTTTGTCTAAATTTACTTTATTCTTTATTTAAAATAAGTTATGAGAACTAAAGAAAAGGGGCGTACCGGGTACGCCCCTTTTTTATTTATTTAGGTTAAAATTTGATTTTATAGGTTTATTGACCAACCTAGTTCAAATTCCCATTGGGTCATTTCGATTTCAATGGTCTGATTAGAATCAAACGGACTCACACCTGTCACCGAGTTATTAGGTGCATACATAAGAGCAGCATTTAATTCGCTGTTGGCTAGTTTGGTAGTAAATCCACCTGTAATATGCGTTTCTATGACGGCAGGCGCCAAGGTGTTCAACAAAACTTCAGATTCCGGGATGGGTTGATCACCATTGCTGATGCCGACACGCCAGGTCCAATCTGGGCTGTGTTGCAATTGATAACCCAGTTTAATGATTGTCATGTCTTCCCAACCAAATCCGGCGCCGTTTGCAGCACCGAGACAACCGGCGCCAGTACCACCAGTGGGACCGGGTATGCAACTTCCGTCTGTGAGCCTCTTTATTGGGTTGGCAATAGCAGCAATATCTCCATAGTTAATAACCTGAATATCTGCGGTGAATGTTGTTTTAGGTGATGTGTTCCAGGCTAAACCCACTGTGTATGTTGAAGGAATATCAAAGTCACCTTGCTCAGCGAATAATCCGGCGTAGTCATCGAATTCGCTCATATTTATTTCGGGTTGGTATGATGCTGCAAGCGTAAAACCAGGAGCAACTTCACTTTGTGCGCCCAATTTGAGTCCAAAACCTGTCGCAGTATCCGTACCTTTATTTGTGAGATTTAAGGGGTTAGAAGAAAAGCCGGCAAAATTTGCCAGACCTTTCGAATTAAATGTCTGGTAAACCGCAATTGCGCTAATTCCCCAAGATGCTTTGTTAGAAATTTTCATGGCGTATGTGGTGCTGATGAATAACTGTGTCAAGTTGACACCTGCGTCGCCCGCTCCGAATGTGCCTGGTCCAGTAACACTTGTACCTAAAGGCCCTTGAGCGGATGCTGTGCCCCCCTTATATTCTGTGTTCATCCCACCATTTCCAAATATGGTGAGACCTATTGAGCTATTTGGATCAAGCATCCAGTTCTTGCCAATATGCGGTATTAGAAAGAAATCGTTGTCACTGTCGATAGATTGATCTCCCACCCCAGTCGATGTGCCGCCAATGGTAAAAGGGCAGGGACATGCGAAACCATCCGCTATTGGGGAACCACCCGTTGCTGAATATGAACGTGGACTAGGACTAAAAATTGCGGCACCGATATCAAAGCGATCCCCCACAAACACCATCCCTGCCGGGTTGGTTGCAGCAGCCATTGCATCTTGTGACATGGCAACACCGCTACCGGCCAGACCTTTACTTTTTGTGCCATAACCATGGGCAAAATATCCATTAGTTGCTAATGCAGTGAGCGGAGTTATCATTCCCAAGGCTACTAAGCTTGTGAGTATTCTGAGATTTAGTTTCATAGAATCTCTCCTATGTTAAATAATGTTATTAAACATTATTTAACGAAAATAAATTTAAAATTTGGCCCGAGTTTTGATTGTTGATAACAGTATTTCAGGTGTACCGAGTTGCTTTACTTTGCCTTTACCCTTGCTAAAATAAGCTTGCCAGAAATTTTTAAGCGGTGCAATTAGTTTTGGCCTTATATAGGTATCTGTATTACTTATGTGCCCCAGGCCATATATATAAATATCAGCATTGTTCCAATTGGCGATGAGTTTGTTTTTCTTCAGTTTTTTAAAACTCCTTTTTAGGTTTATTTTTTTTATAGTCCCCTTTCCATGAAAACGTAAGTAGTCGCTGTTTTCGAGGCCATCGGTAATTATTAACACGGTTTGTCGATGTTCGTCTTTTTGTGTCATCGTTTTGCTAGCCAAAAGCTTCAAAGAGTACAATAGATCAGTTTTTGGTAATGTATGCGTGGTCATTTTCAAGGTGCGGGTTAAGGTTTTTTTGAACAGCGTTTTGAATTGCGCGGGTTTTCTTTGCAAGCACGTCAGTAGATTTTTCTTATCTTTCGTTCTTAGATGAAAAAGATATTCCTCAGAAGGCATTGCATCTACCGTTTCATTGAACATTAATTCTGTAAACTGACCTTTAACGTTTGCAGAGAAGCGAAGTATTTTTACCCGATCGCCGTTTTCACCCCAATCGGAAATTAAACCGGCGATGCTTTTTTTCATTGTTTTCGTCAGGTAGGTTGTTTGGTCAATGAAGATGTAGAGCGCATCAAGCTTGTGATTCGGATTCTCCAGGTTCAAGTCTTCATAGCAACTCTTGATTTTTATTTTTGCGAATGAGTGATTTGCGAAAACAAAAAATGCAATCGTCAGCAGATAAGCGAAAGTAATACGACCAGAAAAACGTTGTTTACATGCACTTTTTTTCTGAGACATTATTGTCTGAAACATCGATATACCTAGAGAAGCAAAGTTTTCTGTAAAAATTTCCTGTAAAAGGTTCCTGTGTGTTAACGGTCGAAATTGCATGATGTTTAGGTTCAACCTTAATACGAGATGTCAGATGTTGTAAGTGTTGGCAGAGTCAGAAAATCGCTCACAAAACCCCACTAAAGCCGAGGTGGCGTTTGCCGATACTGGTTGTGAGTGGGTGTGTCTGATATATGGATGACTGTTTTCCTAAAACAACGAATACAAGTTTAGGTGCTACTAAATGAATAAAATTCCATTGTTAATAGTGTCGATTATCTGCGTTGTACTGGCATCAGCTTGTTCGTTGAGAACCAAAAATAACAGAACGAATATCGTTGCGGCATCAAAAATTGTCGCCGAGGGAAATAAAAAATGCGAGCAACCTGCAGCACAATCTGTTCGATTTTATCTGGGATCTGCAGACCGCGGCCAACAAGTTGAAACAACCCGTGTTAAAAGTACCGGCTATGGTGCGCCCCCTAAAAAGTATTATCCTCAATATCAACGCGATTT
Source organism: uncultured Gammaproteobacteria bacterium (assembly GCA_964654485.1). GTDB lineage: Bacteria > Pseudomonadota > Gammaproteobacteria > SG8-11 > SG8-11 > JAADIM01. Next base: position 61,044 of record CAZZJI010000006.1, on the reverse strand, counting down.
AATGGCAATGCGTGCGTCAAAAATTGATGCGTATCGTGCATTAGCTGAAACGATAAATGGCATACATATATGGGGTGGCACGACCTTGGGCGATATGGCCGTTCAAGCTGATTATTACCGGGTGTTCCTGAACTCGTATGTGCGAGGTGCAAACGTGGAAAGTGTAACCAAACGGGATGATGGTAATTATGAAACGGTGGTTTCAACAGTAATTGATCAAAATTTTCTTAGTTATGTGCTTTCTAACCGGCTTTCTCAAAACGCGGGTTGCGACACAACTGCTAGCGCATTTTCTGCAAACGATGGGTTGGCACCTGTTGTTTATTCAGATGGATTAGCACCCTCCAGCTTTTATTATAGCGAATAAACAGTATATTTATGAAAAATCATTTATGAAAGGCCAAATCTTATTTTTCTTCATTATAGTGTTTTTTATCGCATTGCCATTTCAGTTTGTGTACGCGAAATCGATAGAGGTGGAGGGCAGTGCTGTGATTATTGACGGCGCTGTCAACAAGGCACGCTTACAGGCAATTCAAAACGCAATTAGGCAAGCTGTATTACAAACTTCTGCACGGGTATCAACTGCATCAATAGTTTCTGCAAACGTGATGATTATGGATAGCACTAAAATAAGGGCAACGGGTAGAGTAAGTAATGTTGTGGTGGTAGATGAGTGGCGTAATGAAGATATAATTCACGTGTTGATACGTGCTACGGTCCCTGAAAATACCAAGCAGACGCCGGCTGCTTTAAAAGGATACCGTCGAAAATTGGCTGTGGTTCAGTTTCATGTTGTTGACAGACGCGAAATTCAGGATTTACCTGGTATTGAGATTGAATATCCACGGCATTTATTACGCAGGATAGAAGAAGGTGGCGGAATTTTAGGAGTTGATGCCACTCATTATATATTAAACAACAATATAAATAGCTCGTACTACGATGCAGGGCATCCGGGGAAAGAGACGATTGTTAATCTGGCAACAATGCTAGGTGTGCAGTTTGTGGTGTCGGGCATTATTCGCGATATGACGGTGGTGGATCATTTGATAGGTGAATCAAGACTATTGTCAGTTGAATTGCAGGTTTTTGATGGTTTAACGGGTGTTTTATTATCGCGTACCGCGGTTAATAAGAATGTAAATAGTGCTGGTTTAAACGACAGTGATAAGCCATTTGGGTCGCGAGAGTTTTTTAACACTGACTACGGAAAGGCAATAAATAAAGCATTGTCAAAACAAATAGCGTCTATCCGCTCGACGATATACAGGTTGCCGGTGACGGTACGCGTCGTGCGCAGTGAAGGCAAGCAGGTATATTTCGATGCAGGCGCGATGTCTTTAATACACATTGGTGACATGTTGATGGCTTACAAGGTAGATAGTTCGCCATTGGTTAAGATAGCGAATGGCAGTGAATTTGGTTTTGCGGAAAAACCGGTTGCGACGGTGACGGTGAAAAAAATACAACCATTATTTGCGATAGGTGAACTGGAGACAGATAAAGTGACACTTGAGCCAGGTGATTTACTTCGATTTGGTTGGTAGTTTTCTGCGCGATTGTTGTTATTGATTTGTTTATGAAACGGCTAATTATGCCTATTAATTCATTTTTTAATTATTCCGGCGATTTCATAACTTTGGTGCTCCCTAGGGGACTCGAACCCCTGTTCCCGCCGTGAGAGGGCGGTGTCCTGGGCCACTAGACGAAGGGAGCGATTTTAACCACACTCGAATTGATTATTATACGTGATCACTTGCTGACTACAACTATGTGTGGTAAATATGCATAAAAATGTAGTGCAACTTCTGTAAGGGTAATGTATGTTTTAAACTTGTTTTCTCTGGGCACACGCCTGGGCACACGTTAATTTTTCCAATTATCAGTCAAAGAAATAAGGAATGGCCAAATAGATACCCCGGTAATACTCCCACGCAGTGAGCATGTTATTTCACGCGACAATATCAGCGATAATGCCTTAAAAGTTTTATACCGGCTCAAAAATGCGGATTATGACGCCTATCTTGTGGGCGGTGGTGTACGTGATTTATTGTTGGGGAAACATCCAAAAGATTTTGACATCGTAACTAATGCCCAACCGGAAGAAATAAGGCAATTGTTTGGGAATTGTCGCCTTATTGGCCGCCGATTTCGTCTTGCGCATGTGTATTTTGGTCAAGAAGTTATTGAAGTTGCTACATTCCGGGCGAGTCATGATGAAAATCAAGCAAACGCGCACCATAACCAAGACGGTATGATCTTGCGCGATAATATATTTGGTACGATTGAAGAAGATGCATGGCGGCGTGATTTTAGCGTCAACGCACTTTATTACAATATTAACGATTTTTCCGTTCTTGATTATACCGGTGGTCTGAAAGATTTGGCGCAAGGCAGTTTTCGAATGATCGGTGATCCCGTAGTACGATTTCGAGAGGATCCAGTTCGCATGTTACGTGCGGTTCGACTGGCTGCCAAACTCGGTTTTGTTATCGAAGAGGAAACGGATAAAGCAATTCACGAAATGATCACGTCACTGCAATCCGTATCTTCTTCGAGATTGTATGAGGAAGTATTAAAGTTGTTTTTGGCCGGTCACGCAGTTGCAACGTTTGAATTATTATGCAATTACGGGTTGTTTGAACAATTATTTCCTGGTTTAGAAAGTATTTTTCAAAAAAAAGAGACAAATATTCCTCTTGCAATGTTGCGAAAAGGTCTGGCAAATACAGATAAACGTGTAGCTGATGGTAAGCCGGTAGTGCCCGCATTTCTTTTTGCCGTCATTCTCTGGAACAATTTACAAAACTATTTTGAGCATAACCTTTTAATTGGTCGCAGCCCATTTGATGCATTTCAAGGCGCATCCAGAAGAACTATAGAAGACCAATTATTCGATATTTCCGTTCCTCGTCGTATTACTGCGCAAGTGCGCGATGTATGGACTATGCAATTACGCCTTGAAAATCGTAAAGGAAAGCGGCCATTCAGAACCGTTGATCATCCTCGTTTTAGAGCCGCATATGATTTTTTATTATTACGTGAACAGGCAGGTGAAGAGTTAAAAGAGTTATGTGATTGGTGGACTGAATTTCAAATGGTAGACGAAGAAACAAAGTACACCATGATTAGATCGTTGCACAATACATCAAAATCCACGCAGGCAAAAAAACGTAGACGAAGAAAAAAAATTGCCAGTACAGTTGATGGCAATGGATCTGTTAAAAAAAAATCTAAAGGTTAACAGTCACTTTGTGAAGAATTCTTATATCGCATTAGGTAGCAACATGGCAAATCCGCTTAAGCAGGTTTGTTCGGCGATCAACGAAATTGCACTGTTACAACAAAGCAACTTATTGGCGTGCTCGAAAATTTATAGGAGCTTGCCAATGGAAACGAATGACAATATTCAGCAAGAAGATTATATAAATGCTGTCATTTTAGTTGAGACTCAACTAAGTCCATCGAGTTTGCTTAGCGTATTAAAAGAAATAGAAAAAAAACACAACAGAGTAACAAGCGAACAGCGTTGGGGGCCTCGAACTCTGGATCTGGATATTCTTTTATATGAAGATCAGATAATAAACACAGACGAATTAATTATTCCGCATCCGGGGATAGGCGAGCGAGATTTTGTCCTCGTTCCGTTGGCAGATATTGCTCCCGACATATCCATACCAGATTTAGGATATCTGCCGGATTTGATCAAAAAATGCAAATCCCATCAATTGGTTGAAGTAGCCCCCATCGTATAGCGCTATTTTGTTTTAACATTTGATTATTTAAAGTAAAATAGCGTGAAATAAACTCCAGATGAAATAGCGTCGAAATAGTAATGTTTTATATACGATTCGACTGATGTGTTAGCTGAAAAGGAATGGTTTTCCAGGAGTCTTGGCGAAAAAATGAGTGGTTCAAACAAATTCTCTCTGATAGCGGTCGAAGGCCCGATAGGGGTCGGCAAAACCAGTTTGGCAAAGCGATTAGCGGAAACATTTGGTGGGGAATTATTGCTCGAAGGCGCTGAAGAAAATCCGTTTCTTGAACGATTTTATCGCTACGGCAAAACGGCGGCGCTGCCAACGCAGTTATTCTTTCTTTTTCAAAGAGCAAGGCAAATGCAGGCGTTACGACAAGGCGATATGTTTAAACCGATGCGCGCTGCCGATTTTATTATGAAGAAAGATCGTTTATTCGCCGAGTTGACATTGGATCAGGATGAGCTTGATCTTTATGACCAGATTTACGCTTCACTTACATTAGATGCGCCGGTTCCCGATTTAGTTATTTATCTACAAGCACCGATAGATGTGTTGCAGGCGCGTATCAATAAGCGTGGTTTGCCGTGCGAACAATATATCAAGTCTAACTATTTGCAGCGTATTACAGATGCGTATACCCATTTTTTCTATAACTATAATGATGCACCCTTACTTATTATTAATGCCTCAGAAATTGATCTGGTTAATAATCAGCGTGATTATAGTGAATTGTTAAAACAGATTGGTTCGATTTACAGTGGTCGACATTATTTTAATCCAATGCCGGTCGCTCTTTAAGGCGATAATGTTATGAGTAGGCAGACTATCACATTAAATAAGCTAAAGGAATTGAAGCGCTCTGGTGAGAAAATAGCTTGCCTGACGGTCTATGATGCGAGTTTTGCAAGGATACTGGAAAATGCCGGTGTTGATATTTTTTTGGTAGGTGATTCACTTGGTATGGTCCTACAAGGGCACGATTCAACATTGCCTGTCAGCGTAAGAGACATGATTTATCACTCGGCAAATGTCAGGCGTGGCAGCAGCAACGCATTTATTATGACTGATATGCCTTTTATGAGTTATGCAAGTGTTGAGCAAACGTTAAAAAATGCGGGCAGACTAATGAAACAGGGTGGCGCTCAAATGGTAAAACTGGAAGGGGGCGCCCCATTTATTGAGCGGGTGTCGAAGCTCGCTGATCATGGTATTCCGGTATGTGTTCACCTTGGCTTGATGCCGCAAACGGTGCATAAATTAGGCGGATACCGCGTTCAAGGCCGGGATGATCGTTCTGCACAGAAAATTGTAGATGACGCGCAGGCTATGCAGGAGGCAGGAGCGGATATGCTGCTATTGGAATGTGTGCCCGCTGAACTGGGTGAGAAAGTGACAAAGTCGTTGGACATTCCTGTCATCGGTATTGGTGCAGGTCCGGGATGTGATGCGCAAGTATTGGTGCTTCAAGATATATTGGGTATTTCAAAAGGCCATCATCCCAAATTTCATCGAAATTTTCTAGAATCTTCAAGCGACATTGAGGCAGCGGTAAGTCAGTATGTGCATGCGGTCAAATTGGGCGAATACCCGGCGGCGGAACATTGTTATTAACTGATGTGTTAGGTTAAACAAGCGTTATATTATGAACATCCAAACACAGGGTAAGGATGTGCACAGCATTTGCCAGCAGTGGTTTATAGACGGCAAAACAATTGCGTTTGTGCCCACCATGGGTAATTTACACGCTGGTCACTTGAAGCTGGTTGAAAAAGCACAACAAGTTGCTGACAAAGTTGTCGTAAGTATTTTTGTTAATCCGTTGCAGTTTGGTGAAAACGAAGACTATTTAATTTATCCGAAAACGATTGATCTGGATTGTGAAAAATTAGCTGACCATGTTGTTGATTTATTGTTTGTACCTGAAGTAGAAGATATTTATCCCAGCAAGCTGTCTGCAGCAACTTTTATTGAAGTCCCATCGTTGTCTGAGATTTTGTGCGGCGTTTCCCGGCCCCAACATTTTCGTGGTGTAGCAACGATTGTAAACAAACTCTTTAATATCGTACGGCCGACTGTTGCGTTATTCGGCAAAAAAGATTTTCAGCAATTCATGGTGATAAGGCGCATGGTGTCTGATTTAAATATGTCGATTACCATCGTAGGTGTAGAAACAGTACGCGAGCCAGATGGTTTGGCCATGAGTTCGCGCAATGCATATCTAAAGCCTGGCGAGAGAGAACTTGCTCCGTTATTATTTAATTCATTATCCAAAGCAATGGAAAGTATCTTATCTGGCGATAAACACTATTCTGACATTGAGGCCGCGATGAAGCGCTTATTGGATCAGGCGGATTTAAATACTGAATATTTCAGTATTCGAAATGCAATAGATCTGTCGGTGGCGGATGCGGCTACCGAAGAATTTGTTGTGTGTGTGGCTGTTTATTTGGGCAGCACTCGTTTGATCGATAATCTTTCTTTTTCTTTGAAATAAGCTGAAATTAGTTTAATATCAATATCTTGCGATTAGGTGAGTGCCGAGATTGATTCATGTATAATATCTTTCCGAAGTTGATTGGAGTCGATTAAAGAAATATGTTTATTACCATGTTAAAAGCAAAGTTACACCGTGCATGTGTTACCCATGCAGAATTGGAATACGAAGGTTCATGTGCCATTGATGCGCGTTTATTGGCTATGGCGGGAATAAAAGAATATGAACAAATTCAGATATATAATATAAATAATGGCGAACGTTTTACGACTTACGCGATTCAGGCAGAAGAGGATTCAAGTATAATTTCTGTAAACGGTGCTGCTGCACATAAAGCGACACCGGGTGACAGAATAATTATTTGTTCATATGCTACACTAAATCAAACTGAAGTAGTCAATTTCAAACCAACGTTAGTTTATCTCGATGAAAACAATGGCGTTACTCGCACAGCAAACACCATTCCAATGCAAGTCGCATAACTGTTAGCCAGTATTACGCATACCTGCTGCAATTGCGTTAATTGTTCTCAATAATGGTGAAAGCCAGTTGTTTTTCTCTACTTCATTCAACTTGTCATCTCGAAATCGTTTCAGAAGCGTTACTTGAACATCATTGAGCGGGTCGAGATAAGGATTGCGACGGCTCAGTGATAGTAACAGCGTAGGGTTATCTTCGAGTAATGTCGAATTGCCGGTGATTTGTTTTACAAGATCGACAGTGCGAAGGTGTTCGTCTCTTATTAGATTGTAAATCTGATTTGCCTGATCATTGTTATTACATAGTGAAACATATTGATTTGCTATTCGCAGGTCAGCTTTAAACAAGGCCATTTGCATATTACTGATTAACGCATGAAAGTATGGCCAGGTATGGTACATGCTTTGTAATTTCAATAAGCCATCCGAATCGCTTGCACACAGATCTTCCAGTGCGGATCCAACACCATACCAGGCAGGTAACGTATGTCGGGATTGTGCCCACCCAAACACCCAGGCGATTGCCCGAATCGAGCTTTTAGAATAATCTCCTTTTTTTCGATGACTGGGGCGAGAGCCGATATTCATCATGCCAATTTCATTTACTGGTGTTGCTTCATAAAAATAATCAAAGAATCCAGCGGTATTGTCTGTTAACTCTCTGTAGGTGTTTTCGCCTGTTTTTGCGAGTTTACTCATTGCGTCAAGAAAGGATTGCCGATCCTTTGCAGGCGCAGTAATCAAATTTTGACTGGCCTGTAATAAACCAGTGATCCCCATAGTAAGTTCATAGACGGATGTTTCGCTATTGCTGTATTTTGACGATAAAACCTCACCCTGTTCAGTAAATTTTATTTCACCATAAACAGTGCCAGGTGGTTGCGAACGAATGGCTTCGTGTGTAGGACCGCCACCTCGTCCTACTGTACCGCCTCGACCATGGAATAAGCGTATTTCGATGCCGCGGGCTGTGGTCAGATTGGTTATTTTTTTCTGTGCTTCATAAAGCGACCAGGAAGATGCCAGAATACCGCCATCCTTACATGAGTCTGAATAACCAACCATGACTTCTTGCACGTTGCCTGAAGATTTTAACAACGCTGCATAGGTTTTATTGTCATAGAGCGCTGTCATTACTGGTTCGATGTGATCGAGATCCTCAATAGTTTCAAACAACGGTCCGATCTTAATATCACAAAACCAACCATTTTCGTTGCAGCCAGCGAGGCCCGACAATGCTGCGAGAAACATCACTTCCAATATATGACTTGCTTCATGTGTCATTGAAATAATGTAGTTGCCAAATGCTTTGGGGCTTATTTGTGAGTGAATTTGTTTCATGACGAGAAAGACTTCCAGTGTTTCTCTTGCCTGGTCCCCGAGTTTGCTTATATCAAAATTTATGGAGGAAATGTTTTCAATGGAGTTGCTTAACAATTCCAATTTTTCCCTATCTGATAACGATGCGTATTCAATATTGGATTGAGAAAATACATCCGTTACCGTCTTCGTGTGTATAGCAGATTCTTGGCGTATATCAAGATGAAATAGATAGAAACCAAAAGTTTCCGCTAGGCGAATCAGGTCGGTTAGTGCGCCGTCGGCGGCTCTCTTGTCGTTATGGCTGATGAGTGACTGACGCATAATATGAAGATCTCGAATGAATTCAGCTTCAGATAGGTATGCGTCCGGGTGTGGTGTAACTTCTTTGTCGTTTTTTATATAATGTTTGATTGTGACCAGGTTGAGTTCCAGACGGTAACGCATAGTGGCGATTTTTCTGCGGTAGGGCTCATTAGAAAATCGTTCTGGTTTATCAGGAAAAGTTGCTGTCGCATATTTTTTATCTTCAGCAAGACTTTGTAATAGTTGTTCCGATGGTTTACACAATAAACTTGAGTAAGTAAGAACTTGAGTCAAATTTCTGAGACGGTTTAAATATTGCAGCAGGATTTCTTGCGATTGCATGCGAACTGCCATAATTGTTGTTTCAGGTTTGACATTTGGGTTGCCATCACGGTCACCGCCAATCCAGGAGCCAAAACGCATGAAACTGGGAACAGTTAAATTAATGTCCTCTCGCTGCTCATCGTTGGCGTCACTCTTTTGAGAAGAGTTTTGAGAAAAATTTTGAGGAGAGTTTTGAGAAGAGGCTGAAGAGCCGTAAATTCGCTTAATGCTTTTTTCCATGTTTCGGTATGTCGTGGGTATTGCGTCAAACAGGCTTTCTCTGAAATAAAACAGGCCGTTTGAAATTTCGTCTTTTACCTGTGGACGCGCATGCCGCACTTCGTCGGTTTTCCACAATATTTGAATCTGGGATTCCAGATTTTCTATTAACTCATCTTTTCCACCGTTGCTCATGCGAGGATCGTCAAGCTTTTCGGCCATCACAAAAATCCGTCTGAGTAACTCCATGATGGTACGTCTTTTTGACTCAGTTGGGTGCGCAGTGAAAACCGGCATATAGGAAAGTTTGTTTAATAGCAGTTGTAATTGTTCTTCGTTAATACCCTGGCTTTTAAATTCTCTAAGTGTTGCGTCGAAAGACCCTGGCCACAATGGCCCACCGGCTCTCACTTTGCGACGACGAATTCGATGTTGATAGGCTTCTTCAACAATATTAAGTAAGCTAAAATAGGTACTAAATGCACGCACCACGTTATCAAGAGTATTGGGGTCCAACAGGCTGACAATTAAATTTAAACGTTTACGTTTTTGAGGATTATCTTTTTTGCGTAAATTAATGTGCCCCTTACGTAAAGTTTCTACCGAAGATAAAACCCGGTCACCAGCTTGCTTTTCGAGAATGTTGCCAAGCAGGTTGCCAAACAATTTGACACGGCTGCGCAGTTGTTTGTCATTCGGTGGGGTTTTCATTAATTTAAATAGATCAATTTTTTCTTTTGGTGGTTTATTCATAGTTTAATTAAACAGTAATTACCTAAGCATTTATTTTTCATGTACTTATTTGCTATACCTATTTTCAATAAAAGTCATTAGCCAAATTGAAACGTTTTTCGAATGCTTCTCGCGTTATCATTACATCTTCAATAAAATAGGGTAGTTCTTTCATCGTTAATGCTTGTGGCCCATCTACCAGTGCTTTTTCTGGTGCGGGATGGAAATCAACTAAAATCATGTTCGCACCTGCGATAATACCTTGTGCCGTCGCGTGCAATATATCCTCGATACGGTCAGGCGAATCAGCGCGGATGCCAACCGAGTGAGATGGATCAATACACACAGGCATGCGCGTCAGGCGTTTCACAACAGGTACATGGGAGAAATCAACCATGTTGCGATGTGGGTCGCCGAAATGAGACTTCATTCCACGTAAAGCAAATATGACATTTCGATTGCCTTCACTGGCGAGATATTCAGCGGCATTAATCGATTCTTCCAGAGTAATGCCAAAACCCCGTTTTAACAAAACAGGAAATACACGCTGTCGGCCGATTGCTTTGAGTAATTCAAAGTTTTGTGTGTTGCGTGTACCTATTTGTAACATCACACCAGTTGGCTGGCCGGTTTTTTCCAGTGATTCGCTAATTTCATCAATATGGCTTTCATGCGTTACTTCCATCGCAATGACTTTAATATCATATTGACCCGCGAGGTCAAAAACATAATCCAGACACGACTTACCATGACCTTGAAATGAATACGGATTAGAACGTGGTTTGTACGCACCCATGCGCGTACAGGTTTGACCATTTTCTTTTAATGCTTTCATCATTAACTCAACGTGTTGAGGATTATCAACAGCACACAGACCGGCAAATATATGCAAGGTATCCTGACCGAATCGAATACCGTTATATTCAAAATGGGTTGAGCGCGTATCGTTTTTGTGTCGCCCGAGAATTCGATATTCTTTGGAGATTCTTACCACTTTATCGACACCTGGCACGGCACTAATGTCATCTAAAGATAAAGAGGCGGTGTCACCTACCAAATACAATTCAGTTAGTCTTTGTTGGGTACCTTGTTCTTCATGTTCCCTGACCTGGATATTGGGCAGGCTAGACAAGTAATCGAGTAGCTGGCGATATTGATCTGATGTTTTATCAATATCTGGATCCACAATAACGATCATATTAAGTTCCTGATTATTAAAAAAATTATTTTAGTTTTTGCCGACTCAGTCACACTCAGCTATATAGGGAGCCGTGTTTTAACCGTGTTAGAAAGCGGGGAGAGTATTATTGTTGATTGGCTGTGGTTTTTCCAGCCAAATTTGATTTGTGGCGATAAATTGCCCCGTTTGTGGGATAAGTAAGCTAATTTTTGATAAATCGCTCATTTATTTGCTGATATGCATCAATTCGTCTGTCCCGAAGGTAGGGCCAGATTCGGCGTATTTTATCTGTTCGACCCAGATTGATTTCTGTCACCAGTACTTCATTATCATTTGCACTGGCTTGTGCCAAAATTTCTCCTTGTTGACCTGCGATAAAACTATTGCCCCAGAATTGAATACCTTTTTCCGAACTTGCTTGTTCGTTCGGTGTGGCACTTGGTGCAGTTTCAAACCCTGTACGATTGCAACATATAACGGGTAGTCCATTGCAAATTGCATGAGCGCGTTGCACCGTTTTCCATGCATCGAGTTGTCGGTTTTTTTCCATCTTATTATCAGCCGGATCCCAGCCGATCGCAGTGGGGTAGAGTAGTATATCGGCGCCTGCCAATGTCATTACTCGTGCAGCTTCAGGAAACCATTGGTCCCAACATATGAGTACACCGAGGTTGCCTACCGATGTTTCTATAGGGGTGAACCCTAAATCTCCGGGTGTGAAATAAAATTTTTCCTGAAACCCCGGGTCATCGGGAATATGCATTTTGCGGTACTTGCCCGCGATAGAGCCATCAATTTCCAACACCACGGCTGTGTTGTGATACATCCCTGGTGCGCGTATTTCAAATATCGAACTTACAATAACGACGTTAAGTTCTCTCGAGAGTTTACCGAGTTGTTCCGTCGTTGGTCCGGGAATAGATTCTGCCCGGTCAAAGTTTTTCTCGTTTTCTTCCTGACAGAAATAGCATCCTGTATGTAATTCTTGCAGTACAATAAGATTAGCATCTTGCTTGGCAGCGCTTCTGATACCTCTAATTGTACTAGTGAGATTAGTATCTCGATTATTGTTGCAGCTGTGCTGTATTAGCGCGACTTTTAGTCTTTTATTTGGTGTTTTGCTCATTTTTTTGCAGTGAACTATACTACTCTTTAGAAAAAGTTAAGAATATTTAACTGTAGTGTAACATTTTGTGAGCCGATAAACCGCCATTTTGGAGAGATATCATTACTCAGTGGCTGGCGGTACCACCACTGTGCAAAATGGTTTTATTCAGGTTTACTAATCATCCCACCTGACATAAATCAACAAAGCACGGCAGTGGCTTTCACTCCATACGTCGACGCCTGATAGTTTATTGATCCAGCGCGTTTCCACTTCTTGAGCACATTGGCGGATAACTGTGTTTAAAAAAGTTTTGAATAATAGATATTTATTGTCCCAGCCAATTTTTTCAGCCGTCGCAGACATAATTGCCCTTTGATCCGTTTGTTGGTGTATACGTTTCACTGTTTGGTATACATCTTTAACATAGTCGTGTGTCGCAATGACATCATCACGGGTACCGATATGGGAAAGATGGCCCCCTATAAACGCATCAAAGTCATAACCAAGAATCGTGTCGAACATTTTTAGATATTCATGCACATTGGAAGATAAACTAAAACCCATAAAGGGCACGTAACCGGGGGTTATTGAGTCAATGACGATCAATATTTTTTGTTTCGCTATATAGACAAACAAATCACCTTCATTTGAGTGGTAGTCACCCTGGTGTGTTAATTCGATTTTGGCGCTGCCCATGTTGATGACATAGTTCTTTTGAAATGTGTTGGTTGGTACTAGACGGCGTGGATCTTGTTTTTCTTTTAGATAGTTTGCAACGTGTTTGCTTGAAATTATTTTCAGATTATTTATTCCACGTAAGTGTGTTGATCCCCCAATGTGATCAACATGGGTATGGGTGTAAACCAGTGTTTTGATCGGTTCTTTGGTTACTTCAGAAACGGCGGCTTTAATATGTTTTCCGTAGGATTGCGGCGCATCAATCAATATAACACCCTTGCCTGTTGTGATGAATACGGATTGCCAGATTCCGTCAGTCATTAGGTAAACATCGGGTTTGATTTGTTGGACCAGGTAGCCCTTTTTAGGATCAACCGTCAAACGTTTGGCCAATGTTTCCGGTAGCACTGGCACATAATCTTGCAGTGATTTTGCAGATACCTGAGTGACAAGCAATGAAAAAATTATTACAAACACGGACGTTACTAATTTATTAATAACTATTCTATTCATCGAAACTCTCTCCAAAAGTGTCACTAGTCGAATTATGACTATATATATTTTTATTAATGTTGATAATGTGGTAATAATGATATGTACTTTTCCAAATATGAGATAATTTGAGGAAATGGATCTTAATTCAGTCAATATGTTTGTGAGTGTCGTGCAAGCCGGTAGTTTTTCTGCGGCAGCCAAAAAAAGCGGTATCCCGGTTGCGACGTTGAGTCGCCGTGTGAGTGAGCTGGAAAAAGAGTTGGGTGTTCGATTGATGGAACGTTCTACCCGTCATCTTCGATTAAATGAAGCCGGGAATATTTTATTTGATTACGCAGTGCGTGGGTTACAGGAATTAAGTGCCGCAAAATTGGCAATTGAAAATCGGGAAAAAGAGCTACGCGGTAGCTTACGTTTATCTTTGCCACCTAATTTTGAACCTTGGTGGCAGTTATTGCAGAATTTTCAATTACGCTATCCAAACGTCAATATTGATATATTTGTTACCGAACGAAAAATTGATTTAATTGAAGACGGTATTGATGTCGCGTTGCGAGTAGGCGATGTTTATCATCAATCTTCAGTTGGAAGAAAAATCGTGACCTATCGACATTTGCTGGTCGCCAGCCCGGAGTATATTACAAAATTTCGGGCGCCCCAGTTACCAGATGACTTGCCTGAACTACCCTGTGCCTCCTGGAATATGAAATTAGATAAATGTGTGTGGCAACTCGGTGACAGTAGCATTGAAATTCAACCTTTTTTACAAGTAAACGATTTTGCACATCTTATCTATCTGGCTTTGCAAGGACAATGCATCACTGAGGTACCGCCTTTTCTGGTAAAGAAAGAAATAGCGGATGGGCGTTTAATTCCACTATTGTCTGATTATCCTTGTCCAGAGGTTGAGCTGAACTTGCTATATCCGTCTCGGCACCAGCTTTCTCGTATTGTGCGGGTCTATGTGGATTATTGTTTACAGAAAATTGATATCATATGAAAGAGTACTAGAACTCCATGCCCAATTGAGCAGCAACTTGCTGGATATTATCCAGTTCGTTATCATTGTCATCAAAAACAAAGTTGTTTTTGTAACGACCGTATATGTAATCTATTGAAAAATTGAATCTGTTTGCAACGCGCCATGATGTGCCAAACCCGTATTGCCATTCGGGACTATCGCTTAATTCTTTGCTATGTTCAATTCGTAATGCGATTTGTATTGATTCCCTTGGAAAATAAGCAATTTCAAGATTATAAGTTATTGGTTTGTTAGCATTTGCATCCAGATCCAAAAATTCATTGTGGGCGCGAAGCGTCTCTACTGTTACTTCAAAATTAGAAAATCCTACAAGCGTGTAGGCGCTCCATCCCCAAACACGATTCTGCAATATGTTATCAGGTACCTCCAGTAAGGCATCATCCGTTTCTGCAAGGTCAGAAATAAAACTACCGCCGAAGCGTATTGCCTCGTCATTCGTGTTGATTTCTATACTCATGCCCCAATCTATATCGCGATTACGCGACTCATTGTAATCACTGTTAAACAGGAAGGCTGATATTTCTATATTATCATTGAATGAGTAATCAACAATCAGCGAGGGTTCACGCGCTTCACCAAATTCGACCATCGGGCCGGTTACAAAGTGGCTGTAAAATTCTCCAAAAGGTAAGTTTTGTTGTCCAACTTTAATACCCCATTCGTCAAGGTCAGTGGAAAGGACGCCTTCGTCCAATTTTGCATAATTATTTTTGTTATTTTCAATTTCATATATTATTTCAGCCTCAAGCCATTCTGTCGCAGCGACAATGAAACCGAGCTGAATAGCTTGTGAGGGTCTGCCGCTAGTTGATATTTCAATTCCAGTAATTTGTTCTGTTTTGAGGAATTCTTTTTCTATTTCAACGAGTCCGGAAAATTTTAACCATTTTGTTATATTCGTTCCAATACCTGCTTCGCGCCGTTCTTCCGGGTTTCGGTAAATTTTGGTTTTGCGTGAAAAGCTATCGACTGCCGTTGTGGATTCTTCTGCCAAAACAGCGGCAGGAGATAACAGGAGAATAATTAGCCCAACATAGAGTTGAATTACAAGATCTTTCATATTTATTCACATAATTAATCGTGAAAATATCTGGTAGCAGTTAATCGGTAGATGATCATTATTGGATACCCGATTAATTTTTGATAGCGATTCTCCTAATCATTAGCTTACCATTTGGTAATGTGTAAAAAAAAGTGATCCAGTGGTGTTAAAATTACCATAATATATTGCGCTTGCTGGACAAGTTGGCATTGTAACTTCCGTATTTAAATATAATTAGATTTTAATTCTAAGCTCTAACGAGATGAGTCACTGATGAGAATATTGCTAATCGAAGACGATTTAACTATAGCGGATTTTATCAAAAAAGGATTGAAAGAGGCGGGATACACGATAGACCATGCCAGCGATGGCATAGAAGGCCTGGATTTGGTTTTGAACGATAATTACGATGTTGGCATATTTGATCTTATGCTACCAAAGCTCGATGGTCTATCCATCATTGAGAAGATGCGTGCTAAGAAAGTAAATTTGCCCGTTATTATTTTAAGTGCCAGACAATCAATTGATGATCGCGTAAAAGGTTTACAGGCAGGCGGCGATGATTATCTAACCAAGCCTTTTTCGTTTAGTGAGCTATTAGCGCGGGTTCAGGCATTGTTGCGCAGATCGACGAATGTGGTTGAGTCCACCAGCCTGACTATTCACGATTTGTCTATTGATCTATTAGCTCGTTCGGTGAACAGGGCGGGTAGAAGAATTGATCTTCAACCCAAGGAATTTGCATTACTCGAATACCTGATGCGAAATGAAGGGCATATCGTATCAAAAACCATGATCACCGAACGTGTGTGGAACTATCATTTTGATCCTCAAACAAATGTGGTTGAAGCGCGTATCAGTAAATTGAGAGAGAAGGTAGACAAGGGTTTTGATTACCCTTTGATTCACACTGTTAGAGGTTTAGGCTATGTCCTGAAAAAAAAAGATGACTAAATTAACGGATACATTGTCGTTTCGGTTGACCTTATGGTACGCGTCAACTTTCGTTGTCTTTATCTTCGCAGCATTTTTTATATATTATTTATCTATGCACACCATCCTGGACTCACGCATGGATGAAGACCTTATTGAAGATATAAGCGAATTCAAATTACTTTTAGAGTCAGATGGCATGGCGGGCGTCAAACGAGAAATTGAACGTGAAATGAATTCTGATGACCAAAGTATCAGCTTTCTCAGACTTTTAGATAGTCAAGGAAACCAGTTGTTCGGGCCTAATTTATCACACTGGGAAGGAATAACATCCAATAAAGAGATAATTGACACCCTTAACCTCGATTCAGAAGCCATTCTTCAAACAATGGATTTTTCCAGCCAGGAATATGATACCCGCGTAGTATATGGATATATTGCGCCCGATGTGATTCTTCACGCGGGTGAATCGATCGAAGAAAAAGAAGAGATAATGGAAATACTTATTACTGTCATTTCTGTTATGTTCATTATCGTTATACCGCTTGCGTCAATGGTGAGTTGGCTTATGGCCAGGCGTGCAGTACAAGGCATCGAGGAAATTAGTCGTACAGCGTCAAATATTGAAAGTGGTCACCTTGATAAACGTGTGCCGGTTACAAAAGCGCATGGTGCTGAAATTCAAAAGCTGGCAGGGACCTTCAATTCAATGCTTGATCGCATACGGAGTTTGGTCGCTGAACTGCGACAAATGTCAGATAATATCGCGCATGATTTGAGAAGTCCGTTAGGGCGCATTCGGGCGAGTGCAGAATTGGCATTATCAAAAGACAGGACAATTACAGAACATCAGGCCACTGCTAATAAAACAATTGAAGAATGTGATCGGTTGTTACAAATGATTAATGCGACGCTCGATGTAGCAGAAGCCGAGGCAGGGATAAATGATACAGTAAGAGAGAAAATAGATATTACTGAACTAGTCAGGGACGCCTGCGAACTGTTTGAGCCTGTTGCTGAAGAAAAAGGGGTTGAGCTGATATGTGCAATTGGTTCTGGATGTTTCATACATGGTAATGTTCAATATTTGCAACGTATGTTGGCTAATCTGGTGGATAATGCGCTGAAATACACCTCCCCAAAGGGCAAAGTAGGTGTTGATTTAGTCTGTACTGCAAAACACATTAAAATTGCAGTATCGGATTCTGGTATTGGTATCCCTGCGTCAGAACAGGCGCGTATTTTTGACAGGTTCTATCGATGTGACAATAGTCGATCCCAGGAAGGCTGTGGTATGGGCTTAAGTTTTGCTCAGGCTGTTGCCCGCGCCCATGGCGGTGAAATCAGCGTCGCGAGTAGATCAGGTGCCGGGACTTCATTTACGATTAATCTTCCCCGCTGACTAAATACCTGATCTTTATATACTGGTTTTTATATAATACTCTCTAACAATCTTGACGGAGTACTATTCTCTATCAAACCTTACCAACTGATAATACTTCGATCAGCTTCCGGTTAACTTCACCTTGTATGCTTTATTTGAAAGTAGAGGTTTTAGAAAAAAATCGATTTTCATTGAAGTTAATTAAGGAGAAAGGTAATGCACATATCTATGAAAAATATTATTTTTTATAAACCCGTACCACTATCAATCATTATAAATATGTTTGCTTTTATCACGCTGGTATTTTTTGCGGTTGGGCCTGTTGTTGCGAACGATAATTTTGGAAATCGCGTTTGTTCGAAAACAGCGAAATTAGCATTTAAGGCATGTCGCTATGATACTAAAGATGATTATTTAATCGCAAAAGCAAATTGTTTGAATGTAGCAGATAGTGAAGCTCGTGCGGAATGTCTTATTGATGCAAAAATGGAGAAAAGTGAAAACAGAGCACTTTGTTTTGAACAACGCCATGCGCGTAGACATGTGTGTGATGCGGTAGGCGAAGCACCCTATGATGTGACCGATTTTTGGATTGCAAGCAATTTTGTTGATCCGCTGGAAATTGGTGTGAGCGTCGCAGCTAATCCGTATTTTTCTTTAGTGCCAGGTACAAAGGTCTTCGAAGGTGGAGGTGAAACTATTACTGTGACAGTCACGACAGATACCAAGTTAGTAAATGGAGTGACTTGCCTGGTGGTGACAGATGTTGTCCAGGAAGACGGTAACGCTGTTGAAGATACAGACGATTGGTATGCACAGGACATTAACGGAAACGTCTGGTATTGCGGAGAAGTATCGAAAAATTTCGAATTTTTTGCAGGTGATAATCCGGAAGTATCGGAGTTAGTCGATCTTGAAGGTTCGTGGAAAGCGTTTCGCGACTACGCCATGCCCGGCATACTCATGCAGGCAGATCCACAAATTGGTGATGTTTACCGCCAGGAAATGCTTTTAACTGACGCTGAAGATATTGCAGAAGTACTAGATAACGCGGCGAGTGGCATGATGGAGGGTGATAATTGTACACAAGAAGGCGCAATTATCGCCGCTTTTATTGACTTGATGTGTAATGGAGATTGCCTGGTAACAAAAGATTTTACGCCTCTTAGCCCTGGTGAAATAGAACACAAATATTATGCACCTGGTGTTGGCTTTATTTTGGAAACAAAACCGGATGGCGAGTGTGTTGTACCGGAGGGTGTTATCTAGCCGCGGGACCAGTCGATGGAAATGCTTGGTTTTTAGGTTGAGGTTATGAGGCTGGTTTATTCTCCCCGCAGCCTTATACTACGCAGATAGGCATTCGTCTATCTGCGAATTATTATGTTACACCTTAGTTTCAAGTTCCTATAACGTTGTAATTCCTGTCTTCAAGGCATGCAGAGATGGCTTGTTTGTATCTATGATCTTCTTTTTCGCTGATCTCCTGATCCTCTTCGGTAGGATCTACGCTGGATTCCGACACAGCCCAGCGATGGCATGCATATCGATCCTTGGCTTGTTGTTTTTCATCTTGTCCGTCCAGGGGTTCGATAATCAGTCTGCCCTGGGTTATTTCATCAATCGTGTCTGTTGCCCCGACAGGTTTATCGACAACGTAGTAACTGTCATTGGCGTCATCCCAAGTATAATAGCTATCGTTAACTGTGTAATAGTTAGATAGCCCAATAGAGAAGCCTATAAATCCAACGGGTAATGTTCTGATTCTTGCGCCGATGGGTGCTGAAATGACAATATACCCATGACCAAATTTCTGGTAAAAAACGCCAGAAGAATAGAAATAAGGTAAGCCACCAACATGAATCCGACTGTGTCTGTGAGGTAATGTATTAATTACATGGCCTATCTGATGAAAATGTAACTGAATAGGGGCCAGATAATGGGTGTTATACCACCGTGCCCGGAAGTGATGCCGTCTATGCTCACCAAAATAATTGTGATTTCTTCTATGGGTAACGCGGTGTTTTCTATGATTTCTGTTGTGGTGGTCGTTTCTGTGGTTGCCATTGTTATGGGTAACGTTGTTGTGGATACCGTTGTTATGGGCATTATGGTTATTATGGTTATTATTATGTCTAATTGTTTTGTGTTTTTTAATATGTTTATTTACATGCTTTTGTTTATGCCCGTTAAGTTTATTCGAGGTTTTTATGATTTTTTCTTGTTTTTTGTGTTTACCCTCTTTTTTCCAGGATTTGTTGTGAGTTGAATTTTTTGTTGTCTGTTGGGCGTTGTGTCGTTGTTTATTTCGAAATACAGTAGAATTGCTTTTTTTTAGGTGTTTCCCGTATTGCTTATTGTTGTTATGGGTCTGTTTGTGGGATTGTTTATGGGACTGTTTACTCGTATCAGCAAACACGGGAGACGCAAATAAGTTGATTATTAATCCATTAATGATAAGGATAATCGCGATATTTGATTTTAATATTTTCATAGAGACTGGTCCTTTATTTGATTTGCTGGCCCCTTCATTGCTATTTATTATCTCACAGACAACATTTGTTGGGTGGTGAGAATTTGTGTCACGCCGTCGAAATAAACTAAGTCGTTGTAAATAAGTCGATTTTTTACTGATTTTTTATTGAAAGGCATTGCTTCTCTGCTCCTCTATAATATAACGTATTTAGTAGCCAATATCCGTCGAAAAAATCTTAATTTTGTAGTGAGTTTTGGCAGATTGTAGCACCCTGAATTTTGCAAGTTTTTGCTGTCGTTCCACATTGAAAATAGTCATTTATGCCACTGGCGTTGAGCTAAATATCACTAGTACATCAACCATATTATATTGTCGGATCAGTTGGCCTGTGCACCCATGGCGGTGTTGCACTTTCTTGTGAAGGGAGCAACCATTCCCTGCGAAGCGCGCCTGGCCATCGGCACTGACTGGCCAACTGATCCGACAATATAATATGGTTGATGCACTAGTACCTAAAACAAGTTTGCGCAAACTCGTTAATGCATTTTTGCTTTCACAAAAAAGTAAAAAATTGTACTAAAAGATACCACTAGAGTAAATAATGGTATAAAATCATTGCCCCTTGTTTAAATTGTTTAAACAACATGTAACTCACGAGGAATCAAAGTATGGCTAAAGCAGTGAAAAAATCGATAATTAATAGTAATGCAGTAGAGAAAACAACAGATACATCATTAAGTAACTTAACTAAAGTATGCAATGACGCGGTAGCAGCAGTTGAGGTAAAAACCAAGGAAGCGAAAAAGCTGGCGACTGAAATTAAACGTTTTAGTAAAAAACGCGCCGCACTCATGAAACGTAAAAAAACGGCTACCGCTAAGCTAAAAAAGGACGGGGGTGCAGAAAGTCGCAAGGCGCTTAAGGCTGTGGAGAAGGACATTGCCCAAATAACAAAGGAATTGAACAAATTAAAACCAGCCAAGGCCTCTGTATCGGAAGAACTCGTCGCACTGAAAGCGGGTTGTAAACGAGTAACTGCTTATGTAAGTGCAATTGAAAAAGCCGATAATATTCTTAATAAACCCGTAAAGAAGCGAAAGAAGGCTAAAAAGAAACCAGTTATTTCTTTAGTAAGCACTGACCCAATAGCGGACGCTGCTTAATTTGGATTAACTTAATTCTGGAAAACAGTTCTGGAATAGTCTGGAATATAGTCTGGAATAGAGAGTCTCGATAATGCGCTATTTCTCTTAATAGATCTATTAATAAGAGAAAGGGCGCATTTTTTTGTCATATTGGTTTTTGTTATTAGTCTCTAAATTGTACCGGGTTCTTTATTTGTCTGCATATTATCCGAGAATAATTTAAGAAACTGTCCATATCCTTGTTGCTGCAGGTCTTCTTTAGGAATAAATCTCAAAGAAGCCGAATTCATACAATAGCGCTTCCCTGTGGGAGCAGGTCCGTCATCGAAAACGTGACCAAGGTGAGAATCTGCTAAGCGGCTTCTGATTTCAGTTCTCAAAACGAAAAATTTTCTGTCCTTTTTTTCTGTTAATACATTAACCATAATTGGTTTAGTAAAACTGGGCCAACCCGTACCGGATGTGTATTTGTCAGTAGAACTGAATAGCGGTTCGCCTGACACAATGTCAACATAAATACCGGCACGTTTATTGTCCCAATACTTGTTTTTAAACGGCCTTTCTGTGCCATCTTTTTGCGTGACTTCATATTGCAGCGTTGTTAATTGTTTTTTCAATTCTGCGTCGGATGGTTTTTGGAAATTTTTTCCATTTATTTTGCTGAAGTTATTACCTATATTTTCCATCTTTGAACTTTCCATATCAATTTTTTTTATAGCGTTTTCCCCCCAGATCTTCTCCAAATACTGATCTCGTCCAGAACGGTAGCGGTAGAACTTGTATCGAACCGGATTTTTTTTATTGTAATCCTGATGATAAGATTCTGCCGGATAAAAAACTTTTGCCGACGTTATTTCAGTAACAATGGGGTTAGGATAAAAACCAGATTTGTCGAGCGCCATTTTGGATTTTAATGCCCATTTTTGTTGTTCCGCATCATGGAAATAAATAACTGACCGGTACTGTTCACCCCGGTCTACAAAAGAACCACCGGCATCAGTAGGATCAATTTGACGCCAATAGACATCCAGCAGTTTTTCATAGGAGGTAATCTTTGGGTCGTAGGTGACCTGCACCGCTTCTACATGACCTGTTGTGCCCGCCACTACCTGTTTGTATTCAGGGTTTTTCACGTGCCCGCCAGTGTAGCCAGAAATAACATCTGAAACGCCGGGCAATACTTCAAACGGCTTTTCCATGCACCAGAAACAGCCGCCAGCAAACGTCGCTGTGCTCATCGAGGTGTTTTTCTCATTCATCGTGGCACTTTCTACCGTTGGACTCATTGCAACAATAGCCGCAAACATACCAGGAAAGACGATCAATAGTGCCCAGTATGAGTTCATTAATTTAGTCATAAATCACCAGTTGTAAGTAATTGATTAATATAGGGAGCCTCTGATTAAATTATAGATGCCGTCCATGACTTAATCGAGGTTCCCTAACAATAGAGCGATGACGTATACAAAAAGCTCGAGGATAAGCCTATTTTAGAAATATCACCAGCAAATCACCCATTTATAACGAAAGTATCAAATGCCAATATTTTCCCGTATACCAGTCACCGCAATTCGCGTAGTTACCGCGATTTTAGCGGTATGTGTTTAATGAGAGACGCAAACTCTTTGTGTTTGTTACTATCCACAGTTTTGGCATACATTATCCAAGACATCATCATCGACACAGGTTTTATTTACAAAATATAGATTCGTAGCTGCAAATCATCGCTTCTATTGAATCAGGAGGCAGGCTTTTTCCACAGTGTTTACAGTTAGGTCAGAGTTCCAACATAAACAAATCCTTCGAATCTGGTTACTATCTATCTGGTGTATTAGTGATTAGTTTTGGATGATTGTAGCAGGTGGTAGTATCAAGTATATTAATGGCTACCACCCGATCATAGTGGTGTTATTGTGCTGTTGAAAACTCACACTCTGCGACTGTGACATTACCATACGAGTTGATAGACGAAATACCGACCTCATAGGTAGTGCCACCAGTAAGAAAACCCGTTGGAACAGTAAATTCTGTTGCATCACCATCCAAAGTCGCAGTGACGTTAACTTCAAGTTCATCCTGTTCAATTTCTATTTCATATGCAACTGCACCCACTACACGTGGCCACCGTGCAACAACTTGTTCAGCGGGTAAGTTTTCTTCACCACAGGGCGTTAGCATCGGCGGTGGCGCGATGATGTGAGATAAATAGAGTTCTGCATAAAGGTGTTCACCGCTCACGGTTTTTGCCCGAAACTGATAGATTCCCTCGGGGTAGGAAGACTTAATCAGATCGATTGCGGGTTCACCGCTTTCCAGTATAAATTGTTCCAGACCAATACGTTCAAGGTCCTTAGATTTTAACTTGACAATTTTTTTACCACTTGGATCATAAACAGAAAATGCTTTCATGCCTTCAAATGCCTTGGCTTTAATGACGACTTCAGCATCATTATCGGTAACGTTCTCTTCATAAAAAATACTGATAGACTTAAATTCCCCAAAGTGTTTGTCATTTTTCTCATCGGCAAAAACTGGTGCAACAACAAAAAGTATTAAAGTGGGCAGTGCTATACTAATTAGCTTGTTTTTCATGCTTGTCTCCTAACGCGGTTTAGTGAATTGTTTCGCAGTCAGGTTAGGCCGGTGAGCTGATGGTTTGCTGATGAAATTCTGATAGTTTACTGAATACTGAAATTATTTAGTCTTACAGTAAACAGGCCTTGATCGGATAATTCCACGTTGAGTGATAGGTCCAGTATTTTGGTATATGCTTTAACCAGCGACAGTCCCAGGCCGGAGTGAGAAGACGAGGACCGGGCTTGATCCTTACGCCACATGCGTTCAAATATAAATGGCAGGTCATCTTCCGTAAGTGAGTGTGTCATGTTTGAAAGGGAAAAAATCAGATGCTTTTTTTCGGGTTTGATGCTCACCGTGATATCACTGTTGATCGGACAATACTCAATGGCATTTAATATTAAATTATTGATAATTAAATCAAATTCTACCATGCTGGACATTGTCCAGGTATTGTCTGCATAGTCGCGATTAAGCGTTAGTGACTTATTTTTAATTCTAGATTTATGCCGAGACCAACTATTATCAAAGTGGTCCGACAAATTTATTTTTTCGGGATGTAATTTTACCTGCCCTTTTTCGCAACGTGCCAAATCCAGCAGGCTATTGGCGATGGCCTGAATTTGTCGTGATGAATCCAGCACGTCTTGCGGAAAAGTTGTTGTTGCCTCTTTATTTTCTGGCCAGCGCAATGCAACTTCGGCCATGGTAGTGAGTTCACTGAGTGGTGTGCGTAATTCATGTGCAACGTCAGATGTAAAGCGTTTTTCTCGACCAAAACTGTCAAATAAGCGCTGCATTAATTGGTTAAATTGATCGACCATGTCAAAAAGTTCGATGGGCGCATTTTTTAGCTCAATTTGCTCGCCCAAATTGTCAATATTGACATTGGCGAACTGTTTTTGTATTTGTCTTAACGGCAAGAGGACTTTGTGAATATTGTACCAGATCAGCAACGCAGTGAGCCCCAATACTGCAATGACGCCCAATGCCAAAGTGAAGTGCACTTTATTAATGAGTGTTTCCAAATTTTCGATACTTTTTGCTACCACCAGAGTTATTTTCTTTTGTTTAGCGATTATTTCCGGTGTTCTTAGTGATTTATCTACAATTTGTGGGTAAAAAACGACTTGAACCAATCGACCTTTATGGCCGCTACGCAATACTCTGTTACTGAAGTGGTGACCAATATTATTAACGGTGGGAATGGTGAGGTCTGTGTTTTGTAGAGATCGTGAACGCTCAAGCAATTCGGCCTGTTCGATCCAGAGCTGAAAATATTCAGGGTTGTTTGTTGCTGAAAATTCGGGCATAAACTCGTCAGCAAAATCGAGTTCAATTTTATTCTGTTGCTGTTTAGTCAGCGTCACCAGTAGTCTGGCTTTAGCCAGCAAGCTTACATCGAATTCACTTCGTAACCAGTTAACAATGACTAAATCCACCAGAATGCTGGCGACAATCACAATCAAACCTGTACAAATAAGGTTACGTTTAATTATGCGCTTTTCAATAGAAAAGTTAGCCATGTTTCTCTATATAATAACCGAAACCGCGGCGTGTCTGGATAAGGGTGTTGATTCCAACACGTTTGAGTTTTTTTCTCAGGCTGGAGACATGCGCCTCAAGGGCGTTTTGCGACACGGTGGTGTTATTGTTATAAAGGTGATTTTCGAGATTGGAATAGGTGATAACCCGGCCCAGGTTCAAGGCAAGGTGTTCACAAATGGAGTATTCGTTTGGCGTGAGTTTTATTTGCGTGCCGTTCTTCAGGATTTGTTTCAGGGCGATATCAATCGTGATATTGTCGATAGTGATCTGGTTAGTGCCGAATTTGTTTGCGCGTCGTATGAGGGTATTTATACGAGCGTGCAACTCATCAAATGAAAATGGTTTACATAAATAATCATCGGCACCAATGTTTAGCCCCTTAACGCGGTCTTCTACCTGATCTTTAGCCGAGAGGATAAGAATTGGCGTTTCAAGTTTTTGTTCGCGGATTTCTGCCAAGACACTCAAGCCATCCATTGTGGGTAGCATAATATCGAGAACAATAATGTCGTATTCTCCACAAAGTGCGCAGTTCAAACCTTCGCGTCCATCATGCGTGCTATCTATAGTAAGGCCTAATTGCTTGAAGCCGATGACCAGTGACTTACGCAGTCGTTCCGAATCTTCAATGATTAGTAGTTTCATAAGCGAACACACTTTGGTTTTCTGGATAAGGGTTTTCTAGATTAAATAAGGCTCAAAATCGATAGTTTACATCCAAGTATAACCCCTTTACGACGTAACTATCGATTACAGTGGTGGATTGGCCCGATACGGAATCGGTGAGGATCCAGTCTCCCCGACGTTGTTCCAGTCGCGCACCGTATCCCAGCGCCCAGTGATCGCTGAGATTATGCCGTTTGCCAGCCGTTACACTTATTACTAATGCAGTATCCACATCGGTCCGCAAATCAAACGCTTGCGTAGTTTGAGTTGTGCCTGTCAGGTTATCAACATCTACACTGTTAAATCCCAGGCCCGCTGTCCAGTACCAATACGAGTCCGAGTTTTTTTCATCATAACGACGTTCAATCCATGCACTTACTAAAGTACTGCCAGCAGTAGAATCAATTTCTTCAATGGAGGTAAGATTTAACGTTTCATATGGTCGTTCAAAGTCATAATTAGCGGCACCTAATCCAAAACCAAGCAACCAGTCTCGATCCAATCGATATCGAAACAGAAGGCTTGCGCCCAAAATGTCATTTGAGGGCGTGCCTCGTGCGCCGTTAATGTCTGGTCGAAATGCCAACTCATAACTTGCAAGCTCTTGTGCATGTAGTTGAATAGGCGTAAAAAAAATTGAAAACCCAATAAAAAAAGCCTGATAGATAAACTTATTCATGATAACGATTCCTTTTATTGCTATTTCACCTAAAAGGTTATGGTTATCAGCTTAAGATTTATTGAAGATTTAATTGAATAATCAAAATAGTATAAATCACGCATATATACTTTGCCGAGTATTTTTATTTATCAATGTCCAGCGCAGATTTATATTTGGGGATTTTTAAAAAAGTTGTCACACCTTGGTTATTGAAGCCCTCTAAATTAAAGAAGAATCACAACTGACCAAAAGGAGATAACTTATGTATACACTTCACCATTATCCGTACTCTCAACATGCCAGGCGGGTGGTCTCGTTATTGGAAGAGGCAGGACTCGATTATGAATTACGCCATGTAGCGATGGACAAAGGCGAGTATTTGACGGCGTCGTATCAAGCGATTAACCCAAACTATCAAGTACCTACCTTTCTCGATGGCGATACAAAGATACACGAATCGAATGCGATTCTTCGCTATCTTTGTATCAAACATGGATTGACGAATTGGTACCCTGACGATTTAAAACAGCGCGCTGTCGTTGAACAATGGCTTGATTGGAATCAATGCCGATTGTCGCCTAGTGTTGTCGATATCGTGGTGAACAAAGTGTTCATGGGCGATAAAGGGGATTTCGACGCGGTCAAACGTGGCGAGGAAAACATCAAAGAGTTGTTTGTTATACTGGATGACTGGTTAACGGAGCGTGACTATCTTGCAGGTGGGAAACCGACCATTGCAGACTTGTCTGTTGCTTCAAATATTTTTCAGCTCGGTATTGCGGATGTAGTTCCAACGCATTCCAATATTAATAATTGGTATCAACGTGTCAGTGAAATCGAAGGATTTCAAAAATCGTTGCCGCGGGAAAATGACAGTTAATAATCTGAATGAAACGGTAGGAGTATAATATGAATTTAGAAAGTTTGGTTAAGAAGGCGCAAAGCGGTGAAAAAAAAGCGCTCGAAAGCATCGTGGTCGCTATCCAGGATAATGTCTATTACTTGTCGTTGCGTATGTTGTGCGATCAGGAAGCGGCGAGAGATGCAACACAAGAAATTCTGATTTTGGTTATAACCAAACTTTCAACTTTTCGGTTTAAAAGTAAATTCCAAACGTGGGTTTATCGTGTTTCTACAAATTATCTTCTGAACACCAAAAAAATACTCGCAAAGGATCCTGGTTTGTCTTTTGATGATTATAAGGCGGATTTAGAATCTGATCTGGAAGATCCGACAGATTTATCTAAGTTACCTGAATATCAACTTATATTAAACGAGCTTCGTATATCCTGTACCTATGCCATGTTGTTATGTCTGGATCAAAAACACCGGTTAGCCTATATATTGGGTGATATTTTTGAACTCGATCAAAGCGAGGCCAGTGAATGCCTTTCTTTGTCCAAGGATAATTACCGCAAACAATTATCCCGTGCCCGGTCGAAAGTTTTCGATTTTACCAGCAAAAGTTGTGGTTTAGTCAGTGAGTGTGCCAAATGTACTTGCAGTAAAAAACTAAAGGGAGCCTTAAGACGTGGCAGAATCAACCTGGATCGCATTTGTTTCGCGGATAAAAGTGAAAATGCTTATCTGGAGGTGCAGCAAAAAATAAAGCAAATGAGCAGTGATTTGCGAACATTAAGCTTGCAGACGTCAGTGCCTATTTTAAAAAGTCCGGAAAATTTCGTGCATACTATAGAGGCATTAATGGAGAATTAATAAATAATTAATAAAGAATTAGTAAATATTTTCCTTGTCTTTATATGCCATTATTTATAAATGACGGCGCACGATGTTTTTCAGTTATTAAATCTATGAAGACGCGTGCTTTTAGCGCAAGATATTCTCGGGATGGGTACAATAGCCAAACTGAACTATTATAATCCGTTGCAGTAACATTGAATTCTGAAAATAATCTGATTAACCTTCCATTTTCAATATCCTGTTTAACTAACCAATCAGGTAGTAATGATAGCCCCATAGCAAAGAGCGTGCATTGTTTTATTGCTTTAGAATTGGTTATCAGATATTTACCGTCTATGGGTACGTCAATCAATTTTTGAGCTTTGTCTTTGAATAACCAGTTCAGATTATATCCGGACCTGGGAAATATTAGACATTTATGATTCGTAATTTCAAGTGGCGACGCTGGTTTCCCATGTTTGCTAATATATTCGGGACTGGCGCAAACGAAAAATTTCAAATTTGCCAGCCGTTTTGAAATATAGGATGAGTCCTGTAATGTACCCAGTCGAATTGCAACGTCTATGCGCTCTTCAATTAAATCCACATATGAATCTGTAAGTAGTAACTCGATCGAGAGCGATGGGTAGTTTTTTGCCAATTCAGGTAGCAAGGGCACGATTAGCATCTCGCCATATACTGTAGAGGCGGTAACCCGTAATGTGCCTCTGGGTTCATCACTCAAATCTGCTGCGATTAGCCGGGCTGATTCCAGGTCATCCACAATAGCACTAATTCGCTCAAAATAAGCGACGCCGGCTTCTGTAGGTTCCAGCTTACGGGTTGTGCGCTGAAATAACCTGATGCCCAATTCATTTTCTAACCCCGTCACTGTGCGTGATACGGAAGAGGGCGCAATTCCGCGTGCGCGGGCAACATCGGTGAAGTTGCGCTGACGCATCACATCCAAAAACAGCTTAAGTGCCTCGATGTCCATTTGTGCATTGTATGCAAAAATAAATTGCATGCAAGCATATTTATTGCAAAAAATATATGTAATAAGCTGGTTTCAGGTCGAATTCAGACATTACGGGAGTACCTATTATGAAAAAGATCACAACTATGAAGAAAAAAATCACCATACTTGGTGCCGGTGCAATGGGTTCGCGTATGGCGAAAAAATTGTTAGGTGCAGGTTATGAGATCACTGTATTTAATAGAACGAAAGAACCTGTACTGGCGCTGATTAACGAAGGAATGACCTACATTGAAACACCCGTTGAAGCAGTGCAGGACGCAGACATTGTCATCAGTATGCTGGCCAATAACGAAGCATCACGACATGTCTGGTTGGATGGTGCTACGGGTGCGATTGCCGGTCTGAAAAAAGGCGCAGTGGCCGTTGAGTCAGGTACATTGTCGACGGCGTGGATTGATGAACTGAGCAAAGAATTTCTTTCTCGGGGAACTGAGTTTCTTGATGCCCCTGTCGTTGGTTCACGACCTCAAGCAGAATCCGGGACATTGATTTTTTTGGTCGGAGGAAATAACAATGTGCTGGAGAAAGTGAAACCGGTGTTGTCCTGCATGTCATCATCTATTTTTCATATTGGCCCTGGTGGTTCAGGTACGCGGATGAAGCTGGGTGTGAATGCTTTTTTTAGTACGCAGGTTTCAGTCTTGAGTGAATTAATAGCTGTATTGGAGAAAGCAGGATTAAAGAAAAAAGAAATAATTGATGTTTTTAATAAACTACCTACAACTAGCCTGGCGCTCCAGGGTATTGGTAAATTGATCGCGGCGAATAATTTTGATCCTCAATTTCCTCTTGCCTTGGTTGAAAAAGATCTGTGCTATGTACTCGATTTGGCAAGTGCTTACGATGCAGTATTGCCAGTAACGAATGCGACACACCGTGTTATTAAGGGAGCGGTTGATAGCGGTTTCGCCGAAGATAATATAACAGGTGTTATTCAACTATATTAATAGATAATTCTATTATATGTAGATTCATGTTACAGTATTTTTTGGTTCACGAAAGACGGTTAATCCGTCTAAAAATCGTTGACCCGTATGGCCGGATTTGTTAGCTTATTAACTTATGGTTGTTTGCCTAAATGAAAAATTCCTATGAAAACTGAACATTTGGGTTTGCTTAACTAGGTTTTGCTTAACTAGGGCTGCTTATTAACGCAATTTTGCTATACAAATATTTGGGAGTTTACGAAGTTTGCTAAACGTCAATACTCCTCAATGTTAATCATGCCAAACGGGTGGAGCAGGATTTTAAGTCGTTTATTGTTTGCCCAATTCCTATTCGTTATTCCCATAAATGTATTCAGTATGGACACTCAAACCGCAATACCAAATTTTGACACGCTGCCTGGAGACGGGCTTTTAGAACAGACCGGCCCAGAAGGAAGCTCATCGGTAACGGCTTCCTTGACAGTTATTTCCGACCTGACCATTGCAGGAAACGATGGGTGTCGAGGTTTGTGGTTAAAGTCTGGAGAAAATTCGATCGTAGTGATAGCCAGTTGCCCGTCTGGACAAGTCTTTATCTGTCCCGGTGGCCTGGGTAGTTGTGAGAAGAAGGACGAGATCGATCCGACCGAAGTATCAAAAAATGTTTGGAAAATGTACGTGCCCGCAGGCGAGGTTACCTACCGCGTGGAGTTTTACCCTGAACGCTTTGTCTACCGGATTCAAAAAAGGCGCTGTTTTATCCCATATCCACATGGTTGTTTGATTTATGGATTTGGCTGGCGCGACGAAAAGTCTTATGAGTTTAGGAAGAACTAAGCAAAGAAATCTGAATAGACACATCGAATCATCGTATGACATGTCGGAAAGCGAAGGAGAAACACGTTGAGTAGCCTCACAGGACACCGGCGCATAACAAGCCAAGCCATTAGTGAACTGCAAAAATCTTGTTCAAAACATGCGTTGGGGGGGAACTTGGAAAGTGCGAACCTGCCTAGTTTTGTTGTGCAGCGTGATATCCTGGATGTCATTTCTCTGGGGCATTGGGGTAATTATGGGCAGTCGCATCATTTTATGCGCCGCTTTGATGGCCAGAGTCCGACGCAAGCCTACAAAGAGAATGTGGAATGGGTTCGTTCAAACGCAGTCAGTGCTGCTGAAAAACTGGCCTCGCGAATACGGTTGTATCTGCTGGGCAAACAGGCCAGTTTGGGAATCGCGCCGCATGCCGCAAAACGAAGTTGCAATCTTCCGACGCTGGGTTCCGGCACACATTTGATGGCTCAAGGTCGCCAGGTCCTTGGTGGTGAATTCCATCCAACGGGGAACGGTGGCGTGGTGAGGGAGCGTGTTAATTGGCAAGTCCTTGGTAACGCGATTCATGCGATCCAAGACTCATTTTCCGACGGGCACGTTATTCGAGGCGTATCAATAGATGAAAAGAACCCGGGTCCCATCGAGCACATCAAGCAATATGCTGGTAAGGAGAAAGATAAACACAAGCACTATGATAGTCTTTGGTTTGACGAGGACAACAAAAAATTTACTATTGCCGGTAAACAGGCAGTCAATGCCACTAAAGATTTGCTCACGATAATCATCATTACGGCGCAAATCAGCGCATCTGGAAATGATTCTGTCAGTATTGAGAATAGATGGGAGAGGTTCAAACGGGTGTGGTTAGTTATTTCTCCTAGTCTGAGTGCAGAACGCGATTTCGCCTACGATTTTATCATAAAACATCAAAAAGGGATTCGTTTCGGTAACCGTAATCTTAAAACGATCAAGATGGACGAAGAAAAGATGGCGAAAAATCTGATCGTTGAAGTGGGAACGAATATGAGAAAGGTGCACGATGTTTTTGAACGCCTAGATTCGCACTACAATGCAGATTCGGATGAGGTGGCTAAATTCTACGTAAATAGGGTAAAAAAGACAGGAAACGCTATAGAAGCGGCCCTTAAAGAGAACAAAAGTCTCGTCAATTTGTTAATTAAGGTCATGGATGAAGGTTATACGGACGATGACGAGGCAGCGGCGATTCAGTACCTCAAATCTCTTTAGGAAATCACGAAATTCGAATCAGCTACTACCTACTACCCCTAAGACAATTTGTCAGGCCGATGTCCATGAGAAGTAATTGCATTTCGGGTAACCCGTGCAGCCAATGAACGGTTTTCCGGCGTTCTTGCCGTTTTTCACTGAGCGCTGTACCAAGTTGCCGAATTTGCATTGGGGGCAGGGTGAGCCGGTCTTCGCTGGTTGCCCGCTGCCTTTTGTTGGTAAAGCGGGTCGTGAGGCAGGCCTTGGTTTGGCTTTGCCGGGTTTTCCGCGACTGTCTGGGCGTGTGGTCTTGCATTCGGGATAAGCACTGCAACCCCAGAAAAAACCATTTTTGCCTTTTCGCCGTTGTAACGATTTACCGCAGTCAGGACAGACATGTTGTGCTTTGGCGTCACTAACAGAGAACGGTTGTGATAACGGGTAGCTTGACCTGGTCTGCTGTTTTGCCTGACGCAGAATTTCAATAATCCACTGAGTCTGGCCATTGATGAACGTGCTGAGATCACCTCGTCCCTGTGCGATATCATCCAGGTCCTGTTCCCACAGTGCGGTGGTCGCCGGGGCTTTGATTTCATCGGGCAGTATGGCGATCAGCGCGCGGCCTGTTTGGGTGCTGACGATTTGCTTTTTCTGTTTTAAAATAAAACCGCGTTGCAACAGGGTTTCGATAATGTTGGCGCGTGTTGCTTCGGTGCCGATGCCAGAGGTTTCACGTAATATCTTTTTTAATTTTGCATCTGTAATCGTTTTACCTACCGACTTCATGGCCGCAATGAGTGTGCCTTCGGTGAAATGTACTGGGGGCTGGGTCTGTTTGCTTTCGAGTGTTGCTTTTAACACGTTCGCAATCTCACCCACGATGACGGGCGGCAAGGTTTGGCTTGCGTCGTCTTGTTTGCTTTTTCCTAATACGCTTCGCCAACCTTTGATTCGCGGTACTTTGCCGGTAGCGCGAAACAGTTCGTCGCAAACACTAATTTCAATGACCGTTTTGTCGTACTCAAACGCCGGATAAAACTGAGCGATATAATGACGGCAGGCAAGATCATAGAGACGGCGTTCTTTGTCGGACATGCGTGATATGTCGGTCGGTGTTGATGTTGGAATAATGGCGTGGTGAGCGGTGACTTTTTTATCGTTCCAGACGCGTGAACGCAAGCGGGTATCTGTCCGATCGACCAAATCGTTATAATCCGCATTGGATACTTTTAGCGCGGCGAGTACCTGTTCAACGTCGGTTTGTTGTGACTGCGGAAGATAACGGCAGTCGGTACGGGGATAGGTCAGGGCCTTGTGGGTTTCGTACAATGCTTGGGCGCTGTCCAGTACCTCCTTCGCGCCCATGCCCCAGCGTTTCGATGCCGCCTGTTGCAGCGACGATAGATCGAACGGCAGAGGTGCAGATTCTTTTTTACGTTCTGTATCGGCCTTGAGGATGGTGCCCTGGCGTGACTCGATTTGTTGCGCCACAGTGCGCGCCATCTGTTGATTAGTGCAGCGACCCTCGGTGTCCGTCGCTGCTTTGGGTGGTAGCCATTTTGCGTTGAAGCTGCCTGCCGTCACAGCGAATTCGCCGATGACCTCGTAGTAGGGACTCGGTTTAAATTGTTCGATGCTCAAGTCGCGTTGCACAACAAGATTGAGGGTAGGTGTCTGTACACGGCCCACAGAAAGCACACCCTGGTGGCCGCGTTGCTGGCCGATCAGCGTATAGGCACGCGTAAGATTCATACCGACCAGCCAATCCGCTCTTGCACGTCCTAATCCTGCGAAATAGAGTGGTTTGGTTTTCGATCCTGGCAATATATTGTTCAATGCCTTGCGAATACTGGCATCATCCAGCGCGGATAACCACAGCCGGGAAACGGGGCTGCGCCAGCGACACCGTTCCAATATTTCACGGGCGATGGTTTCTCCCTCTCGATCGGCATCGGTGGCAATGACGACATCCGTCGATTGTTTCAAAAGTTGCTGGATAATCTTAAATTGTTTGCGTGCGTCTTTTTTGATTTCCAATTTCCAAGCCTGGGGCGTGATAGGCAACGTATCAAAACGCCAACGCTTGAGCGCTGCATCGTAGGCATCCGGTGGCGCCATCTCCAGCAAATGACCAAAGCACCAGGTCACCACTGTATCGTCGCCTTTAAGACAACCATCACTTTTTTGCCGCGCACCCAACACCCGTGAAATATCACGGGCCTGGGACGGTTTTTCACACAGATAAAGCTTCATGATGCAGAGTATACAATTTGTTTCACGCTATTTCAGAGGGTGAGCCTTCTTGTTGCACCCCAGACAGATTATCCTATTTTAATCGGTATTTTATCTAATTTGTTATTGGTTCTATCGCCATTTTTAGATGGTTTTTAGATAGTTCAGGTTGAGAAAAAAATCATTATGTATGTATTATACTATGCATCTGTAATTCACCCCTTGTTCGTTTAAAAATGCATCCGCATTATCACCCTGCAACATGGCAAAAGTGGCGAGCATACCGGCTTC
>CAZZJI010000006.1:8706-26142 GCA_964654485.1 uncultured Gammaproteobacteria bacterium | reverse complement strand
ATGCATCCGCATTATCACCCTGCAACATGGCAAAAGTGGCGAGCATACCGGCTTCAAGGCAGGTATTACCCACGACGGTGACGGATCTGGGTGCGTTGGGTGTGGGCCAGCCTGTTTTTGGATCGAGGATATGACTGTAACGGATGCCATCTTTAATCAGAAATCGTCGTGCATCCCCACTGGTAGTAATTGCACCTTTGGTTAGCTCAATGTTTCCTACATTATTCTTACCAGTTGCAGTGGGGTCATCAATTGCGATATGCCAACATTGTCCGTTTGACCGGCGGCCAGTGATGTACAGGTCACCGCCGAAATTTATCAACAGGCTTGCAGGTGTGTGTTGTATAAGTAATAGCGCGGTTCGATCAACGGCATATTCTTTGCCGACACCGCCCAGGTCGATTTCCATATTTTTAGGGAGCGTCACGTAGGGGGATTGCCAAGTTACTTTTTCCCAGCCGACGTTAGAAATAATCACGTTAACTTCTTTTTTGGAAGGAAGATTGTTGCTTCCGTCAAACTTCCATACTTGTCTTAACACGCCCGAAGTGATATCAAATTTACCGTCACTTAGTTGGTAACATTGATCGGCATAGTCGAGGAGTTTAGCGGTTTCTTCATCCAACTTGACGGGCTTCCCCTGGCTGTTGTTGATCTGATAAATAATATTATCGTTGCGATAGCGGCTGAATTTTTGTTCTATTCTTTTTGCTTCTTGCTGTGCCAGATTGAGCAGCTTATTCGCCAGTAAAGTGTCGTCGAGGTCCATAAGAATTTCGCATGGGCTGGCCATTGCCTCAAATGTGCCGGCCCAATGGCCCTCTTTTCTGACGAGTGATGTATCCATAGGCGTATTATAGATTTAATTTCATCGCAAGGGCGCAAAAAATTTATTAAATAGAAACTTTTGTGATCTTTGCGTCTTTGCGATGAATATTGTCATTTTCGCAGACATAAAAAATCCTCCCCTCTACAATCGAAGGGGAGGATCAATATTAATAAACTGGGCGTTGCCTATTGGTTTAGCAGGTCTTTTATCTTACCCTCAAGTTTGTCCTGGTCTTTTTTGCGAAAGCCGACATGTGTTGCTTGAATATGGCCTAATCGATCAATGAGATAACTCGTCGGCATGCCGGCTAACTTATATGACTGGGCGAGTTGTCCACCTGGATCGTACGCAATAGTGAAATCAGCTGGGGTACGTTTCAGAAATTTATCGATAACATCGCGCGTTTTGTCTAAATTCACCGCGACAATTTTAAGTCCATCATCTTTATATTTATTTTGCATTTCGTTCATCCAGGGGAACGACTTGCGACAAGGGATGCACCAGGATGCCCAAAAATCGAGATAAATTACTTGGCCCTTTAATTCGGATAAATCAATCATGCCTTTGGCCGTGGGGATTTTGAATGTGGGCGCTACCTCCAATGCGGATGCAGCGTTTGCCAGGCAAAATAAGGCCATGAAAATAACCGGTTTTATACACTTGGACATAATAACCCCTATATAAATCAATTGATTAAAAATAATTCGTTGTTGCCAATTCAAATCCACAGTTTGATAGAATTGTGAAGACTTGATGCCACTCATTATGTCTTAATCGGATCTTAATATAGATAGCACAAATAAAAGGTGAGCTAATTCGCAATTATTATATCTAATTGAAAAAATGATAATAATATGTATAAAGCATATTTAAAGGGGTCAAAGCCCTTTAAAAAATACCGTTTGCTGTTAGGCTAAGTGGTAAGTTGCGATAGAGCAGGGGATATTATGCCACGTAAGCCACGGTTTTTCTTACCCGATGTGCCGGTTCACATTGTCCAACGGGGCCATAGCCGGGAGCCGGTATTTTTTGAAGACGGTGATTATCAAGCCTACCTGGGGTGGATGAAGGAGGCGGCAGAACGCTATGACTGCGCCATTCATGCGTATGTGTTAATGACCAATCATATTCATATATTGTCAACCCCGAACGACAAAGAGGGTATCAGCAGAATGATGCAGTATGTTGGCAGGCGCTATGTGCCCTATATCAACCTCAGTTATGGAACGAGCGGGAGTATATGGGAAGGAAGGTATAAAGCATCTCTGATCAGTGATGAACAATATCTACTCATCTGTATGCGCTACATAGAACTAAATCCTGTTAGAGCAAAGATGATGAATTCACCAGGTCACTACCGCTGGAGCAGCTATCGGTATAATGCGCAAGGAAAGAATGAGTGTATCGTGACTGAGCATCCCATCTATACGGATTTAGGCAAGACAAAAACCGCCCGCTGTGCGAACTACAAAGATTTATTCAAGGCTCATATTGATTCTGAAGAATTAAAATCCATTCGCGCCGCGTGGCAAACGGGTACTCCTTTAGGGAATGATCATTTCAGAGAAAAGATAGAACGGAAACTCAAAACCAAGATTGGTCAGGCACGACGTGGAAGGCCGGATGGCTCTCTTAAAGGGCTTTGACCCCTTTAATTACCCCTTTAATTAAATAAGTGTCGATGATAATGGCTTCATAGGCGCTCACCCGAGCGAATTTCAGGAAGCATTTCAGGTGCTGGGCGTCGTTTAATTTAGTTAAATCGAGGTTTAAAAATCGAAGTTAAATATTTCTGTGAGAATAACAAATGTAAACCCACTGACTAACATAATTGAGCCGAAAAAAAGCGTCGAATAACATAAAATGATATCGAACAGAGACGCATTACCACGAAAATCATACCCTCCCGTTATGTTACGTATGCGCTCATTGCGCTGACTGAAACCCTTGCGAATAATGCACCACATATAGCGTCCAGATCGGTTAATCTCACCCTGTATCCCGATGCCATCAGTAAGATTGGCATGATCGGGAAACATAGGATCGTATTTCCGTGTCAATCGAAAATACATAACAGGGAGCAAAATTATGGTCACAAATCCACAAATGCCGCCGCTGACAAGTAAAATTGTAAGGAATTCTTTCATGTCAGGCAAAAGCCTTCACTTTCTCATTAGATTTTAGAGTGCACTTAGCGCACTCTCAGACAAAAGTTGTTTTTTCCGTTCAGGAGGCATCGCTGCCTCGTAAGCTGATATCTGTTCATAGAGCGATTTACCAATCTCACGGCCGAATTTTGCTCCTGTCAATGCACTGACTCCACCGACCACAGTAAGAATAATCAGTCCTGGGCCAAAAAAAGCGGTTATAGCACCGGCAAACGCGATACCCCCAATCAACGCCGCATACTCTTCATACGCCACCTTCTCCGCATTCTCTCCCGCATCGCGGGCATCCTGCACTTTTTGTCCTGCTAATCCAGCGTCGATGATAATGGCTCCATAGGCACTCACTCTGGCGATTTTCAAAAAGCGTTGCAGGCGTTGAACATCCTTTGAGCCGGTCAGGTTGATGCTGTGTTGGCGGCTGCGCAGCACGCGCATGCCTTGTTTCGGATCTCTCAGCACCCGCGACTTGTTGGCCATGCTATCCAGTTCGCTTTTGAAGGTGTTGTTTAGTTTGTCATATGCTGGTTGCACTTTCTCTATATTGATCTTGTTGCGCTGTTTCTTGGGTGTGTTTTTCCACTGCATCAGGCTGTCACTATACCCCTGCAACGCCTGAATATACGCGTTACCTCGGGTTCGGGACGCACCCAGCAGGCCCCCGGCAAAGGCCTTGAGGGTATCATCGTTGGCGGGCAGGGATTCCATGATTTCACTCATGGCGAGAATTTCATCACCGCTGTGTTGCTTCAGTAGTGCACGCAGGGCGGTGTTTTGTTCCGGGCCGAGTTGCGGGGCGGTGTCGTATCTCTGGGCGCCGATGCACAGTTGTTGTTCCAGGTCATTGGGGATCGCGATTATTTCGTTGGAGAATATCGGCTGGTTGGGACGGCGAAGATTATACCTTGCGAGAATGTGGCATGCGGCATCCAATTGCGCGTCTTTCACTTCGGGACAATATGAGGTGATGAAACCAGACATTGCTTCGGATTGATCAATGAAATTCAGTGTGGGCATGAGGCGTTCTCCTTAACGGGGGGGTTAACAGGAATTCAATGGATGCGGTTGCTGTCTGATGACAAAAGTAAAAAATAGACAATCCAAAAAATACCATACTATCATTGTCCTGTCATCACTGCTGGTAAGCACGGCAGGTTTAGGTTTAGTTAGCACCTCCCGAACTGATAATTTAAGTAATCGAAAACCCTTTGAAAGTTAATTTTGTCTGAGAATAGGTCATTATGAAACACCTCTTTTAGTACATTTTTTTTCAATTCCTTAAATTCATATTCATCTAAATAAGCAGGGCATAGAAGGCAAGCATCTGAAAAATAAACGTAATATTGCAACGAAAGACCGAACCTTAAGCCTTCAGTTAGTTAGGGTGTTTCTTAAATTCATTTTCATAATAATAGCGCATACTATCGCAGTATAAGAATGTCAATAGCAGGGCTACCCCATTAGACCGAACTCGCGCCATTTCAAATAAACTTCAAACAGCTTAGGGTACGACACTCGAATCGATATAAATAGAGTTCAAAAACCTTCAGTTTTCAACAATAGGCCACATCAACAAACCTCTCTATACTGAATTCATCAATAATAAAATTACCGATAACTGAGGTTAATGATGAATATTCCAAATTGTGCTGTACCTTTGATGGCCATGGCGTTATGTATGCCCATCCATAGTGCCGCTCAAGTCAACACAGAAAGACTTGACCAAAATCAATTACTATAAAGTGGTCATTTCAATATGATGATCAAGATCGCCTAAGTAAGGTCATAAACCCCGCAAACAAAACTATTCGTTTTCAATACACCACCAATAAACGGGGCGCTGTCTCCCGGATAACACGGCATTATCCAGATGGCACTCGCGATAAACAAAGCTTTGACAACTTCGGTAGACATGCCCCTAAGAGAAAGCACGTATTGGGTGCGTCCATAGAGATGGGCGTTAGTCATGCTTGAGCCGTTTGCCAGGAAACCGGCATATGCGGTTCTTAGGGAACTTGGCGGCGGTGACGCCGCCCGGTTACCCGGTGGAGTAAAAAAATTGTAAATACCTAACCTTCCAACTGATAATTTATATAAATTTCTTTCTCTATTTGGCGTATTAGTAATGATTGTAAGTGGTGTGCTTATATTGACAAAAGCTGATCGTTCGCAAGAACTCATGAGAGAATTAAATGAAAGTGCAGCCATCGTTAAAACTCTAGAAGAAGTAGCCAACTTAAAAGGTAATCAGTTAAATATTAAGGAAATAGTTATAAATCTAGCTAAAATGACCTCTGAAACAGAAGAATTAAAATTAATATTAAAATAAAAAAACACCAATATATTTTTTGCTATGCTATTTTTCGTTATTGGATTTCTTATAAGCGGTTTAGGCTTTAAGCTTTGGTATACCAAAGTTCAAAAATATCACGATGTAATATTAAAACATGAAGCTTCTAAAGTTAAAAACTCTTAACAAGCTTCAAAGTCGTTCGCTGTGTTCACTGGAATAAAACTGGGGACACCGTGACTTAATGACTTTACGATTTTCAGAATTGTGATGCCGCATTAAATATGGTTAAGTCATTAAATCATCGGTGTTCCTACTTACTGGTGTTATAATTCATCGGGTTTTTGAACCAACTTAAGCTATTGAAAAGAAATAGAAATATGTTAAAAAAGTTCATGTTTTTGGCCTTAAACGGCCCATTTTGATACTAAAAAGAGGTGTTTAACAAAATTTTACAAGGGTACAGAGAGCGATGACTCCAGTCGAGTGTGGGTGTCATCGCACGAGTATCTCTTCTATTTATTTTATTATGCCTACCTTCTACGCCCAGGGCGTAAAGGCAAATGTGGTCTTCTTCGACGCCAAACCCGCTTCCAAAATTGCCTGGACTAAAAAACTCTGGATCTATGACTTTCGCACCAATGTTCACATGACGCTGAAAACAAAGCGTTTGATAAAAAGTGATTTCAACGAGTTTATTGAACTTTAATAAGGCGGAAGATAGAAGTAAAAGATGGGAATCTAAAAAGAACGAGCGCTGGAAATTATTCAAGTACGAGTAAGTTGATTGCAAGCGATAAAACAAATTTAGATATTTTTTGGCTCAAGGATGATTCTCTAGAAGATGCCGATAGTCTACCAGCACCAGCGATTCTTGCTGGTGAAATCGTTGAGTAACTCGAAGCTGCATTAGTCGAGTTTAGATCGGTAGAGGAAATGCTTGGTGAAACGAGCAAAATGGATTAAAGACTTCTTTTAGCTACCGTTGTGCTGCCTTATTTGATCATAATTTGTTAGTAATCATTAGAGATAAATATTGTTATTTATTCTATAGTTATGAGATTAGCTTGGTGTTTTGTAAAAGCAAGTGGTTTTATTTTGATCAGTGATAATTAAACCTAACACATCAGTTGAACCGTGGCGAGAGCGTCTAAGGTACCGAATCTAAAGGACTTTTCAAAATGTTTTGAAAAGTCCTTTAGATTCGGTGTACTAGTGCATGGATGCACGTAGTTAGAGCAACGCAGGAGCAGTTGCCGAGTAGGT
The DNA here is from genome assembly GCA_964654485.1 of uncultured Gammaproteobacteria bacterium. Lineage (GTDB taxonomy): Bacteria > Pseudomonadota > Gammaproteobacteria > SG8-11 > SG8-11 > JAADIM01. Next base: position 19,592 of record CAZZJI010000006.1, on the reverse strand, counting down.
TCAACTGATGTGTTAGGTTAAGGCGGCGGTTTATTATTTTGGGCGCGAGTATTTTCATTAAAACTCTTTTCATAAAAAAAAGGGCCAGGGCATTTTTATGCCTATTATTGGTTTTCTGGCTGGCTGGTTGCACCCGCCCAGAAACAGATGTGTTGCGTTTTGGTTTGTCCAGTTCACCGGTGACCCTGGATCCGCGTTTTGCCACAGACGCGACCTCGTCGCGTATAAATCGATTAATATATCGTCGTTTAGTTGAGTTTGATGGCTCCTTTGCACCCATCCCGTCACTCGCAGATTGGCAGCGTATCACGGCACGACATTATCGCTTGACGTTAAAAAAACAAGGCCGTGATTTCCATCATGGAGTACGGTTAAACGCGGTTGATGTGAAAGCGACATATGACTATATTCTAGATAAAAAAAATGCATCACCACACCGGGCAACACTCGCACTCATTGATCGTATAGAAACCCCGGACAATGACACAGTCGATTTCTTCTTAAATAGAGCGGACCCGCTTTTTCCTGGTTATTTGGTGATAGGGATATTACCGGCGAAACTAATGCAGCTGGATCATAAATTTAATCGTCAACCTATCGGTTCCGGACCGTTTGAATTTAAACAATGGCCGGAAGACAGCAGGGTAATGTTGACGCGCCTGAGTGACAAACAGGACATTGAATTTATTCGCATACCCAATCCGACAGTGCGTGTATTAAAGTTAATGCGCAATGAATTGGACATGATGCAAAATGATTTACCGCCAGAACTGGTGACTTATCTAGCAAAGCGTGACGATATCAATATTATAAGAGCAAAGGGATCCAATTTCACTTATCTCGGTTTTAATATGCGTGACCCATTAGTGGGTAATCATGCTATACGTGAAGCGATTGCCTACGCGCTGGATCGGCAGTCGATCATAAAATATGTGATGGGTGGTGCAGCGCGTCGTGCAAGTGCGATGTTAATTCCCGATCATTGGGCAGGTAACCGGGACTTGGCGCTGTTTGAATATAATGCTGAAAAGGCAAAAGCGTTGCTGGCAGAAGCCGGTTACGGTAAAAGTAATCCGGCCGAAATTGTTTATAAAACATCAAGTGATCCTTTTCGTATTCGTCTCGCCACGGTTATTCAAAGTCAATTGGCCGAAGTGGGTATAAAGGTAGAGATACGAAGTTATGATTGGGGAACCTTTTATGGCGATATTAAATCCGGGCAATTTCAAATGTACAGTTTGTCCTGGATAGGCATTAAAACGCCGGATATTTTTCAGTATGTGTTTCACAGTGAATTCGCGCCACCGAATGGCGCAAATCGAGGGCGTTATTCAAACCCTGTCGCCGATAAATTAATAAAAGTGGCGCAGCAAGCCGAAAATCGCGATGCAATGGCGGCATCGTATAAAGTGCTGCAATCACATTTGTTGGAAACACTGCCGTATGTGCCATTGTGGTACGAAGATCATGTGTTTGTATCCCGTCGTAATATTGAAGGATACACTGTCGCGATTGATGGTAACTATGATGGGCTTATTAATGTTCGACGACGATCTCACTAAAGAAAAAATAGAGAATGCAAAAGGGACATGTCATATTGATTAAAATTGATATTTCTAAACAAACACTGGTTTACACCGACAAAGACAATGCTGCCCGAGTTTATTCCGTTTCGACGGCCAAGAATGGGCCAGGTGAGAAAATGAATAGCGAGTGTACTCCAACAGGGGAACATATTATTCGGGCAAAAATTGGCGCTGGCTGTGGTGTAAATACGGTGTTTATCGGACGTCGACCTAGCGGGGAAATCTATACGCTGGCATTACGCGAGCAGTTTCCAAATCGTGACTGGATTTTAACGCGCATACTCTGGTTATCTGGGCAGGAACCAGGAAAAAATCGATTGGGTGAGGTTGATACTATGCGGCGTTATATCTATATTCATGGATGCCCGGATGAAGATGTCATGGGTGTGCCGAATTCACACGGTTGTGTCAAAATGAAAAATGTCGATTTAATTGAATTGTTTGATATAGTGCCGATAGGCACTAAAGTACTGATAGCAGAGTAAAGGCAGTGATAACAAAGTAATGATGACAGAGATATGTTAAAGGTACTGGTTTCACGATTATTAAGTACACTGGTTGTTATATTCGGTGTTGCGACTATTGTATTTTTTTTAATACATCTTGTGCCCGGCGATCCTGTCGAAGTGATGTTGGGCGAATCTGCACAACAGGCGGATAGAGAAGCATTACGTTCTGCCTTAGGGTTGGATCAGCCAATCCATATTCAGTTTTTGAACTACCTTAATGGTTTGTTACATTTTGATCTTGGTAATTCATTGCATTCAAAGCGACCAATAAGCGAGGAATTGCTTGAGCGTATACCCGCGACCGTTGAGCTTGCCGTTACATCGCTGTTGGTTGCAATAATGATTGCATTTCCATTGGGCGTGATGGCCGCAGTTCGAAAGAGTACCCTTTGGGATAGCACGGCCATGACAATATCTTTATTGGGTGTGTCGATTCCAAATTTTGTGATGGGGCCCCTGTTAATATTGATTTTTTCTGTTCAATTAGGTTGGTTTCCAGTCAGTGGAAGGGAAGGGGTGGGCACGCTGATATTGCCTGCCATTACATTGGGCACTGCCTTGGCGGCGATATTATCTCGTATGGTGCGTTCAACACTATTAGAAGTATTGAATGAAGATTTTGTACGTACTGCGAGAGCCAAAGGATTATCTGAAACGACGGTTATCTGGAAACACGCATTAAAGAATGCAATGTTGCCCATCATTACGTTACTGGGGTTGCAGTTGGGTGTATTACTGGCTGGCAGCATTATTACCGAAATTGTTTTTTCTTGGCCGGGCATCGGTCAGCTTACGATAGAGTCGATCAAGCGACGCGATTACCCTGTTGTGCAGGCATGTGTGTTATTAATCAGTTTGACTTATGTTGTAGTTAATATGCTGACGGATCTGGCTTATTCGTGGCTCGATCCAAGAATTCGGGTGGAGAATAAATAATGCAATTCTTTACTTCAAACCGGACTTGGCTGCCAATGAGTATATTGGTTTTATGGTGTTTTCTGGCGGTGTTTGGCACGTGGTTCTCGTTAAACCCAAACCATATTGAACTCAATAAAATACTGGCATCACCGGCTGAAGGCGGGGCATTGCTTGGCTACGATGACCTTGGACGCTCAATTTGGGATCGCCTGGTTGTCGGTGCTCGCACTTCTTTTTTTGTCGCATTCTGGGTTGTGAGTATCAGTGTTGTGATGGGCACACTGATTGGTGTAGCGAGTGCCTATCTCGGTGGGGTTTGGGACATTGTTATTGTCCGGGTGATGGATATTTTCCTGGCTTTCCCCGGCATTTTGCTCGCGATTGCATTGGCGGGTATTCTAGGGCCTGGAATAAGCAATGTCGTCATTGCATTGAGCGTTGTCGGGTGGGTCGGTTATGCGCGCTTATCGCGTGCGCAGGTGTTGAGTATAAAAAGTCGTGAACACGTACAAGCCGCGATAGCATTGGGTTCATCACCGATGTTTATTATTTTTAAACACCTTATTCCGTTAATAATGGCACCCTTGATTGTCGAAGCGACGTTTGGCATTGCGGGTGTTGTGATTGGTGAGGCGGGATTATCTTATTTGGGCTTGGGAGTGCAACCGCCTGCATCGTCGTGGGGCAGTATGATTCGTGATGGGGCGGACTATTTACTGGTTGCACCGCATATGGTGTTGGCGCCGGGTGTCGCACTGATGTTGATTGTTCTGGCAGTAAATTTACTCGGCGATCAATTACGAGATTACCTGGATGTGCGCAGCAACTAATAAAACAGGTTAACACTATACAGGTTATATGCAGGTTAATAGTATGTCCCTAGGGCCATTGATGGTTGATCTTGCAGGTATGCAGATCACAGCGGAAGAAAAAGAAATTCTCGCACATCCTTTAGTGGGTGGCGTAATTTTGTTTTCCCGAAACTTTGATTCTCCCGAACAACTCATCACGCTCACGCAACAAATACATGAAATTCGGCAGCCACGACTATTAATCTCGGTGGACCATGAAGGTGGACGGGTACAACGTTTTAAAAAAGGATTTTCAAAATTACCTGCGATGCGGTTATTAGGTGATGCCTATGATAATAACAAAAAGCATGCAAAACGGATGGCGGAAACGATAGGCTGGTTAATGTCAGCAGAATTACTTTGTGTTGGTGTTGATTTCAGTTTTGCGCCGATATTGGATATCGATAAAGGAATGAGTGGTGTCATCGGAGACCGGGCTTTTCATTCCGATCCTGAAATTATAGCTGATTTAACTCATTGCTTTATGCTGGGTATGAAAAAAGCGGGAATGGCTGCGACAGGTAAACATTTTCCCGGGCACGGGCACGTTGAAGCGGATTCACATGTGGCGATCCCGGTGGATGAACGGGCGTTTCAGGATATCTACGCTGAAGATATAGTCCCTTTTGAGCGTATGATTCATTTTGGTCTTGCCGCAATTATGCCTGCGCACGTAATTTATCCGCAAATAGATGATAAACCTGCTGGGTTTTCCTCAACCTGGATTAATCAAATTTTAAGGAAAAAACTATCATTTGATGGCGTGGTGTTCAGTGACGATTTGAGTATGGAAGGTGCAAGCGTTGTAGGCGGTTTCGTTGAACGAGCCGAAGCAGCGTTGAATGCGGGCTGCGATATGGTATTGGTCTGTAATCACCCGGAAGCCGTTGTTTCTGTGATCGACGGACTCAAGCAACCCGCGAGTCCGGTTTCGCAAGTACGGTTAATTCGAATGCACGGTAAAATATCACGCGATCTGCATCATCTACAGCAGAAGCTGGACTGGAAAAATGCGGTGCGGGCGCTCGATCAATTTGTAGACCCTAGATTTGTAGACAAGGCTTCGTTAGACCTGGATCTATAGTATATTACGGTTAACAAGTAAAACCAAACGGAGCAAAACAAACGTGGATGTGGATATAGGAAAATTAGTTTCAGGTCTGACCTATTTCAAAGATGAAGGTTTGTGGATATCACAAATATTTATTATTGTTTTTTCAGTTTTAATTTTTAATTTTTTTCAACGCCGAATACTAAAGCGGTTACATGCAACATTCGAAAAAACAAATAATCCCTGGGACGATGCGGTTGTTGGTGCAATACGCCGTCCATTAACGGTGTTGATCTGGGTTCTTGGTCTTAGTTTTGCGGCGCAAATAGTTGGCCAGCGTACGGATGCTGAAATTTTTCAAGTGGTTGAACCTGGTAGAGAACTGGGCGTCATTGTTGTAATCGCTTGGTTCTTAATACGGTTGGTTAAACGTATTGAAAGTAATATTATCGAGCATCGACGTGCACAGGGAAAAGAAGCGGATATAACAACGATTGACGCGATTGCAAAATTATTGCGTATATCCATCATGATCACGACGGGCCTGGTTGCATTTCAGACGTTGGGATTCAGTATTGCGGGTGTCTTAGCGTTTGGTGGTGTAGGCGGTATTGCGATAGGTTTTGCGGCCAAGGATTTGTTAGCCAATTTCTTTGGTGGGTTGATGATTTATCTTGATCGCCCTTTTTCCGTGGGCGATTGGATTCGATCACCGGATCGAGATATCGAAGGTACAGTAGAAAATATCGGATGGCGGTTAACACGTATACGTACGTTTGATCAGAGGCCACTGTACGTACCTAATTCTACTTTTGCCAATATCGCTGTCGAAAACCCGTCGCGAATGAAAAATCGAAGAATCTATGAGACCATGGGCATTCGTTATGATGATGTGAGCAAAATGGCAAATATTGTCGCAGGGGTGAAAGAAATGCTGCTATCCCATCCCGCGATTGATACTAACAGGACGTTGATGGTTAATTTTAACGCATTTTCATCGTCATCAGTCGATTTTTTTGTTTATACATTTACGCACACCACTGTGTGGACTGACTTCCATGAAATCAAACAGGATGTATTACTAAAAATAATAGATATCGTTGAAAAACAGGGCGCAAAAATGGCTTTTCCAACCTCGACAATTCATATTCCTGAAGAAATTGTGGTGCGGCAGGACAGTTAAAATGACGAAAACTTATATTATTTATTCTAAACTAGAGTGAATTAAATATGGCAGATAAACTTTTATTTATTATTGTAAGTTCTGATCCTGACAATGACGCAGAATTGGGTTCGATTTTGTCACAAGCTAAGGTGGCTGCAGCCATGGAATTTGATGTAGAAGTCATATTTTCGGGTCAATGTGATCGCCTGGCAAATAAAGCTTATGCTGAACCATCAACGGCAATGATATACAGTTTGATAACAAAAGCGCATGAAACTGGCGTTCGCTTCAAGGTTTGTCCGCAACCTTTTGCAGAATGGTCGGGCGAACTCATTCCTGAAGTCGAAGAGGTGGTTGGCAGTGCGTATATTATCAGTGAAGCAATGAATGAAGACACAACGTCATTTACTTACTAAATGTCTATCACAGCCGAACAAGCTCAACAAGTTTTAAACGATGCAGATTGTTTGTATACGTCAGCGGAAGTTAAAAAAGCAATCGTGGATGTTGCGCAACAAATAAATAAAAAATTACACGATAAAAATCCAATTGTTCTCTGCGTGATGAATGGTGGTCTGGTACCCGCTGGACAATTGTTACCCCATTTTACATTTTCGATGAACTTGGATTACATCCATGTCACACGTTATGCAGGTAGTACCGAGGGGGGGGAGCTACAATGGTTGGTTACGCCAAGGACGTCACTAAAAGATCGGGTTGTACTCATCATCGATGACATATTGGATGAAGGTGAAACCATAAAAGCAATTATCAAAGATTGTAGAAATGCTAACGCACTGCAAGTATATAGCGCTGTCCTGGTGAATAAAATACACGAGAGAAAAGCCGATGTGAAGGTCGATTTTATTGGCCTTGAAGTAGCGGATCGTTATGTGTTTGGCTACGGAATGGATTACAAGGGCTATTTACGCAATGCGCCAGGCATTTTTGCTGAGAAGTGACCTGCACAATCGAACTAAATATTAAACTAATTTACAAATCAGTAAATCTGAGCAAAAAGGAAATTAACCCGTGACAGCATTAGCAATTATTGGCGGAACAGGACTGACGTCACTTAAAACGCTTGAGATAATCAATCGCGAAATTATCCCGACACCTTTTGGTGAACCTTCCGGGCCAGTAACCCATGGCGAGTTATGTGGGAAACATGTGGTGTTTATTCCGCGCCATGGTTACGGGCATATTATTCCGCCCCATAAAATAAATTATCGTGCAAATATATGGGCGTTAAAAGAAGTAGGCGCAGATAAAGTGTTGGCTGTTGCAGCGGTTGGCGGTATTACAGAGCATCTGGAACCAGGCGCGTTAGTCATTCCAGATCAAATTATTGATTACACTTGGTCGCGTGTGAATACTTATTTTGAGGAAAGTTTGTCGAAAGTTACACATATTGATTTTACAACACCTTACTGCGGTGAATTGAGGGACTTGCTAATAAAGGTGTGTAAAAAAGAAAAAATAAAATGCACTTATGAAGGTACTTACGGCGCAACGCAGGGCCCTCGTTTGGAAACAGCCGCAGAGATTAATCGTCTGGAACGAGATGGTTGTCATATTGTAGGAATGACCGGTATGCCGGAAGCAGCGTTAGCACGGGAGATGGGGCTTTGTTATGCGACCTGCGCAGTTGTCGCAAATAAAGCAGCGGGCCGTGGTAAAGGTGATATCACGATGGACGATATTGAAAACAATTTAAATGTTGGGCTGGATAAAGTACGCACTTTGTTGGAACACATTATACCATTGATATAACTAAGGTTGGGTCGTATTGTAGCCAATAGTAGGGATGCATTGGGGTCTTTCAAAACTTGACCGCTATTCTGAAAAATGGAGTGACCCATATCGTTAAAGAATGTATTACATTGGTAAATGTGGGGCCCCACATCTGGAGATAGAACCATGGTAAATGCTTTTCAGGAACAGTTGCTCAAGGCCGGATTGGTGTCGAAAGACAAGGTGAATAAGAGCAACAAGTCCAAATACAAGCAGGCGAAGCAACAACCTAAGAATAGGAACGCTGAGGCTGACAAATTGAAAAAACAGCTACAACAGGACACCTTGACGAAGGCGGAGCGTGATCGGAAATTAAATCGGCAAAAAATTGAGGAAAAGAATAAAAAGGCTATTGTGGCGCAGATCAGGCAATTGGTGGAGATGAACCGTATCTCTGGTGATGAGGGTGACACAGCTTTTAACTTTGAAGTTGATAGTAAGATCGAACGGATTTATGTTACTGACGATGTACATAAAAAGATCGTTAGTGGTCGATTAGCGATTGTCAGGCTGGATGATAAATATGAGCTCGTTCCTAAAATTGTCGCTGATAAAATTATGCAACGTGATATCCACTTTGTTGTTCTATGCAATACGGCAGAAACAGCCAGTGAGGATGATGATGAATATGCTGATTATAAAGTGCCGGATGATTTGATGTGGTAGCAAAGCGATACTTCTCATTCCTATTGCAATTTTTCCATTTCTTCACTTGTCGTTAGCCAGTCTTCTTCAACTTGCGCTAATGCTTGTGCCACAGTGGTTTGTTGCGCCAACAATGTTTTTAATTGTGGTTTATTGTCTTCATCGTAAAGGGAGTTTTCCGCTAGTTTTGCCTGAATCGTATCTTGTTCATGGTTCAGTTTATCGATTTGTTTTTCCAGTGTTTTTAGTTTATTGCGCAATGGCTGTAATAATTTACGATTTTCGGCGGCGTCCTGTCGCTGTTGCTTTTTATTTAGGGAGTTATTGGATGAGTTATTCAACGCGCCATCTGAAGAGTTGGCGCTGTTTTGCTCTTTTAGGGACTCTTTTACCCATTGTCGATAATCTTCAAGATCGCCGTCAAATGGCGTAGCGTTTCCGGCATCGACAAGCAATAACGTGTCGGTGACCGTGCGCAACAAATGCCGGTCATGAGAAACAATCACCATTGCACCGGCATAATCTTGTAGTGCGACACACAGCGCATGGCGCATTTCCAGATCGAGATGATTGGTCGGTTCGTCTAGTAATAGTAGGTTGGGTTTTTGATATACTAGTATTGCCAACACCAGGCGTGCTTTTTCACCGCCAGACATCGGTGCCACGGGTGAGGTCGTAACATCACCGGCAAAGGCAAATCCACCCAAAAAATTACGTAACGCCGATTCCGTCGCGCGTGCATCAAGGCGCTGTAAATGCAATAACGGGCTTGCCTGACTATCCAGTTGTTCTAGTTGGTGTTGTGCGAAATAACCGATTTTTAAATCTTTAGCATTGATCCGTTCACCGCCCTGTAGCGGTAATTCACCCGCAAGAAGCTTAATTAATGTCGATTTACCGGCACCGTTGTGTCCCAACAGGCCAATTCGATCACCCGCGGTAATTATCAAATCGAGATTATCGAGCAGGCGCTTTTCATCATAACCTACCGCCGCATTCTCCAATTTCAACAACATATCCGGTATTTTTTTATCCGCTAGTCTAAAGGTAAAATCAAAAGGCGAATCTACGTGCGCCTGAGCGATCAACTCCATGCGTTCGAGTGCCTTGATACGACTCTGTGCCTGCTTGGCCTTGCTTGCTTTTGCTTTAAAACGGGTAATGAAAGACTGCATATGGGCAACTTCACGTTGTTGCTTTTCAAAGGCGGATTGTTGGTTCGCCAACTTTTCGGCACGCCGTATCTCGAATGCAGTATAGTTACCTGCGTATAGCGTCAGTTCGCCTTGCTCGATATGGCCGATGAGTGTGGCAATTTTATCCAGAAAGTCTCGGTCATGTGAGATGAGCAACAGGGTGCCTGAATAACGGCGTAACCAGTCTTCCAGCCAAATCACAGCTTCGAGGTCCAGGTGATTGGTTGGCTCATCAAGTAATAACAAGTCAGAACGGCACATCAAGGCTTGTGCTAGATTAAGTCGCATACGCCAGCCGCCTGAAAAACTGCTTACCGAATTAGTTTCCTGTGCGGTGGTAAACCCCAAACCATGCATTAATACCGCTGCGCGACTACGCGAACGATATCCATCGATATTTTCCATTTGTATATGTAACGTTGCCAGGTGTTTACCCACATTTTGTTGTTCCGCGAGGGCGATATTTTTTTCCAGTGCTCGCATTTCAATATCGCCGTCCATGACATACTCTATAGCTGACGCATCCACAGCGGACACTTCTTGTGCTACATGGGCAATGATGGTTTTAGGCGGCAATGAAAACTCGCCCACATCCGCTTGTAACTCATTGCGGATGAGGGCAAAAAGGCTGGATTTACCCGTGCCATTGGCACCGGTTATGCCGACTTTTTGACCCTGGTGGATCGTGCAATTGACATTGCGTAAAAGTTCGCGGGTAGCGCGACGTAAAGACAGGTTTTTAAAATTGAGCATGATCGTAGTATACCAGCAGTTTAATAACTATAGGTTGCAGGCGCCAGGTGAGTCACCGTTGTAGTTTTTGTCTACAATATCAAGGCTAAGATTTAGATAAAAACCAGTTCCGGAATTAGAAAGCTCAACATTTATAGAGGAAGAACCTTCGGAGTCATCGCTTCCGATCATATCTTAAGCTGGTTTCTCGTCGAGCCATGGACGGCACAGTGGGTTAGTGCCTGCATAGAAAAATAAAGCTTTTCTATTATATTCATATTATCAATACCTATGTTACGACACACGCATGGGCGGTGACGACATGCCAAGACCCACTAGAAGTAAGAGTCCATACACGAGTAAATCGAAAATCGTCGTCAGATACAGTGCCAGCGTAGCTACCTAATATATGCACTCGGACGTGAACAATAGCAACATC
>CAZZJI010000006.1:4025-8606 GCA_964654485.1 uncultured Gammaproteobacteria bacterium | reverse complement strand
CAGTGCCAGCGTAGCTACCTAATATATGCACTCGGACGTGAACAATAGCAACATCACCGATTAACTGAATGTGCTCCTCAGAAGGCGTCAACACTTCTATCTTAAGTGTTCCGGATTGATGAGCGACAAGATCATCTTTTTTAGTCAATACCTGGCCAAGATGATTAGTAAATATCAGTTCGGGCGCAAGCAGTTTATCGAGGGAGTTTACATCAGAACGAAGCATTGCAAGCCTGAGCTGTTCCTCCGATTTAGCAATTTGCATTTCAATTGAATTGCTCACAAAGCCTCCCTGTTTTTTTGATGAATTAGCGTTTTTATAGCCTTGACAGTGTACTAGGTTGTCGCACGAAGCTCAGCCATCGCTGATACAATAACACGAATAGCAGAACGCATTAACAGCCATACTAGACCTATTGCAACCACAACATCGGGCCAGCCTGAGTCGGTTAACCAGACTGCACCAGCCGCCACGAAAACGGATATATTTGATGCTATGTCATTTCGTGAGCATTCCCATACCGAACTCATATTTACATCTTCTTTGCGGTGTCGCCACAGAAAAAAAAGACAAAGAGAGTTGGCGATAAGACCGAGAAGACTAAAAACACCCATGATCTCGAATACGGGGACGCTTGGAACAAAAAACTTGTAAATAATTTGAGCAGCTACAATGAAAGCTGCAAGGAGTATTAACCCGCCTTTAAACAGGGCAACTTTGGCCTTGATGGAAGTGCTCCTTGAGACAGCATAAAGACTGAGACCGTATGTTAATGCGTCTCCGAGATTATCAAGGCTATCCGCTAAAAGGGCGGTTGTATTACCATAGAGCGCTGCGGCACCGATTACAAAAAACATAACGGCGTTAATACCGAGGACAATTAATAATGTTCCTCGCTGCCGCTCACGTAGCCGATCTAAAGAACAATCTTGATTACAACATCCACTCATATATTTTTTAAACCGTGAAGTATGCGGGGTGCTCAAGCTAAGCAATTAATTACAAAAACATTCTACTAAAATAATAACCGATTTTAGAGCTTAATAATCCAATTTCCACTCCAGAAATATTGATTGCTGGTTTTCCCTGGCGACGGTTTCTATTTTCGGATAGCCTCCTAGGCAGGTTTCCATAAAAAAGGCCACATATAAGTGGCCTTCTAAAAGCTGTCTCGATACCTATTTAATTCAGAGGGGGATCATTGTGGCAATTTCTGACTATAAGTCAATATGTCCGCTGCATCGGCATTAGTAAAACCATCCCTTAATGTACCCGGCATTTCCAGATTAACGATACCAATTGAATTAGGCTCGCCAAAACGAATCTTGTGCAGCACTTCCCAGGGATTTCTTATCGCGAGATCCTTTAAGAATTCAGTGACAATCGGGTCAGGATCAAAATCAATACCGGTGCCGTTAAGTTCATGGCATCGACTGCAGCCGGGTGTTAAATTTACATCAACTGTGTTTAAATTATATAGAAGTTGACCATTAACAGGGTTGCCTTTTCCTGCGCCAATCGGGGTTGTACTGATGTAACGATCTGTATCGATGACACCTTCTTTAATAAAGCTGACGAGCTGAATGAGGTCCGCCTCAGTCATGTAGGGCGTGAACTTGTGATACGTAATATTGTTGTTATCCGTATAACCATTTTTTAAAAAGTTCAATAAGAATGATTCCGTGACCCCCGGGTCATTGCGGGCAGCCAGAACACCCGTGAAACCAGTGAAGTTACTGCCTGTGGGATCACCATACGCACCATCTTTACCCTGGTAGTCCCACCCATGACACCCCTTACAGCGCCACGTTTCTAATCCTGACTTGGTGTTAACTAGTTTGTTGTTGCGTAATTCAAACAAGGGCATGGTTGTTGTGGGTTGTGCTGTTGCAGAACCCTCAGCTGTTAACATTGCTGGCCAGTTATCATATAACATGCCGCCGCGGATATAATCACCCTCAATGGTACTGCCACCACCTGGGTTCTGTTGTGGTAACTGCGTTTGCGCATAGGCGAGAATATCTGCCATCTGCGGCTGAAACTCTAAATTGCTGTCACTAATACCCGATGGCATATTGGCGCCAGGTTGTCCATATCGAATTTTATGGAGAAACTCCCAGGGGTTGTCTAATGCCACATCACCTATGCTGAATTCATTACCCGCGTTCTGCGTACCATCTATACCATGACAGTCTGTTGAACCGCAGCCATCCACATCATTGTAATTTTGGTCGCCTGGACCACCCACGCTTCCATCACCAGTTGATAGGTCATCGCTATTAAGCACCACATTGTAATCGATAATGCCTTCACTTTGACCGCCAAAATCAACAATGAATGCCGTTAAATCAAGAATGTTGCTATCTGTCATGACGTCACCGAAGGCATGGTTCTCCAGTGATTTGATCGTGCAAAATACGTCAGCTGGATTTTTTTCTCTTGCCCCCGAGACACCGATAAAATTAGTAAAGTGTGAATTTGTAGGGCCATATGCACCATCTTTACCCTGATAATCCCATCCATGACATTCTTTGCAACGCCAGGTGACGGATCCGGTGCGCGTATTGGTGGTTTGCGTACTCCATAACGGATGATCAATCAGTGGTTCTACTGTGCCACGATAGGCCACCCACCACTTGTCATAGGCCAAACCGCCGTCAATAATATCGGCGCCTGCTATATTCGCATTCACAAACGCAGTATTTGTATCGATACATGCGGCTACCGCGTTTTGATTCTGCTGTGGTAACTGCGTTTGTGTATAGGCGAGAATATTTGCCATCTGCGACTGAAACTCTAAATTACCGATACCAGATGGCATATTGGCGCCAGGTTGCCCATACCGGACCTTATGAAGAAACTCCCAAGGATTAGCTAATGCGATATCAGCTAGGAATTCACCACCCGCATTTTTGCTACCATCTGTATCATGACAGGCTGTAGAACCACACCCGCCTGCACCGTTTGAATCGTAATCTTGGTTGCCTGTACCACCCACGCTTCCATCACCAGTTGATAGGTTATCGCTATTAAGCACCACATTGTAATCGATAATGCCTTCACTTTGACCGTCAAAATCAACAATGAATGCCGTTAAATCAAGAATGTTGTTATCTGTCATGACGTCACCGAAGGCGTGGTTCTCCAGTGATTTGATCGTGCAAAATACGTCAGCTGGATTTTTTTCTGTTGCCCCCGAGACACCGATAAAATTAGTAAAGTGTGAATTTGTCGGGCCGTAGGCACCATCTTTACCCTGATAATCCCATCCGTGGCACTCTTTACAACGCCAGGTGACGGATCCGGTGCGTGTATTTGTAGTTTGCGTACTCCATAACGGATGATTATCCAGCGGCTCTGTTGCGCCACGATTGGTTACCCACCATTTGTCATAAGCCAAGCCGCCGTCAATAATATCGGCGCCTGCTATATTCGCATTCACAAACGCAGTATTTGTATCGATACATGCGGCTACCGCGTTTTGATTCTGCTGTGGTAACTGCGTTTGTGTATAGGCGAGAATATTTGCCATCTGCGACTGAAACTCTAAATTACCGATACCAGATGGCATATTGGCGCCAGGTTGCCCATACCGGACCTTATGAAGAAACTCCCAAGGATTAGCTAATGCGATATCAGCTAGGAATTCACCACCCGCATTTTTGCTACCATCTGTATCATGACAGGCTGTAGAACCACACCCGCCTGCACCGTTTGAATCGTAATCTTGGTTGCCTGTACCACCCACGCTTCCATCACCAGTTGATAGGTTATCGCTATTAAGCACCACATTGTAATCGATAATGCCTTCACTTTGACCGTCAAAATCAACAATGAATGCCGTTAAATCAAGAATGTTGTTATCTGTCATGACGTCACCGAAGGCGTGGTTCTCCAGTGATTTGATCGTGCAAAATACGTCAGCTGGATTTTTTTCTGTTGCCCCCGAGACACCGATAAAATTAGTAAAGTGTGAATTTGTCGGGCCGTAGGCACCATCTTTACCCTGATAATCCCATCCGTGGCACTCTTTACAACGCCAGGTGACGGATCCGGTGCGTGTATTTGTAGTTTGCGTACTCCATAACGGATGATTATCCAGCGGCTCTGTTGCGCCACGATTGGTTACCCACCATTTGTCATAAGCCAAGCCGCCGTCAATAATATCGGCGCCTGCTATATTCGTATCTACAAATGATTTGTTTTCGCTAATACATAATTCTACAGCTGCTGAGGAACCTGTTGGCGTATTGCCATTGTTGGCAGGTGTGCCCGAACCAGAGCTACATGCAACAACAATGGGCAGTAGCACTATGATAAAGAGTAATTGTGTGGCGAAATAAAACCGTCTGGATTTGACTGAATAAAAAAATATTTTGTTAATCATAATACACCCATCCCATTTTTTGAAAAAAATTATTTTTATTATGAAGTTTTAATAATTTAATGATTCTAAGAATTAAATTATTTTGATTTGAACTGCTTGGTGATTTTGCCAACAGACTAAAAATCATTGGCTTAAAAACAGGTAATAACTTATTTTTAGTTCTTATTTTAGTTCTTATTTTAGTTCTTATTTT
>CAZZJI010000006.1:0-3925 GCA_964654485.1 uncultured Gammaproteobacteria bacterium | reverse complement strand
TTTTAGTTCTTATTTTAGTTCTTATTTTAGTTCTTATTTTTATTTTAATTGAAACTTAATATTTTTTTACATCTGATAACAACTAACGTAAGGAGAGTATAATGACATGCCTAATAGCTTAATACCCGATATTTTTAAAGTAGCGGCGGGTATTGAACAATAAAATACAATATGTCAAATATAATGTTTTTCTTGATAGAGCGTTATTTAGAGTTGGGTGTGGCAGACCAAATCCAATGCCGGAAAGTAGATGTCGTTCTTCATGTTTTTAAGCCGTCTGGGTGCTGAGTTCGTTAAATTTATTTTTGTCGATTGATAAAACTTTCGATATGTCGCACAGCATTCTCAACCCCATCCTCCGTCCTCATGCGCTGTGCTAACGCACGTGATTTTTCTATCATTGTCTGGCTGCTCGTATCCTTTAACATTTTTGTGAATACCTGTGTATCGATTTTTATCATCGATTTTGGTTTTGGGGCAACACCGATTTGGGCTAGACGTTGCGCCCAGAAAAACCGATCACCAGTAAAGGGGATCACAAGGGAGGGCGTTCCAGATTTAGTTGCAGCGTGACTGTATCGAAATAATTTCTGTATACGTATTCGCATGTGAGTGGCGGGGGTGAAGGAAGGGGCCTTCAATGTAGGCAGAGGGAGACCGTTTTATTGGTAAGTTCCCATGATGAAGCCATACTTCCCCTCGTCTAAATATTACGAGTGTTGGGGTTGATGTTGCAGATAAATAAGTTGCTTGCCCCGGTGCGAGCTTGGTCACCATATAATGTGAAATATAAGGCGCTAACAGATTGGCAGGAGTAATGACCATATGTTTTAAGTATTTTCCAGAGTCCCTTCTAGTGGCCCTATGTTCTTAGCAATTTGTTATGTTATATCTTGCATATAGGGCAGACCTATTTTGTTTATAGCCGATTCCACTTTATTTTGGTTTTTAATATTATATAAAATAATATGGTAACTGTCAGAGAAGTCATCAATATATCCCATTTGTATCCCATGTGGATTTAGATGATTATTGATATTTGAAAAAGCGCCATCAGCAGAAATTGATGTATCTTCTGGATCTTCAATTGATGTTAATCGAGTGATTTCTTTTTCTCTGTCACCAAGGCATTTTTTAATATGCCATACAACATCACTAATAGCCTCTTTCCAATCAATTAGCGTAATAAATCTTGTATCTTTCTCATCAACATATTCCACAATAGATTGTAAAGAGAGCACCGCAAGATTTTCTTTTTTTACTTCTTCGGAAGAATTATTTTGAGATATTATATCAGGTATGTAATTCTTTAATTCCATTATATCGGAACTATGTATCAATAACTCAGCTAGCTCGGTAAATCCTTCCTCTATATTATTTTGTATTTTTCTAACTTTTCTTTTATTTCCCAGCAAGGAAGTCTTATGCACTCGGACAAACAGGGGCTAAAGTTGTTCTTCAAGCTCTTTAAGCTTTTTTTCTGCATAGCGTTTTCTATCTTCAGCTTCTTTCGCTTTTTCATTGTCACTGTGATCACGTAGATAGTTGTTAATTTCTCCAATCAGACTTTTAAGGTATCGAGCCTGGAGCCTGATTTTCTTTGTCCCTTTATATTTTTGCCACTGTTTTTCAACATAACCATAGTCCTTAGTCGCTTTTTCTCTCTGCGCCTCTTTGTCCCAGTATTGGCTTAGCTTTTTTAACGTCGGATTGTTTGGATAAGCTTTAAGGGCGTCATCCAGATAAATTTTCACTGCATGTGCATCATCGAGATTCTTGCGAGAGAAATATTTTTCCAGCGCTTTTTGAGTATCTCCAAGTACGATCGCGCCCATGTGTGTTCGCCAAAAATAACCTGAGTGAGCTTGAAGTATGGTGCCTGGGGAAACAGATTGATCTAATGTTAGTTCATACATATCCTTTTCTTTTAAGGGTTTAACGTTGAATCTAACCTGTTTAACATTAACAGTGGTTTGAATGGGCCTAAGCTTTAGGACCACATGTTCTTCGTCGAAATCCTTTTGAAAAACAACAAGCTTTAAACTCTCATCGGCTCGCTCAACGGTTGGCAATTCATTTAAATGTTTAAAATCGACAAACTCTCCTGGATAGTCATAGTGCCCCAACTTAACATAGCCTTTTTGTGCCGCCACATAGATACCATAGTGCTCTATTATCTCTACAACCTTCGATTGAGCTAAAACAGGAGTGCTAAACACAGCCAGTGCCAGCAGAACAAGCAACGATCTATTTTTCACAAAATTCTCCAGATAAGTGGGATTAAATAGCTTATTTAGCGTACATACTAAAGCAGACGCATACCGTATCTTTTCTCGGAAAAGGGATTCGATGGAAATCAGTTACAGAGTTTTCAGAACTCTTACTTCTACTTCAAGAACTCTTAAAGGTACACTAAAATAGTAGCATAGCGTAACCTCTCTTTTGCCCAAAGTCCATAGACATTGACTAGCAGTGTTGGGCCTTACCCGCTAGAGAACGGGTTTTAGGGCAAAAATCAGCTTAACTGTTACGATGGGGCGACGGTCACTCTACCTGATACTGCGGCCCTTGTTTGTTAACTTGCGCAAAAGGATTGGAGCATGGGATAGCATATGGATAAAGGCCAAGATATTTAATTTTACGATCTTCTTTTGCGTTATAAAAAAAGAAATCTGATGATAATAGAAACCTTGAAACAACAAATTCTTCAAACTCATCAAAATATTTTTTAGCATACGCATTGATATGAAAAATCTCGATACGAGAATATATTGGCTCCACTATTCCTGCCCAGCTTGCGAGTGTTCTTATGCCGGGGGAGAGTGATCTTTGAAGATCAGAAGAATATTTTATGATGTCCTGATCACTTATATCCAAATAACTAAGTCTCTTTCTTATAATGCTTGTCACTATATCAGAAGAATCGTCACGACGAACTTTAAAGGCCCACCAACTTCCTACATATAAAGAAACTCCAACTGGGATAGATGAAAGTAAAATACGCCTGCGCAATCTGTTTACCATATTTTCAATCTCCTACGATATGAGGTTAGTTAAATAAATAATCCGCAGACCATAATGATAATGCCGACAATGTAAGGGTGGGGTTCGCAGGCGGGCATGTAGGAAACGCCCCACTACCCAATACAACAAGATTTCGATATTTGTGATGAATTAAGTGCCTATCAATGATGCTATCAGTTGGGTCATTTCCCATTACTGTTGTGCCCTGTATATGGCCGTCTGACCTATTCCGCCGTAGCGGATGAATTTTTTCAACTGGTAATGGATTGAGAATTTTTGCAAGTTCATCCGGCAACCTATCTATTGTCTTCTGTGTATAAGCTGAGTGTCCCTTATAATTTATTTCAATTTTTGAGGGATGAGACTGGTGAACTGTTAAAAAATTATTCTCACTTGGCAGGTCTTCGACAATACAGCGCAAAATCATGCGATGGCTCCACTTGCCACGCTCCATGCGTAAAAAAGATGGAACGTTGTTTGATTCAATTAGGCAAGCTGCTCGTTTTTTTCTATGAAGCCCGTCATATAGGTGGAAACTATGGCCGGTAATACTGGTGCTTCCTTGAAAGCCCTCGACATCGTCCAAATCAACCATCACATCATAGGATATTTGTTCGTTTAATAGTTTTCCCAATAAAGGATGTTGTACCCCTGAATTAAGCAGTATGTGGGGGTTAAACAATGCATTTGCACCTAACACGACGAGATCAGCATATGCCTTATGTGTGGTTGACGAGTTGTTGTAAACTACCCCAGTCACGTGGCTATAATCTGTCATTACTGCTTGAACCGTAGAATCCAACAATAGCTGCACTCTATGATCTTTGTATAGGTAGTTCATTTCATTTTGAATTGAAAATTTAGCGTCTATAGGACATAAATGGCAAGTTCCATTAGCACA
>CAZZJI010000005.1:83749-85910 GCA_964654485.1 uncultured Gammaproteobacteria bacterium | reverse complement strand
CCGCCGCCGCAATGATTGGCGATAACAATAAGCCGAATACCGGGTAGAGCACACCTGCAGCGACTGGCACGCCTAATGCGTTGTAGATAAACGCAAAAAACAGATTCTGGCGAATATTACGCATAGTGGCGCGACTTAGTCGTCTTGCGCGAACAATACCACGCAAGTCACCCTTTATCAGGGTAACGCCTGCGCTTTCCATCGCAACATCCGTTCCGGTGCCCATCGCAATACCGACCTGTGCTTGAGCCAGTGCAGGGGCATCGTTAATACCATCTCCAGCCATCGCGACGATATAACCATCCGCTTGTAACTGTTTGACCACTGCCGCTTTTTGATCAGGCAAAACCTCTGCCTGCACCTGATCGATATCCAGTTTACTCGCAACCGCTTCAGCGGTTTTAAGACTGTCGCCGGTAAGCATGACCACCTTGATACCTTCTTTATGTAAATCACGAATTGCTTCAGGCGTGGAATCTTTAATCGGATCGGCAACACCAATCAGACCCGCAGCTTTGCCATTAATACCCAAAAACATCACGGTCTGCCCTTCGGAACGTAATGTATCTGCCTGCTGGGGCAAATCACCCGCGTCGATACCCAAACTTTCAAGCAGCTTTAGATTACCTAAAACGACCGTCTGCTGCTCGACATCGCCGGTTACACCTTTACCGGTAACAGATTGAAAATTATCTGCCTTCGACAAACTCGTGTCCCGCTCTTCAGCACCACGTACAATTGCTTCGGCCAGTGGGTGTTCGCTGGCACGTTCCAGGCTCGCGGCCAAGCGCAACACATCATGCTCTTTAAAATCATCCGTTGCCACAATCGATACCAGTTTCGGCTTACCTTCGGTAAGCGTACCTGTCTTGTCCACCACCAACGTATCCACTTTTCTCAATATTTCCAGTGATTCGGCGTTTTTGATCAGTACACCCATCATTGCACCTTTACCGGTACCGACCATAATGGACATCGGCGTAGCCAATCCAAGCGCACAAGGGCAGGCTATGATTAGCACGGCAACGGCGTTAATCACGGCATAGGCGAGTGCCGGTTCCGGACCCCAGATACTCCAGATGATAAAAGTAACGATTGCGATCAACACCACGGCCGGAACGAAATAACCGGCAACCACATCCACCAATTTCTGGATCGGCGCACGACTGCGTTGTGCATCAGCCACCATTTTTACAATCTGTGACAACAACGTTTCCGCGCCCACTTTTTCCGCCTTCATTAACAGACTGCCGGTTCCATTTACCGTGGCGCCAATTAACTTTTCACCCGCACTTTTTTCTACCGGAATGGGTTCACCTGTCACCATGGATTCATCGACATTACTTTCGCCATCAACCGCGATACCGTCCACTGGAATTTTTTCACCAGGGCGGACCCGCAACACATCGCCTTGTTTTACATGCTCCAGAGGAATGTCTTCTTCAGTACCGTCGTCCCTGACGAGACGTGCGGTTTTAGGCGCTAACCCCAACAACAATTTGATGGCGGCAT
Organism: uncultured Gammaproteobacteria bacterium; assembly: GCA_964654485.1. Taxonomy (GTDB): domain Bacteria; phylum Pseudomonadota; class Gammaproteobacteria; order SG8-11; family SG8-11; genus JAADIM01. Next base: position 84,398 of record CAZZJI010000005.1, on the reverse strand, counting down.
TGGTCTGGCTGCGTGCGCGCAATTCCAGCACTTGACCTAATAAAACCAATGTCGTGATCACTGCCGCCGCTTCGAAATAGACCGGCACCACTCCCATCTTATTAAAGACCGCCGCAGGAAAAATCCCGGGAAATACAGTACCTATAACACTATAAACCCAGGCGATGCCCACGCCGATGCCAATCAGAGTGAACATATTTAGATTCCGAGTAACCAGCGATTGCCAGCAACGTACATAAAAAATCCAACCACCCCACAAGACCACCGGCGTTGCCAACGTCATTTCGATCCACTGGCGCAAACTGGGATTAATTATTTGCGCCATCGTTTCCGGCCAGAACTCAGCTATCATTGCACTGAAAAACACCGGGATCGCCAATACAGTACTTACCCAAAAACGGCGCGACATATAGTCCAGTTCACTGGTATCCTCTTGCGCTTCCACCGTGCGCGATTCCAGCGCCATTCCACATTTGGGGCAGGCACCGGGATGATCCTGCACTACTTCGGGGTGCATCGGGCAGGTGTATTCAGTTTTGGTTGCCACAACGGGAACACCCATGGGTTCCAGCGCCATACCACACTTGGGACACGCTCCTGGACCTTGTTGTTCCACTTCGGGGTGCATTGGACAAGTATAGGTAGTAGA
>CAZZJI010000005.1:43263-83649 GCA_964654485.1 uncultured Gammaproteobacteria bacterium | reverse complement strand
ACTCCTACCGACTTATTTAGATACTGCTCAGCATGCCCATCGAATTTATGCGCACAATGCCCGCTACAAAAGTAATAGCTCTCACCCGCATGCTGCCGATGATGTTCAGAATCTACTGTCACATCCATGCCACAAACCGGGTCTTTCAATTGCGCCTGATCTGTGTATTGTGCGGGATTCTCCTTGAATTTACGCTGGCAGTGTTCGCTGCAAAAATGGTAATCATGTCCGCCGTGGGTATGAGATAACTGACTATCTGCGGACACCTCCATACCACAGACAGGGTCAATTTCCGGGGAAGCTGCACTGATTTTATTGTCCATTCTTCATCTCCGCATAGAAATTAATTATTTTTGTCCTAAAAATTTTTTACTGATTCAATTAAATGGCAAATGGCATGACCATCGGGTTCACCATCCGGCATGGCTTCCCATTTTTTGAGTGCGGTTTCCATTCTTTTTTGTAACGCCACGAGTTCCATCAACTTGGCCTTATTTTCTTTAATATGTTTCTCAATAATTTTTCTGACTGTCGGACAAGGCGATTGTGCTTTTCGACTATGATTCAATATTTTCTTTATATCGCTTAAGGTAAAACCGAGATTCTTGGCCAGACGAATAAACCTGACCTTTTTGATGTCGTCGCCCGCAAATAGCTTATAGCCATTATCAGGATTTCGCTTTGGTTTTAATAATCCAATACGGACATAGTGACGTACTGAATCCGCTGTTACATCTGCCGATTTTGATAAACCACTGACTGTTAACATATCTTCTTCCGCTCTTTTACATGTGTTTAAGTCTAACACCTGGGTGTAGGACACAAGTCAAGGGGATGTGCTAAACGAGATCGTAATTATTCGCTCCGCATAACCATCTGATGTGCTACACCTTTGCCCAAATCGATTTCATTTTTCACCATAAGCGACTCTGGATCAATGACCCAGATCTTCGGTAATTTACGGCTGGAGACATAGAGTTTGTTCTTTCCAGTGACATAAGCGACGTGATAGGGTGCAGGCTGCAAATTCACAACACTGGTTTCACCTTTGTATACATCGATACGTGTCAGTGTATTGTCACCTTTACTGGATACGAACAACCAGCGCCCATCCTCAGATAAATCAAGGCCATGGACTTTCTTCCCAATTGGATAGCTACGTTGTACCGTGCCATTGACTAAATTCAACGCGGAGATTGACCCACTGCCCTTATTTGCAACATAGAGCATGCTATCCTTGGAGCCAAGTACCATGTGTTCAGGTTCTTTTCCAACATTAAGCTGGCGTACAATAGTCCAATTTTTTGTTTCGATTTCGCTCACGGTACCTGGCTTGGCATTGGACACATACACAAATTTACCGTCTTGGGTAAACACGGCGTAATTAGGCCAAAGCCCGGTCTGAACTGTTTTCACCACTTCAGAGCGATCAAGATCAATCACGGATATTCCACCCGCACCCGAATGTACCGCTATCGCTAATTTTCCGTCTGCTGACACTGCGGTGTGGTGAGTTAAACCGCGTACTGCGATACGACGCATAACATGACCGTGTTTTGGATGAACAATTGAGACATAACTGGGGCCGTTCGCCACCTTACCCTTTTCCGCACTACCGCCAGCATGGTGTGATTCATGCTCTTCCTCGCTTATCGCCTTAGGTTTAGCTGCGTTTTGCTTTTTGTCAGGCTCAATAATTTTCATGCTACCTGCCACCAGGTACTCGGTATTCGTACTGGTGGAAAGACCGTGGGCATTTTCCAACTCATCAATGCGCCCAACAATTGTGTCGCTATCCACATCGATTATTACCAACTCATTAGTTTCGCCAGTCGGTACATACATTAAAGATGCAGCATTTGCCGATGATAAAAATAGCACTGACAAAATTAAGAGTGCATATTTATCCACATTTATTTTCATGATTTCTCCTTGAAGATTGGGTCGATATACGACAACCATAAACTAAATAATATTTGTCGAGTACTAGTGTATACCCTAGGTGTAACGCATATGTTAAGTGATTTAAGAAAACTAAACTTATTAATCTGAGTACTTGATAAATAATATAATTTTGAGAATAGAGGTCAGAGAGAACCCATGTATGCTTTCAGCGGAGAACCACGGGGTATCAGCCCCTTATCAACCACAAAAAAAGTCAACCACAAAAAAAAGAGAGCTTAAAAAAATAAGCTCTCCTATCTTCGTTATTATAAAAAGCTAGGTATCTAGCAATCTGAGTGATCAATCAAAAAGCCATATCAATACCAACAGTCGTGATATTTTTCAGGTTCGTTGCAGGATGCTCACTGCCATTAAACGCAGAGATCTGCACCATTTGCCCGGTAGTATCGGGCAATCTTGTTGAGCTTTCCAGATTAATATGTGTTCTCAGATAAAGTCCTATATTAGGACGCATATAGTATTTAAGCATGGCGCCTAAAAAGGAAGCATCTACATTAATTTTTGTGCGTGCAGGATCCGCCCCCATTGGTAATTTACTCAGCCCGCCAGGTGACATTTGATCATAACGAACACCCAGCATCCATTTGTTATGAAATCGCCAATCGACTTCTGCCGAAATTCCACTACCGGTTGTTTCCCATACCGAGGTGTTAAGCGGCGCCATCATAAATACAGGTTTATCGATTTCATCCTGGATATAAGTACCATATATATCAAATTGCCCCCATTGAACACGACCACCGATACCCATGCGATCTATATCCGTGGTATTCATGGCAGTTACCAGAGTATCGTTTGGCGCGAGTGATGCCAGTGCCGCATTGGGTGCCTTGTAGTAAAAAGCGGACACCTGGGCTTGCACGCCATTTTGGAATGAAAAATCGTAGCGGCCCATCAAGTAACTATCATAACGACTTTGCCTGTTGGTGCTCAATGTCGCTCTATCATTAACCGCAACACCAATCTGGTACATGAAAGCGCTAGCATCTCCCATGGGGCGGCCGTGAACTGAAATACTCTTTTGTGTGGGTGCGTTATATAAATAGGGTTGAAACGGTAAAATAGCATAACCTTCTTCACCTACGTAAGCGTTACCTTTGGTCAAACCAAACATTTTGCTTGAAAATGCCAACGGCAACACCGGTACACGTAAAATCGACGGCGGCACACCTGTGGTGTCTGCTACCGGCAGTATCGGGCTCATTTGCTGGCGGTGCGTCGGAAATGCAAACAATGACGAAGGATCAAAGTTACCCACTTTGACGTTCGCGACCCCTTGTTTACCACCCAGATTGCTAAACTGTAAATAAGCACGTTCAAATTTAACAGCAGTATCACCGCCATCTTCCTGCGTATTAAATTCTGCCTCGGTAAAATAACTCAGGTTTTTAGTTGCTGTGCCGCCAAAAAATAAATTAATGATCCTAGGTACATCAATCGCGGTTTGCTCATTGACCCCATCAGCCTTCATTCCATCTTTCACCTGTTCAAACGAAGCTTTTTGTATATCAGCCCGAATTCGAATAGCGAACATGTTGGACAACTGATCCAGCGTTACCGGTCCCTGCTCACCTTCCAGTTGCGACTTGGCCGTCTCAGCACCATCAGTGGTACCCGGAAACTGATAGCCATTCTCAAGAAATTTCTGACCAAACGGTGATAACCGGGGTTCATTTGTATGGCACAATGCACAGTTGGCTTGATATTTTCGGGCAAATCCGGGGATTGCTTCCGCAACCGTTGATAAAAAGAAAAGTATAATAAATATTGGAGCAACCAAATTTATTTTCTTGTGTAAATTACTAGATAATTTCATTGTGTATCCTCCTACGAATCAAGAGGCTTCCTGCCAGAATATTCCATCACTATTAAATTTCTTTGTTAAAAATAAAGTTACACGAAGGTCAGTGCTTGCAAATAACGGCACTGCGTCTATACATGATTAAAAAAGATAGTGGGTAAATTAAATCCGAGGAGGTCTAAAAGGGGGAGTAAAACCAGATGAATCAGTAATTAATACGGCCAATATCAGAACATAGGGCATGTCTGGTTTATTGTGTAACAATGGCAAATCATTAATAGCGTTAGAACAATTTCCGCACCCACAATCAAAATCGCAATGAAAGATGCCACACTCGTGAGTTGATTGCTGGGAAAAAATTCGCAGCGTGTTTATGCCTTGTTTTACCGTTATTTCAGAATGAAGACTAGAACTCTGCGACTGATGTGCCGTATGTTGTACGAAGCTCCCCCCTTTCCCGCTAACAGCACCTAAAGGAAGAAAACTTATTGAACACACTAAAAACGAATGTAAACATATTTTAAACTGCCTGCCCATACTGCACAGCCTAGCTCAATACATGACGTATGTCTTATAATTTAATGTTTTATACCACCACATTAACAATTCTACTTATCAGGCCTATAAAATTTATTTCGCTGTGCAATTCGCGTTTTTTATTTTATTTTTCAAACATCAAATATAATAACATGTATTTTAAATGAAAAAACTCAACATTCATCTACAAACAACCTGGCACAAAATATTAGAACCACAAGTACCGAGCTTTAAACTATCAATATTATTTATGAGCTAACTTTCTAATTCTGACAAAATGCAAGTCCATTATTTAAGCTTAAGCACTTTAACGTTCTTCGATCCAGCAACAGCCGATTTTTTTACGTACCCAAGCGCACCAGGATGACTGGCTACCCAATCCAGTACCGCACTGTCGTCTCCTATCACTTTAGGCGGTGTGCCTCTACCGGAAAATATCTTCTTTGCCCAATAAGCTTTAAGTTTTCTGGGACTTTTTTTCAAAACTTTTGAATAAAACTCTTTTCTTGCTGCATTACTCTCAGGTTGGTCAACCGGGGTTACCTTACCACCTTCGGGCAGGGTCTTTTTTTTGCCCAAAAAGATATTCTTCAGGTCACTCTGTGAAATAGAAGAACCCTTGTAATCTGGGTGTGTGATAATAACCACTTGCTCTGCAAAAGCAACTGGTCCTAAGACAACTATCAATAAGCAAAATAACAATATCGTGATAAAATTTGATGACTTCATGGGCCGCCCCCTTAGAATACAAATTCAAGTGCTACCGAGAACAAATTCACATCTTCCTCCTCAACCAGCGAATCAAATAAACCCTGCCCACCTGTGCAACTACTCGGCCCCGCTAGACAAGGTGGTTTTTGCCCCACCTCCGGAGTGATTTGCTTGAATTCTACTTTTAAGGCAGTATTACTGGATAACTCTTTTCGCACACCAAGGGTCACGACCTCCTGTCCCCAACCGCCTTGCACATCCCACTTTTCGAAGGTAACACTGGGCAGATAATCCCCGAATCGATAACCCAATGTCACATAAGCCGAATCGGTGTCCATCAGCGCCGGCCCCATCGTGGCAGTGGCAAATTCGCTGTAAAAAACCAGGTTTTCGCCGTCAATCATAAATCCCGTTGAGTGAGTGGTATGCCGCTGACCGTCCATCATCACGAATCTATCAGAACTGGAGTCGGTTATTTCCATTTCCCCGGTATTGGTGGCGACCTCAAATCGAATTTCATCATCAAGGTTAAAACTGAACTTGGCGCCAATCAATTGGTTAACATGACCATCCGGCACATCGACGACACCACTAAATACACGAAGAGTATATTCTGAACTTTCAGTATATTTGGTGAAACTGGCATCCGCGCCACTGAACGATATCCGTGTCATATTGGGCCCTACGAGATCTTGACTGTAAAAGGATTCCGGTGGCCGAATCCAGGGATAAGAGTAACCCACTTCGACATATTCATTGACTAAACCAACAGGGTATTTAATCTTACCAAAACGCAACACAGTCGTTGTGTCTAGCACTTGATAACTCGCAAAGGCCCAATCTATTATCAGATTGTAATCCTCTGTACCCAGCGCCTTCATCTGTGCCGCCAGTATCCAGTTTTCATCCACCCTGGTCGATAAACTCAAACCCATACGCGAATCCTTTACACCAGCATCATCAGAGGTACCGCCCGAATATTCAACGCCGTCTCCCGCACCACTTGTTATTGCCACCGCCGACGTTAAAAACCCATGCCATTCTATTTCACCAATTTCACCGCCAATAGCAGTAAGTGGCATGGCAACACCGACAACACCAGCTATAATTTTTTTCAGTTTATTCATATGAACTCCTGTTATCAAAGTGCTCAACTCCATGAAGTTAACTATATCTATTCGATCAAATAACTCTATCGGCGAGCGTTAATAAAGCTAAAGCTTTAGTTTTTTCCAACTCTTACAAATTCTATTAACATATGCAAGGAATATAATGTGGTGAACACTTACACTTGGCCGTAATTAAACCTCTGATTAAATTTGGGTGGGATAGCAGAAATGAAAATTAAAATCACTTTGGACGCCGGTCCTCTCGCAAGCCCACGAAGAACCGGGTTTTGTGACACCTTCTGGATAGAAGAGAAATGACTTCATGGACGAATTGCGCCGGGAACAGTTGTCGGTCTACAAATTATAAACTCAATATACGGCCAATGACTTAAACTTAACACATCAGGGATACCTGAAGTAAATTGAGAAACGATGCACTCACACTACTTGGTTTTCATTTTTGCCAGATAATGTCCTTGTCTGGCCGCCGCTCTGAACCATTTTTTCGCTTCTGATCTTTTACGGTTCACACCACGGCCCTTGGCATACATCTCACCCAACGCGAATTGGGCATCCATTTGTCCCTGTTCAGCTGATTTCAGATACCAGCTAAACGCTTCGGTATAATCATGGCCGACACCAAGACCTTTGCGATACATTTCTGCTAATTTATACTGAGATTCAGCATCACCACTTTTAGCTGCGCGTAAATACAGCTTAAATAGCTTTGCGGAATCTTGGTTTGAACCACTTTTGGCATATTGTTCTGCTACAAGATACTGTGCCTTTTTGTTCCCCAGAGTAGCCGCACGCTGTACCCACTTGTTAGCTTCCCGGTCAATGGATATATCGGCTAATTGATCGTCATAATACTCGACCAGGCGATTCAATGCCTGTCGGTGATTTTTTTCTGCGGCCTTCTTAAACCATTTTGTTGCATTGGCAGGGTCCTGTGCTACGCCTTTTCCGTTCATAAACAGTGTCCCGAGAATATATTGACTTTCCCTATCGCCCGCCTCCGCCGATTTTTTAAACCACTTGGCAGCGGTCGAAAAGTTTAGTCGAACACCCGTTCCTTCAAGATAGAGTTTCCCCAGGGTAAACTGTGACTCTACATGTTTTTGATTGGCGGCCTTAAGAAGCCATTCCAAAGCCTTTTCGTAATTGATCGGTACACCGTCACCTAACAAGTAGAGCTCAGCAAGCGCAAACTGGGCGCGCGCATCGCCTTTTTTTGCAGCAACTTGATAGCGATAAGCTGGTGAATTTTTTAATGCATCGCTTCGACTTTTTACTTTTTCTGCGCGTTTAACAGAAACCAGTAGCGTTATCGCACTTCCCACGCCCTTACTGGATGCCATTTCTAACCACTTTTTAGCTTTGTTAATGTCTTTCTTAACACCGTTCCCCTGATAATACACCCTGCCCAGGTGATATTGAGCCATCGCGTGATCCTGGTTAGCTGCTTTACGGTACCATGTAGCAGCCGTTCCCAGGTTCCTGGACAGTCCTTCGCGACCCAGAGAATACATTGAGGCTAGACGGTATTGCGCATCTGCATCCCCGTTGTTTGCCGCAGAGCGGTAACGCTCCAGTGGCGAGATGACTTTATTGGCTTGTTGTGTGCTTTTTATAGGACGACGTGAATTTTCTGTATCACGTTGTATCTTGGCAAGTAAATTCCTGGCATCAACATTTTCCAGTTCAATAGCCAAACCCAGCCATTTTTTTGCTTTCTCAATATTTTTTTTAGCGCCTGACCCTTGGTAGTACATTTTACCTACCGGATAATAGGCTTTATCATTATCCTGCTTGGCGGCTTGTAAAAAATACCTGAATGCCATTGACGAGCTTTTCTTGACGCCCTTTCCACTAAGGTACAAACCAGCTAATTCAAATTGCGCTTTGGCATTACCCTGCTTGGCAGCTTCAGCAAACCATTCCGCTGCCTCTTCATAATTTGGCCTACCACGCACATCACCGCGCTTATAAATCAGAGCCAACTCCAATTGCGACTTCAAGTGACCCTGTTCAGCCGCTTTGCGATACCAGCTTTCCGCCCGCACAAAATCACGCCTGGTTCCACGGCCACGCGCATAATTTCGTGCAACTAAATATTGGGAAACGGGGTCAGAGAAATCCTCAGCGAGTATCTCTATGGAGGGGAGCGGGTTCGCAGAAATAGATTTGATAACAAAGAAAAAATATAAAATACCGGCAAAAATAATTAAATTTAGGGGCGACTTATTAACCATTACACCATTCCGCTATATAACACTCGATCTAATTTAATTAGCTAGCTATTTTGTTTATATCCGATTATTCCCATCCTTTGTTGTGTATATCCTATTGTTCCCTTCGGTCTATTGTTAAAAATCTTTAATTTATTCAGCCTCTCTATTCAGCCTCAAGATACCTCCAATTTGTTAAGTTTAACACATCAGTTGAGCTGTAGTACAAACGGGTGAATCTTCGATTTAATTGATTCTATCGTTTCAGCAAAAAGAAAGGGAGTGGAATCCTCTGGTTTTTTACTGACCAGCTTTGGCATCGGTACCGATGAACTGCCGTAAAAGTCACCTTGCTGCTATGGCAACAATTTATATATTTGAACCTACTTTCAACAAGTCACGCACCCGCTCCAGTTTACCACGCACTTCCATACCTATTTTGGTAATTTCTTCACGACCGACAATGCCCAGAACAGCTTCCGGGTCCATAAAAGCGACGGTAATGGAACCGTCATCTTCTTCACGCACGACAACATTACACGGTAATAACAAGCCAATATCGGGCTCCGCATTAATGGCCTGATTGGCAAGCGCCGGGTTACATGCACCCAATATATAATACGGCTTCCGATCAACATCAATTTTCTTTTTCAGTGTAGCTTGAACATCTATCTCGGTCAGCACACCAAAACCTTCTGTTTTGAGTGCTTCGGTCACTTTATTTATGACGTCGTCCATCGTACCTGGAACCGTTATATTAAACCCATACATTTTCGAACCTCCTGTTGTTAAAATATATACACGACTTACATCACTCTTCACGCGAACTAAGATCTATACCTTGCCAGGTTTTAAAAATCTCGTCCGTCCATAATGACTGTAACCAGAAAATCACCGCCATAATCTCATTATCAGATAATTTTCCTTCCCATGATGGCATATTTCCGTCAGGTAACGTGCCATCTTTGATTATTTCCATCAACACATCTGTCGGGTGATGCCAAGCATGAGCCGTGCCATTTAACGGCGGTGGGGGATATTTGCCATCCGCTCCTGGCTTACGCCATTCTTGACTTCCTTCTGCGTTATTACCATGGCATTGACTGCAATTTTTTGTGAAAATATTTTTGCCTTGTTGCAGTATGTTTTTGTCTGTTACTCGCGCAGGGACTGTCAATGTTGATGATGCGGGGGATGAAACAGCAGGTGGTGCTTGAGTCGATCCCACATTGTTTTGATTGCAGGACGCAACAGAAAAAAAGCACGCAATCCCCATGACAAACCAGTTAGTATTCATATATTGTACCAATTATATTATAATATGCCCAAAGCGGATAGAGTTTAGGAGTCCAGAGTATGATCATCATAGCGCTATTCTGGTTTTTTCTCCTGCTTGTCATGATGGCCATCGCTGTTGTCATGCCGCTCTTCAGATTTTTCTTTCTCGTTGTCATGATGGCCATCAGCATTGTCATGGACATCATCTTTCATCTTTTCAACCACTTTGCCCGATGTCGTGCCATGCTCTTCACCATCCGCATGTGCGTGATCGTGCCCTTCGCCTTCCGACTTGGGTAATGACATGACCCCCAAACCAAAACGGTATACAGCTTCGCCACCCAGCCACGCGGTGGATAAAAGCGTACCACAGGCAATTATCATCAGACCAACAAATAACCAATTCCTTACTTTCCCTGCCCGATGAAGTATTCCCGACCAGATAGCTAATAGTATAAAAAAGCTGGCCGTCCCCATGGCCCAGTTTCGATGAATCGTCATCGCCGCATGCGACGCTGTATCATGATTCACAGTGTTATACGCCTGCCAGCCAGCGGCAACTGTTATTAGTGTAATTGCAGCACCAATCCACAAATTCCATCGGGCTACTATAAACCATTGCGACTGCAACGACTCGTTTGAAGTAAGATGAGATAATAGGTAGAACAACGTCGAGATGGAAAACAACGCGACGGTAAAATGTACAAAAATCGGATGCCAATTGGGTATGATTTCAATCATGCTATTTCCTTTAATATTGTAAAATTATCTAAAGGGAGCCTGTGGTTAAACTTGGGCGAACATCTATAATTTAATCAGCGGCTCCCAGAATATTAATGTAGCGAATGATCAATTTTTTTGCGCCGCGGGTGATCTGTTTTTTTGCTCACACTGCCGGACTGAATACCGCATTTTTTCATACTGGCCCGATCCAGAATAATTATCCCGCGGCTTGCTAACGCACATTTTTCGTCAAAACCTGCTTGCACCGAAGTAGGCTCCATCACGTAACGGTCATCGAAACCGGGTTCCCGTGATTTGCCGCTGGAGGGAACCGTTGCCAACGTAGAAAGTGTCGCCGGTTTCGTTATTTTCTTTTCCATAGTCATGTCCATAGTGTCATGACCTATTATCTCATGATCAGCCGATGTATTGCTGGCAGCTATGGACGATCCTGGATATATCAAAAAATATAAAACTGAAAATATAATCAATTTTTTCATCGCTAATTCCTCATCATAAATACGTTTTTAATCTATATAGCCATGTTCAAGATTAAGTATGGACTTTCTTTCACCTATGTTGTCATTAAAGCGCGCATTAAAACTAAAAGATAAACCGACCTGCAGCATAGTATCGCTACCGTTACCCAAATTTGTGTCGAAATCGGTGTAGCTAATCTGGCTGATCAAATCGACGCCCTGCCCCAATACATATACAAAACTGGGAACCAGTGTCCATTGTGATGCATTATTTACATCAGAATAATCTTTATAGCCGAGATTCAATGCAGCTTGCCACCGAGTAAGTAGTTTAGGCCTGGCGGTATATCGCAGTGACGTCACGATAGCGTTTGATTTTGCGCGTGCCCGATTGGAAACCGCATTAGCCCCGACCAAGCTACCTGCTGCTACGCCATTGTTTGCGATAGCCTGCACTCCCACAGACCAGTTTTCCAATGGGTTGATATTCAGATTAAACTCCACGCCAAAAATCAACGCATTCAACCATTGATCGTTTCCGGTAACGCTGACTTTCTGACGATCAATCATGATACCCGCATGTCGAAGCCTTTTTACGTAGCGAAAATCTTCCGGTAGTTGAAAAACATAACCTACACCGTAACTATCAAAACCACTGCGATCGGAAATACCGGGTTGCTCTGTACGAGAGCCTGCCCAAATACCCAAGGACTGATTTTTTCTATCAACAAACCAGTCAAACGAAATTTGCTTTCCATATATTTGATCCAATTCTGAATTAGACTGGGTATTACCCACGTGCGTATAGGTAATAAGATCTTCATCACGCAGGGTTGGAAACTCAATCAAGGTATTACGCAATCGTGTCCGGCCTAGGTCTATTTCAAAGTCCTGATTCCAAAAAAATGCATTTGCCTGATCAAACTGAACACCGTCACCTTCTTCTCTGAACCCCAATACTGCCCCCGCAACACCTCCGCCATATAGACGTTTATCAAAGCGTAACAATAATGCGCTGTCATCAATATTGATTTCACCCTCTTTGGTTGAATCAGTATCAAAATCCACGCTGTCCACCGTGCTTATTATACGCCCGCCAAGAGTGATACGCGGCAAAACTTCTCGATCCACTTCCAGCGCCTGGGCCTGTTGAGGTAATTGTAAACCAGCACTTAAAGCAAATAAGGCTATAAATAATTTTTTCATTTGCAATTCTCCTGACTTACTGATCAATTGATAAGGATGGAATATAGGTGGGCTCAAAGTCCTCATAAGCAAGAACGGTTAACATACCTCCCGGATAAATACCATTGTTGCGCACCTGTGTCGTTTTATGATCGTGCCAGGCCCAAAACCCCGGGTTATCGCCATAGACCATCACATCGTAAGTACCGCCCGGTTCAACATGAATTGTATTAAGATGGCGCGGCTCTGCCAGATCATTACCATCCTGTGCTACCCACCAGAAATCATGCCCATGTAAGTGCATATGATGACTGAGGCCACTGGCGTTAATAAGTCGAACCCGAATCCATTCGCCTTGTTTAATACCGATGCGCTTGGTGGCCGGATATGATTTACCATTTATGGCAAAATAATTAGGCCTCACAACAACACCCGATGACCGGCTTTGTAAATAGGGTGCTACATACTCGCCGGATTCAATCGATTTTTTAAATTCCATATAGTCTTTAAAAAAACCATGTGTTTTATAATCAAGCTTGCCTTGCGCCATTAGTATATTCACTTCTTTCATACCTTCCAGCAGACCATTCATTTCTTCACGCGCAAAATCAATATCCCATGCTTCCAGCATCATCGTATAATCGCGCGTATATGGAAAACGTTTCTTTAGTGGTTCATTTTTTCGGTGAATAATAAACGCGCCATGCATCGCCGTCGCCGCGTGCAATGGTGTACTCCAGTGACAATGATACCAGCGTGTACCGGATGGCTTGGCTTGAAAACGATACACAAAGGTATCCCCCGGATGTACCGGATCCTGATTCACCATTGGCACACCGTCCATCGTGTAAGGCAATACAATGCCATGCCAATGAATGGTGTGCATTTCCTCTGTACGGTTGGTAAAATTAATCTTGACCCAATCTCCTTCTGTGAGATGAAATTCTGGCCCTGGTACTTGCCCGTTAAATGCAAACATATGCAGCTTGACTCCAGGTAAAATTTCATGCTCTACAATCTGCACGTCAATATCGAACACCTTGTAATCCACCTCAGTATCGGAGGGTGAACCGGGCGGCTCAATAATTTGCCCCGGTTTCATTGAATGCCCTTCCATAAACATCATCGTGTTGTAGCCTTTATCTTGCATAGCCGAATGATCCATTTGTGCAGCTCGTGCGGGCATCGTACTACCAGCCAATGCAGCACCACCGGTAACAGCAGCCGTGCGTAAAAAACCTCGACGCGACAAAGGTGAGGCCTGTTTATCTTCTTCTATTTTTTTATCTGTTGAATCATTCTCAATACTATTCTCAATATATGGCTCGAGAAATTTATTGTTAATTTCAGTCATAATCATATTTCCTTACGCTAGTTGAACGGCATACATTTCACGATTACTTGTAAAGTGATTTTTTTTGTTTGCGCTGCCGATACATTCATGGTTACGCTGGTAACTGCTGTGTTGCACTGGTTACAGTTACTGACGCACCCTATTTGTTATCGCTTTAATCAAAATTATTAATCGGCGATATCTGATATTAGTGGTAGTTTGTTTTTAGCATGGGCTACTCTCCCGAGCAGTCATTACATAACGACATAGAACATCGGCCATGATAAAAAACACGGCATTGTGTCTAAACGAATAACTCAGACGCTGCGCGGGGGACGATCTTTTGTGGGTAGTTCGAGATAAGGAACGGGCGCCGTAACGACAAAATTTAAAACCGGCTTGGTCTTCTTGTCATTGGCTACGCGTGGTATCGAAATAAAGCTGACACAGTGAGCGCAATGGGTACAAGTCGAATCTGCACACAGTATTGTACTCTCAATATCAATGACCATAGCACCAGTGGTACTACAATAACGATGATCATCAAATACTAATTCACCAACGTAGACCGCAACAGGCGAATGATGCATCGCATGGTCATCATTATTCTTTATTTGACCCGCGAATACAGACTGCACTGATGCAAAAAAAAGCACCGTGATCAGAAGCAAGGAAAGACGACGTTGATTTAAAGAATTCATGATGCCTTAATTTTATATACATATGGCATTATGTCAATTAACCATATGAAATTACTGATATAAACTCCATCTATCATAGATGTACAATATGACCCATAATTTTATACTAAGTTTCCACTTATTTTGATTTTATCGCCTAGGCCACCAATACAACTAAACCAAGCTTTACCTTACAGTCTTAACAAATAAAATAACCAAAGCGGAGCACGGGGGAGTGTGCCCAATCAACATCGGCGCCATCTTCAAAATGACGTATACATAAGAACCACCTAAAGTTCGTTATTATGGTTTTTTGATCCAGTTCATCTATAAATTCCTGGTCCGGCGATCGAATAATTTCGCCACTATCACCACCCCGAACAGAATGTGTCAGCAAGCCGGCTGTTTTAGACGAAGCGAGTCCATATCAGCCGCTCCCTAAAACGTAGTAGCAAAAACCCACCGCGGCCGTGATAAGAATAACAACGAGAAACACTTGTTTTTGCAACAAGGATACAAATCTGTCGATAGCCGGTCTAATACAACTACGAAAAACATAACTGAAAAGCCAAGCTCGGTATTTAATAATACCCGGAATACCCTGGCTCATTTTTTTCTGGTTTGTAAGTCCCATACTTCACGCACCTGCTCGCTTACCATAGCAACATTCTGTTGATTGGAGCGCCGCTAAACTTCAAAAAACTGAATCTTATATCAATAGGATATATAAAAAATAAGTGTGTGTGAAATAAAAATAATTAGGCAACCATCAATTAAAAGGATTGCTCATGTCTCGCTCGCTTTGTGTACGCACATTTGCGGGTGACTGGCCGCCAGTACCTGGATTACGTTTTCTGCTGGGGCGTTGTTGAGAATGCTTCGGCTGAGCGTGTCCATGTTGCGCCCTATCGGCTGCTTGATAGGCTGCCGCTTTTATTTGTCTGCCTCTCCACAACATGTATAATACGGGTATTAACACCATGGAAACCAGCGGTGCGGTGACCATTCCACCTAACATCGGTGCCGCGATACGATGCATGACTTCAGAACCCGCTCCAGAACCCATCATAATGGGCAACAAACCTGCGATCACCACCGCTGCAGTCATCGCCATTGGCCTAACTCGCATTACTGCACCTTCAATAATTGTTTCTTTTAATTCTTCCATATTTTTAGGTTTGTATTCATTCATCGCCTGATCAAGATAAACCAGCATAATAACGCCAAATTCAGCCGCCACGCCGGTCAATGCAATAAAACCAACGCCTATCGCTACGGACAGGTTATAGCCCAACAAGTAAACAAGCCACAACCCTCCGACAGCCGCAAGCGGTACCGCACCCATCACCATTAACGATTCGGTGAAATTACG
This sequence comes from uncultured Gammaproteobacteria bacterium, assembly GCA_964654485.1. Lineage (GTDB taxonomy): Bacteria > Pseudomonadota > Gammaproteobacteria > SG8-11 > SG8-11 > JAADIM01. The sequence continues at coordinate 68,245 of CAZZJI010000005.1, read as the reverse complement.
GAAATTCAAATAAAGTAATAATAAAATTATCGCCAATGTTACAGGCACAACATAGGTTAGCTTGGCTTTAGCACGTAACATATATTCGTACTGTCCTGACCAGGAGATAGAATACCCGGCTGGCAACTCAAGTTGTTCAGCGACCAGTTGCTGGGCTTCAACAACATAAGAACCCAAATCCCGATCACGAATATCAACAAAAACCCAACCTATTCGCCGCGCATTTTCGCTTTTAATCATGCCTGGTCCATCAGCAATGGCAACACTGGCCACTTCGTGCAACGGTATTTGTGCCCCACTTGGTGTAACTATAGGAAGTTGCCGCAGCTTGGATACAGAGTCTCTGGTGTCTTGCGGGTAGCGTATATTTACCGGGTAACGCTCCAATCCTTCAATAGTTTGCGTTACGTTCATGCCCCCTACCGCGCTGCCGATCACGTCATGAACATCTGCAATATTTAATCCAAAACGAGCGGCGGCCCTTCGATCGACATCAACATCAATATATCTGCCGCCAGCAACACGTTCTGAAAATGCCGAAACGGTGCCCGCTACGTCCAAGACAATTTTTTCAATTTTTTGTCCAATTTCTTGTATGACAGACAAATCAGGCCCCAAAATTTTTACACCAACGGGTGTTTTCACACCTGTTGAAATCATATCAATACGGGTTTTAATTGGCATCACCCAAGCATTGGTCAAACCAGGAATTGAAACGGTTTTTTGCAACTCCTCTTTCAATAAATCGATCGTCATGCCCTCGCGCCATTCTTCCTTTGGACGTAGCTGAATGGTGGTTTCTATCATGGTCAACGGGGCAGGATCGGTTGCTGTTTCAGCGCGACCCACTTTTCCAAATACTGTTTTCACTTCTGGCACTGTTTTTATCAGCTTATCTGTAAGTTGCAATAACTCGCCGGCTTTACCAATTGATATACCGGTAAACGTCGTTGGCATATATAATAAATCGCCTTCATCCAGTTCCGGCATAAACTCAGAACCCAACTTAAAGACGGGATACGCCAAACTGACAACCAGTAATATTGAAAATAAAATAGTTGCCATTGGAAAGCGTAGCACCAACCGAATAACGGGCAGATAGACAGCGACCAGCGCGCGTCTTATTGGATTTTTTTCCTCTGCAATAATACGACCTCGGATAAAATACCCCATTAATACAGGCATTAACGTGATCGATAAACCCGCTGCGGCTGCCATCGCATACGTTTTAGTGTAGGCGAGCGGACTGAATAATTTCCCTTCCTGTGCCTCCAGAGTGAACACCGGCAGGAAGCTCAACGTAATAATCAATAAAGAGAAAAACAAAGCGGGTCCTACTTCAGTCGCGGCACGCGCCATAACCTCCCATCTATTCTTATCTGTAACTTGTTCTTTTTCCATATGCTTGTGTGCATTTTCGATCATCACGATGGCCGCATCGACCATGGCACCAATCGCAATCGCGATGCCACCCAACGACATAATATTAGCGTTAATACCTTGTTTTTCCATAACGATAAAAGCAGTCAATATACCTAATGGCAAGATGATAATGGCAATCAAGGCGGAACGTAAATGAAATAAAAACACCACACACACCAACGCCACAATCAAAAACTCTTCGACAAGTTTGTCACGTAAATTGGTAACAGCATTCTTAATTAGTGTAGCGCGATTATAGGTTTCGATAATCTCCACACCTTCTGGCAAACTTTTAGCCAACTTATCCAGCCGTTCCTTTACAGCCGTAATCGTGTCCATCGCGTTTTCACCCCAACGCATTACAACGATACCACCCACCACTTCACCCTCACCATTGAGTTCAGCAATACCACGCCGCATCTGCGGACCCAACTGAATTTTAGCAACATCATTGAGTAAAATTGGAGTTCCATTTTTATTCATGCCAATAGGAATATGTTTTAGGTCATCTATTTTTTTTAAATAACCGCGAGCTCGAACCATATATTCCGCTTCTGCCTGCTCAATAACAGAACCACCCACTTCCTGATTGGCACGCTGTATCGCCATTCGTATTTTATGTATCGGTATGCCATAAACACGCAACTTATTCGGGTCAAGGACAACCTGGTATTGTTTGACCATGCCACCGACGGTTGCTACCTCCGATACACCCGGCACTGTTTGTAATTCATATTTAAGAAACCAATCCTGAAGGCTGCGTAACTGCGCCAAATCCATACCACCAGATCGATCAACCAACGCGTACTGATATATCCAACCTACACCAGTTGCATCCGGACCAAGTTGTGGCCTGGCGGTACGCGGCAAGTTACCCGCCACCTGACTTAAGTATTCAAGTACGCGTGAGCGTGCCCAATAAATATCGGTACCGTCTTTAAAAATAACATAAACATAAGAATCACCAAAAAAGGAAAATCCGCGCACGGCGACTGTTCCTGGAACAGAAAGCATCGCGGTGGTAATCGGGTAAGTAACCTGATCCTCGACTACTTCAGGCGCTTGGCCTGGGTATGAGGTCTTGATGATAACCTGTAAATCAGATAGATCAGGAATGGCGTCCATCGGTGTACGCGACACAGAGTAAATACCCCAACCCATCAACAAAAGAGTCAATAAGATAACGAGGGGTCTGTTGATAATGGACCATTTGATTATCGCCGCGATCATAGTGTGTTATCTTTGCGGCACATTACAACTGAGAAAACCTGTGACGTATCTATAGTGACAACGGTAACGCAAGGCGCAAATTTGAGAGAATAGTAGGACTATTTCCAAGGTTGGAAACAGTTGCTGAGTTGTAAATTTTAGGCGTATATACGTCATCCATGACATATCAGAGAGTTCCCTTATTGTGATATTACAAAAACTGGGTGTAATTATTATAACATCAAGCGCAACATCGATTAATAATCTGCCAGTGGCATTACCATTGAAGTAAAATTAAACCTATAGCTAACTGCCGCCCATACGCATCAAGCTGGCGCGTAGACTGCTTTCAGAATCGATCAAAAACTGACTGGAAACCACAACATCGTCGCCTTCATCTAACCCGTTGAGTATTTCTACACGATTATTGGATTCAATTCCCGTTGTGACCGCAACCGGTTTGAATTTGCCGTTACCTAAAGAAACGATAACACGATCGCCATCGCCAGTCTGAATCAATGATTCACGTGGTATAGATAATGCTTTGCGCTTTGGCTTGGCAAAAATTTTAACGTTTGCGTACATGTTTGCCTTTAACATTTCCTCAGGATTGTCAAAACGTAAGCGCACTTCCAAGCTTCGTGTTTTAGCGTCTAGGGTAGGATAGACATGCTCGACTTTGCCTTCCCAGGTTTTATCAGGCATAAAAGATAATACTGCTTCTGCACGATCACCGACCTTTACCCAATCTGACTGACTTTCAAATACATTGGCGATCAACCACATCGTCGTCGTGTCTACCAGACTCACGATAGATTTAGACGGTTTGACATACATGCCTTCGCGAATATTCAATTCAGAAATCACACCACGTTGTGGCGCATAATAACTTACCAGGCGTTTTATCTTCTCGGATTTTTCTAGCTTCCGAATTTGGGATTTTGACACGCCTAATGAAATTAATCTTTCTCGTGATGCTTCCACCAGAGAATCATTACCCATGTATATGGATTGCAGTAATTCTTCCTGCGCGTTAACAAGTTCTGGAGAATAAATCTGAAATAACAAATCACCTTTCTTGACTCGTTCACCCAAGGCCTTAACCGCAAGGCGCTCCACCCATCCATCTGTGCGTAAGTGGATATGAGTAATTTTATTTTCGTTATACTTGATGTTGCCTATACTATCGATAAGACGATACAAGGTTTTCTTTTTTACTTTGCCAACACGAACGCCGAGCATGTTAATAACACGAGGAGAAATTGATACGACATCCGCTTCACCACCGTTATTCTCAACAATGACTAAATCCATGCCGCAAATAGGGCACGTTGCATTTGGGTCTTTATTCACTACATTTGGATGCATAGGACAAACGTAAGTCGGATCCGCGTGCTTTCTAGCATGTTCCAATGCACTGTCTTTGGAGGCCTCTTCCGCCAGAGAAGAAACGAGAGATTTTATTTGGGCCCTTTCTTCACTGAGAGTATCGTTGGAAGTATCGCTGGGAGCATCACTGTGTTCGTCATTATGGGTAATTTTATTCGGTTCATCTGTAAACTCCTGGTCAGACGATCGAGCAATTTCGCCACCAATAAAACCCAGAGTAGAAAGTGTCGGCAAATCTGCTGTTTCCGATGAGGCTATCGCGTCCATATCAGCGTCGACCCCTAAAATGTAGTAGCGAAAACCCAGCGCTGCAGTGATAAGAATAACCGCGAAAAACACTTGCTTTTGCAATAAGAATACGTACCTGTCGATGGTAGGTCTAATACAACTACGAAAAACATAACTGAAAAGCCAGGCTCGGTACTTAATAATACTCTGGCTCATTTTTTTCTGGTTAGTACGTCCCATACCTTATTCCCCATCCCCGGTTAAATAAAGCAAATTAACTTGTGCTTGTGCACGATCAACCAGTAAATTTAGGGCTTGCAGCTTTATTTTCAGTTCCATTAGCCTGGCCCGCATTAACGGATTAAATTCGGTTACCTGACTTCTATAGGCTTTTAATGCCGCTTCGGCATTTTGACTGGCTTGTGGCAACACGGTTCCCCGATAGTGTTGCAGGCGTTCACTCACGCGTAACCAGTTTGCATATTCCGCATCCAGCTTACGCCTTAAGTTTTTTCTCCGTTCTTCGACGGTATATAGAGCAGAATTATACTCCTTTTCACTGGCAGTTACCCACTTATCTTGTCGATTTGATGTAAACAAGGGCAAATCGACCATAAACATCAGAGAAATAAACTCCGACCGCTCCCCCCCGGCCTTCCTGGCCTGTCGATTGGCGTAACTAAAATCCACCGTCCAGCTTGGCATATATCGCGCTTTTGCAACATCTATCCCCAGCTTGGCGGCCTGTGCGCTCGCCATCGATGCCCCCAAAGCTGGGTGGTTTTCGAGGGACATTATGAGCGCATCTCGACTGTCGATTGCCGGGAGCGATAAGGAACCCAATGACATAGACCGCTTGATTTGCGACTCATCTATCCATTTACCCAACTCAGCAATCGCTTTATCCTCCATCGCCTTGATGTGAATTTCTTTATCTTTTAGTAAACTCTGCTCAAGTTGGGCACGCACAACATTTTGCTGATTTCCCCGGCCAGATCGATATTGGGATTTTGTAATTATCACTAATTGATCGAATAATTCGTCGCTCTTATTTACTATATTTCCTGCATGATGCTGTAAATACATTGCTAACCAGGCCTTTCTAACACTACGCAACACTTCTCTTTTCTGGTTCACAACCTTGTAGCCTGTCGCCACGCCCATAAGATCCATTTGTTCACCTTTGTAATCCAGAAGATTAGTTGGCGGGAACATTTGTTGTACGCCTATGATTTGTTGCGTCATATCTTCCTGCTTAAAATCAAACGTATCAGCAGGCAAATTCATGAAGCCTATCTTGATTTTTGGGTCAGGCAAACTTGCCGCTGCCACACCTTTTTCTCTAAAGGCTACTGCTTCTACATCAAATTTTTTGATTAGCGAATCCGTTTCCAGCGCTAACTGCTCTGCTTCCTGTAACGTTAACGGGTCGTCATCCAGGTTATCAATAGCAATAGTTGATTCTTCTTTTACAATGCCTTCTTCAGCCTGGCTGGTTTCAGTATCATGTTCCGGGTTACCTTTCCAAAATAGATCGTTAATTGCCTCCGCTTGAACCCCAGTGGAGAACGCAAATAACAATAAAAAAGAAAAATAAATTCGGTAATTTTTATACTGATACAACAAAACAGCCTTCCAGACAAAATACGGCAACAGAGAAATCTGTCGTCGCGCCACCATAACCAATACTCGATAGCCAACACTCGCCTTTACCACTACAAACTAACGCTAAAATTCGCCAGCAAAACCCCACTCTCGCAGCCAGAGGAATTATATCAAGATGTATTGGTATCCAATACTATACAAAAGATCAGTTTCCATTTGCACACCATCGAGATCTTGATAAATTGGTACGCCTAGCTCAAAACTAAGCATATGATATTTACTGAAGTGCCCACTTACGCCAACCAGCAAGTCAATGCGTGTACCGCCTGAATTCACCGCATCTGAGGTAGGCGCCATTGATACCGGAATCTGCGAATCAACTCCGTCTATTTCATCCCAATCCAATATGTTTAGCCGACCTGACAATGTCAGACTTGGTAGAACTAAATATTTCCCCCAGGCCATGAGTTCCAATTTGTCACCCAGCGTATAATCATTGTCATTCTCACCAGTACGCAAGACATAAGTCGCCTGACCACCTATATTCCAATCCCCCAATTTCTGCGAATAGGTCACAGCAGGGATAAGATCGATGGTTCCAGAGCCCAACTGCATCGCATAGGGAGCTTGTATAGGCCCATTGGTATTCGTCATAGACAAACCATTTAAAATATTTGTACCGAACATAGCCATTGTCACTTTTTCATCGATACTGCCCGTTGGGATACTGAGACCAAGACTGGCGGTCAACCCTGTATCTACGTTGTACATAACATCAATACGTGTATCACCCACCCCGCCGGTATCCATGGTTCCGGTCATATCCCCTGCGAACACCCCTGCTGGTGTAAACATATGCATCACCATATCCATATCATAACTTAGATAATGCACCATACCCATAATACTGAACTTATCGTTGATGCCATACATCGCCATGAGCATCTGCATATCCATATCCATGCCTGTAGGTGACATCATATAAGGCGTATTAGAATTATTTGTTGGCGGCGCCGCACCCATGGTTGCACCAGAGATATCCCGCGAGCTGACGCGGTCTGATCCCTGGAGCAACCCACCCATTTTCATGCGCATTAACTTATATTCAAACATAAACCCACCCGCACCATGACCATGATGGACATGCATCGCAGACGTCGCCGTATCGTGTTCACTGTGCCCCGGCATATCATGACCGCCATGCTTACTATGATCCATTTCCTCAGCAAACGAAAAACTTGAAAAAATAAACAACAGGCAAGCAAGAAAAAAATTGGAAAATTGCTTATTACTATTTTTGTTACTAAAAAACATTGATACTTCCCCCATTCCCTAATAAAAGTAATTAGTATTAACTGTTAATTGAGTCAATACCACCAGAAGCAGCCCCGCATTTATTATATACTGCGCAGCAGCAACCAGAGCATAAGACACGCCCCATTTTTTGTACCCGGAAATTCATGACTCTCGAATTTAATAGAAAATAAAAATCAATAGTTATTGTTAAATTTTTCGCAGTAACCTCCTAACGATAAGGACCGTTTATCTACTGAAACAGCTTATTGGTCCGCACTCAAGGTTATTGTTACCTATTAACTATAAGAGTTAGTTAATTATCTACAATACTATTTCGACGAAGTTCCTGTAACTTCTAAATCCGTTATCGTAAGATTACCTTTTTTATCTTCTTCGAGTGTAAAATTAATTTTACTACCCACATCGACATCATTCAGCATGACAGGGTCTGCAACCTTAAACTCCATTTCCATCGCATCCATCAGACCTTTAATCGGACCATGCGATATTTTAAGTTTTTTGGTTGAAGATTTGACTGCACTTACAGTGCCTTGACCTTTAAATTCTTTGGCTAGGACTGGAGTGACAAAAACAGTGATAAAAAAAAACGAGGTGATTAAAAGAATAACTTTCGTTTGAAACCAAGCTTTTTGTGGCATAGTGGAACCCCTCCGTGTTGTACAATAGCACCCATTCCGTACTCTATATATCTCTAGCGTATATTTCAGATTGCGGAATGCCCAGGATTATTAATGCATATTATCCTAGTATTCGTCAATCAGTTTTCCCACTGGCATACTCGAATATCGTTTAGTTAACATATAATAGATTATATGTTGTTCTGCTACTTATAGACTGGTTAACAACGCACAGCAATACGTAATGGATATAGGCAAAGATCAATAGCAGGACGCGACTGCTTTCACATTGTTTTACACAAATAATTTTACAAAAAAATTTTACTTGGTTAACTTCGCTTATTTTTAGAGGCCTGAATCCATTTCTTTGTCTTCTTCAGGTTTTTTTCGACACCCATACCATTATTACTGTAAATTTTATCCGATTTTTTTGCGCGACTATATGACCTCGCGCAGCCGCCTTCGTGTACCATGACGGTGCTTTTTCCGAGTCTTCTTCAACCCCGTATCCTTCAAAATATTTTACCAAGTTCATATTGCACCTCTGGGTTATTTTTGCTTGCCGCTTTGGTTAGCCATTTCACGGCTTGTGCTGTAACTTCGAGACAATTCATATTGTGCTTTTTACACTACCTTTCTGGGCCTGAATATAAAGGGATTTAGTGGCCTGCACTGGGGTAACAAAAAACCCGTTAGTACATATTATCAACTTTGAATAAAACCTTTTTTCCATGCGCATCACAGTAACCCTCCATATAACTACCGGAGGGACCCTTTAATTTCAACTAAGGAAATTTTTATTAAAATCAATTGCTTGAGGAACTCAAACTATTGATTTAGGAAAGCAGTACATGCATACAATTGTTGGCAACTATGTTCGTCCTGAAAAACAATTAAAATAATTATCTGTTTATGCAATCAAATCGTCCCTCCGATTGTTTATACTAATGAGACCTATGAGGACTCAAAACTATTAACTATCATTTGTCAGATATGGAGAGAAAATCATGAGAAATACAGGATATCGCCCTAATCGAGCGTCTGCGCTAATCACATTTATTACTATTACAACTGTCGCGGCATTGTCTTTTAGTTTTTCAGCCACGGCGGCCGATGATCCTTCGATAAAGGGCGATCTACGGAGCAACATAACCGCATCAATGAATCAATTTATTGAAAACCAGACTATTGACAATGCCATGTTTGTATATGATGCAGTGGAAGGTAAAATGCATAAATTGAAATTAGACAAGCTGCATGATGGCATTGTGGAGAAAAATGGATTTTATGTCAGTTGTGCCGATTTTAAAGATCAGAATGGTCGAAAGTTTGATATCGACTTTTTAGTACGCCCATCTGGATCAAAGCTGATCACCACGCAGGCTCTGGTACACTCGGTGGAGGGTAAAAAACGAAAGTATCATCTGGAGTCAATGTAAGCATTATTTAAAACAAGAGTTGAAATATTAAGCTGAACCAATAAGAGTTTGAAACATGGAAAAACCGTCCGCTAACTTGAAAGAGTTGCTGCAACATGGGTATCGCTACGCGATGTCTATTACGCATAACAAGTCACGCGCTGAAGATCTACTACAGGATGCATGGGTGGCAATAATGAGGGCGGACGGCCCCCATAACAAAAACTATTTGTTTAGTTCGATTCGGAGCCACTATATAAATCAAAACAAACGCGACAGACTTGTACCAATGGTACCTTTAGAGGACGAAGTAGAAGACCTGCGAGATGATTTATTTTCCGATATTAATAATGAAATGCTGGAACATGCGCTCGCAACACTAAGGCCAGTTGAACGCGAAACGCTATTTTTGTCCGCCGTTGAGGGTTATACTGCACAGGAAATCGCTGATTTTACCAAGCAACCTCGTGGCACAATTCTTAGCCTTATTCACCGTGCCCAAAAAAAAATTCGCCAATATTTTGAAGGGGAATTGAAAGAGGTGCAGCCATGAATGACAAACGCCTTAACAGCTCTGTAAAAAATTACTACCAGGGTAAAGAACTGGCGCCAGACAAATTAGAGCGATTATTAGGCCTGGCCAATTCAACGAACAATCATAATTCTGAAGCAACATCAAACAATTCGCAGGGAAACACTTTGCGAAACAATAATAAAATAGTATTGCTCACACAAAACGTTATGCGATATAGACTTTCTATCGCTGCGTCTGTTTTTTTATTCGTTCTGATTGCATTACAAATCGCACCAATCAACTCCTTCAATAACAAAGAATTGGCAATACTGGTTTCTGAAGAAATTGCGCTCAATCATAATAAGCAGCTTGCAATTGAATTTAATGCAAAAAACTTTGCCGAGCTGAGAAAGCAAATGACAAAGTTGGATTTCTCGCCAATTTCCTCTTCGCGCCTTGAAAATGCCGGGTTAAATTTTTTAGGCGCGCGTTATTGTTCCATACAGGGGCAACTCGCCGCACAAATTAAACTGGCTAATAAAGACGGTTCAATACAAACACTTTATCAAACACAATTAAACAATAAATTACAGTCGTTACCAGAGAAAAATTATGTCGTTGATGGTGTTCGAATCAAGCAATGGCAAGAAAATGGTCTATTCTTCGGCTTGGCAACTGCAGCAGAATAATCACTGCATATACCCGTAGCAATTGAGATTTAACTCAGTTTTCCGTTTATGAAATCTACAACTGCGTGATATTGGTCGTGCTTAACTCGACAAACACCCGCATTGTCTACTTTTATCCGGGACATCCCATCAGGATTCGCGTGCAATACATGACCAAGCACAGCCCGAATCACGCCGGCATGAGCAACGATAAGAATATTTTGATTCACATGTGATTCAACAATGGTATCGTATGCATGCGAAACACGTAAAATAAACTGATCTAACGCCTCAGCCCCTTCAGGGCGATTATTTACAGGATCGCGATAAAATGCATCATACTCCTGAAAATTTTCCTGCTTGATTTCAGCCCTTGTTTTGCCCTCCCAAGACCCAAAACCAACTTCCTTGAATTGGGTTTCGATCAAAACTGGTTTGTGAATTTGTGTGGATAATTTTTTAGCAAAGGCATGACAACGTTGTAACGGTGAAGACACTATTTTATCCCAGGCCGCGTAGTCACCGATTGCTGACCACATTTGTGACCAGCCTTTTTCGCTCAAAGGATCATCTATCCTATTGCCCCGATAACGGCTTCCACCTTGCGGCTCACCATGACGTATCAAATCAACAACGGTGGTTGGCATTTTATTCACTATTATTCACTAAGAGAGGGATTTCCGTATGGGTGTAAACGCTTGTCGAGAATTGACTGCAGTGCCTGGGTCACTTTATCAATTATTTTGTCTGCATGCATATGATAAAAACATAACTGGCAGGCTATTGGCTCGTGCAAACTTTTTCTATGTGTAATCTCAAAATCGATCCAGGCCAACACAGGAATATCATTCAAGCTGGTATCGATACATATCCAGGTCTCTTCATCCAACAATATTACTAAATTTTTTAATTCAGGTATGTCGATTTCAAGTGGATTTTTCAGGCGCAATAATGCCAATCGAACAATATTAAAAAGCGCGGCAGGTACCGTTGTCGTTTCAGTGCTGTATCGTGGTATCCCCTCAAGCCTGCTTTTCATTGTTTGTTCTTACCAAGAATATTTCTGCTTAAGAGGTCAAACTTGCAAAAAGCATTGGCAATTTTTCTGGCAATCGTTGTACATTATCGATTATCGTATAATTATTCTCACCAAATATACGTTTAACGTAACCATCGGCCAGCGGATCCAGTGTAAGACAGTAATTCAACACACCTTTGCTATATAGCTCCTCCACTGCTTTTTTGGTGTCGTGCCTTAGATGCTGCGGGTCGCGTTCATCAATATCTGCAGGTTCTCCATCAGTTACTAGCAGTATCAATTTGCGGCGTTGTGGTTGCTTAAGCAGATGCTGCCCAGCGTGGCGTAATGCGGCACCCATGCGCGTGGACAAACCACCATTCATGCCCGCCAATCGGGATTTGGCTTCAACATCAAAATGCTGGTTGAAGTCTTTAAACCGGGAGTATTGCACATCGTGCCGCCCATCAGACGAAAATCCGTGTATTGCAAACGGGTCACCAATGCCGTTGATGGCGGTCGCCACCAGAGTAACGGCTTCGCGTGTCAGTTGTAAAATAGTTTTATCAGATCCGTCAACAAATTCATTCGTCGATTCTGACAAGTCCATTAGCAGAACAACCGCAAGGTCCCTGTTATTTAATACATTACGCATAGTAATGCGCGGATTCGGCTGTTCTCCCATGCGCAGCGATATCATCGCGTCCACAGCGGCATTAATATCGATTTCATCACCATCTTCCATATTTCGAATGCGCTGCACACCTGCTGGCGTTAACAAATCGATAATCTGTTTAATGCGAAATACGATGGGTTTATATTCAAGTAGAATTTTTTCTATTTTATCAGGATCGCCTTTAGGCTGATGACGTTCATATACCGTTGCCCAATCCGGCCGGTGCAACTGTATTTGATAATCCCATTCATGGTAATGAAAAGGATCGGAGACCGGCTCCTTACCCCACATTTCATTAAAGCTTTTGGTGTTTTGCAGATCATCTTCATAAGGATACATTTCGCTGTCACAGGTCCAAATTTCCTGCGCATCATCACCCGCCAATTCGCAATCAACTTCATTGGCCATTTCCATCACATTGACCGTTTTACGCACCTGACGATGACTGGCTGCAACATATTCAATACCTTGATCCCAATTGAATTCTTCGAATTCCCATGCAAAGCGATTATCATCGCGGTATGGAATACGAATGCGTTCTAAAATACGTAAACTCGGGACTTCCTTACGTTTTGAAAAGAGGTTAAATAATTCAACACCCATGTGCCAGGAATATTGATTATTATCTTGCTGCGCTTCAATTTCATCATGAAAACGTTGCACAAAGGAATTAAGCTCATGGTCATCCGATGACACACTGCTATCAAGCAACATCAATGCAATACGCTCCAACACCAACATCGATGGGTGCTCAACGCCTTCTTCATAATCAATATCGAGTAACGCTCGCCACAATTTCCTTAATCCAGGAAAGGCATTCATTGCCTTATATTCAATCCGCGCATCTTCCAAGAAACCTATAAAAAACATTTGCGCTGGGCTTAATTGCTCTGCGGAAATAGCGGACGTTGAGTAACACAAGTGAGATGCCATATGTGCTGCGGTGGCGCGGTATAATTCCAAACCTTTAATGTCGCCAATATTATCGACCGCATCCGGCATATAGAAGATCAAATTATCGACATAAGGTCGAAAATCCGTGTAGTCGGCGCCAGTAGGGCGCAAAAAGAAATCCCGGCCCCACAGCGCACGCAAATAGAAATTTAATTTGCGCTGTGTATCGATAAACAACACGCCACGACGCTCTTTTTGCAGAACAGCCTGACTATCTTGTGATTCCAGATTAAAATAAGCAACCAGATTATTATAATCGCGTCGATATGCCTGAGTGCCAAAATTAGTCCAGCGACGTAACCCGCTTAAAGTAAGCTTTGATAATAATTCATCGATATGGCTTAACATCGGCCGCAAACCACGTGACGCAGTCGATGCAGTTTGATGAATCAACGTTAAATAACCACGCAACAATTCAGCATCGCCTAAACGACGTGCTGCGGCGGGTAAACTACTGAACATTAGCGATATAACTTCACCTGAGGTCATCGAGGAAAGCTTTAATGCAGCATTAATACTATCTAGAATAATATCTTCGCCACATTCTTTAACGACTAATGGCATTTCTTGAAAATAAGAAATCACAAGATCGGTGCCACGGCCTAAATTAACTAAGCTCCTACCTCCTTCAAGATAGGTTTCTAATCCTGCAGGCGACATCACACGAGATGCTTCTTGAAAACTGCTTTCAAGGACACTACGTACTTCAGGTGCGAGATCTTTAATCTCGTTTTCGTAATCTTTTAGACTAATCGGCATATTCGTATCTGTAATTACACTGCGTTGCGGAAAACCCAGCAGGCCATCCGAGAACAGAGAATCTAGCCTACATAACTGCTAGACAAAAAATGTGCTTACCGCTGCAGACAACGTTTCACGCATGTCGGGATCGTCCGTCAATGGTGTGACCATAGTCATGTTACAAGCTGCGATGGGTTCTATACCTTTAATAATAAGCTGGCCTGCGTAAATCAGCAAACGCGTTGAGATACCTTCATCGAGACCGTGACCTTTTAAGTTGCGTGCACGATGAGCAATTTGCACCAGCTTACCTGCGGTGGCTTCATCGATACCTGATTCTTTTGCAACAATCGCGATTTCAGTTTTTACGTCCGGGTAATCAAAATCCAAGCCACCAAAACGTTGCTTAGTCGATTGCTTTAGATCTTTCATCAAGCTTTGATAACCCGGGTTATAAGAGATCACTAACTGAAAGTCAGAATGCGCTTCGACAAGTTCACCTTTTTTATCTAATGGTAAAGTTCGTCGATGGTCAGTCAATGGGTGAATAACGACGGTCGTATCTTGACGTGCCTCCACAACTTCATCGAGATAACATATCGCACCAATACGGGCAGCCGTAGTCAATGGACCATCTTGCCATTTGGTACCGTCGGCATCTAACAAAAATCGGCCAATCAAATCTGATGCCGTCATGTCTTCATTACACGCAACCGTGACAAGTGGGCGGTCTAATTTATACGCCATGTATTCAACAAAACGTGACTTACCACAACCGGTCGGGCCTTTTAGCATCATTGGCATACGTGCGTTGTAAGCAGCTTCGTAGAGCGCCACTTCATTTGCAACAGGCTCGTAATACGGTTCGGCCTTGACGATGTATTGTTCCGGATCGACATTTATTTCTTGTTTAGACATAACACACCTACTCATTTCGCATTTATTTACTTTCGTCATCTGTCTCAACTTCACCTGTCCAACCCGCAACTTTCGCCTTTTCAAACGCGATGTTATGAATTTTCTGGTGACGTTCAAACAGTTCTTTTGGTAAACGACTGACCAAGCAGCCATACTTATCCCATTCGGCATTCACCTTATCCAATAAAACGTCAACTCTGGACAGGTTCCAACCTTCACAGGTCTCTGTTTCTGGTATTAACTCAAATACCCAGGCATCACGAACCAGCTTACCAATCGTGGTCATTCCACCATTCAGATCATTATCAATACCTACATAAGTATTTGGTTTGCTCATACGCTCATTTATATTCCTAACATCCGATAAACAGAATATTTGACAGTGACTTGTACCCGCGCTTCCTGTGCATCCATGCACTCAGCGCATACCGTACATCCTGTACTCGCGCCTCCTGTGCATCCATGCACTCAGCGCATACCGTACATCCTGTACATAATAAAAAAGCCCCTGTCCGTGTAAGCTTCGGGCAGGGGCTCTAATTCATGAAAACACTCAAGCCCTACACTTAAACAGACTGACCACGGTAGATGACCATTGCAGCCCCTGCAGATTGTGAAAAGTTATCAAAACCCAACAGACGAACATGGTTGTTTGGGTGTGCTTTATGGCACGCTTCAACTTCAGCAATAATCGCGTCTACATTGGTTTCACCAAACATCGGTAATTTCCACATGTACCAATAGTTACTGATCGCATTTTCTGGTTCAGTGTGCTCAATACCCGGGTTCCAACCTTTGTCTACGATGTATTGAATTTGAGCACGGGTTGACTTTTTGCTCAAAGGCGGCAGATATGAAAAGGTTTCATATTTACGGCTCTGGGTAGCATCACTCAGGCTTGATTTATAATCTTGTACGTCACTCATGTAATTTACTCCAAAATAGTTAAATTCGTCTGTTGATTAAATACAGGCAAGGCACTTACCTTTCTATAAACTTGCCTTTCTATAAAAAGTTACCTGCAAAAAGCTTTCTGTAAAAAATATTTCGCAAAAAGTCTTTGCAAACAGGCGCCCTGCCTATGCTGCCAAATATGATTCGCTTACTTATGCGCGACATCAATTTTGTCAACAGTATCAAATTCGAATTTGATTTCTTTCCAGGTTTCCATCGCAATCTTGAGTTCTGGGCTATGTTTTGCCGCAGCGTTAAGAATGTCCTTACCTTCTTTCTCAAGTTCACTTCCGGAGTTACGTGCTTCAACACACGCTTCAACCGCAACACGGTTAGCAGCCGCACCCGCAGCATTACCCCAAGGATGGCCCAAAGTACCACCACCGAATTGCAAACAAGAGTCATCACCGAAGATGCTAACCAACGCAGGCATATGCCACACGTGGATACCACCTGAAGCAACTGGCATAACACCCGGCATTGAGCCCCAATCCTGATCGAAGAAAATACCGCGTGAACGATCTTCTTTAATGAAACTATCACGCATGATATCAATCCAACCCAGGGTGGCATCGCGGTCACCTTCAAGCTTACCCACAACCGTACCTGAATGAAGATGATCACCACCGGATAGACGCAGTACTTTCGTTAATACACGGAAGTGAATACCGTGGTGTGGATTACGATCAAGTACTGCATGCATAGCACGGTGTATATGTAGCAACATACCGTTATTTTGACACCATTGCGCTAATTGAGTATTAGCAGAAAGACCACCTGTTAAGTAATCGTGCATAATGATTGGCGCGCCAATTTCTTTCGCATATTCAGCACGTCTCATCATTTCATCTGCAGTAGGTGCCGTTACATTCAAGTAGTGACCTTTGCGTTCACCCGTTTCAGCTTCGGCTTTATGGATTGCTTCCATAACAAAGTCAAAACGATGACGCCAGCGCATAAAAGGCTGAGAGTTAACATTTTCATCATCTTTAGTGAAATCAAGGCCACCACGTAAACCTTCGTAGCAGGCACGACCGTAGTTCTTGGCAGATAAGCCCAATTTAGGCTTAATGGTACAACCCAATAAAGGACGACCGTATTTGTTCAAGATATCACGTTCAACTTGAATACCTTGTGGTGGACCATTACAGGTCAAGACATAGGCGACTGGAAAACGAATATCTTCCAAACGAAGTGCACGTAATGCTTTAAAACCAAATACATTACCCACCAAAGAAGTCAGTACGTTTACTACTGAACCTTCTTCAAACAAATCGATTGGGTAAGCAACAAATGCGTAGAAACAGGTGTCATCGCCGGGTACGTCTTCAATGGCGTAGGCACGGCCTTTGTAATAATCCAGATCGGTTAACAGGTCAGTCCATACTGTGGTCCAGGTACCGGTTGAAGATTCAGCTGCAACGGCTGCAGCCACTTCCTCACGAGGAACCCCTTCCTGTGGCGTAATTTTGAAGCATGCAAGTAAGTCGGTATCTTTTGGCGTGTATTCAGGCTCCCAATACGTTTCGCGGTACTCTTTTACACCAGCGCTATAAGCTTTTGCCATTTCGGTCTCTCTCCTCGTGGATTTAAAATAATTGTTTAATAAAAACGTTAAATAACAACAGGTTACACAAGTAATGCTTAGTCGTACAATAATTAATAAAAAAGATTATACGGACCTAAAATATAATGTAAACTAAATAGTAATGATAGTATAGATAAGTAATTGCTTATGGTACTGGTTGATGCACGTCACATTAAGACAACTCAAAGTATTTGAATCGGTCGCCCGCCTTTTAAGCTACACGCGGGCAGCCGATGAATTACATCTAAGCCAACCCGCCGTATCCATGCAGGTAAAGCAATTAGTTGAAAAAATCGGTTTACCGTTATTCGAGCAAATTGGTAAAAAAATCTTTTTAACTGAAGCGGGTCGAGAGGTATTCCGTTACAGCCGTTCCATTGAACAACAAATCAATGAACTCGAGGACACCATTGGCAGTTTAAAAGGTATAAGTGGAAAACTATCGATTTCGGTTGCCTCAACAGCTAACTACTTTGTACCTATATTACTGGGCACGTTTTGCAAACGTTTCCCCGACGTCTCTGTCAGTCTCGACGTAACGAATAGGAAAACCTTACTACAACAATTAAATGATAATGAAACAGACCTGGTGATAATGGGGCAGCCGCCTGCCGATATGAATCTGGTTGCAGATATTTTCATGGAAAACAACCTGGTGATTATCGCCCCACCTGACCATCCTTTATCTAAACATTTATCGAAACAAAAGCCCCCACACACACAAATCCCGTTAAAAAAACTGGAAAATGAAATATTTTTAGTACGTGAACAAGGTTCCGGTACCCGAGATGCGATTGAACGCTTTTTTCAAGCACATGACATTCATATCACAACCGGGATGGAAATCGGTAGCAGTGAGGCAATTAAACAAAGCGTGCAAGCGGGACTCGGACTCGGCTTATTATCCCACGACACACTGGATATGGAACTGGCACTAAACAAACTCGTTATTCTGGATGTAGATGAATTTCCAATATTACGTCATTGGTACATTATGCATTTGAAAAGCAAACGACTTTCAACAGTTGCTATTGCGTTTAAAAAATTCTTGCTTACAGAAGCGAAATCAATACTAGGGAAGGTTTAACCTAAATAAATCAGTTGGATCGTAGCGAGGGCGGCTATTTTCAGTTTAATTTCACACCAATTGTGCGCGCCATGCCGCCCCATTGTGCCGCAGTAATTAAAGCAACGACCTCGAATCCTTCTTTTTCCATTGGCAAAACGACAAGCGCATCCCCTTCACTTATCGAGTAACCAGCCGCTTTTTCAA
Source organism: uncultured Gammaproteobacteria bacterium (assembly GCA_964654485.1). Classification (GTDB taxonomy): domain Bacteria; phylum Pseudomonadota; class Gammaproteobacteria; order SG8-11; family SG8-11; genus JAADIM01. Next base: position 49,736 of record CAZZJI010000005.1, on the reverse strand, counting down.
TATTTTCCGCATGAGAAACCAAAATGGTATTTTTATCTGTTTTTTGGGGCATAGACGACAACATATTTATCAGCACATTGACACGTCGTTCGCTCTCGTGGCGCTCTGCATACCTTATCCCTTTCAAGTCATAAGATTCCGTAACTTTCATCACAGCACCAAACGCAATTTTTGCTGTATTCATGCTACGACAATAAGGGCTTGCATACACTCTGGATATTGGGATATTCATTGCAGCAAAGGCTTCGCCGATTGACCGCGCCTGAGCTCGACCTTTTCCAGATAATTTACGTTGTATCTCACAATCATCCATATTTTTTGATTGTGTATCTCTTTCCAGCGGATTGGTTTTGGCATGTCGAAAATAGATAACATACCCGCCCTCTTTCAATTTATTCACAAGCTGGTCAGCCTGACCAAGTACGGCAACACCCCGAACCATTTCTTTTTGTTGAGAAGCGCAACCACCAACAAAGAACGAGGCAATTAATATTAATAAAACACAATATAAATTTGTTTTCATTACTTTACCTTAAACATAAATAAGGAAACTTTTCAGTTAACCAATAGCTTCAGTTAACCAGCAGCTAGTGTATTTCAACAAACGCTTCCGCAAGGAATTTACGCGCTTGTTCACTAGCAGCATCTTCAGGATAACCTTCCACGAGTTCTTTCCATATTTTAATTGCTTGCAATGGTTCCTTTTTAATATCGCGATAGAGTAATCCAAGATTCAGGTAGGCATTACCGAATCCTGGATAATTTTTAATGACTTCTTTGAAAGTCTGTTCAGCATACGAAAAATTTCCATTACTCCAGTACATCGTCCCCATATCGGTTTTGACACCCGGCTGAGCGGGGTCTATTTGTAATGCTATCGCGTAGTAGACCAATGCCTGTGACGGCACCTTTTGGTCGAAATAGTAGTTACCGAGCTGAATTGCTGCTGCAGAATCTCGCGTATTTTGGTTCAATCGCTCCCGTAAACCATTGATGACATCAGCATCGATTGTACTCTCATTCATCTTCTAACCACCAATTTCAATATAAACCTAAATTATCAAGCGGGATTGGAATCTCAGGCATTTCGACATCCGGTAAATCTGAGCCTGTTCCAATATTACTAACACTCAACGCGCATGGCAATTATTATGCTCAAACTTCGGCCACAATATAACTCACCCAGGACTCTTGTTGATCTATTTCTTTAACCTCAATAAACTTGCCAGTACTTTCCAGATACTCATTGTCTTCGTCCTCATCATCTTCTTCAAATTCATCCCAAAAAACTCGTACATTGTTAAATCCGGCCTCCAGTAATAATTCAGTTAACTCAGGGATCGTCCACAATCGCCAATCATAAGTAAACGCTTTATCCATTCTGGATCCATCTGGAAATAGAAAATTGATATGGCAAAGAATATCATGATTAATTGGGTTGAATTTTTCCTGCTCCCAAATAAATGTAAACTCTTCGTCGTCTACATCGCGCTCTTCTTCGAGCACATCGACGGTTTCAGTGCCACCAAACATATCCAGAATAAATAGTCCGTCTTCGTTTAACCCCTTTCGTGCTTGTTCAAAATAACCACGTAATGCATCTCGCGTTTTAAACACGCCGTAACTAAAATTGGTCGCACAGGTAATATCGGCTTTGGGCTCTATTACGTCCAACACATTCGCATTGAGGATAGAGAGTCTTTGCGCAATATTTTCGCCAGCAGGTTCAATATTGTGCAGGCGCCCCCATTGCAGCGTATCTTTGCATAGGTCCACACCCAGAGCACGTCTGCTTGCGTTGGACTTACACCATTCCACAGAGAGTAGCGCCGTTCCGCAAAAATCTTCTCGCATAAGGACAGGTTCACGGCCACTAAGACTTCGGAAACGGTCCTCAAAAAATTCGATCTCCGCTTCAGGTGCCTGTACGGCTTTTTGATAAAGCACGTGTTTATTAGCCAACTCGGCCATAGACACGTTCCCCTTTTTACTTTTTGGCATTTTACTTGTCACGTATTAGCACACCTTAGACAGACGACAATCGAAAAACAGGAATGAGTAACTATTATACCATGGCGGGTGTTTTTCTGTGAACTTGGTGGCCTCGGGAAGAGTCTCTCTACACATACTACACATAACATAATATGTACTCTCGAGACATAAGGCCATCCCTGACCAAAGTCTCTTCGCACTTCCCTGTGCTCTCGAGATATAAGGCCGTCCCTAACCAAAGTCTCTTCGCACTTCCCTGTGCTCTCGAGACATAAGCACATCCATGTGCAAAAAAAAACGGGGTCCATAAGACCCCGTTAACCAGTTAAACAACTTTATTATTATTTAAACAAATATTTTATTTAAAGTCTTTACGTAGACCAACTGAGATAACAGTTTCGTCTGTGTTCTCAGCATCTGGCGAAGTTGAACGGAAACCGCCAAAAACACGAGTTGTTTTGCTAAACTTGTGAATCACACCAATAGAAGCATATGATGTACCTTCATCAGCAGCAGTATCATCATCACGTTGGCCAAATTGAGCAACTAACGTGTTGCTTCCAAACTTGCCCTGATAGCCGACGAAGGCATAAGTAGGCTCAGTGCCCTTAACTTCGTCATCGGCGTTTTCAATCTGGGCTGAAATTTTGTGATTTCCCATTTTGAATTGGCCACCAAATTTTACAGTGCTATATGACTGAGTCAGGTTAATACGATCACCGGCATCAAACGTAGCCACAAATGCTTCCCAATTTTTTTGTTTGTACATGAACGAAGTTACTATAGCGCCATCATCTTCAGAAGGACCATATGCTAACTGAGCTACAAATCCGCCTGCAATTTTTGGTGTTACATAAGCGATTGTGTCGGGTACAAAACCATTGTGCCCTGCATAGCTAACGCCGCTTTCTTTTCCTGACATACCGGCGTTACCACGCGCTTCAAGTGTAGTTGCGACGAAGGGATCGTACTTTACACCACCCGCATATTTATAGGGCGATTTAAGATTACCCATTACAAAAGTACCAAAACCACCAGTCAAACCGACTAAGGCTGTACGTCCTGTTAGTGACGCTTTACTGGTTGAGTCAGAATCGTTATCAACAGTATCCACCTTCCATTCGAAGTTGGCGATTCCTTTCAAACCATTGCCCAAATCTTCACTGGCTTTAACACCAAAACGACCACGTGCATTATCCACAAGGTCAATCCCGTCTGTAACTTCACTACCCGTAACACTTGCTTGATCTCTGTCAAAACTCGCTATTTCTACTTGCGCAGCACCATACACTGAGACGTCCGCGCTTGCCGCCATAGGCAATGCTAAAGAAGCACCAGCAACGATAGCAATTAATTTTTTATTCATAATATTCATCTCCCCGATGATCAGCTAATTAGTAAAAAAACAAAATTTATCATTCATCTTGAAAACAAACAAACGACAAACATTAAACCCACATTCAATCAAAATAACACAAATTGCCTAGGCTATTTATAGCAGCTTTTTGCAAATGTGCAACAAATTTTAAAAAAAACTATGAATACAAGCAGTTTGATGTCGTTAAAATGATACAGCCGTTATTTTTAACGTGACGTAGTTCGCATTTCAACCAAAATTATATTGGTAATTGTGCGGAATTCATGGAGCTAATAGCGGGATAAATAATACAATGTGCTTCATTCAAAAAAACGATAATTTAAACCCAATGGTTTGTTGCCTCCATCTTTTAACATAAATGGCGCTTGATACGGATAATTAGGAACCCGATGATACTGGCTGGGGAACCAGGATTACTCGGCGCATCCCTGCGCCTCGCCCTTCGGGCCGTCGCTACGCGCCGTTCAAAATCGCTCCCGGCGATTTTGTCAAACCTGTAACGGTTCAAATCCTGGTTTCCAATAAGATAGTTTTCATGAACACAAGAAGTTCTATGATACTGGCTGGGGAACCAGGATTCGAACCTGGATTGACGGAGTCAGAGTCCGTAGTACTGCCGTTGTACGATTCCCCAATCGAGGTATTTAATGCAGAAAAACCCGCGAAACTCAAGTCGAGTTTGGCAGGTTTTTTTGTTAAAACTTTTTGTTATGAAAAAGTTGTTATGAAAAATAGTGAAAAAAATAGAATATATTAACGTTTAGAGTATTGTGGTCTCTTACGCGCCTTGTGAAGGCCGATTTTCTTACGCTCCACTTCACGGGCATCTCGCGTGACAAACCCAGCTTTTCGTAGTGCCGGCCGTAAAGTTTCATCGTGTTGCAGTAATGCACGGGTAATACCGTGTCGAATCGCACCTGCTTGACCTGTGTTACCACCGCCTCGCACATTGACCTTTATATCAAAATCAGTTTCCAGATTCGCGGTCACCAGTGGCTGCCTAACTAACATACGTGATGTTTCCCGGCCAAAATACTCTTCAATAGATTTTTTATTGATGGTAATAGCACCTGTACCCTTGGACAGAATAACCCGTGCTGTTGAACTTTTTCGACGACCAGTAGCGTTAAGTGTGTTTTCCATAAAAAATTCCGTTGTTAATCAATATTTAGTTAGGTACTAGAGTTCCAGAACCTTAGGTTGCTGCGCTGCATGCATATGCTCTGTGCCTGCATAGACTTTTAATTTCTTAAACATTTCCCGGCCCAACGGGTTTTTCGGTAACATACCTTTAATCGCTTTTTCAACTATTTGGGTGGGCGCCTTCAGCATCTGATCTTTATATTTGATAGACTTTATGCCACCAGGATAACCGGTATGATGATAATAGATTTTGTCTTCTTCTTTTTTACCCGTCACTTTGATCTTTTCAGCATTGATGATAACAATGTAATCGCCCGTGTCCATATGGGGGGTATATTCAGCCTTATGCTTACCGCGCAAACGCCTGGCAACCTCAGTCGCTAGCCTACCCAGAACTTTATCTTTTGCATCAATAAGATACCAATCACGCTTGATATCAGAAGGCGTGGCACTGAAGGTCTTCATACCGATCGTCATACCGTGTGAAACTCCGTTTTATCATCATACTAAAGAGGGTCGAAATGGTACGGATAGGTGGGGTTTGTGTCAATAGGTTTGGGCGTTTTTGCAGGGAACTCATTATGTTAGGATGAGTTGGCGGTGTAATTTTATGACAATTCCAGGGGGATATGCACAGGAGGCGATGCATTAGTCTTTTTTACCCTCATTAATCTATAATAATCAATAAGTTAAATTAAACCTCCGGCTTATATTTGCAGGTCTGTCACAACCCGACCATCAATCAAGTGTCCCTGGATAATCCGGTCTATGTCACTTTTATTCTGATAGCGATACCAAACACCCTCGGGATACACCACAATAACCGGCCCTTCTGCGCATCGATTCATACAGCCCGCTATATTCACGCGCACGCCGCCCGGTTTCGCTAATTTTAATTCTTTGGTACGCGCCTTGGCATAATCACGCATACTTCGAGCATCGGCATCCTGGCAACAGGCCCGCCCGTCATCGCGCTTGTTGGTACAAAAAAAGATATGATGTTTGTAATACATAATTAACTACAGAGCAAAAAAGAGCAAAAATAAAAAATGAAAGGTAAAAGTAACACAATTACAGCTAAACAAAAATCAAGCGATAAGATTAAAATTCTCGATTTCAGACCACCTAAATGAGCAAAAATCCAAACTTTAAACAAAATGCTGCAATTGAGCAGCTTGCCGATCGCTGTGTTAAATGCGGCATGTGTTTACAGAGTTGTCCCACTTATCAAAAAACGTTGGATGAAGGCGAATCACCGCGTGGGCGTATTTCATTGATACAAGGCGTGTTCAGCGGAGAATTAAAAATCACATCAAAGTTAGTAACGCACTTGGACAACTGTCTAAAATGCCGGGCGTGTGAAGACATTTGTCCATCGGATGTGCCGTATGGCGCCATTATCGACACAAGCCTTGATCACATTGAATCCAATTTTAAACGCGGCTTGTTTTATCGAACATTCAGGAAAACAGGGTTGAGCCTGGTAAAAAACACACCGTTGCTTTCGACATTCTTTTCCATGTTACGCTTTTATCAACAAAGTGGATTACAGTGGTTAGCTTCACACAGTATATTCGCGATCAATTCCCGATTTGCGCAGCTAAATAGCGCACTCCCCTCGGTTCCGAAAAAATCTAACTGGCAAGCATACTACCCACCGCTAAACACGCATCAGGGTGATGTTGCGTTGTTTACCGGTTGTATCGCACGCACACTCGACGAAAAAACGCTTCAATCAAGTATTAATGTTATGACTAAATTAGGATACGGCGTGCATGTGCCACAAAACCAACGTTGTTGTGGCGCACTTCATCAACATAATGGTGCAAAGCAACAAGCAAATTTATTGCTTAAATATAATCACCAGGTATTTGGTGAATTGAAAATTGACGCTATCATTACGGCCGCCAGTGGTTGCGGCACGGTGCTAGCGGAAGGCTTCAATTTAGCTGAAGACTCC
>CAZZJI010000005.1:0-43163 GCA_964654485.1 uncultured Gammaproteobacteria bacterium | reverse complement strand
CGCCAGTGGTTGCGGCACGGTGCTAGCGGAAGGCTTCAATTTAGCTGAAGACTCCTTAAACTTAGCTGAAGACTCCATGAATATTGAGCAGCAATGTACGAATGCGGTGTCCACAGAGATAATCGATATCAATACGTTCTTATCAACAATAAAATGGCCTGAAAATATAATCCTGAAACCATTGAACAAAACCATTGCCCTGCATGACCCCTGCAGCCTGCGCAGAGTATGGCGTCAACACGACAAGCCCTACAAATTACTGAAAAAGATTCCACAAATAAATATAGAATCACTCCCGCATAATGACCAGTGTTGCGGCGCGGCGGGGAGTTATATGTTAACGCATCCTCGAATGGCGAACTCACTGCGCGATGACAAGTTAAATCTAATTCAGACTCAACCATTCGATTTCCTGGCGACGTCCAATATTGGTTGTGCATTACACTTTGCAGCTGGTTTGAAAGAAAAACAGGCTGAAATCGAAATCGTCCACCCGGTGGTACTTATAGACCGGCAAATTAAAAATATTTAATCACAGAGAAAAATATTTCATACATAATAAGCTAACCAAACGATTTACTCTGTAAACTCACGGGAAAACACCCAAGAAGCGGTAATACGTTAAGGTGTTTATTCTTCTTATACTCTTGGTTACAATAATTTATGATATTCTATAGCAGCCTTTTCACTACCGGTTGTATAACCTTCATCGATGACTTTGATCAAAAGGTCGACTAGTTGCTTGTTATTGCCTATGGCCTTGCTTGTGGCTGCATTAGCCGTTTTAACCTTATTTGTGAAATTCATACACCTTATAATCGTGCCAACCAAATCCAGGTATTATGCAGCCGTGCGGATAAGGAATTAGACAGTTTCTTTCGAGTCTGCGATAGACTAATCCATCAGGAAGCAACTCAAGGGTGTACTTCTCTTTGCTTCCTTGCCCGCGCCTCTCCAAGACGTTGTTTTTAACCTTTGTAGGTGTGTAGTAGTCGTTACCACAATATTTTATCTCGCCTGGACAAAAAATAGTTTGTCCGGATTCACAAGTTAACACAGTCACTATTTCTGTTTCTTTTATTTTTAGTGTGAGTCCGTAACATAATTTTTCATTTCCAATATTTAGCTTAGACACCGCCTCCAGTGTAGCCTCTACTGTTGAAGCACCTTCGACTGAAAGTGTTTGTGTTACGCTTCCCTCTCCCGCTAAGGATTTAAAATTCGGAAAATTGCCCGACGTTTTTTTTGCCTCCATCGCCAATGTTACGTGAGAAAAAGACATTAAACACGATAAAGCACCAAACAAAATGATGGACACACAACCAAAATGAAAGAACTGCTCTCGAAATGACGTCAAACCAAGGTTCCTTGTAAATACAACAACTCAACTTTCGTAAGCTTGTATTTTTTGCCTTTCAAGATCCACCTTGTTTCTGCAAGAACAATATCGGTTCAGCGACGCCGTTAAATTTTTAATTACACAAGATAATGACTGCATCCAGGGGATTCAGTCTTTAATCAAGGGTAATAAATTAGATAAGAATATTCCACTTTGCGTTTGGTCTAATGACGATAATAAAATGTAGCCAACAGTAACAATCTACTATAAAGTCCAACTATGCACACACAACTATTGAACACGCGACCATGAGTACACGCCATTATTCCAGTATAGACCAAATATTGCTGTTGATAGACAAAGGCATAAGCAGCGTCTTTGGAAATCCTGCGATAACAGAAAGACCCAATCCAACCACTGACATGGCAGGTTGCACACTGACAGACGCTGACAAGAAATTGTCGGGGCGTTTAATGCGTATCAATCATGCTGGCGAAGTCGCCGCACAAGGGTTGTATCAGGGGCAGGCTTTGACCGCTCAATTACCCGAGGTCAGAGAAAAAATGGAACGCGCTGCCCTGGAAGAAAACGACCACCTCGCCTGGTGTCGACAGCGAACGAATGAATTGGAAACACACACCAGTTACTTAGATCCACTCTGGTATGCTGGTTCCGCTGCTATTGGTGCAATTGCGGGCATTGTCGGTGACAAATGGAGCCTGGGATTTGTTGCCGAAACGGAGCATCAAGTTATAAAACACTTGGATAAACATCTTTCGCAACTTCCCGAAAACGATACACAAAGCAAAGCTATACTGGAGCAAATGAAAGAAGACGAAGGCCATCATGCTACCGTAGCAATTCAAGCCGGTGCAGCAACACTGCCAAAACCGATTAAAAACTTGATGAAACTCACATCTAAAATAATGACACGCACTGCTTACTGGGTTTAATCTGTTATCTGCAAACGTTCAGATCAACTAGACCCACCATTAACATTTCGACCATAGTATATTTCCAACATTTCCTTTTTCAGCCGCCCGCGCACTTTATCCTTTTCCTTTTCTTTCAAATCACTTTCTTCTATGCCAAATAAATAATCATCCAACTCAAATTCTTTTAACATCATTTTTGTATGAAAGATATTTTCCTGATAAATATTAACATCAACCATTTGATAGTTTTCTTTAGTATCCCTGGCAATGTAATTTTGAATTGAATTAATTTTATGATCGATATAATGTTTCCTACCCTTTATGTCCCGTGTAAATCCCCTGACACGGTAATCCATAATAACAATATCAGAATCGAAACAATGAATAAGGTAATTTAATGCCCTTAGCGGAGAAACTCGACCACAGGTCGCAACATCTATATCAGCGCGAAATGTACTAATGCCACCACTCGGATTACTTTCGGGATAAGTGTGAACCGTAATATGACTTTTATCCATGTGTGCAACCACAGCATCCGGCAATGGTCCAGGTGCTTCTGGATTTGACAGAATTTCTGCAGTTACTGGCTCTTCTGATACCAGCATGGTCACGCTCGCACCTTGTGGTTCGTAGTCTTGATGCGCAACATTGAGAATAGATGCTCCGATTATATCAGCAACATCCGTTAAAATTCTTGTCAGTCGAGATGCATTGTATTCTTCGTCAATGTATTCAATATACGCTTGATGTTGATCTGAGGTTTTCGCATAGCAGATATCGTAAATATTAAAGCTGAGAGTCTTGGTAAGATTATTAAAATCCTTTAATTTAATTTTTTTAATTGGGTTAACCAACGTCGCCGCGCCAATGGGTGGTTTTCTTGGGCCAAAGCGCATGCTATTTTCTCTGTTCGCTCTATAAAACTATTGTGAGGACAATGGTGGGTGATAAATAAATTGCACAGTATTACCTCCTGGGTCTACGCAATAAAAACTGCGCGCCCCATCCCGGTGATCGCGTGGCTCTGTCTTCATTTCAATCTTATGTGAACATAGAAACGCGTGCCACTCATTTACTTGTTCAGGCATATTTATAATAAACCCAATATGATCCAGACGCTGGTCACCTGAAAATTCTTTATTCGACGCACGATGCAACGCAAGATTATCATTGCCACTGGTTAAATAAACATTATCCGGATCGGGACGCCACTCTACTCGCATGCCAACCAAATCCACGTAAAATCGCTCACACGCCTCAAAATTTTTTATATAAAGAGCAACGTGTCTTAGGCCGGTTGTTGGTTCAGGTTTTTTCATCAGGTTCCTTTAATCTCATCTCTAATTTCAAAATCATGTGTAATTTCTACAGAATTTTTTAGCATAATGGAAGCAGAACAATATTTATCAGCAGATAACTCGATCGCCCGTTTTACATGCTTTTCACTCAAATTCTTTCCGGACACAATAAAATGAATGTGTATATGGGTAAACACTTTCGGTTCGGAATCCGCTCGTTGCGCCTCAAGCTCCACAACACAGTCCTCTACTTGTTGACGGCCTTTTTTGAGTATCAGCATGATATCAAACGCCGTACACCCCCCCAAGCCAAGCAGGATCATCTCCATAGGCCGAATGCCTGAATTTTGCCCACCTGCTTCAGGCGGCCCATCCATTACAATACGGTGCCCACTTCCAGATTGGCCCTCAAAACAGACATTCTGACGCCATTTTACGCTAGCCTTCAATTAATTAACCTCTAAAGCGTTCAATATGTTATACATCCATTATGTTATATAAGGCGTTAAGGAAAAACACTCACTAGCCGATAGAATGTGAAAGTCTTAGAAAGCGAATAATAACGAGCGGGCAACGAAAGTGGAAACAAATTTTTCTCTTATACATTGCCTGATAATTTTATCGATTTTTTAACCAACGGTCGTTAAGTATATATTTATAAAGAATTTTTTACATTATTAGCTTGTAAGTATTGTTGTAAGGCACACTCAATATAGTGATATGCCTTGCCTAGTTGAGCGCTCACTGCTATTACTGCTATTTTAAGTAAAAAATAAGTTAAATTAAGTTATTTATTTTATTATTCAGTTAAGCAACGAGCTAAGTGATCTAAAACCAGCTCAGTGGGTTTGGATAAAACAACGCATTAATCTTTTGTTCGTTTTAAGGTGAATCTATGTCGTTAAACCCTGAAGCCAGGATAAGCACATCGGTGATGGATCGTTTTTTGGAACATTGCCATCGTCGTCGTTATCCCGCAAAAAGCCTGATAATTTACGCTGGCGATGTGCCGGACGTACTGTACTATATTCAAGCAGGTTCAGTCACCGTTCTCATCGAGGATGAAGATGGCCATGAAATTGTGCTTGCCTATCTGAACAGCGGCGATTTTTTTGGTGAAATGGGTCTATTCGGTTCAAGCCCCAATCGCAGCGCTTACGTCAGGGCAAAAACGCAATGCGAACTGGCTGAGATTAGTTATAGTAAATTCCGTCAGGTGGCCATTGATAACCCGGAAATACTTTTTGAACTTGCCTCGCAAATGGCTCTGCGACTACGTCGCACCAGTCGCAAAGTCGGCCATCTTGCCTTCATGGATGTGACGGGCCGAATCGCCCGAACCTTGTTGGACTTGTGCAATGAACCCGATGCAATGACACACCCTGATGGCATGCAAATACGCATTACGCGTCAGGAACTGGGCCGAATAGTCGGCTGTTCACGGGAAATGGTTGGGCGGGTTCTCAAAAACATGGAAGACGAGCAGCTTATTTCTGCGAAGGGAAAAAACATTGTTGTCATAGGCGCAAACTCAACAAACACACCTTCGCTTTCCGGCTTAAATTCCAGTTGAAGTATGAAATAGTCTCTAATAACCAAAAAGAGTCTAATTTTTTGTCTCGCTAACTATCGTCTCACTAAACAAGGCCGCCAACTGCTCTCCTGGATTATCAGCGCGCATAAACGTTTCGCCTATCAAAAATGTGTTCACCCCGTTGTTGCGCATCAATGCGACATCGTCTCGGGTGTAAATTGCGCTTTCGGTCACAACAATGCGATCTTCAGGTATTTGTTCTTTTAATTCCAGCGTTGTCTCTAAACGAGTTTCAAATGTCCTGAGATTGCGGTTATTAATGCCGATTAACTTGGCATTTAACACCAATGCACGATCGAGCTCATGTTGATCATGCACCTCAACCAATACGTCCAATTGCAAATCCGAGGCAAGCGCTGACAGTTCTTTGAGTTGAGCATCACCTAATGCGGCGACAATTAATAGAATACAATCTGCACCAATCACACGCGATTCATATACCTGATAGGGGTCAATGATAAATTCTTTGCGAAGAACAGGACAACTACAAGCTTGTTTTGCTTGTTGTAAAAATTCATCCGCTCCTTGAAAAAAATCTTTATCTGTTAAAACAGACAAACAGGTCGCCCCACCTCGCTGATAAGATTCTGCTATTTCTTTTGGAATAAAATTAGCGCGGATCACACCTTTACTGGGCGATGCTTTTTTAACTTCAGCAATAATAGCTGGCTCACCTGTGTTAATTTTTTCTTCAATCGCGCATTCAAATCCCCTTACTGGCCCAACCATTTCAATTCGCTTACTCAAATCGCGAATATTTAAAGACTGCGAGCGTTCAGTTATTTCTTCAGCTTTGCGTTTGAGAATTTTCTGCAATATGTCAGGTGTATTACTCATAAACTGATATTATTCATAACAAGCCGCATTTAAACATTGTTTGTAAAATCAACCAACGCTTCGAGCTTTTTCCGCGCAGCGCCATTTGCAATCACATCCTGTGCCTTTTTTATGCCAGCCTCTATGGTTGCCGCCAAACCGGCAACATATATCGCCGCGCCTGCATTTAAACAAACGATATCCTTTCCCGGACCTGCCGTGTTATTCAACACACCCTGGATCATTTCCCGGGATTGTGTGGCATCCGCAACTTCAAGGGAACTTGCGTCACTGCTCGCCAAACCAAACTGATCAGGCGTAACGGTATAAACATCCAGGTTGCCTTTCTTTAGTTCAGCAACCTGGGTTGGCACTGTAATACTTAATTCGTCCATGCCATCTTCAGCATGTACCACGAGCACATGCTGACTACCCAACTTAGCCAATACTTTTGCAATCGGCACAACCCATTGCTCACTGAACACACCTATCACTTGATTTGGTGCGTCTGCAGGATTCGTCAGTGGCCCTAATAAATTAAAAATAGTGCGTACACCCATCTCTTTACGTGGACCGATCGCATGTTTCATCGCACTATGGTGATTAGGCGCAAACATAAATCCAACACCGACTTCTTTGATGCAACTCGCGACTTGCTCGGGTGAAAGACCAATATTAACTCCCATTGCTTCAAGCACGTCTGCGCTACCTGATTTACTCGAAATAGAACGGTTACCGTGTTTCGCAACGCGTCCGCCTGCTGCGGCAACGACAATAGCACTGGCAGTAGAAATATTGAACGTATTCAATCCATCTCCACCGGTACCACTGGTATCCACCAGGTGTTTGCTGCCTACTTCTACTTTACTTGCCAGTTCACGCATGACCGCAGCGGCCCCGGCAATTTCATCGACTGATTCACCTTTCATTCGTAAACCAATCAGAAACCCGCCGATTTGTGCCTGCGTGGCTTCGCCCGTCATGATGCTGCGCATCACTTGCTGCATTTCTTCGCTACTGAGATCTATGCGTTCTGTCACTGCACGTATCGCGGATTGCATATCCATACCTGGCTCCTGGTAATCAATCAAACTAAAAATACAAAATTTATATTTGTAACTTGCATTTATAAGAAGTGCTTCAATAAAGCATGCCCGTGCTCAGTCAATATAGATTCTGGATGAAACTGCACACCTTCTATCTGAAACTTTTTATGGCGAATTCCCATAATTTCATCTATTTCGCCAGATTCGGTTTCTGTCCAGGCGGTTACTTCAAGGCATTCTGGCAAACTGTTCTTATCAATAACTAAAGAATGATAACGTGTTGCCTCGTAAGGTGAAGCGAGGCCTCTAAATACACCTGTATCAGAATGATAAATCAGCGAAGTTTTACCGTGCATAATTTGCTTGGCATGCACTATGCGGCCACCAAATGCCTGACCAATACTTTGATGACCCAGACAAATTCCCAGTATAGGAATATCACCGGCAAATTTTAAAATTGTTTCAATAGACACACCCGCTTCATTGGGCGTGCAAGGTCCCGGTGAAATAACGATACGCTCAGGGGCTAACTGACTGATTTCGTCTGTGGTAATTTTGTCATTACGAAAAACCTGTACATCAGCACCCAGTTCACCAAGATATTGAACAACGTTGTAGGTAAACGAATCATAGTTGTCAATCATTAGTAGCATGATACGTCTCCCTAACGCTCAAGCCGGTTTCAGCCATCGCCACCGCTTTAAACACAGCACGTCCCTTGCTCATACATTCTTGCCACTCCCTGGTTGGCACAGAGTCAGCGACAATACCTGCACCCACCTGGATATGCAGTACCTTGTCTTTAATCACCGCGGTGCGGATGGCGATAGCCGTATCCATGTTACCAGACCATGATAAATAACCTACTGCACCGGAATAAATTGATCTTTTTACCGGTTCCAGTTCATCGATTATTTCCATGGCTCGGATCTTTGGCGCACCGGATAAAGTACCTGCTGGGAAAGTCGCTCTTAGTACATCCATGGCCGTTTTTTTGTCTTGTAAATCGCCGGTCACGTTGGAAACAATGTGCATGACATGGGAATAACGTTCAACGATCATTTTTTCCGTTAACTCGACACTGCCCGTTTTCGCGATTCGACCCACGTCATTACGCCCCAGATCAATCAACATCAGATGTTCGGCTAATTCTTTGGGGTCTGCAAGCAATTCCTGCTCTAGTTCAACGTCTTCTTTTTCAGTTTTACCTCGGGGCCGGGTGCCCGCGATTGGGCGCAACGTTACTTTGCCTTCTTCCAGATGGACGAGAGTTTCAGGTGAAGAGCCCACCACATGAAAATCCTCCAAGTCCAGGTAAAACATATAAGGGGAAGGATTCAAACTGCGCAAAGCTCGATAAAGATCAAGTGGAGAGGCCTGATAAGGCACCGTCAATCTTTGTGACAACACCACCTGCATGATATCGCCCTCAACAATATATTCCTTAGCGCGACGAACGGCATTTTCATATTCGTCCTGTCCAAAACCAGAAGTAAAATCTGACTCTGTTACCGCGTTACCTCGCTTAACCCTTTTCTGATCGGGTAACGAGTGCGAAAGCTGATCGATCAACTCATCTAAATGCTGTTCTGCCTTGGAACGCGCTGCTTCGTCCTCAGGATCAATATGTACAATGATGTGCAATTTACCGCTTAGGTTATCAAACACCACAACTTCATCGGATACCATAAACAGGATATCCGGGGTATTCAATAAATCAGGATTGGGACACTCTCCTAAACGCGGTTCAATATAGCGCACCGTATCATACGCAAAGTAGCCGACCAGGCCACCAGTAAATCTGGGTAGCCCTTCGATATCAACACCTTGAAATCGTGCTTGATATTGTTCAATCCAATCTAAAGGATCATCGACGGTGACTTGTTCGATAATTTGTTTATCTTTAGTGACACATATTTCGTACCCGTATACTTTAATCACCGTCTTACAAGGTAAACCTATAATCGAATAACGGCCCCATTTTTCGCCACCCTGAACAGACTCAAGTAAATAGGTATATGGCTTGTTAGCCAATTTCAGAAAAGTACTTAAAGGCGTATCCAGATCGGCCAGCACTTCGCGTATTACAGGTACTCGCTGTATTTTGGATCTAGATTTATTGGATTGATTGAACGTTGATTTTTGATTCATGTGTCACCCACCATAAAAAATTCTAACAAAAAGCATCATAAAAATAATGCAATACCGATCAAGTTGCCCGACTTCCTGCCAGGGCGTTTAATCAGCGACGCCAACGTTCTTTTTGTTCAAATGTTCTCATGATGTTGTGACTATAACATTTAAGCTACATATCAGAACTGTATCCCCAAATCAGTGCAGCTATATTGTCAAGAATAGTGGTTATTCTAGTCGAACCAGTCTGGTTGAGCAAGTCGGGTAATACCCGAACGGCGCTTACTTTCAGCATATGTAACCGCTGTTAATCTTGGGTGAAGGTACCCCAAAACACGGTTCCTCGTAGATTAACACTGAAGAATGAAGTCCAACAGTAGCGTCAGTAAAAAATGTGGTTAGTGCTGCGATGGGCGCAGGAAATCGAAATAAAACAACACGGGGGTATATTCGATAATGACAGAAAATTAATTTTTCATAAAATAAAAGTCATGAGTACATCTAATCTTATGGCCTTTATTTTCCACCAGTAATTTAGCGCATGTTATCCAGTAATTTAGTGACTGCACTAATCATTAATTATTAATTATTGCAAATAAAATGACATGAACAACGATCAATTATGATTAGTCAATATTTATATTTTTTTACTCGAATCTGGATTTTTCACAATATTGATCCAGCTCGGTTGTATACTATACGCTTGGACAGGGGGGGGGAAAGCAGCTATTGGATCATGGCAACCCCTACAGTAAAGTCAACCGCCAGGCAGAATTTAAACCCTGGCACCCAGAAAAGTGATATTTATACCCATCATACGTAGGCAAACCTATCTGCAATGGGTGTATATATCAAACTAATTATCTAAGGTAGCACGGGTAGCGGTCCCCCGATAGATCCTGAAGCAGTTTCCTGCCCATCACCACCGGCATTAGATAATATAGCACCCGTTGCAGCAACACCTAATGCGACCCACCACCAATTTATTTTTTTGTTCGAACTTTGGACTATTGTTTGTAGTTCTTTATTGACAGCTATCCTTCTGGGCGTACCCGGAAATGGAGATTGGGAAATATTATTCGCGACATCCCTGGCCTCAATATAAAATTCAATACCGGGTTCAATGAAGGCCTCAGCAGGCAGATTTACAGTATAAATTGCCGCTTTTGGCGAAGGCAATAATGGCAGCATATTATATGCACTGTTCTCACCAATCGTTCGATAATGTATTATAACAGATGCAACGCCATTTTCGTCTTCTACTTTCACTGCAATCTGGCGAACAGAGCCAGATTTTTCGTGCAAATTCGATATCGGTAATTCGATAAGAGGAGCCGAAAAATCAGCAGCTTTGACATCGGCTGAACCAGAGATAATTTCAAATAGAGTTAACAATATAAATAACAATAAGAGTGGCGGTATGTTTTTAATCATCATAAACATTTTCTATCCTTCAGGTTTTATAGTTGAATCGGCTTGTTTTTTTAACCTAAGTGAAATATGTTTCCACTCTAACGATGGAAGTACTCGATTACCCTTATGATTAATGGCTTCTTGAATATTGAGCACGACGTTGGGTACGCTGAGATCGTCTGATTTCATGGGCACTAACGCAGCAAGCGTCAATTTTGAATAAGTTGAAAATATGCCTTCTAACAACGTCTCCTGCTCTTCACTTAAAAGAGCCAGCTTTTTTATAGCCGCCAAATCACGTTGTTCCATGGCACGCATCAGCAATATGATGGTCGCATTGACTTTACTATCGTCGATAGACGCCATCTGAGCGCTTGAGATGACTGAATCCACATCACATCCTGCAAAACAAAACTCCGGTATGGGTGAACTGGACACCCATGGGTTTTGATCTCCATTTGTAACTGCTGCGACATCCAAACCCACCTTATTTAGCATGTCTTGCACAGACAACCCAGGTTGCGCAAGATACTTTAGTAATGCAGCGGTATAGGGACTATGATCTTCATAGCCATCAATAGCAACATTACCGGGTTCCGTAGCATAAGAAAGTATCGTGCCATTAACGCTATTAACGGCAGCAAGTCCGCCTCCCCTGTAAACGCCACTGCGCGCCAACACTTTATCTCTGATACGCTTTTCAAACGGATTATTACGACACGCGTCCAATAGCCCAATACTTAACTTGGGTCGATGATTTTTCAACGCGATTAAAATCATATCAAGATCAATTCCCGAAAATTCGACTTCATGTACATCATTAATATCCGCATCCACTGGAATTAAAAAATTCCGTTTCTGGTGCTGTATTCCATGTCCCGCGTAGTAAAACAGCGCAATGGATCTATTATCCAATTTAGCAACAAATTTCCTAAGCAAGGCTTTCATTTCTGATCTTGACTGATCGATTCCTTCTACAACGTCAAATCCCAGATTCACTAATTTTTGACTGATGGCCTTGGCGTCACTGACAGGATTGGGTAAAAAGTCAGCGTGGAAATAGTTACTGTTACCTATCACCAATGCCACCCTGGTTGTGGTTATTGCGCTATCCGCCGCGATGACATCTGAACTAATGGCGACCAGTACTATGAACAGGTAATTGAAGTATTTCATTATCTTGAATATACAACTCCGATACGTTTCTCGAGGTAGCAGCAAGATAATAGCTCGATTCATTCAATAGTATTTAACTAATCCATAGTCACTACAAACGAAAACGGTCTACTGCGCTTTTCCTGAGCTCAGCATTTTTTTTAACGCTATCAAAAGATCAGGGCAAATTAATACACAGTCCATCGCCCATAAGAAAAATTTTCTTATTCCACGGCTATACCGTGTTTAACGCCAAAAGTAATACAAAGTTTTCAGCATTAGTATTATTTTTTCAGTTTTTTAAGTTTTTCTTAAACTTTTATTAAGTTATGGATTTATTTCATCTACGAACAAACTTTTATACACCTGAAACGTTATCAAAAGATATGAAGTAGAAACAATTTTGAGAACCAGACTAAGAACGATTTCTTCTAACTATATAAATGAAAGACATGCGTGTTTGTCAATAATTAGATAAAAAGCAAGGTTAAAGGTGAAACTGTATACCTACCAACCCATTACAGCAAATACTACAGCTAATTGCCTAAATAGTCCCCGACTTGCACTTTGTTGTTGCATGCAGGGCGGTATGCAGATAACCAAGATTTTTGATAGCATATTATCAGCACACAGCGCAGGATCGACTCAATAATAAAAAGGAGATTTCAAAAAAATGCTAAACAACTACGCAGATGGCGAACTCATAAAGCGTTACTTAACCGATGCTGATGATAGCGCATTTGAAATTCTTTTGGAACGTCATTACGACCTAACATATAAACGCTTTCTTAATCGTTGTCGCATCCCTGATGATGCCGCAGATTTAACCCAGCAACTTTGGATGCAGGTTTTAAAAAACCTGGAAAGCTACCAGGATTTTGGGAAATTTCCCGCATTCCTGATGCGCAGCGCATCAAATCTTTTGACTGATTATTGGCGACGCAATGGAATAAAGGATAACGTCATAAATGATGCCCCTTCCCTACAAGGACAAGATTCTGACCAAAACTATGATTATATTGAAAATGCAACTCAACCGGGGCCGGATGTCGATACAAAATTGGCCTTGCAGGAACAAATTGAGTATTTGACGCAAAAGCTAATACCCGCGCTACCGTGTGATCAACGCCTCGCCTTTTTACTCAAGCATGAGTCTGAATATTGGGAATATAAAAGCCGCCTAAGCTGGAAGCATCTTGCTGAACTCAATGGTATTAGTGAACAAGACGCCTGGGAAAAATTTGAAAACGTGAGAAATTATTTGGTTACCCGCGAAAACGGGGGTAAAACCAAGACTGAGTGTTCGTGTGAGTCAATGTTGATTTTTCTTGTGTGGACACAAGCGCAGCGCCGACTAAAAAATCAGGATTTTACCTGGCAATATTATGCCAAAATTCTAAATGTATCAGAGAACACATTAAAAACGCGCTATCGATCCGCACTTAAAAATCTGTCGCAAGGCTTGACGAATCTGGAATAATATCACGAGAAAAAAATCAATGAAAAATTTTAATGGAAAACAAAATCAAAATAAAATGACTGATTTATTCAGAACTTATCAAAAACAGCGTACATCAGGCAATAACGTCCGACTCAACTTAAATGAACGCCTACAAACACTAAAAAAAATAGAAAATATAAACTCATCACCATCCAATTCAACCGACAACGATGGGCAAGCGCAATCAATATACAAAGCTTATCAATGTAACAGGGATCCCTATCGAGCCGAACTGTGCTCCCTGATTATGAATGCGGCTAGAGATAACACGAAAAAACGTTGCAATCAGAATCAGTACACTGACTCTACGCAGTTTCATTCTCAACGTGCCGGAGACAAAAACCAATCGATAATCAAAAAAATATTTAACTGGCCAAATACCATAATAGCGAAAATTATCGGCAAGTTTACTAATTTTTGGACTGTTGACTGGCGAATATCTGTACCCATTATTGTATTTGTGCTGGTAGCCGCAATTTCCTTTATACAAATTGACAACTCTATTCAGATTCAGGATGATTATTTCATCGCACTTGACGACTTCCCCACGGTCTTGAGTGAACACGCAGCCAATTTGTCAGAGAAAATAAGGCCCTCTATTGATAGCACATTTAGTTTCAGCACAGGCGATAATTTAACTAATAACACTTTCCAGATAGGCGTTATTTTAGCGGACCTGCCTTTACTCGTTAAGGCAAATAGCCAGCAGGCTACAATCGGCCTGTTAGCAAGACTTCGTCAGTTAACTGAGAAAACGGGTAGCGAGATATTACTTCCATCAATACACGCTTTACACACGACATTAACGGGTTCGCAAACGGATTCGCGGCCAACTCGCGAACAAATAGATTCCCAGGCACTCAAATTGTTAAAATTAGCGACTGTACACTATGCTGAACATGATCTAGGTGACATTTTCAAGTTGGGTAAGTGGATTGAGCAAACTTATCTTGCCACACTGATCTTACATCAGGAATTGGATAACCCGCTATTATATCAATTGTTTACTCAACGAAAAGCCATCAGCCATAATGCCTTACAAAAATTACAAAATGAGCCTACTGCGATAACACTATTGGAAGACCTGGAAAACTTTGAACTGCAAATCGAACCGACACCAGGAGACATTCGACGCCTGCAAAAAAAATTAGTACAAATTAAAACCATCCTTTTATGATGACGATAAAACAACCTTATCGATTTGTTTTTTCTATTAGTGTTATTTTAATTTACACAATTGGCTTTGCTGATGCCTCTGACGACCCCAGAGCCTCAGCAAGCTTTTATATTGACACCTATGGCAACGTGGATGTATCAAATTCACCGCTAGCCAAACGCGCCTATAGTGTATTTGAACGCGTACAAAAAATTGCAGAAGACCCTATTGACCTGACGCCGTCACTGAAAATAATTAACAGCGATGGTCGACCTTGGGCTATCGCATTACCCGATGGTTATATCATTTTATCCAGCGCGGCGTTGAAAATCTGTTATCAAGGTGTGGATCGTGATATCGGTGATGCCAGACTTGCTTTTGTGCTTGGCCATGAATTGGCACACCTTACCGCCAACGACTTTTGGCATCGTAAAATTTATCTCAGCCTGTCTGGCAAACAAAACAATAACCTGTTAACACAAATAAAACATGTTATCAGTCCTGCGGTGGGGAACACCTATTCTGCAGAAAATGAGACCAAAGGAAAAGATTGGCGTGATGTAATAAAAAGAAAGGAATTACAAGCCGATGATGCTGGGTTTCTTTATGCCTCTCTGGCGGGCTTTCGCACCGATCTAATATTATCAAAAGAAAAAGGAGCAGATGATTTTCTAGAATATTGGGTTTCTCAAACCAGAACCGGTCAAGACGATCTCCATTTAAACCCAAAAGAACGATCAGCATTCCTACAGAATCGATTTAAAATGATTATCGCTAAAGTGGAATATTTTATGTCCGGCGTACGACTGGCTCACTTTGGTAGATTCGAAGATGCAGTGCATTTTTTTCAATATTTTCAACAAGCATTTCCTGCACATGAAGTCCTTAATAATCTGGGCTACGTACACTTAAAGCTGGCACGTAAACATATGCCGGCTTCGTCACGTTATCGTTATTGGATGCCGACGTTAATGGAAAATATGCCGCCGTTCGTAGTACCAAATCGCAGTTTCGACAGTGCGCTGCCGCCCATTGCACAAAAAAACCTACGCCGCGCCATAACCTATTTATCCAAAGCCGTACGTACCGGCGATGACCGCATTTCCAGTCGAATCAATTTAGCGACTGCCTTTTTGTATTTAGACGAACACCACAAGGCAAGATCTGTCATAGAAGAAGCGCGTGATATTGCTCCACAAGACAAAACGGTGACAGAAATGCGCGCACTTATTTTGTATGAACAAGAAAAAGAAATCGACATGTGGCCTACCGCAATTCGTTTGCTGAAAGAAATAGCCGTCAGCGATGAACCGCGCACATGGTATAATCTCGCACGTTTATATGAAAACCGCGGACGCAAAAAACAAGCCGATATATATTGGCAAAAAGTGGTCTCATTGAGCCATCAAATACCCGCCGGTATTTTACGCATAGCGTGCCATAAAATAGGCGCCCCCGTTAATCGTTGCGCAAATACAGACCAGTATAAAGGTAACATTCCATCACCAGTCAATCTCGAGTTGCCTGCTGGTACTGACATCGGTACAGCAGTTGCAAAAAAATACCTTAACGGCTGGCAACACCAACATAAAAACATTGGTCCACTGCCCGTTGATATTTATATTGCAAATAATGGAAATTCCTATTTAGCTGTGGATTATCAGTTATCATTAGCCGTTGTCAAAAATCATTCCTATAAAACAACAGCCGATCTATTGAATTGCTGCGGCAAACCTATTTCTATTGAAAAGCTCGGGCACGCTGAACTCTGGTCGTATGGCTCAGGTTGGTCTGTACTTGTGGACAAAAACAAAGTTCGCGAATTCTGGATTTCTGATTTTGATACTTAAATTTTATATATTCATATATTCGTTGCATGCAGTAATTAAACATCTTGAACTGGGAAGTGAACAATGAAAATATTTATTTTTTGCAGTTTCATGTTATCGATATTAACCGCTGTGGGTTGCTCAAGTAATAACACTGGCCAAGAAAATAATCCTGAAAATAAAAGTGGCAGCGGCCTAGCCATGCCGCAAGCGATTAAATTATTTGCTTCTACAAAGAACGGCGATTTAAAAGCATTTATCAGAATCGATAACCAGGAATTTAAACCAATGCAAATTGTTGATGACCGTGTGCAGTTTGATTTTTCAAATTTAACACCCGGGAACCATCAATTCGAAATTGAATTTAAATATTCCTCTGTTACATACAATGAAACATTCACGTTAGCATCCGCTATACGAGTGGCAAACCTGGCTGCCGGGAATAACGATATTATTTTTGCAGCAAATGATTACAAAATGGATTGTGACAATTGTGACAATGATACAGATGGTATTGTAAATATAGTTGAACTTGCTGGGGGTACTAACCCCGCTAACTCACCAAATGAACCCACGTTTACCAATGAAAGCTCCGTAAAGATACCTGAGAAAACGAACGCGGTTTTGCTTACTCTAAGCGCCACTGATCCGAACGAGGATAAGATGAATTTTAGTATTACAAGCGGAGAGCATCAGACATTGTTTGACCTCAACCCTGACACTAATGAACTTCGTTTTAAACCAAGTCAAGAAACAAATCGGGGTACAAATAATCAGTACTTTGTCGAGGTGACCGCTACTGATTGGAATGGAGAAGGGGATGAGGATGACGCCAACAAGACACGCCTATCAATTACAATAACAGTCGTCCACTTTTTTGTGGCAGATAATGGTACTCACGGTGAAGAGCTGTGGATTAGCGATGGCCTCGAAGACGGAACCCTCATGGTCAAAGACATTAATCCCAACGGACATTCTGCCCCTACTTATTTTTCTTTTCTCAACGGCCAGGTATTTTTCAGCGCCTATGATGAGGAAGCGGGTCGGGAATTATGGAAAAGTGATGGCACATTTAAGGGAACAGAACGTGTTATGGACATTAATCCTGGGTCTGGCGATTCTGGGCCCACAGATCTTACTGTCATGGATGGGTTTGTCTATTTCAGCGCATTTGATGGTGACGATACCGAACTTTGGAAAAGTGATGGCACGACTACCGAGATGGTTTATAACATCAACCCTTCAGGGCATTCTTTTCCAAACAATCTTACAGTGGTAGAAGACGAATTATTTTTTAGTGCTGATGATGGTATCAACGGTGTAGAACTTTGGAAAAGTGATGGAAACGATGACAGCACAAAACTATTTCACGATATTGTTCCAGGAATAAAGGGCTCTTATCCTTCGGAGCTAACAAATGCACGTAGCGTGCTCTTTTTTAGAATACGCTCTGCTACCGGAGACCCCATATTACGGAAAATTACTAGCGACCGTACTACTACAGTCGATGTTAAGGATACAAACGGCAAATCTATTTCACGGCCCATCAACCTGGTTGATACTACTACTGTTCCAGGTGTTCCTCTTTTTTTCAGCTCCGATCATGAACTGAGTGCGGATGACGGAATTGGCAGAGAGTTATGGAGAGTAACTACATCTGGACAAGGAGGTGCAACTATTATAACAGCAGCGCTAGTGCGGAATATCAGTGCTTCACCCAACACTAGCTCTCATCCAACCAATCTAACTACCGTCAGTAGTAATAAAATAGAAACTCTTTTCTTCAGCGCTGATGATGGCGTTAATGGTAGGGAATTATGGAAAAATGACGACAATTCAGGGGTATTCAGAATAGCGCACAATATTAATACTACGCCAAATGTTGGCTCTTTCCCCTCCCAGCTTACCAATGTAAGTGGTTCACTATTTTTTAGTGCAAACGATGGCATTTCTGGCGTCGAGTTGTGGAGAGCCACGCGGAACATCGAACTCAATTTCGAAATTACACGGGTGAAAAACATCAAACTAGACGGTCCAGATGGCGGTTCTTTTCCTCGCAATATGACAAACGTAAACGATGCGCTTTTCTTTAGTGCCAATGACGGCATCAACGGAAGAGAACTATGGCATAGTGATGGAATCAATACCTACCAAGTAAAAGATATAAACCAAACGACAAGCGCTATTTCAGATGATCGCGGCTTGGTGGCATTGTATGAATTCAATGAAGGTAGTGGCAAACTGATAAAAGACCAATCAGGCAAGGGTGCGGGTGAGACGTTAATAATAAATAACGAAGACGCTGTTACTTGGGGAAACGACGGCGGATTGTCAATTACTGGTTCCCCCTTGATTCGAAGCGCAGGTGGCGCCGCAAAAATCAATCAAGCCATTAAATCGTCGAATGAACTCAGTATGGAATTATGGATACAACCAAGCGTGAATCAAACTGAGCTGGCGACTATTTTAACAATGTCGAACTCCCATTCCAGTTCCACTCGAAACTTCACTATTTTGCAAGAGGCAACTACTCTAATTTTTCGTCTTCGTACTAGTGAGACAGATATAAATGGGCGCAACGCTATTTCACTTGAATCACCGAACGATGCATTAGATTTATCTTCGCTTAATACACAGCATCTCGTCGTAACACGTAATGTGGAAGGAGATATTTCTGTAACTCTAAATGGAAATAAATTAGAGCTATTGGGACTACCGGAACCATCGTTAAAAACGTGGCCAGGTGACTTTGGCAACTGGGATACAACATTTCCATTGGTAATAGGAGGAGAGTTATCAGGCGGTGGGCAGCCTTGGCAGGGAAAAATATTTAGAGTCGCAATTTATAATTGTGCTCTGAGAGATGACCAAATCACTAAAAACCACATAGCAGGCTCAGAAGAAAAACAACATCTTTTCGACGATATTAATTGTCAATAAATAAAAACTTTGCCAGGAAGCAGCCTGATTAAAGAAAACGCCATACTTTTTTTTACCTATTCTCTGGCTTCAATACATCGATATCAAAACGATAATCATACAACCACTCGACGTTAAATGCACCGGCCTTCGTGAGTATGTTTACAGTTTTATTAATTCGATTGACTGATAGATTATAAAAAGACTGGCTGACGGGTAATTTTTCTGTATTGGAATTTCGCCAGGATTTGACAATGATGAAATAACTATCAGGCCCCTTACTGCTACGACTATAATCTGTGCTAATCAATTTGGACGCATGGGACATCACGGGGCTATTATCAAGCGCGCCGTTTAATATTTGGAATCCAAACACAGCCACAAAACTGTAGCCAACACCATTCAAAACAGCGATCCAGGATAGTTCTTTGTGCGTTCTTGCTCTACCCGAAAGATGAATGCCCGCCGCTAAAAGATGCAATAACGTCATTGGAAAAATCAGATATAGAACACTCGTACTAAAAATTTGTTTAAACTCAATGGCAGGATATGGTTCAAAATAAACGCCTATCACCATAAGAGATATTCCAATAAAAAAAACATAAATAGCGCTCAACATCCAAAATTTTCGTTGCCGCACCCATTTTTTGGGGTAGTGTTTGAACGTTTTATCAGGAAGACGTATATAGAAATGAACAAAGCCTTCAATGTTATTGCTACAAGACAATGATGACCGCGCCCTTTTTGAGTGTTTATTTCCGGAGCGATGCTTCTCTAGAGAATCGCGCAATTGCATGAGTAGCGTAGCACTTCGTTTGACAACGCCCGGTTTGAACCAGCGCCATCCCGTAAAGGTACTATACCCCACCTTCAGCACACCTTCTTTTAATTGAATATAATCAAAACCTTCGGTTAGTAGTTCCGCGATAATTTTACAGACCTGTTCGTCGGCCAATAAATGCTGTTGTTTCGTTTTGTTGATTTCTGAAACGATATAATAACGCTTATCAAACCATCGATAACCAGTTTGTAACTCGCTACTGATTCCTAGTATTTTAAAAATTTTATCAAAAACCCGTTCCCTGACTACGATGAAGTCAGCAGAATTATACTGGGTGCCCGCACACATAATAAAGTGATTTATATCTGGCCCCTGGTAAATGTATTGATTGATGTAACTATACTGAATAGAATGCAGCTTATTATCTGGTACTGAATAATTGCCGAAATTGACTCCTAGTAGGGCGCGTTTTAAATTTTTTCGACTGACAAAATTTTTGATTAATAAAACAATAAAATAAAATAGTCCGGTAAAGACAATTAACATTACTATTAAAGAAAAAGGGATCCAATCTAGATTTAATATATTAAACTCCTTGGCTATGCTGTGATATGCCGTAACCTCTACTGAAATCCAACTTACAAAAATCTTGTGCTTAACTCTCTATGCTTAACCCTCTGTGCTCAACCAATGCGCCCTTCAAGTCTGTAGAGTAGCACAGTAAATAAATCAATTGGAATCAAACTCTAATCATCTTCCATACTTACCTTCAACATTGAGACAGTTGTTGGGATACTCCCCGTCCTTTTCAAACGAAATATATGTATT
Source organism: uncultured Gammaproteobacteria bacterium (assembly GCA_964654485.1). GTDB lineage: Bacteria > Pseudomonadota > Gammaproteobacteria > SG8-11 > SG8-11 > JAADIM01. The sequence goes on along the minus strand of CAZZJI010000005.1, from coordinate 22,420 downwards.
TTAATTAAACATAACTACGTTTATGAAAAACTTTCTCTGAGCTGTGGCGTTAAAAATAATGGCCAATAAGTAATTTCACATTAATAAAACGCACAAATAAACTCACGCTAGGAGAAATACACAATGAAGGTTATAAAGAAGCAAGTCAGTATGCTTGCGATGATAACGGCTATCCCCATCATTTTTAATACAGCCGCTTTTGCTGATGTTGCACCAAACACCATCGAACTGAAACCAGCTGCGACCTCTATTGATTATACGGTCAGTGCACTTACTGCAACCACTCGTCTTTCTGTCGGCGACGTGATAAAAGCCAGTGATATCATTTGCCAAAATCAATTCGATGAACCTCAAGGGTTAGCCTTTGCAGCGCTGTATGCATCCACTGATACCACGATCACGGTTGATGACATTAGAATATCAACGCATCGAATTAATACCAGTCCGGACAAATGCAGCAGCGACCAGTATTGGGGATTTATGCCCTTTGGGTCAGTTGGTAGCTATTTTCTAGGTTCTATAGCGGATTACAGGGATGATGTCATAGAGGACAATTAATATAATAATGTCTCACCCATTCAAACCATTGAGATCATTAAAGGTCAGGTAGATATTACGGTGAAAATGGCGTCTTCCCCGCAGCAAGTGACGCCTGGGCAATCAATTACTAAAATAATCGTACTGTCGGTGTGCCTGTCACTGTCAATGCACCTACCGATGATTTAGTGTTTTCATCACTACAAGGACCCACTGTGAGCAAGACGGGTACCTATTACTGGGGTGCGATAGTCGATAGATTAAATTGGGTGCAAGAGCTTGATGAAAATAATAATGCCATAACGGGCAATGTGATTATCATTCAATTGCCACGCAATATTCTGAAAAGAACATCACCGCCTTTAGTCTTCCTGAGTACATCACTCCGAAGGGTGGCCCCAAAACGGAACAGTTGTATCAACGTTATACTGCTGGTTTTTTTTTAAACCACCACGAGCGGTAAAACACCACAGCAATATTAGCTGGCAAGCACGGTCTTACGGCTTCGCTATCGAATCGATTGCTATGAAACAGCTCCATAAGGTAAGATTAGTCCTGTCGTATATGGTCAAAAACCTGCAAACCGGTGGATCCTATATTATAGCAAAAATATAGCAAAAAAATTTTCTACCTACCTTGGTCCTTTTTTACAGGTTGCCAAATAAAAAAACATTATCATCAACTGCTCATTGCTTAACTTACTGGTATTGGGCCAGACCCATTTAACTTAAAAAAGGTGATCCTGATATGTTAGAAAAAAACAAGAGGCAGATATTCTATTAACGAAAATAAAAACCAAGCGGCAGGAACTAGCGAATTATCTTGCCAAGTACGAACCGCGACATTCGCTACTGATTAATTCATCTATTATTTTTGGCGCTTTGACTGTGGCGTTAACAGCGGGACCCGGTGTGGGTGGCAGCAAGTTCATTGATACTATGAATAATGCCATGTCATTCAGCATCCCGGTCTGGCAACTTCTCTGTCTAATCGCAGCAATCCTCTCCGTTGCGGTCGTTATTGTCAATGGTATGTTGAAATCTCAAAATCTCACATCAAAAATTACCAGTGCTAAAAGCTGCACAGCAAAACTTGAAGGTCTGGAAACATTATTGGAATTGCAGCAAATGGACGTAAAACAGGCAGCGCCTCTCTATACACAGTATATATCTGAAGTCTCTCACGTATAGTAAAGTTCACGTATGAAAAGCGCTGTCATCTCAACCCTTATTTGAATTAAGAGCTTGAATTAAGAGCTATTGAGTTAATAGTTAAAATGTATACAAAAGATTAATCGCTGTTTCAGTATCAGTCTTTTCAATACCAGGCTGAACGTCTGATGTGCGCTTGACGACGTAAGACAAACCCAGGGCAAAATTACCCATCATCTGCACCGTTAAACCCGTTATGGATTTATACACATCAAAACTATCTGCAAACTCAGCACTAAGCTCCTGATTAAAATTGGATTTCTCCCGAAACTCCCACACGTACTTTGTCGCGAGCCTGCCCATACTCTCGGTATCCTCACTTTCTCTTTCTATCCTAAATCCCTTTAAACCTACACCGGCACCAACATCCAGCGTCATCGTGGGATAATCGTTCAGATAACGATGGCCTATACCAACCGCTATGGTGTATTGATAATCAAAACCACTGAATTTAACTTTATCGTAATCAGCCCGTCCAAATACATAACTGTGCTCTTTATATTTATAATCACTCTTACCGGCAATATAATACTTTTCGGCATCCTTGACATCATTACTACTCGAACTCAGTGCCGTCGCGTTGATATGATGTCGCCACTTTTCTTTTTCAAGCGTAGCCTCTGCTTTTGCGTTGAACTTGCTAGTGTCTGTATTGCCCGTTGTCGCGGCATAACCCGCGCCAACCTCACCTTTCCAACCTAATATCTTTTCATCTACCGCCAGCACCAGACTTGATGTAAAAATCAGCCCCAATGCCAATAATATTTTTCTTGTAATAAACATGAATTTTTCCTTATTTTTCTTTATTTGTCTGCATTATTGTTAGTATGCACATCCATTTGTGGATAGGGAATTGAGATTCCATTTTCATCAAACGCTAATTTTATCTTTTCTGTCAGATCAAACAAAACTGACCAGTAGTCTTCACTCTTGACCCAGGGACGCACATTAAAATTAACGCTACTGTCCGCCAGTTCAGCGACCGCGATCAATGTTTCAGGCTCTTTGAGTACACGCTCATCGGCATCAATAATGCCCTTCATAATGTCCCGCGCTTTCTTGATATCATCGTCATAACCAATACCAAACACCATATCAATACGACGCGTGGGTTTGGCCGAATAATTGGTTATTGCGCCACCATAGATTGCCCCGTTAGGCATAATAATCTCCTTGTTATCCCCAGTGCGCAGCGTCGTGCTGAAAATACCAATGTTTTCTACAACCCCCGTAACCCCCCCGGCATCAATAAAATCGCCGGTATTAAAAGGTCGAAACACAATCAGCATGACACCGGATGCAAAATTTTGTAATGATCCCTGCAGCGCCAAACCAATAGCCAAACCCGCCGCACCGATTAACGCGATAAGTGATGTTGTATCAACGCCTAACTGATCCAGGGCTGCGATCACAACAAATAATATAAGTACTGTCGATACGATTGACAATACAAAATTAATCAAAATCTCATCGGTTTTTGCGCGCAACAACAACTTGCGCATGATGCTGACAATAAGTTTGACAACTAATTTCCCGACGATAAATATGATTAACGCCATTGAAATATTTATACCCCAAGGGATAATATAGGTATTCAAAATTTGCGTGAGATCAAAGTTTTCAATCATGATGTTCTCCAGTAATTTCCCAAGATTTCAGGTAAGATAATTTGTGATTTATAATATTTATTGTGAATTCTGGACAGTCTCTTCCATAATCCCCTGTTACACGTACAGTTGTCGCTAAGAGCTTACTTCTTCAAAATAAACTTACATTTCTGCTTGCCAATTTATCTCGCGCTGCTGCCTTGCTCATCAGATGATGAATGCCAGCCCCAACTAAAGAAGGCGTGTTATATCACTGACTAGCAATATAACAACGCCTCAACGTTCCTTCACAAAAATTGTCTATCGAGACAATATATGCATTTCAACACGACGATTTTTCGCCCGCCCCTCTTTGGTATTGTTATCCGCTATTGGATTGGCTGGGCCATAGCCTTTCGCTTGCAGATTACTGCTAGCCACGCCGTTTTCTACCAGATAACGTACTACGGATTCCGCCCGCTGCTGCGACAGCGCTTCGTTAAATTGACGCGGTCCACGATCATCAGTATATCCAGCCACTTCAACAACTAACTCTGGATTTTTTCGCAAAGTCGCCGCCACTTCATCGAGCTTGATGCTGGATTCATCCGTCAGTTCGGATTTTCCGAAAGCGAAGTTCACGCCATCAAGCACAACGACATCAGGAATCACGCACCCATTGATATCCACTTTTTTACCCGCTTCCGTGTTGGGACAACGGTCCTTGCTATCCTTTACACCGTCGCCGTCACCATCACCGTCCAACTTACAACCACGCTCATCCACTGCAACACCTGACGCTGTCTCAGGACAATCATCCGCAGCATCCGGCACACCATCGCCATCGCCATCACTCACTACCACACAACCATTCTCATCGACTGTTACGCCCTGTTTCGAACCCGGACAACGATCCTTACTATCCTTTACGCCATCGCCATCGCTATCAAGTTCACAACCCTGAGCATCGACTGATGCACCAGGCGGTGTAGAAGGACATTTATCTGTCTCGTCAGGCACACCGTCGCCATCGCCATCCACGGGTGGAGCAACCTTGCGCGCGCCTAACGGGATAGCAATGCCGAGGTTCACCACCCAATCGTTGAATCTATCTTCTGTGGGTACGCTGGTATCGTCGCTATCAACACGGTAACGCACATCACCCCGTAACCGAAAATTGTTGTCAGTCAACTGATGAAAGAACCCGAAGCCGATGTTGGCAACCGGATTGGTCTCCGTCACATTTTGATATTCTGTACGTAACCCGCCCACACCAAACACGGCATAGGGTGAGAAGGAAGGACCGCGATTGAAAAAATACAATCCGTCAAACAATAATCCACGCTGTTTAAATTCGTCAACAGAGCTGTTCTCGAGTTCCAATTGATCAGTCACACCGCTGATTTCAAGGCTCCACCGTTCGTTTAACGCTTTACCCAAACCTAGCTGAAAACCAACATCATCATCAGCAAGCCTATTGCTGTCCGCACCGATATAGGATACCGAGGGCGCTAAATACCAACGATCATCAAGTTCACTGGCACTAACCACTTGACATAACATCATTGCAATTGCACTAAAATAAAATGGGATGACCCGAATCCATTTATTCACTCTTAAACCTCCATTCTTAGATTTATTATTAACTTAGTTTTTTCAAACACAACGGAATACAAATTCTCAGCCCATCACCTCGCAACGTTACTTGCAGAACATACTTATGGATCGGAAGAGCACAAAAAAACATTTATCGGATCCTAACATTATTGTTCTATGATAATCCACCACTACTTTCAAGTTACTTTCAACCCCTGTGACAGAATGTTTGTAGCCTCTTTTTAGTTTAATTGGACTAAATTTTTTTAATTCAATCAAACTATGAAAGAGGCTGCAAAATGAATAAAAAACCGGCACGCGATTTTAGAAAACCATTTCAATTTAATATTAGAGAACAAGCATTTCAAAAAGCATTAACGCACGGGACGACAATGTTCGATCGGGTTTGTTGAATGGTATAACCAACATCAACACAGCGGTATTAGCACAACGATAGTGTATGAAATAGCAACGGAAAAGGCACACCGAACACCCAGATCAGATGCTGAAGTGATTATTTACTTAGTTGAGCAACTCGGATAATGCTTCAAAGGAGTCAATTACTGCATCCGGATTCGCATCTCGAATATCATTCCCATGGTTGTAACCATAACTCACACAGACTACATTAAATCCCGCGGCGCGGGCCGCCTTCACATCACTAATAGAATCACCGAGTAGCATTGATTTTTCGGGTAATACAGAAAAATTTTTAGCTGCATGTAACAATGGCATTGGGTCAGGCTTTTTTCTGGGTAACGTGTCACCGCTGATAATAATGCTAAAATAACTGTGCAAACCCAAGGTGTTAAGTAACGGCAATGTAAATTGTTCTGCCTTGTTGGTCACACAGCCTAACTTGAATCCCTGTTGCGTTAACCAATCAAGCCCGGCCATCACACCGGGATAAACGCGACTGCGTTTACTGTTATTTTCCTGGTATAGCGCAATAAAAATCGGATAAGCCTTGTCAAACAATTCTTTCTCAGGTTCGCCATCGAGTTGGCCAGTCAGAGCGCGCCGTACCAGGCGTTCCACGCCATTACCGACCCACTCCCGCACCTTGTCCTCACCCTGTGCCGACAGTGACAATGTCTGCATCATAGTATCAACACAAAAAGCCAGATCAGGCACACTGTCAACCAGCGTGCCGTCAAGATCAATAAGAACTAAATCGGGTTTATCAAAAAGCATAAGGGGACATTAAACTCTATGTTTTGAAATGTTTTGAATCAGTGTTTCGAACCAGAAAAACACAAACTATGAGCCTATCTGCTGGCTTGTGCCAACTCTGAGCGCATCGCGTCTATCGTTGCCTTATAGTCGTCGGTATTAAAAATAGCGGAGCCTGCAACAAAGGTATCTGCACCTGCCGCAGCGATTTCACGAATGTTATTCGTTTTTACACCGCCATCGACTTCAAGTCGAATATCGTGACCGCTTTCATCAATCAATTTTCGGACTTCTTTTAGTTTTTCCAGTGTACTGGGAATAAAGCTTTGTCCACCAAAACCGGGGTTAACTGACATCAACAAAATCATGTCGACCTTGTCCATCACGTGTTTCAAATAATCCAGTGGCGTCGCGGGGTTAAATACCAAGCCAGACTTGCAACCGGACTCTCGCACCAACTGCAATGATCTATCGATATGTTCAGACGCTTCAGGATGAAAGGTAATGTAACTTGCACCTGCCTTGGCAAAATCCGGGATGATCCGATCGACGGGCTTAACCATCAAATGGACATCAATATCAGCCGTTACACCGTGCTTGCGCAATGCCTCACAAACCAGAGGACCAATTGTCAAATTAGGCACATAGTGATTATCCATCACATCAAAATGCACGATATCAGCACCGGCATCCAGTACATTAACCACTTCTTCACCTAATCGGGCAAAATCAGCGGAGAGAATAGATGGAGCAATTTTATAATCTGGCATACATTCCTCGTCTTACTTCTAATGAATAAATCAGGAAACCACTAATCTGTCCTGGACGAGCGGTTCCCTAAACTCAGAGTCGCACTTTACATGATCAAGTGATTTTTTTCAGCTCGTTAGTATAATTCAACTATGCTAACTAAAATGACCGAAATAATATATGGATCCGGGCTTTTTCCCCAATATTTATAAGAATATATAAAATCATGAAAATTTCTCCAATAAAAAACAAGCAGATACCGATAACTGGGCGTTCAATAATGATCATTTGCGCCGTCATCCCCTTATTTTTCAGCCAGTACACCTTTGGCTCAAATTTTGTAGTGGAAAAACGGATTGCTGTTCAATTGGAAAAAAGCAAACTAAATGGAAACGCTGTATGGTTACAGACAGGAAAACAAAAATTCTTCTCAATATACCTCGAAGCCGCTAGTCCAAAGCCACGCGGAGGTGTTATTTTTCTACACGGGATAGCCGCTCACCCGGACTGGCCAACCGTTATTTCTCCACTACGCACTGGTTTACCCCTCTCTGGCTGGGCAACACTGTCAATACAAATGCCGATCTTGCTGAATGACGCATCAGCAGAAGAATATATTCCACTGATTAATGAGCTTCCTCAACGAATTACTTCCGCGATTGAATTTTTTCATTCAAAAGACGTATACAACATCATCGTTATTGGTCACGGCCTGGGCGCGACAATGGGCGCAAGTTTTCTAGCATCCGAATCACGCAGTGCATCAGCGGTCAATGCGTTTGTAGGAATAGGACTAGGTACTCAAAATCAATACCGCGAGTTCAACCCGTCCTATTCAATTGCCAAAATCGAAATACCCTTTTTCGATCTTTTTGGCAGCCTGGATCTGGATAGTGTAAAAAATTCGGCGAACACTCGGCGGCTGGTTGCAAGTAAAGTCAAAAACACGCGCTACAGACAAACAAATATATTAGGCGCAGACCATTTCTTTACCGGCCTGGACAAGCAATTAATTAGCCGCGTAAATAGCTGGTTAATAAAATATGCGCCAAGCGGAAAGTTCGACAAGGAACAACGATTATCAAATAATGCGGAAAAGAAAAAGCAATAGCGCATATGCCCGTAGCAAATAGTGCAGACCTATGAAATAGGCTTTTCTCTAAAACCCCTTCGCCTTTTTGATTTGATCATAAGCAGATTTAATTTCTTGTATTTTTTCGGTTGCCGATCTCATCATTTCCTCGGGCAAGCCTTTGGCCACCAGCTTATCAGGATGATGTTGACTGACTAATCGACGATAGGCTTTTCTAATAACAACCGGGTCTTCCTTTTGCGTAACACCCAATACTGCATACGCATCTTTAAATTTTGGGCGCGTTCTTTCTGGCACAGAGGTTGCTGAGCCAGCAATTCCGTGTTGACGACATATCAATGCAGATAATTTCTCGAATTCATTTTCGGAAAACTCAAAGCAACTTGCCATTTCCATTAACAATCTTTTCTCCTGATAATGCAACACTCCATCAGCAAGCACGGCATGCAATTGAGTTTCTAAAAAAAAACGCATCAAACTGCGCTGGCGTTGGCACTCATGCTTAAATTGCGTTAGCACAGTATTATATGGGAAATCCGCCCGTTTTCCTTCATTAAACAATCTACCGGCAGCAATTTTTTGTTCTTCGCTAAGCTTCATTTGCGCCATTACTTTTTTTGCTATGGAAATTTCACGTTTTGTAATCGAGCCATCCGATCGTGCCAAGTGCCCCATAACTGAAAATGTTGCAGTAAAATACGCAGCCCGCACTCTCGATTTCTCTCCTGACCCAAACCCAGGCGCAATATGCCGACGCACCACGCCCACGCCTTTTTCGATATTGTGCCCAAGCGCGACACCCGCCAAACCACCCAGTGGTCCGCCTAGCAAATACCCGACAGCACCACCAAACACTTTTCCCCGCCAGGAAATATTTTTATCTTTGAATAACTTGCTTACCAATTGATTGCTCATAAGCTATTTTTTTTATTAACCACTTTTTATTAACCACTAAGATAAGTACTAAGTAACAGCTTGCTAGGTGACAATTTGCTAAATTATATGGCTAAGTGTAATGGTATCACCGAAACACATTCCCCCACCTTAAATCCGCAACTATCCTCTGCGATTCGAACCAGGGCATTAGTATAACGAATAGTACCCAGCATATGAGATCCTTGTCCCCCCAAAATTTCGGCTTTAAGCACACCCTGTTCAACAAACAGGCGCGCACGTAAAAATTCCATACGACCTGCCCGTCGACTAAAATTATTGCTAGCCAGCGCATGTAATTCAAGTTGTGCATGGCGGCTATAGTGCCAATGGTACAACGCCGGTTCCACAAACAACTTGAATGTAACTATACTGGAAACCGGATTTCCGGGTAACGCAAAAAAATGTGTTTTATTACCAATAAATCCGAATGCGACGGGTTTGCCAGGTTTGATTTTCACTCGCCACAAATCTATTGTACCCAACTCCGCAAAAACTTGTTTAACCAAATCATGATCACCGACCGACGCACCACCACTGGTCACGACAAAATCATATTCTGTTGATGCGGCTAATTTTTCATGTAACGCTTGTGGATTATCCCCAACAGTACCGCCGTCAACGGCCTCTACACCCAGCGCCTCTAATTGCAAAAGCGTTACCCGTTTATTTGACTCATAAATTTGGCCTGGTTTCAACGAGTTACCTGGCTGAATAAGCTCATTACCGGTTGCTATCACCAAAACACGGGGCTTGTTAAATACCGGCAATTGAGCAATACCCGCTGACGAAATAAGCCCAGTGTCCATCGGCAATATTTGCCGCCCTTTTTTATAAAGCAGTTGACCCGCATCAAAATCTTCACCTTTGCGACGAATATTTTGATCTACGGAAATAGGCGCCGTGAAATGAATGTTGCCCTGATCAATTGTTATATTTTCCTGAATCTCTACCGTATCTGCACCTGCGGGTAACGGCGCACCGGTAAAAATTCGCATGGTCGTCCCTGGCGTTAGATCACCGGGTGCCATACCACAACTTGCCTCGCCCTTCAAAGGTAAAATAGCATTGTTAGCCGCTAAATCAGCGTAGCAAAGAGCGTACCCATCCATCGCCGAATTATCAAAAGCAGGATTACCCACCTGTGCACTCACATCCTCTGCTAAAAATCGATTGCATACCTCGGACAGAGGAATGCGTTCAATTTGTGTGGCCCGATTTATTTTCGAAAATATTTCATTCTGGGCTTCAAATAAAGTTAACACCGATAATTCCTCACAATTGATTTTTTTTATGTGTAAGTTTCGCGTATGAACCCCAGGCTATCTTACTCTGAATCTATCCCAAAGATCTTTTTCCAGCTTAGAAAAGTTCAGCGCAAAAGAGCGCTCGCGGTCGATAAAATAATAACAGTGGGTTAGTATACCAGGCTAATTTATGGTCAATTCACAGGGGGTGAGGAAATTCCGGGGAATTAGGCCAGTAACACGACATAACGCCTTGTATTTTCTATATGTTTCCGATTTGTAAACAAATCCTACGTTAACACTAAAAATTGATGCGATAGGCAAATAATACTGTAGAATCAGCCGTTTCCGCACTCTATAGACATAAAAATTAAGGTAATATTTTGACTGGTACTCAATCATTCGTAACCGGGTTTAGGGATTCTGCGCCTTATATAAATGCGTTACGTGGACGTACGTTGGTTATCTCATTTGGCGGAGAAGCCGTAGCAGACACTACAACATTCCCGCATTTCATTCATGACATTGCACTGCTCAACAGCCTGGGAATTCGATTGGTTTTAGTTCATGGCGCCCGCCCACAAATTGAGTGCCAGCTAAAAAAACATCAAATAGAGTCTTGTTATTACAATAATCTGCGCGTCACTAACGCGGCCACACTCGATTGTGTAAAACACGCGGTCGGCAATGTACGTGTCGACATCGAAGCATTACTCTCCATGGGTTTGGCAAACTCGCCCATGGCAGGCGCCAAAATACGCGTGACGTCTGGAAACTATATTACCGCTAAGCCTATTGGCATAATTGATGGCATTGATTATGACCACACCGGTCAGGTGCGCCGAGTAGATGTGAACAGCATCGAGACACATCTCAATAACGGCGAAATAGTCCTACTATCGCCTATTGGTTATTCATCAACGGGAGAGATTTTTAACATTAACGCCGAGGATGCCGCATCGGCTGTTGCAATTGCATTAGCAGCAGACAAGTTAATTTATTTGATTGAAGACAAGGGAATACGCAGTTCGAAAAATAAAATTATTCCCGAACTATTGTTATCCGAAGCTGAAGCGCTGCTCAATAAAGAGTCGAACAAGGGATCAAATAAAAAGCAGAATAAAGTACAAGCAACGAAAACCACAAAAGGCCCTAATAAGTCCGGTTATCTGGAAAAAGCGGTACAGGCGTGTCGCGAAAGCATAAAACGCGTTCATATCATTGACCGGCATATAGATGGCGCTTTAATTCAGGAACTTTTTACGCGTGATGGTATAGGCACCTTAATATCGGTCGATATATATGAAGGGTTACGTCAGGCAACTATTAATGATGTTGGCGGCATCCTCGAGTTGATCACACCTATTGAAGAAAATGGCGCGCTTGTACGTCGATCCAGAGACCGTCTGGAACTTGAAATAAATCATTTTAGCGTAGTAGAACGAGATGGTGCGGTGATAGCATGTTCAGCTCTTTACCCACTTATTAAAGAGTCTACAGCAGAACTCGCGTGTCTCGCAGTCCACCCTGACTATCGAAATTCAGGCCGTGGCAATATATTACTCGGGCATACAGAACGTCTGGCTAAAGAAATGGGGATAAAAAAACTTATTGTACTCACTACACAAGCAGCACATTGGTTTTGTGAAAAAGGTTTTCGCAAGACAGACATCGATTCAATTCCGATAAAACAAAAAGCAATGTATAACTACCAAAGAAATTCCAGAATTTACGTGAAACAAATTTAATCTTGGAAAAAATTTAATACGGCACCCTGGACAAGTAATTAACCAGGGCTTTGCGACAGATGCAGGCTTTCTCTGAAACATGTTTAATACTAAATATTTTTTCAATAACAATATTGCTCACGGCCATTCTTTTCGCAATAGCTTGCGCTATTTTTGTTTAATATTCGCATTCATCTCGTCGGCAGCAAATGCGGCTTTTAGTTTTGACCCCTCTTTAACCTGGAAAACCTTGCACACTGAACATTTTAATATTCATTTTCATGACAATGAAGAATCGTTAGCAAAAGAAACCGCCTTGATCGCGGAGCGCGTACACAAGCGCATTAGCGCCTACTTTATTTGGATACCACTAACACCCACAGACATAGTATTGACGGACAGAACTGATTTTAGCAACGGCTCTGCAACCCCCTTCCCAAACAACCAAATAACATTATATGTTACCCCTCCGGATGATTTAAACACAGTGGAGGATTATAACAACTGGCTGGAAATTTTAATTATTCACGAATATACGCATATTATCCATTTGGATAAAACATCAAATGCACTGCAAAATATAAGAAACGTGATTGGCCGGTTCTTTCCGTGGCTATTCCCCAATGTGCTACAACCACTCTGGGGCATAGAGGGTATTGCAACCTACATGGAAACAGATAACATCAGCGGAGTCGGAAGAGGCCAAAGTAGTTTATATAAATCACTCATAAGGACAGAACTTGATAACGGATTAAAACCCATCAGGCAAGTAAATCAACCTATCACCAGTTGGCCTTCTGGCACTACGCGTTATCTTTACGGCGTTTATTTTTTTCAGTTTATTCGCGACCGTTATGGTGAGTATAAAATTAGACAATTAATAACCCAGCATAGCCAACATTTTGTCCCCTACATGATTAACACGACAACCAACAGGGTGTTAGGAAAAGACCTGGATGAACTTTGGGAGGAATTTGAAACCTATTTACAAGAAAAGTTTGGAGATCAAATTAAAAAAATAAGGACCGAAGGAATCCGAGCTGGCTACCAACTCACCTCCACAGATTACCAAACGACTCAGCCGCGTGTAGCAGCAAATGGTGACCTCTACTATTATCAAAATACCAATAGCAGCGAACCAAAAATCATGCTATTAAAAAATGAAAAAAATAACATTAGTGATTCTAAACCTATCGTCTTCGCCGATCATATACATACAGGGCGTTTTGACATTCACCCGAAAGCCGGCATCTTAGTGGCGCAAATTGATGCAGTAAGAAACGTAAACATTTTCTCTGATCTTTACCAAATTGACCTGAAAACGCATAAGACTACCCGGTTAACTAAAGGACTCAGATACCGTTTCGCCACGTGGAGCCCGGATGGAAAACAAATCATTGCGGTTCAAAACAATCTGGCCAATAGCAGCCTGATATTACTTACCAATACAGGCAAAAAAATTGAGACTCTTTGGCGAGGTACAAATAAAGAAGTTATCTCTTCAATTGACTGGTCACCCGATGGTGAATCAATCGTAGCTTCAGTATGGCGGTCTGATTTTGATGAAATCGATGACGAAGTAGGTAGTGAATTACCTACTTCAATATCAACGGGCAACTGGAATCTTGAACAATTCTCTATCTCGGATAAAACCTGGAATAAATTAATAGATTCATCGAACATCGAAACCCACCCGCAGTTTGACGCAACAGGCAACACGATCGTCTTCACTGCAGATTATGGTGAGGTCTACAACATTCATAAACTGGACCTGAAAACAAAACGTATAACGAAATTAACCAACCTTGTCGGCGGCGCACAACATCCAACACTCGACGTCAGTGGAACAACACTCTATTACGCCGGCCTCACTCCAAAAGGTTACAACATATTCAAACTTGATCTAAACGAGAAAGCTCCAATAACATCACAAATTAAATTATCTCCACCACTAAGAATTAAAAAAGAACAAACGGCCCAACTAACAGGAGAAGAACCAATTGTTGAATTGTCATCCATCATCACCCCCTACTCACCTTTGGACAGCGTCAAACCGACCTGGTGGACGCCTCATTTAATGATCGAAGATGACAGGACAGAGGTGGGCTTCTTCACTGGGGGGGCAGATGCAATTAGAAGACACATCTATTTTTTGCAGGCGGGTTACGATATTCACAATAATTTTCTAATTGGCGATTTTAATTACATTTATGATCGTTGGGACCCAACCTTGAAAATCAGAGTAGCCAAACTCTCTAATGTATTTCGTGACAACAATGGAAATTTCCGACGAATTCGCTCTACTAATACCTTAACAACCGAATTTGTATTTCCTTTGAACACGATTGACAAACAGTGGGGGCTGCACAGTGCCGCCGTGATAGAAAAAGATTCAGACGAGCGCATTGCTGCCGACGTGTTTCCAGCATCCAGCTTTACTGATTCGCTTGCGGGTATCGCCCTGACATTCAATTCAACAAAACGTTTTCCCATATCCATCAGCAGAAATAATGGAAGACGCATAAAATTTGTCATGGAGAACAGTGATCTTTTTGGTGGCAACTTCACTGGTAATATTTATACACTCAACTGGCAGGAATATATTCCACTCGGTAATCAACATCTGATCGCACTGGAATTCACTGGGGGTTATGGATCCGAATCTCCAAAATTATTTAGGCTAGGGGGAACATTCAGTGAGGATTACACCAATCCGTTATTTCAGGCGACCGACATTTTATTTAATAAACGAAAATACGCGTTAAGAGGCTATCCGGAAGGATTACCTGGACTCCGTGGTCGACGCATGGCATTAGCAAATGCCGAATGGCGCTTTCCAATTACCACTTTCGAACGCGGTTTCATGAGGCCACTACCCTTCGGTATTCATCAATTATACGGGAACGTTTTTTTTGATTTGGGAGAAAGCTGGTTTAATAGCAGTGACAGAACGTCATTTCGAACAGCCGCCGGACTTGAAATGACTGCTGAAGTGGTATTTGGTTACTCTCTCATGTTTAAGGTAAGGCTGGGTTTTGCGCGAGGCTTCAAGAATGACGGTAAAAACCAAACATATCTGACTATCGGCTCTTCTTTCTAACGACCATTGCCCTAACCAGATAACAGAGGGGCCAACTCATTTAACGCATTCTTGTAAACATCCCGCTTAAAAGAAACAACTTCTTTTAATGGGTGCCAATAACTTACCCATTTCCAACGATCAAACTCCGGCTTGTCTGCCAGATCCAATTTCACACTGCAATCATCACCCGTTAAGCGAAGCAAAAACCACAACTGTTTTTGCCCAATACAAACGGGTGTCATATCATAGCGAACAAAACGTTTTGGTAGTCTGTAATGCAACCAATTTTGGGTGCAACCTATGATTTCGACATCGGACGCCGCGAGCCCCACTTCCTCCATCAGTTCGCGATAAAGTGCTTGCTCAGGTGTTTCATCCTGTTGGATACCGCCTTGTGGAAATTGCCAGGCTTCCTGGCCAATTCGTCTTGCCCACAACAATTTACCCCTTGAATTACTAAGGATAATACCCACATTGGACCGAAAGCCCTGCGCATCTATCAGTTGTGTATTTTCACACTGTGGCATAATACCTTCTGTTTTTTTTGCCATTGTCCCTATATAAACAAATATAAACTTTCTATAGAGTCTAGTCTATCACCATAACTTTTTGTTTATAAAGCTAATATTTATTCGGATATATTTTTGTCCGTGGATAATACCCTATATAATTAGGAGCAATTCGTGAGTTTAGCAATATTTGATCTTGATAATACGCTGCTGTCCGGCGACAGCGACTATTTATGGGGCCAATACCTAGCCAAACAAGGATTGGTGGATACAGAAGAATATGAAAAAGAAAATCAGCGCTTTTATGATGAATACAAACAGGGCACGTTAGACATTTATGCTTTTTTGAAATTCAGCTTTCGACCTTTGGCTGATAACAATCTGGACTTACTTCTGGACATAAGAAAGAAATTTATCGCCGAATGCATATTGCCACTCATTCCGGATGCGTCTCGCGCCCTGTTGGAAAAACATAAAAAACAAAATCATCGCATTCTAATTATTACTGCGACAAACCGCTTTATAACTGAGCCAATCGCAAAAGAACTGTCTGTCGATGACATCATCGCAACACAAGCGGAATTTAAAAACAACCGCTATACCGGTGAAGTGGATGGCATACCTTGCTTTCAAGAAGGAAAAGTAACACGCCTCAATAGCTGGTTAAAATCACACAATGAGTCACTTGATAACAGTTGGTTCTACAGTGACTCACACAATGACCTCCCCTTATTGAAACTGGTCACCCATCCCGTCGCGGTTGATCCGGATAAAATACTTGAACAATTTACCAAAGATCACGGTTGGCCAGTTATTAGCTTAAATTCAAAAAAACCACTCGCATGAAGAGCTCACCCCTCGTATTAATCGGGTTACTACTCCTGGCCCCAACCAGTTTGTTATTTGCAATCTCCGTCGGCACAGTAGATATCAGTTGGCAGGATATTTTCCTTGTCATGCAAGGCAACGACAGTAATAAACTCAATCAAAGTCTCATTTTTGATCTCAGATTACCGCGTGCGTTAAACGCATTCCTGACCGGCAGTATGCTGGCGATGGCAGGCGCTTTGATGCAAGTCCTGTTACGCAATCCATTAGCAGACCCTTACATCCTGGGCGTATCCGGTGGTGCCGCAGTCGCTGCGCTTGGAACAATGATACTTGGCTTAGGGGGTGTATGGATAACCGGCAGTGCATTCATAGGCGCATTGTTATCTATGTTCCTGGTTTTTGGTTTAGCACACAGCAATGGAAGTTGGACAGCAACGCGCTTGTTACTCACCGGCGTCATCGTTGCCGCTGGCTGGGGCGCGTTAATCAGCTTTTTGCTCGCGATTGCCCCTGAAGCTAATTTGCGTGGAATGTTATTTTGGTTAATGGGAGACCTGAGCCAGACCGAAACCATCTTACCTGCCTTTGTTATCTTTGTTTTGTGCCTCGCTTTTTGCATACCTTTTGCCAGGGACTTGAACATTCTAGGTCGAGGTGAATTACAGGCAAGTGCGTTGGGTGTACCGGTTTTTTCATTGCGAATCAGCATTTACTTTATTGCATCATTGCTCACCGCTGCGGCTGTTACGTTAGCAGGCAGCATTGGTTTCATAGGTTTAATCGTGCCACACATTGTCCGTCTTGTAATTGGAAATGATTACCGTATCTTATTACCCGCATCTATTTTATTAGGTGGCGGCTTCCTGACTGCCGCGGACACCCTTGCAAGAACATTGATTTCACCACAACAACTGCCCGTGGGCATCATTACCGCTATGCTGGGTGTACCCTTCTTTTTATTTCTGTTACAAAAAAACAAACACTATTCATAACATACGTATGAACGCTTTGAACACCTTAAACGAGACATCACCACTACTGGAAACACAAAATCTCACTGTGTTTATTAACGACAAGAACGTTTGTGAAAACCTCAATTTAGTCATTAAACCAGGAGAGGTATATGGCATCATTGGTATAAACGGTATTGGTAAAACAACATTGTTACACACTCTTGCAGGATTAAGAGAACCAAAACATGGAAAAATATTTTTTCAAAATAATGATATAGCAACATTACCACGCCGCACCGTTGCACAAAACATAGGTGTTCTATTACAGCACGACAGGCAATCCTTTCCAAGCACTGTCCTGGAAACTGCCTTGATCGGACGACATCCCTTCTTACGCTCCTGGCAATGGGAAACGCAAAAAGATATCAGCCTGGCCCATCAGGCATTAACGCAAGTCGATCTTTGCGACATGCAAACAAGGATGACAAATACATTATCCGGTGGAGAAAATCGACGCCTGAACTTGGCCACGCTACTTACCCAAAACCCGCTCTTATACCTATTGGATGAACCCACCAACCATCTGGATCTGCAACACCAAATCAGTATCCTGAATATGCTCTCACAAAAAATTAAAACCAACAAACAATCCGCCATCTTCATTCTTCATGACCTGAATCTGGTACAACGTTATTGCGACAACGTCCTGTTGCTGTTTGGCGCAGGCGAGACACTGTTCGGTCCAACTCAAACAGTATTGAACACCGAATCGCTCACCCGACTTTTTAACCACCCCACAATTAAAATTGACTCTGTTGGTGGGCCTGTTTTCTTACCTGGTTAGCGCGCAAAATAAATCCTAATACAGACTTAACACATCAATTGAACTTACTACGAATGCCTAATGCATAGAATCTAAAGGCAAATATAATATCCGGGGTCTTGTCTTTTGTTTTATCATGTAGCATTACTGGTCAGTTGCATCCATAAACTGTCCGCGTGCTCCGTATGAGCGTTTTCTTGAAAACCACAAACTTGCCCTGCTTATATAAACATCATTTTCAATGATAAACCGACTGATTTAAACTAGCAGCAAATAAATCTGGTTTAGGCGGATGGGAAAGTGATTTTCATCCACTATACTGGGCTGTATCAAACTACAATATTAAGATCAATCATGTTAAAACCAACCCCATAGATCATCGGGCATTTAACCTGTTAGTTCACATTAAATTGCAGTAAGTACTTGTTAAGTATTCAATATTGCTAATGACCCAAGCAACACAAATGAATAACAGGCTATTGCATCAAAACAATGCTAACCCCAAACAATGCTATGATCCAACGAAATGAAACAGGCAACACCCGATTTAGCCGGACGCCGCGTAAATCTAGTTTACCGTGCGACCGGATAAACAACGGTTAGAAGAAAGTATTAAATTCAATCCTATGATGATTAATCTAGCTTAATATATGGGCAAGATATGCTAACAGTTCTTCATCCAGAAATTCTTCCTTTAGTTTATGATATTCCCATAGGACTTCTCCCAGTTCATTTTAAAAATGAGAAATTCCCAACTCTAGTCGTTAAAGCTCCAAAAGAAGCAATTCTTGCTTCAAAGTTGAACCAGGGATTTAAGATTTATGTTGTTCCTATAGAGCTTGAGGACTCTAAAACAATAGGACTCGTATCAGCCTTTTTTGATGATGAAGATGAACCACTGGTTATCTTTACACCTTTATTTGAAGAGCCAAATACTGAGGTTTATTTGAATTTACTTCTTTCTCAAAAAATCAATGTTTATTATTTTGATGATAATAGTAAGGAATATCTTGGGTATTCTGCAAATATGAATTGTAATCCAAGTACCCAACATACTCTTAAAGTTTCAATTTTTCTACCTTTTAGTCTATCGTACGCTAGAAAATCACATGATCAAATGAAAATGTGGTTCGGTCTTAGATCTGTCAAAGATGACAAGTCTGCAATTTCAATTATATTCACTGAGTCACTTGTACCAGAAGATATATTTATTCAAGACCTTGTTCCACAAAACCACGCATACCACGGCTCCAAACCTTTTAGCTTCACAGAGCTTATTAGGGAAGAGCCTGGATCATATCAAGAACGAGATATAGTCAAACTACTTCATCGTTTGTTTTTGCCGGAGCAAATATACCTTAATCCTCTGCGAGTTACTGACAAAGAAGAAATAGTTGACGTTTTAGTTGTTACTAAAAACAACATTCTTTTAATTCAGGCAAAGGACAGTCCCAATACAGGTTTTATTATACGAAATCAAATAAATCGGAAAAAAGCTACAATAACTAAAAGTCTAAAAAAAGCAATAAAACAGATGAAAGGGGCGTTACGTTACATCGATTCAAGTTCACAGATAAGAATGATCGTAGATACTAAAAAATATGAAATAGAAATTGGAAAACGTCAATTAAGAACTCTTGTTATAGTAAAGGAATTGTTTGATGATGAATATTCAATCTATAGCCCAATAATACTTTCACTAGCACAGTCGTCTAATATACCTTGTATTGCACTTGATTATTCAGAGTTAAATTTATACACATCAAATTTGGCAGATGAGTATTCATTCTTTGAGGCATTTGACAGGGTTTCTGATTACGGAATTCAAAATGGGACTTTCCCACGGTTAAGAATACTACCAAGTTAGGAGTGCATTAATGCTTCTAACAAGCACTTACACGTGGATAATTTTAAGCTAGGCGATTTCATGCTACTCGCTTCGCTCAAACAATAGCATAAAATCGCCTAGCTTAAAATTACCAGTGAAGTGAACGTTAGATTCACTAAGGGAGGAAATATCATTCTATGAGCGCGATACCTGCCGTTTGTTACAAATGTGGCTATACCTTTATCTCTCCTTTCGATCTGATTGGGAGCCGAAACTGTAAAGTCACGGGATGTAGTACAAATTGTCCAAGATGCGGCGGGGATGTGAGTGTTCCTGATGGTTTTACTGATTCTCAAGGTACTTTGCATGTAAAGGAATTATTTAACTACGTTCAAGAGTTTAACGATACAAAGATATTATCTGAATTGAAAAATAACCTTGAAGCAGCAAATGATGCAATTACGGCGAGGGAGCTTGTAGAAAACTTAACAGAAATCGAGCCAAGCTTTGCAAAATTCAAAAGTGCAATTCAGGCAATACCTGCTACATCGATTCCTGTTTTTATTACCATACTATTGTCGCTGATTACGCTAGTAATCATGTATCAAAGCTGGCAATCATCAGAAGAAAATCACGATGAGTCTATGGATGTGCAGCGAGCTCAATTGGAGCTTTCACGGGAGCAATTTGAACATCAAAAACAAAAAGATGATGGTAACGAAATAATACAAAACCAAGCAGAAAAAGAACGAGAATTAATTAGAAAACAGATAGAAGAATTAAGACTAGAGTTTGATAGAAAGTTTAGTGATCTTGAAGAAGAAAACACAAGAATGCCTAGTAAAAAAGCACTATAAAGTTTAAGCTAAAAGGCAATTGTCGAAACAAATCATGCCCATGTGGCAGTGGTAGGAAGACTAAAAAATGTCACCCAAATGGTTATGCTCAGTAGCATGAATCCAACAAACGCATCAACCGGACCTATTTTTCAATGGCTGAAATTTTGTTACGTTTCACTTTAACAAAATTTCAGCCATTGAAAAATAGGCCGGTTATGCTATACGTTGAGGCTGTAGAAAAACTAAAAGTGAAATTATCATGAAAAAAATGACCGTCTCAGAAGTTCTGTATGCAACGAACTCTTGCAAAGGAATGGTTTTGGTATCCCAGAAATTGAATATTTTTTCAACTTCAGAGATTTTTCTACAGCCTCGTTATATGCAATGAGGAAATATGGATGGTTGATCAATTTGATTGCAAAAGCTGCGATGGAAAAAAGCCAGCGGATAGTTGGGAGCAAATAGGTGAACCAGAGTTTAACGCAGGTGGTAAAGGTGGAAGCACAACTTATACACATTATAGGTGTAATTTATGCGAATCTCGTTGGTTAAAAATACGGGATAGCGGAGGCACAGGAGGTCATGGCACTTACTACGAGCGTGAGAATTAAAAGTAATAAGAGTTCAATTCTAATTTTATATTCGACGAAAAAAAATGAGTATATCTAAAACTTTCAAGAAAAATATAGAATCCGTAGAAAGCTTAATAAACTTTGATCGGGAGGTGCTTGATATTGCTATCGAATCTATTGAGAGTTTACACCAAAAATTAGTGACAACACAGAGAATCGATAATGATCAACTTAATGGAAAAAGGACATTAGATATATTGAGAGGCATAAGAGAAAATGACTCTCTTAAAAATAGATTTAAAATTATTAATAATCAAGCAATCGTTCTTCTTGTGTCATATTTCGGGTCGGCTATTGCAGATTTATTTCGCCAAGCAGCTAAAATAGCTGTTGATGAACACAAGGATGAAAGAGTCTTAAAAACTGATATAAAAATGAAGGTAGATGAGTTGTTAAATATCTTTGGAACAATAGGAGAGGCGATCGGAGATATTTTGATAAATAAGAATGATATAAGCTTTCAAGATATGAAAAGCATTAGACGGGCATTTGATGGCTATTTTGGTATCAAAATTGATAAAAATAAATTGGTTAATAATATTATTTTATCACAAGCGTGTCGTCATACTATCGTTCATGAAGGTGGGGTAGTAAATAAAAAAATTATTAATCAGGTATCTGCAGCAAAACCACGAGATATTAAGAATGACATAAAAGAAAAAGATGATATAAATTTTTCTGAGGAAGAAATAACAATCATTTCTAAAAGCATGCTGTCGTATGTAATAAGTCTGGAAGATA
This sequence comes from uncultured Gammaproteobacteria bacterium, assembly GCA_964654485.1. Taxonomy (GTDB): domain Bacteria; phylum Pseudomonadota; class Gammaproteobacteria; order SG8-11; family SG8-11; genus JAADIM01. Next base: position 329 of record CAZZJI010000005.1, on the reverse strand, counting down.
AAGTAAATAGTTACAGGGCAATAGATAAATAGTGGAACCAAAATTATGGTTGCATATAACAAACAAGGATAAGTCGCGCGATAAAGCACGGGGTCAAGTCTTGTTTCTTGCCTTTTCGATTGTAAGGCAAATAACAAGACTGACCCTTGGTACTGCTAGTCAGTTGGTAGTATTGAAGTTTATCAAAGCGCTAACCAGCACATCCAGCCGACCAGTACCGCGGCGTTCCGCTACGCTACACTCTGCGGTTTCGGTCGGCTGATTTGCGACGTTAGAGGGCCAATATTGTCTACATTAGATTTTGAACAAGATGGTGCAGAAATACGGAA
>CAZZJI010000004.1:81110-113022 GCA_964654485.1 uncultured Gammaproteobacteria bacterium | reverse complement strand
TGAGGCAGAGAATGAGGCAGAGAGTTGACAGGCGTAATGGGCTTTGAGAAATTAAAGATTCCGATGTAAGGGCTGTTTGGCGTTCTGATCCGGAGTGAGTATGTCGCGTGGAAGCAGTGCAAGCAAAGGTGTAGATATTCGATTCCTCGGTGGTGTTGCAGCCTTTATTGTGGTTGGCGTTTTTCTGTATATCCTGCTCGACTGGCTCGGCGGCGATGATGGGCGTGAGCCGCGTTTTCGTGCGGATGGGCGCGCCATCGTCCTCGACGACGGAACCGTGCAGGTCACGTTTGACACGTCGGACGAGGCGCAATGGGTCGGATTCAGTTTCGCCCGCGGGCAGATCGTGCCTGAGGGTCTCTCCGCAGATGTATCCGCTCGCCGTTATTTGCTGAGGGCGCCGCTTGGGGCAGTGGATCTGGGGGGTGATCCGCTCACCAGCGCTACGCAACACGCTGAGTTCCGTTGGCAGCTCGATCGCCGTAGCGGCGATCAGCGCAACCCCGAGCTATCAGATTGGTATAACTACAACTTCCTGAATAACCGGTTGTCCTCCCGCGGCCATACGTTCGCGGTCCGTACCCAACAGGGCATTGTGCACCTCCAGGTGGTCAGCTACACCTGCGAGACTGGGGAGCCGGGTTGCCTGACGCTGCGTTACTGGACTCGCTGAGCCGGTTCTTCGCACGCGGGTAATGACTCCAGTCGCAGCGTGCGTGGTCGTAACGCCTGCAGATATTCTTAAGACTAAAAATATTTTTCTTGAACGTTTTTTTCAGTTTGCGTTCGTGTTGGCGGGCAGTCTGAACGATTCGTTCAACGCTCTTTTGCCTAGCGCGTTTTCATACCTGTCTCGATCAGGGCGATGGCGCTTTTAATTGAGGTGAAATCGCGCAGCAGAAATCTTATCTCACTCGCCGCAATCAATCGTGTTGCGTGATAACCGCCTATTTTAAAAGTGATAATTGATATTCCTCTGTGAGAAATTTTACCTTTTGTTATCCATGTTGCACGCCACCTGGTCGAGGAAAAAGCAAGGATTTGTCGTTCCAATGTATTGGCGTAATAGTTGCAATTCATCTGTTGACCAGCACACAACGAATCACGGATGCGGGCACCGTCGTCAAGGCGACTTTCGTGGCCCGTCTTCATTAATAATTTAACGCCCACATTCCATGGGAGGCACGTCATGAAATCGAGGAGTATGAATATTTGGGTAGGCTTGACTATAGTAGCGCTGCTTGGGGTGAGCTTGTCGGCCATGGCGGCTGAAAAAAGGGTACCGCGACCGCTCGCACCACTGCCCAACGCCGGACCTGTTCCAGGTCCTCCGGACAATCCTAACACGCCGGCCAAGATCAAGTTGGGGGAGCTGATGTTTTTCGAAACGCGCCTATCGGGTGACGGCAGCACACCCTGTGTCAAGTGCCACGAACCCAAGATGGGCTGGGGCACGTCGGATGATTTGTCGCCCGGTTACCCCGGCACGCTGCACTTCCGCAATTCGCATACCGTACTGAACAGCGCTTATCTGAAGAAGCTCTTCTGGGATGGGCGCGCGCTTAGCCTGGAGAGTCAGTTCTGGGGGGCGGCTGGCGGCGAATCGGCCGGCAATATGTCGAAGATAATGGGTGAGGCGCGTCTCAGACAGATTCCGGTGTACCGGAAGATGTTCATGGAGGTGTTCGGAGAACTCCCCACCTGGGAGAACATGGCCCGTGCGGGCGCGGCGTTTCAACGCACACTGGTATCCGACCCCAAGAACGTGCCATTCGATCGCTACATGAACGGCGACAAGACGGCGATGAGTCCGGAGGCGATAAAGGGAATGGCACTGTTTGAGGGAAAGGCCGGTTGTATTCAATGCCATGACGGCATGATGTTTACGGATGAGGATTTTCATAGTTTCGGCTCTTTCAAGTCCAAGGCGCTGGATTGGCCGGCGCGCAACCCACGCTTCGAAGAAGATGCCAAACAGCAGGTCGAAATGCGCTACCGGGCGAAGGTCTGGGGGATCAGAAACTATACCCAGGTGGATCAGGACTTGGGAGTGTACTTCCAGACGCACCGCAAGGAAGACAGGTTCAAGTGGCGTACCCAACCGCTGCGGGAGCTGAAATACCAGGCGCCCTATTTTCACAACGGCTATGCTTTCACGTTGGACGAGGTGGTCGAGTTTTATAACCAGGGGGGCGGTGATGATGATCCTTACGGCACCAAGAGTCCGCTAATCAGGAAACTGAACCTGACAGCGGATGAGAAGGGAGCGCTCGTGGCTTTCCTTGAGGCGCTGTCCAGCGACAAACCGCCGTTTGCAGATATTCGGCCGTTATTGCCGAAATACGATCCGCCGCAACTGGCCGAGGCGAAGAAGAAGTAGTTCCGCCCGGGTCGATTGAGATAAGAGATATCGGAATCTCGTGAGCTTATTCTTATTGTAAAGTTAAGCCTTGTAAAGTTAAGCCAGAATTGAACCTGTCGTCTCACAAAAAGAGTACAGGCCACACAGGGTAAGAAAACGGCGCGGTTCCGGTCAATTGATTTTGAGAGAATTTGAGGAGAATAATCATGACAGACCAAGAACAGGAGCAGACAGTGGCGGATGAACAGGAGCAGACAGTGGCGGATGATCATGACGGTTGCGAGAGCGGGCGGGCGTGCGTGTCGCGGCGCAATTTCATGCTCGCGACCGGGGCCGGTGCGCTCTCTACGACCTTTCTTCCCGGTTTCCTGAAAACCGCCTCCGGCGCGGCTGTGACCGCACAGTTGTCGGCTTACCCCAGGACGCTGGTGGCGAAGGTGAGCGAACTCAAGGTGGACCAGCCACTGCAGTTCCGCTACCCGCAGAATCACCTGAACAACGTCACCATGATCGTCAAGACCGGCGTGCCGTCCCTGGGCGGTGTTGGCCCGGATGGCGACATCGTCGCCTTCAGTTCAATCTGCACCCACATGGGCGGCAACATGATGGGTAAAAGGAAGCGGCGGCAGAAGTACCAGCCCGACACGAAAATGCTCGGCCCCTGCCCGTTGCACCTGACGACATTCGATCTGACCCGCGCCGGGATCGTGGTCGCCGGCCAGGCGACGCAGAACCTGCCACAGATCGTCCTGGAAATGAAAGGTGAGCAGATTTACGCCACGGGTGTGTTGGGGTTGGTGTTCGGCGTGCACGATAACTTGGCGAAGCTTTAAATACCGTTATCGTTATATAAGCTGCTAGCGCATTCGGCGCTGTGCGACTGAACGTAAATTACAAGAGGAAAAGGCCATGAGTATTAAAACAAAGCAGGAACCGATTACGCTGCCGCTGGGGAAGGCCTTTGGCCCGCAGTCGCAGGTAAAAGCGTCCACCGCCCAGATGACCGTTACGCCCGAGGACAAAGTCGTGCTGCCGCCGAAGGATGCGAAGGTCTACCCCACGGCGTGCGATTACTGCATCGTCGGCTGCGCCTACAAGGCCTATGTCTGGCCGCTCGGGCGCAAAGGCGGTTCGAAAAAGAGCGAGAACGCTTTCGGCGTGGACTTTCCGCGCAAGCCCGGCTCCGGTGCGGGCTGGTGGCCGACGCCGAACCAGCACAACATAGTGGAAGTCAACGGGGAGCCTCACCATGTCATCGTGATCCCGGACGGGGATGCCAAGACAGTGAACAAGGGGGGCAATCACAGTATCCGCGGTGGCGCCATCGCCCAGAAGTGTTACAGTTCGGCGAAGCCGACCGCAGACCGCCTGAAGAGTCCGATGATCCGCGTGGGGCAAACGCTGCAGCCCATCTCCTGGGACGACGCCACGAGTATCGTCGCCGAGGTTGGCCGCCACGTGATTGACAAGTACGGCGAGCACGCCTGGGGGATGAAGCAGCATTCCTACCAGTATTTCGAAAACACCTATGCTGAGACCAAGCTGGCCTTGCAGGCGGTGGAGACCCCGGTCTGGGCTCATCATGACAAGTCCTCCGCGCAAGGCGACGCCACCGGGTTGTCGGACACCGGGATCGAAAACTTTGGCCCTTCCTATGAAGACTGGGAAGCGGCGGAGGTGATTTTTATCGTCGGCACTGACCCGTATGAAACCAAGACAGTCCTCTATACCAGCTGGATTATGGAGGGCAAATCCAAAGTCATCTCAATGCTGCCGCGCATGTCGCTCGGCATCACCAACAATTTAAAGAACGGCGGCATGTTCCTGCAGAACTACCCTGGCAGCGACACGCCAGTCTGCAACGCGATCGCACGCTATATCCTCGAACAGGGCTGGGAAGATAAGGCGCATATCGCGAAATGGATTGCGAACGACGAGGAGATCAACTGGGGATCGGGCCGCGGCACGCGTAACACCCCGTGGCAGTGGCGCACCACACGTTGGGGCAAGTCCTTTCCGGATTTCAAGAAGTGGCTGCTGAAGGATGAGTACTCCACGCTGGCGTTTGCCGAAAAGGTGTCCGGCGTTCCCAAGGCGGAGATGATCAAGGCGGCCGAGATACTGACAAATAAAGGGCAATCCCCGCGACCGAAGGCCTCTTTCATGCTCGAGAAGGGCTGTTACTGGTCCAACAATTATACCAACACACTCGCCTTTGTTAACCTCGGTCTGATTTGCGGGGCCGGCACGCGGCCGGGCCAGATGATCGGTCGCGGCGGCGGCCACCAGCGAGGGTCAGCGGGGCACACCAGTTACCCCCGAAACAAGTCGCCGCAGCGCTTTGGGAAGATCGGCAGGTTGGCGCTCGATGTGGATCGCTGGGTAATGGCCGGCAACGTGCGGTTCATGTATATCATCGGCAACCAATGGTTCAACGGTATGTCGGGTTCGCAGTACCTGGCCGACTATGTGGGCAGCCACACTTCGGGTTCTTCCCAGCAGATAAAAAGTACCGACAAGAATGAAGCGATCCGGGTGCTCAAGGCGCGCGCAGACGCCGGCGACATGATGTTGGTGACGCAGGACATTTATGCGCGCGACATCATGCAGTTTGCCGACATTGTCTTCCCGGCGGCCACCTGGGGGGAAGAGGATTTCACGCGGGCTCAGGGTGAGCGTCGGCTGCGTATCTACTCCAAGTTTTACGATGCGCCAGGCGAGGCCAAACCCGACTGGTGGATCGTAGCCCAGGTGGGGAAAAAGATGGGCTACCCCGGCTTTGACTGGAAGAACTCGCAGGAAGTATTCATCGAGGGGGCGCGCTTCAGTCGCAACAAAACGCTGGACTACGCCCCGTTGGTTGAACTCGCGAAGATGAACAATGTCCAGCCCTATGATTTGCTGCGCAAGCGGGCCAGTGAGGGCTACCAGTTACCGCTGTGGCTCAGAGACGGCAAGTTGATTGAGACGAAGCGCTTTCATGATGAAACACGCACCGACATTGGCACGCCTCAGGGGATCTCGACATCACATAAGGGACTCACCCAGTTCAAGAAAGCGTCGGGTAAGGCGATCCTGCACGTCCCGGACTGGCGGCTGTTCAAGGACTTTTATGAGCGGATTACACCGGATGCGGCCAAGGGGGAACTTTGGGTCACCAATGGGCGGGTCAACGAGATTTGGCAGTCGGTCTTTGATGACCAGCGCAGGCCCTACATCATGCAGCGTTATCCCATGAATTTTCTTGAGATCCATTCGGCGGACGCCAAGTCTCGCGGCATCGAGAGCGGCGATCACGTCGCTGTCGAGAACGACGATGTCTTGGTGCAGACCGGTGGCTTCTACTTCGAGACTCATGAAGACGCTCTCTTTACCGGGCTGATGAAGGCGGGTCATATCAAGCAGACCAAAGGCGCCTTTGAAGCCATGGCGATCGTCACTGACGGGATAAAGAAGGGGGTGACCTTCGCCTACTTCCTGTGGCCAGGGTCGCCGGCCAACTCTGTCTCGCACGCGGTGCCGGATCCGATCAGCAACGCCCCCCGCTTTAAGCTGGGCAAGGGTAAGATCCGCAAGATTGGCGAGACGCCCTATAAGAACGTCGTGACCTTCGCACCGAAGTATGTTTAAAGCGGCTATTTCCGCCAGCAAAGGTCCACAGGCAGTGAAAGGATGGATGGACAAGGATGTCAATGCAACGTGCGGGGCCAGAACATCTGAACATTGAGTTCGCAACCGAGTTCGCAACCGAAAGTGCGACCAACCTGAGAAATTAAACGAATAAATGAATTAAGCGAAGAGGAGAAGACCGATGAAGCCAATCAGAAGCCTATCAGGAAGGGGAGCCGTAATTACCCGTCTTGGGATGCTGATGGTTTTCGCGATAGCCGTCGCTGGTTACGCGCAGGCCGCAGCACCACTGGGACCTTTGCCGCCTCCCCCGAAGACGAATCCAAAGCATGTCGAGTTGGGAAAATCCCTGTTTTTTGATAAACGCATGTCGGGCGATGACGATTTTGCCTGCTCCAATTGCCACAATCCCGTGCATGGCTGGGCAGACGGCATGCCTCTCGCGGAGGCCTACCCTGGCACACTCAGCCCGCGCAACGCGCCGACGGTTCTGAATACGGCCTACTACAAGAAGATGCACTGGGACGGGATCATGGGCGATCTTGAGACTCTGGTCAGGACGCACGCCACGGGTGCGATGTTCCAGAACTCCGACATGATGATGCTGGAAGAGCGCATGCGTCAGATCCCGTTCTACCAGAACCGCTGGAAAGCGGCATTCGGTACCGAGTATGTCAAGGGCAGCCGGATCTTCAGAGCCATTGCGGCGTACGTCAAGACCCTGGTGTCGACCGATGTGCCGTTCGATAAGTACATGAAGGGTGACAAGTCGGCGATGTCGTCCGAGGCAAAGAACGGGCTGGCGCTGTTCAAGGGTAAGGCGAACTGTGTTGCCTGCCACAACGGTCCGCTGCTTACAGATGAGAAATATTACAACATCGGCGTTCCGGCTAATCCGGACATCCTGCGCAATCCGCTGCGGCATGTCGGGCTGCGCTTCATGAACATGTTCCTTGGGGTTCCGGGCTACGACTCCGTGACGCAGGATTATGGTCGTTATATTCCCTCCAAGGTGCAGTCGGACAAGGGTACCTTCCGTGTCCCGCAGCTGCGTGAGCTCAAATACACCGCGCCGTACATGCACAACGGCATGCTGGCGACGCTCGCGGATGTTGTGGAGTTCTACGACCAGGGCGGTGGTGTCGATTCATTCACAACCAAGACCACGATCGTGAAGCCGTTGGGACTATCGGCTAAAGAGAAAAAGGCACTCGTGGCTTTTCTAGAGGATGGCCTCAGCAGCCCGCAGCCGATCATGCAAAAACCCCCGCCGCGGCCGGAGTACCAATTGCGGGCGGTGAAGACCTGGGTGCCGCCGAAGGATACGTTTGACGGTGGCGGTGTCCCCGGGAAGTTTTTGGGTAAACTTGACAAGTAAACGTAAAAGTAAACCTATCCCCACGTGTGACCAGCTATAGGTTTCCTCCGGCCTTAGGGCCGGGGGGTTCCCCGACTGGGGATCTGTAAACCCCACCGTCGTCTGACGGTCAATGGCTAGCTGGCCGATTGGTTCGGTTTTTAACCGTAACTCGAAGCCGCCGACTAAAACCGGTGGAGCATTAACGGAGGATTAGAGCGCATGCGCCCTCTCGTAACGACAACAACAATGACAAAGAGTAAGACCGGAAAAGGCGTTAAGATCGGTATTATGGCGTTGCTTTTCTCGTTGCTTGCCGGCACGGCTGCCCTTGCCTTCGGGGCCGTGGAAGCCGGGCAGGCGTACGCGGTGCCGTATTTGGGCAACCGCAACATGGTCTGGATCTTTGCTCAGCTTCATCTCAATCTGGGTGCTTTCATTCTCGGCGCTCCCATGTTTGTCGTGTTAGCGGAGTGGCTGGGGGCGCGAAACAAGAACCCCATTTTCGCCGAGCGTTACATGCGACTGGCGAAAGAGGTCACCAAGGTGATGTTAGTCGGTTACAGTTTCACTGCGCTCTCCGGCGGGGCGCTGGCGCTGCTGCTGTACGGACTCTATCCTGATGTAATGGCGCATATCGGTTCGAAGTATTCCACGCTGCTGTATGTGGTCTACCCGCTGCTATTCATCCTTGAGACGTTCCTGCTGTATGTTTACTGGTATACCTGGGACTCGCTCAAGGATCGGGTGGCGATACATATCCTGATTGGCGTTTTGCTGAACGTGGTCGGTATCACACTGATGTTCGGGATCAACAGCGTGGCGAGCTACATGTTGACACCGGTCAAGGACGTGACCGCTGGTTTCTGGGATATCTTCTTCAACTTCACGATGTGGCCGCTGAACCTGCATCGGCTGATCGCCAATATCACGTTTGGTGGTTTCGTCGTCGGCCTGATTGCGGCGATTATGTACCTGACCTCGAAGAAGGAGGAGGACCGCGCCTTCTATGACTGGATGGGGTTTGTCGGCAACCTGATCGGTGCAGCAGCCTTCATGTTTTTGCCGATGGCTGGTTATCTTTATGCGTACGAGGTGTATCAGTACGACGCATCCTTGGGGGTCTATATGATGTCCGACCGGCTTTCGATGTTCTTCGAGACCCAGGGTATGCTGGTGGGCGCGCTGTTTATAGCCGCCAATCTGTACATCTGGATGTCGATCAAGCGGATCGAGGGTGCCCAGCAATTCGAACCCTACCTCAAGGCTGGCTTTATCATCCTGTTGGTCTGTAGCGCCATATGGCTAACACCGCGGTCTTTCATGGCCACGATGCTCCCTGAACCCGACTTCGTGGGTAATGTCGCGGATTTCGAGTTGCCCGGCCACCTGGGATTCATGGCGCTGATGCCGATGAAAAAGACTGCGGCCTTTCTCAGTATCGCGGTGATCCTGATGAGCTATTTGCTGTACCACCGGGCGCTCAAGGGTGCCACGATCCAGTGGGGGCGGATCAACCCAGCCTCCCAGTATGTGCTGATTTTTCTGGGTTTCACGGCGATCTACACCATGGGACTGATGGGCGCAGTGCGTGAAATGGCGCGCAAGTTCTGGCATGTGTATCTCGTCTTGCGTGACAATACTGTGGATGCGTTTACACCGACGCTTGCAAGCGCCAGCCTGATGATCGCTTTCAACACCTTGCTGTTTTTTGGCCTGATCGGGTTCATGATCTGGATCGGCTTGAAGGTTGGGCATGGCAAGGGAACGTGGCGCCCGACCCAGGATGTTTCTACTGGTGTGCTTGCCGAGCAACCCACCTCCGATGGCTCGAGTATAAGCGCAACGCGGGATCCGAGCATTGGCGAAGGAGAGCGCTAAGATGGCCGAGGTAGCGAAAAAAAATCTAGGTGGTCGCTTTGCTCGACCATTGGGGGTCTCGCTGGGGATTGCGGTGGTAATCTGGCTCGTGGCCCGCGGGTTAGGGTTTCCGTTTATCTTCCAAATGTTCTTTGTCGTGTATGTGTTTGTCGGACTTATTTTGGTGGTTTATCTCGATGCGCGTGACGCGCGTCAGCCCAGGCGCCCGGCCGTTGCGATCACGGGGTTCTTGCTGGTGCTGACTGTGTTGTTCGTGGGGTGGGGTTTTGCTCTGCCCCAGTACAACCCTGAGTACGAGATAAAGAGGATCGAACGCATGAAGAAAATGGCCCAACTGGATGTGGAAGATGAAAGGCTGGAGGCGGAACTCGCTGCGCTCGAGGTGACGAAACAGGGCTGGCTCGAGGAACTGAAAAAGGACCCACAGATGATCGCCTCTCTGGCGGCAGAGGTCGGGGTGGTAACGAACAATATGGCACCTACGCCTGCGGATGCGGTCAAAACCAAGACAACGCCTGCGGTGACGGTCAAGGCCAAGGTGGCGCCTGCGAAGACGGCGATGCCATCGGCGGAAATGATCGAGATGGGCAAGCAGGCCATGGTTGACTATGAATGCACCAACTGCCACTTCATCGGTGGTAAGGGGGGCACCAAGAAGCGCGGTCCGAAGCTTGACAATATCGGCTCACTGTTGACGGCAGAGCAGATGAAGAGAAAACTCCTGGATCCTGGGTATCTGATGGCGGAAGGTTTCGAAAAGGAATTCGATGAAGGGCAAATGCCGGATACTTTCGGTGAACAGATGTCCAAGCGGGAACTCAAGGCGCTGGTAGCCTATCTGATGACATTGACGGATACGTCGGTGGATACGCCGAAACCGATCTTCCTGGACGAGGAGTAAGGCGTGGAGTAGTACGGGTTTTTCGGTCAGGGCGGCAAGTTTAAAACAACTAGAGGGAGGAAAATCCTATGAGAACGATCAATATGTTGCTAGGAGCAAGTTTTTGCCTGAGCCTCGCGATAGGGGTAACGAGTTTCGATGCTGCTGCGTCCAAAAAAGCGCCGCTGCTAGACCAGATCCCGGCGAAGTACAAGGATAAACAGATGCCAGCGGGCTGGTGGACCGATGCCGCGATTATCGAGGAGGGAAGAAAGCTGTACACAGGTATGCACGAGTCGATCCTGGATCCATCCATAACCTGCGCGGTGTGCCATGGAAAGACCGGAATTCCGGTGCTGACCGGCTCGCTCGACTTTCGCGACGCCAGTTATGTAGACCAGATGACGGAAAGCTATTGGTTCTGGCGGATTTCGGAGGGGGTGCCCATGACGCCGATGCCGAAGTGGAAAAGGGAATTGAGCGAGGAGGACATATGGAAGGTGATCGCGTACGAGCACACGTTTAGTCACGGCGGGAAAGCCGCAGAACATAAACACTGAAAAGGCGAGGAGATATGATGGCGTCGGAACGGGTGAATATCATACTAAAAGTGATTGCTTTGTATGCTGGTTTTGTGGTGCTGGGGGTGTTGTTTTTCTTGTTTTTTGATGCAGGGCTTGACGTGGATCTTTTTTTGAAGTGACGCAAGGGTGTTGCTGCAGAAAACTAATTCACAATCACAACTCTGCTAGCCGTTTCGGTGAACGAAGTACTGGAAGTGCTGTGAGATGACGGAATTTCTTGCAAAACCTGGTTTCCTGGGAACCTATGGCACCATGGGAGCTGATCTGAGCCTGCTCCTGGCTATCTTTTTTACCACGCTCTTTCTTGTCGCGTGGTATATGGCAAAGAAACACCATGGTGGCTGGCATCACTTCATTGCTTTATGGGCGATGCTGGCGATGCTGGTCTATTTTACTTTCTATTATCTCGTCAAGGGACTTGGCGTTCTGGCCATTGAGGGGAAGGAAGGTTTTGGGGGTCCAGACTGGGTCTACGCATACATCTTTGCTCCTGTACTTACAATCCATATCCTCATGGTAAGCATTGGCCTGGTAATGGCCGTCTATATGATTATTCTCGGCTTTAGGGCCTCTCATAAGAGCTCTGTTAAAATCTCTTCTCACAGAGCCTCTTCTCATGGGGGCTCTTTTCACAGGGAAGGAACGCGGGTTCTCAACAGCGGCGTATTAAAAGCAAGCAACCGGCACTTCTATATCGCCTTGTCGTCTGTGCTCGCGGTACTGGCTCTGTTGGCGGTTATTCGCTGTGAAACACTGCGTTGCGCTACGGTGTATGCTGCGGGAATGGGCCTGATTGCCTGCGTATTTTTCTTGGAAAAGGGGGTAGAAAAATGGTTACCAATGGGGGCGAGTAGGCATCGATTTCTGGGCAGATTCACTGTGGCCTTGTTTGTTACGGTGCTGCTCACCAGTTGTTTAACCTACCTGTTTCTTTACGTGCTGTACACACCACAACCGGTCTGACGATTGATATCAATACACGATCACGTAACCGATCAGCCACATCACCACGATCACATTGACAGTGAAACCGGTAATAGCGAAATAATCGAATATACCAAAATTTCCATACTTAAGAGTCGTTTTGACGAATCGGACTGCCCACGCGCTCAATCCGGTGCCAAGCACCATCGTCGCCAATGTAAATATATATACTGGTAAGGTTGCTTGCATCGCCTGATCCTATGTAGTATCCATCTTCTGTTGTGGTGACGCGGCCGTCTTCTCTTAGCTTAAGTATTGTATAGTAGTGTCCCGTCCGCCCGCTGCGTCCTGATCATTCTTTGAATGTAAAATTCGCTGTAGCCGCGCCCTTGGCCGCCACCGTTATGCTGCTCTTTTGCTCCTGGAGCGTGCCGTGCCATGCTTTAACGGTATATTCGCCGGGCGGTATATTGTCGATGCTGAATGTGCCATCCTCTTTTACGACGGCGTAGTAGGGTGTCTTGGCCACGAATCTAAATCCGTGCATGAAATCGTGCTGATCGCACTCGAGTTTCATGGCCACCCCACGTTTGAGCTTAATCTTTCTTTTTATCACCTTTACGTCTGCCGGCTGGCTTTGGTTGAATATGGTGCGTCTGGCTTTGCCGAGGCGACCCCCGATTTCATAGGGGTGGATGTTATGTGTTACCGGATCAGAATTAAGCACCGACACGGTGTCGCCGTTGCGCATCACGCCCATGAAAGGATTGAAGGAACATTTCTTCTGATCTACCTCGGGATTATCGATTTCTGCCGACCACGCCTTGCCTTCCTTGATCTTGTCCAAATACACGACGACGTCATTCAAGCTGCCGTTTGTGACCCGGATATAGTGGACCTCGCGTACGCCCGTGCCACAGGTCTCAAGATTCTTAGTGATACTGAAGCGGATTGGTCCGGGGGGCGTTCCCGAAAACGATACCTTTCCGCTGATCGTGCCACCGTCGGCCACACTGGTTGCTTTATATGGCGCTGCGATTGCGCCGAAAGGTAGGGTCATCGCCACCATCAGTGATAGGGTTGAAAGTGTTTTTTGAAGCATTTTTTCCATCGGTCTCTCCTTTCGCCTAGGGGTTACACCCGCCTTAATAACTTGCTACTCAATAGTGCAAGGCGGCACACGTCACCGGGGTTGGCCTAGTTGCCCAATATACGACAACGATGGCCACTTTCCTTATTAAGTGCCTAAGTCTTATTATGCAGAACGTGTACCAGCTTGCGATTTTGTGTGTGCTTGTGGCCTGAACAGCCAAGTTAACATTGAAAAGTTGTCTGATCTGTCATATTTCTTAAGCATGTTCTTGCATAGGCAAGAAATGGTGTTCAGACTTGCAGTAAGTTACTGTATCTTGGCTTGACCGGAGTGAGATTAACTTACAAATTCATGCCCCATTCATCTGTTTCAACAAATTATTTTTCTCTTTAGCTCTGCCCCTGTTGTGCTGACTTGAACGATTCTTTCCGTTTGTGTTCGCAGCTGGCAGCGGTTTGAACAATCCATTCAATGCTTTGCTGCTTTCTTTGCTTGCAGCGGTGGCACATGTTAATGGCGCAAAATGTTGCGTTGAAATCTCAGCCCAATTACTGCAACCAAGTGCGTTGTGCGGTAAGAGTTTGATTTCTAAAGTGACGAATCATCTCTGTTGGCGACAACCCATTACCCGCACAAATCCACGCTGCCCAGCATCGCATTCACACTTGCGCCCATAGACCGCATTGGCATAATAGTTGCTGATTCTCTTTTTATATGTGGCGCATTATCTGAGCCACGCTGCTAACGCGAGAGGAAAAAGACATGGGTGATCGAAAGGCCGCTCCGACAGCAGGCGGAAAACCTGCACGAACCAACTGGGGTGCGCTGAAACGGAGCGGGTCTGCGGCAGTGCAGTCAGGCGAGAAATTAAGCAACGAAGACGGTAGCACGTGGGGACCCAAGGTGTTTTGGGCAGGCGTGGCATTCATGCTGGGGGTGCTTTGGTATGTCATTATTTACTCCGGTGGCGCGAATCCGCACGGCAGTTACTAACCCATCGGCGCCCCGGTTGCGTTGAAATTTTCAGGAGTCGAATATGAAACAGTTACGCATTTGGGTAATGGCGTTCGTAGTGGTGACCATCTACTTCTATGCCCTCGATCAAATTTTGTTTAGCCTGCAAGGGCTTCCGCTTAATTTTAATATGACACCAGAAGCCTAGCCCGCATTTCTCACAGGGGGACACAACCTCGCGTAGAGATTTGAATTCACAAGGGATTTTGTGAAGGAGCGCAATACAGGTTGTATTTCCGACTGAGCAAAATTTCTTGTGAATTCAAAGATCAAGTGAGGATTTGTCATCCCTGTGAGAAATGCGGGCTAGCAGGCTGTCCGAGAATAGAAACCGTCACGAGGGGCAGCCTGCTAGCCTTGTGTCGTATTTTTAAGGCAGTAACTGTACCTGTATTTTATCTCCGGTTTTCACTTCGCCGTGTTGTTCCGGTACAATCATGAAGCTATTTGCTTGTACCATAGAAGATATGATACCGCTGCCCTGATTACCCGTGAGTTTCGTTACGTATTGGCCGTTTTCATAACGTGTTACCGCGCGGGAGAAATGCCGACGTCTGGAATTATTTTGCATATCGTTTTCCGTTATTGCTTCCACGATGGGTAGAAAAAGATCTCGCCTGCCTGTCATTTTTCGAATGGCCGGGAGGACGAACTGATAGAAAGCAACCATGCAGGAAACCGGGTTGCCAGGCAGGCCAAATAATAAACGTTCACCATCTTGCGGATGTTTGCTTCGGGGTAAAACACCAAAGGCGACAGGATGACCGGGGCGCATTTTGACCCGCCAGAATTTCATGTCGACGCCCAGGTCGCTAAGTACCTCCTTGACAAAGTCGTATTTTCCTACTGATACGCCGCCTATTATAAGGGCAATATCGGCTGACATGGCATTGCGAATTTTAGATTCCAGGTTGGTTTTGCTGTCTTTTGCTGTTGCTTGCAACAATGGGTTGCCACCCGCTTCTTCTACCAGTGTACTAATAGAATAGCTGTTGCTGTTAACGATCTGGTAAGGCGCTATTTGTTCCCCCAACTCTGCCAACTCATCACCCGTCGCAAGTACAGTGACCTTTGGCTGTTGATAAACCAGCGTGGAAACGTGGTTGGTCGTAGCCAGCATAGCGATTTCTGCTGGTCGAATAAGTGTTTTACCCTGGAGCGCACGTTCACCTTCCATGACATCTTCGCCTTTAGAGCGAATGTTGCCGCCTTGTCTGCAAGGTTTAAGAATATTAACTTGAGAGCCATTTGGTTCTGTATCTTCAATACGGATTACGCTATCAGCTCCTTTAGGTATCGGTGCGCCTGTCATGATTAAGACAGCCTCGGTTTGGTGTACAGCACTGGAGAAAATTCCACCTGCCTGGACTTCACCAATGATACGTAATGCAGTGGGTGAATCGGTTGTTGCATTTTTAATATCTTCCCACTGTACCGCATAGCCATCCATGGCGGAGTTGTCCCAAGGGGGGTGGTGTCTGCTTGCGATTACGTCTTCCGCGAGTACCCGATTAAGTGCATTTTGAGTGGCTACTCGTTCTGTTCCTATTATCGATGTATGGTCTAAAATGATGTTGATTGCTTCATCAACGCAGATCATGGTTTTTTCAATCATATGTTCTACTGTGTGTTAGCTAAAACTTGACATTAATATTGAGTTGAATTCGGTTGCGATCCTGGTCGTTAATCAAAGCATCGCTGGCTGTTGTGCTTAATGTTGCTGTGGGTTCTATACGCTCCATATCATAATATCGAATATCCAGTGCGGTGTTTTTTGATATTTTATAATCATATTGCAAACGAAAGCCTTCAAAGTTGGAGACGCCGGTGTTGCCAGGATTAGGATAATCATCTTGGGTAAATGTGCCGTCGCCGGGTAATGAAAAGGCCTCAACATAGTGATAATAAAGACGCAGCCCAGATTTGTCGCTTAATTTGTAACGGCCTTGCAATACATAAGCGCTATCTTCTGTGTCGGCATTGCCGCCCAGGATATCCAGTCCAACTCGCCATAGGCCTCCTTTTGCCTGCGCACTGACGATCCAGTTTGAATCAGATTGAAATCCAAAGACATCAGGTGTGCCATCGCCGTCAGTGTCACGGCCGATGTTTTCGTCCTTGCTGGTGCTGGCGCCACCTAACGAGACCGTGTATTTTAAGTCACCGGCATTTCCGTTGTGAACAGCCTGATATGTCGTAATGGTCACGTCATCTCCAAATGACCCTTCGGTAACGATGACGTAAGCAGCATTCAAGGTGACCACACCTGCGTCGAAAACGACGGCCAGGGCTTCCGGGTTGATATCTAAATCCCAGAATACTTCACTCTGTTGCCAGAAATTAATTGCAGTCTTACCCATTACCAACGTAAACGGATCTGTTGGTTTGTAAGCAATATAGGCCTGATCGAGACCAAAGTCACCGTTTTTGCCGGTGTCAGCGGTGCCAAACGTAGTGTGAGGCGAATTCAACGATGTGGATTGTGTAGATAAACGGAGTCGTCCCGACCATTGATCACTGGCTTGAAAGCTAACCCCTACTCGTGCACGTATACGCAAACGTTCGCGATCCTGATCAGTGCCTCCAGAATTGGTACGATCATCTCTTTCAAAACGAAATCGTACGTCACCGAATAGTTCTACCTTGTTGGCTTCATCTAATGTAATACTCGCCTGCGCTGTGCCGGGAAAAGAAAAAATAATGTATATACATATTGCAGCGCTGATTTTAAAGATGAATTCATTAATTAAGGCTAACGGGTTTCTAACAACTTTTTTGTCCATCATGATCTCCCCGAGTTTTCGATATTGTTTCGTGGCTTCAATCAGTTTGATCGCTGATTAATTTCTTTTATTTGCCTTCCGTAATAAAAATATGAATTTCTCACTATCACTATCTACCCAGCAGTTACTATGCCATTCACAAGAACACCGTATATTTTTAATCGGAAAATATTAGGATTTTACCTTTTGCAGTAAGTATTTGAAATTAATTGTGGTATTGGAATCTAAAGTGAGTTGCTAAAAAGTCTATGAGACAAGAAGGATTTGGTAAGGGGCATAGGTGTTCCATTTTATTCATACGCCATTTTTTTAGTTGAACAGTTTGTTCAGTTTTGCTTGTCCCAACGACAACCATTAGATAGAAGTACAGGGTGTTGGAAAGACAGGGTTTAGCCATTTTTCACCGTATACAAGCGTATGCGTTGTGAGGCGTTGTTTTCGTTATTGTTGCTGCAGCGGCAATGGTGTCGAGGTTTAAGTTTGATTTGTGTAAAACTTGCCTCCAGCCCGTCGTAATAAAGCATTTTCCCGATTAAAGGTTGTCCAATATCGAGTATAATTTTTAATACTTCAGTTGCCTGAAGCATGCCGATTACACCGGGTATCACGCCCAACACGCCCGCTTGTGTACATGATGGTGCCTTGTTGTCTATAGATAGAGAGTCTGGAAACAGGCAGCGGTAGCAAGGCCCGCGTTGTTTTGTGTAAGCTGGCCAAAATACGGTAACTTGACCTTCAAAACGATGCACTGCGCCGTGTACGTTGGGGAGGCGAAGCACGGTGCAGGCATCGTTGATCAGGTAGCGGGTGATCAGATTGTCTGAACCATCAACGATTACATCGTATGGGTTTAGGGTTTCTTTGACGTTATTGTCTTCGAGGTGTGTGTCATGTGTTATAACTTTAATTGATGGATTGAGCGCCTCCAGTGTTTCTCGTGCTGAGTCTACCTTTGGTTTGCCGATACGGTTTTCGTTGTGTAATACCTGGCGTTGCAGGTTGCTGCGATCCACTATATCGTGATCCACGATACCGATTGTACCAACGCCTGCTGCTGCTAAATAAAGGGCTGCGGGTGAACCGAGTCCTCCTGCGCCGATTAGCAGAACTTTACTGTTGATAAGTTTGAGTTGTCCTTTCTCTCCGACGTCAGGCAGTAATATATGTCGCGAGTAACGCTCTCGAAAATCATCGTTGGGTAGCTGTGGGATTTCAAAGGGTAATCCCTCGTTTTTCCAGCGTGTAAAACCACCTGTTATCGATATCACTTGCGTGTATCCGAGTAGTTTTAGGCTTTCGGCGGCAAATAACGATCGCGTGCCGACCTCGCACAGGATGAGTATGGTGCGGTCCATGTCCGGAATGAGGTCTTCAATTTGAAGCTCTAGCAAACCACGTCCCAGCCGCAGTGCTTTATTCGGGCTACCTTGTTTGATTTCGTCGATTTCGCGCACGTCAATCAGCGCAGCGCCGTGTTGATGTAATTTAAAGGCGTCTTCTGGGGTTGCTTCAATAATAGTGCTTTTAAGGTTCGCCAAACGGCGATCTTTGGCTTTCATTTTTACTTAACCGAATTCACCCGATATGCCGCTGTGGTTTTAACTTCATCATTTATTCGCTCCATGGATCTGCTTAACAGGTTTCCAAAATCTACTTTATCTACCATCGCTCTTTGTTCTTTATTGCCTTCTTATTACTTGGCAGGAAATATGCCAGTTTATTAAGGCGACAAATCTCTTTTAGTGTGCCTGAGTCAGCACTTATCCAGGTGTTTAACTATTTGAAATATTAGAGATTAGAATACTTATTAAGGAGTCAGATAAACAACGGCCCAGCTGGTTTTTAGCTTACTGGCTGTGTTAAGCGTGTCTATTTCATTTCAATGTAAATAAAGACATTGAACGTTTTGTTCAGTGCGGGAGTGGTATTTGTCATGATTCGCGTAAAATATTTTGCAAGTATACGAGAGCGTTTTGGACGCAAGGAAGACCAGCTTGACATTAATAAACCAACAACGGTAGCCGAGATTTGGTGCGTGGTAACGGGTGAAGAATTTGTGCCATGCACAGTCGTGATGGCTGTCAATAAGGAATATGTTGATTCCGATCAAATTGTGGAACACGGTGATGAAGTGGCATTTTTCCCCCCTGTAACGGGAGGGTAGTGTTTGCTGAGCGCTGGGGGGAAAATATAAAATGTGTAATAAATGTTTTTATGGTTTCCGTGGAGATAGAAATTATAATGAGTGTGAGTAATAGTACCGTAACAGATTCAAAACAAGCGTTAATGCTTGCGATTGCATTAGAGCAGCATAATGCGAAATGGTTTAGGCAGTGGTCTCATCGTTTCCGCGGTTATGATGCTGATACCTATAAGTTTTTTCAAGATCTGGAGCAGGAAGAGCTACAGCATGAACAGGAGCTGAAGTTAGAATATATAAAGTATTTCGGTGAGGAAGTGCCAAAAGACATTGTTCCCCCTAACGAACTTAAACAATATATCACAGTGCTGGAGTCAATTGATGTCAATAAAAGAATGGAACATTTTTTTGTTGTGAATTCTAACATGGCCCAAACTTTACTGCAGATGGCATTGCTGATTGAGCAATATACCAGGCAGTTCTACCTGGATTTGCAAGCCGAAACAAAAGATGACACATTGTCAAACGTTTACAAGAAGTTGGGGGAATACGAAGCGGAGCATGAACAACTGTTTTACAAGCGTATAGAAATGGAGCAGTCCAAAAATAAGTGAACTATTTTAATGGTTATATCCGTAACGTTTGGGATTTAGGTTTAAGTGTGCGCTATCTCAATCGCTACGGGTATATATCGGAGTACATCGTGAGTCAGAACTATTAAAGTTAAAGGTGTCTCGATTATCCACCCAAATGCGACATAAGGTGTATGGTACGCTGCGGCGTTTCCGAAAAATGATGGCGCGCCGGTTTTAGAGTCAGCGCTTTGATTAGCGTTTCTTTTATTTCAGTATCACTTATTCCTTGGCGTAACAGGGGCCTGAGTGCGACTTGATGTTCCTGACCAAGGCAGAGATACAATGTCCCGTCGACTGTCAATCTGACACGATTGCAGGTCTCACAAAAATGTTGCGAGATAGGGGTGATAAAGCCGATGCGCAGTGTTGTGTCTTTTACTTTAAAATAACGTGCTGGACCACCACCCGGTACCATGCTTGGGATCAGGGTGAAAGTTTTTGACAGTTTCTTTTTTACTTCTTGTAAGTTGAGGTAATGATTGCTTGCTTTGTAGCCCGCTGTGCCAATGGGCATCGTTTCAATAAAGCGCAGTGTAAATTCATTCTCAAGGCAAAACTCGACCATGTCTTCAAATTCATCATCGTTGATATTTTTCATGGCGACCATATTAATTTTTATTGGCGTGAATCCCGCCTCCTTGGCAGCCATTAGGCCACTAATAGCGGATTCGAGCTTGCCGCGGGTAATGTTTTCAAATCGTTTCGGTTTTAAACTGTCCAGGCTGACATTGATTCTTGATATACCGCTGCTTTTAAGTTCATGCGCATGTTTATTTAATAACGTGGCATTTGTGCTTAGAGACAAGTCGTCAATATTGGGAATGGTGTTAAGTTGTTTCACTAGTCTGGGCAGATCGTTACGTGTTAACGGCTCGCCACCTGTGATACGCACTCGCTTGACCCCAAGTTCGGAAAAGCAACGTACGATCCGGGTTGTTTCCTGCAGGGTCAACCAATTATTTCTAGATTCAAACCCCCTGGTGCCTTGGGGTAGGCAGTAGAAACAACGTAAATTACATTTGTCTGTTACCGACAGGCGCAGGTATTCAATGCTTCTGCCAAAAGAGTCGATAAGCTGGTTTTTTTCATGCTTCGTTTTCATCTTCATCCGATAATGGATCGTCCTCATGTGCCCCGGCGGGTGCGACTAGATCAAAATGCTTGATCATGCGCCTCAGCCGCGGGCGAGATACACCTAAAATGTCACACGCGTGACCTCTATGCCAGTTACATGTTTCTAATACTCGGGTTACATGTGCTTTTTCCATGTCTTCCAGTGACCATTGCGATAAAGGCCGTTCTATTACGTCAGGCTCCCGATTTTGTAAGTCGCAAATATCAGCTACCAGATCGAGTGTGATAATGTTGCTCGGGCAAAGTGCGACTGCTTTTGCTAACACATTCTCCAATTCACGGATATTGCCCGGCCAATCATACTTTTTCATACAGTTAATGACGTCCATGGAAACCTTGGTGACGGAGCGGTGCATTTGCTGGTTAATGCGTGCGAGCAAGGTTTGAACCAGATCGACGATGTCATCTCTACGTTCGCGTAGTGGTGGAATATGGATATTCACCACGCGTAATCGATAAAACAGGTCTTCGCGAAAGCGGTTTTCTTTTACGCATTCGGCCAGATCGACATTGGTTGCGGTAATGATCCGTGCATTAGTGTGTAGCGGTTCTTTTGCACCCAACGGCGTAAACTCTTTTTCTTGTATAACGCGCAGTAGTTTGGCTTGCATGGTTGCGGAAAGCTCACCAATTTCATCGAGGAAAATAGTGCCATTATTGGCCAGCGTAAACTTGCCCGGTTGTTTGTTTACTGCGCCTGTAAAAGCCCCCTTTTCATGGCCGAACATGTCAGATTCCAGTAAGGTCTCGACCAATGCAGCGCAGTTCACCGCAACAAAAGGTCCATCCGGATTTTCTCCTGCCAGATGGATGGCGCGTGCAACGAGTTCCTTTCCGGTTCCACTTTCACCTGTAATCAGCACAGTGACCGGGATGGTTGCAACAAGACCAATCGTCTTGAACACTTCTTTCATCGCACGGCTTCGGCCCACCATGGTATTGTAGGCAGTGATGCTAGCGTCGACCCCGGCTTGAACAATGTTTTTTCGAACCGGTGAAAGCAGGCGGGCGACTACATTATCCAGCTCGTCGATATTAATTGGTTTGTGGATATAATCATCGGCACCACGTTGCATCGCCTGGATGGTGGTTTCCATATCATGAAACGCCGTGATCATGATGACGTGAATATTCGGGAACCGCTGTTTGAGTTCTGGCAGCCCCACAAGACCTGATTTTCCGGGCATGCGGATATCCAGAATGACCAGGCTAGGTAGTTTCTCAAGTGCCAGCGTCATACCTTCATCAACGCTGTGCGCGATTTTTACGGTGTATCCCTGGCTTCTCAAATGTAATTGTAAGGTCCGGCAGTTAGCTACATCATCATCGACAATCAGGATATTATTATTCCTGTCCATTTTTTGCTTAGTGGCGTGTGTTGACTGTGCTTCCATTGCCGATTTAAAAGTCGAATTTAAAGTTGATTTCATGCTTGTGTTGGTCCTGTCGGCAAAATAACAATTGCACAGGTTCCCCCATTATCGGAATGCTCTAGATTAATCGTTCCATGGTGTTGGTTTATGATTCGTTTAACTATAGGTAATCCTAGTCCTGTACCTTTTGCACGTGTTGTAAAAAATGGCTCAAACAGTTTATCGGAAAGTCTATTATCAAAACCTATCCCGTTATCGTGAATTTCAATTCTGATTTTAGGTGCATGTTTATTTAGTTCTAGTTGGGCTCTTATAGTCACTGCCGGGGATTTGCCAGTCGTTTCACCTGACTCCAGGGCGTTCATGATGAGGTTGCTAAATACCTGTCTCAACTTTGTTGGGTCTCCGTGTACGGTAGGTAATTGGTGTTGATATTCCGTAGTTACATTGGCGTGGTATTCCTGAATAGCTTTTTGTGTTGTTGACACGGCGGTGTCGAGTAATTTATTTATACTGAGCCATTCTGGATGGAGTGCATCTGGTCGCGAAAATGCCAGTAAATCGGAGAGTATCTGTTCCATGTAATGGACCTGGTCAAGTGAGATTTGCTGTAATTCTTCAGCTTCGTTATCTCCTTTTTCTGTCGCGCGTTTGCCCAGAATCTGTAAAGTCATTTTGACGCTGGACAGTGGATTGCGTAGGTCGTGGGCGATCATGCTTGCCATACGGCCCATCGCAGCCAGTGTTTTGGCTTGATTCAGTTCCTGTTTACGTTCTTTTACTTCCTGTTTTAAGCGACGTCGTTCACTGACATCCTCTTTTACAGCAAGAAAATGAGTGATCTTATTTTGGCTATCACGTATTGAAGAAATGGCCGTATAATCCCAATATAATTCACCATTTTTTTTCCGATTATGAAAAATACCACGCCACTCATTACCGCTGGAGATGGTTTCCCAAAGTTTGTTATAGGTAGTCGAATTTGTTTCGCCTGATTTTAGCAGTCGTGGATTTTGTCCAATGGCTTCTTTAGAAGTGTAACCGGTGACCTCGGTGAACTTCGGGTTAACGTATTCGATTATTCCCCTGGCGCTGGTAATAATGACTGGGTTAGGGCTTTGTTCGACTGCGCGCGATAACTTTCGCAACTGTTCTTCTGTCTTTCGTTGTTCTGTCACATCTTCACCGATACAGGTAAGTGCTGTTACCTTGCCAGCATGGTCACGCATTAGTGTGTTGTTCCAGGATACCAGTCGCGAATCATTGCTACTTGTTTTAATCGGTGTTTCCAATAAGGTGGGAGCGGGTTCGCCAGAAAATATTTTTGAAAATATTTCTCTGGCTTGAACTTGGCCATTTTGATGAACAAATGTATCGAACCAGTCTTTACCAATTACCTCGTCGTGAAATCTTCCGGTTAATGCCAGAAAAAAATCGTTACAGAATATGACCTTTCCTTTTTTATTTAATGTCACTGCTGCCAGTTGTATTGTTTCTAAAGTGCGACGAAATTGTTGTTCATATTCGTTTTGCTTTCTGACCAGGTAATTTTTTGCGCTGGTGTGAGCGATAAAGCCAGCGCTTACCAGGTTTAGAACAAAAATAGCGGAATAAAATAAAAGAAATTGGTTTTGAAATTCGTATGAAGCCTTATTCAACATCGGTGTAGGAATGTGTGAAATAATTTTCAAAAAACCGGGGCGACCCGCAAAAGGGCCTTCAACGCCAATAGGTAATTTATTTGTTTCAATGCGTGCATAAAGCTCCATGATCGGTATCATCGGGTAAACAGTTGTGAAAGTAAATAATCCGTCTTTGTTATAAAATCGACCGGAATTCTGTGCGCGAGTTCGTTTCCAGGCAGCGGGAAAGGATGATGAAAAGGCGCGACGGTGGCCAAGGGAAAATCCCCATTCATCACTTTTAATGGGTGCGCTTAGCCAAAATCCATCGGCGTTGAGCAGATTGATATGTTTATTTGTTTCAAAAGTGCCCTGACGAAACCGTTCGATGAGTTTTTCGCCCATATAATTTAATAAAATAATGCCTCTTTTTATTCCCCGGCTATCATAGACAGGGGTGGCGAAACGTAGTACGGAACGAAATGGTTTATCGATTTGGCTATCTTCCATATTCAGATCAAACGCTGAAATGTAAATTCCACCCAAGTTTTGGGTCATCGCTTCCTGGAAATAATAACGCCCGGCTTTGTTTTGTAAATCAGGAGCGCCGACAATGGCGGTATTGCCGCGGTCGTAATTCACGCGTACGACTTCCATTCCGGTTGAATCAATTAATCGAATCTGGTCATAGATCGCTTTTTTTTCACTAAAATAAAGAAATTCCTGGGCCAGCATATGTTTAGCTTCTTCGTTATCAGGGTGGTCTAAAATAGCCCATAACTCATTGAGTTTCGACAGAAAGGTCAGGTCTGATATAATTGTACGAATTTCATTAGTAACCAGTTTTTGGCTGATATTGACTTTGTGTGCTTCATCCAGTTCGCGGTTTGTTTTTTCAGATTCCATATCCGTTAAATAATGAATGGTGGCCGTTCCGATCAGCAGGCTTGTCAGGGGTAGGAAAATAAGTAAAAAACGCTTCAGGGCAACGTGGGCGAAATCATTTTGTGCTGGTTTCTCTTTCATGATCGACATGCTTCCTGGATGTGATCCTGTGTACGAGTCAGGTAGTCAGAAACAGATTTACCTGGATATCCTTAACAGTACCACTACTGTTGTTTGTATGGAATGGAACGTCCTAGTAGTATTATTGGTTATGCCGTTATGTTGTATGATTGACATGGGGCTTTCCCTGATTTTCCGCTATCTACCAAAGGTGGCATAATACAAAGTTGTGCACTGTTATGCAGATTTTGGGTATAAGCGCTGACCCTGTTTAGTGATGGTATGTCCACGTGTCATTCATGTTTTCCGCGCTTCGCTTTTTTTGTATTATTTTTCAATTCCTGTTTCATACGTCCGAGTAATTCCTGTCCGAGTAGCTCGCCGGGGTTTTCACGCGCTTGTACGAATTGACGTATCGTGTTGAAGCGTTTTTCAGCCTCAATATTATCGCGTAAACGCGGTACCCGTGTACGCGCAATTTCAAAGGCATCAAAACTCAGTTCCTGCATGCCAAAGCCTTTCATGCGTTGCACTGCCCGCATCATGGCGCGATTACGAAAACGTGTCAGATCTTCACTGGTGATACGTTGCAGACCTTCGCGCCGGGCATTGAATTCGGTTGCTTTTTTAATACCGGCACGGTTAAATTCAGGAGCGGAAGCGACACGTGCATAAGCTTCTGGTGTCCATTCCACACCGCCCGTCAGAGGCAGTATCGCTTTTTCAATGTCCTCCAGACTCACAATTTCTGCACGACGTTTTTTTGTGAATCGTTCTGCATCGCTTTCCAATGCCGAAGCGATGAAAAGTCGGACTAACTGGCTTTTATCCTTGAGTATTTCCTGTAAAGCCTGGTCTGCTTCCGCTGCCCACGATAAAGTACGACCGGGTTCATCTTCGGCTTCAAGGCGATCGAGTAATTTAATATTAACTTCCAGTCGTCCTTCAGAACGGGCCAGATCTTCGGCCACTTGTTGTACACCTGGGCGTAAAAACGCGGGCATTGCCTGTAACCGTTCCCATGCTTGTTCGGTCCAGGGCAGTGTATTATTGTTTTTTTCGTTTGCTGAGGTCCCGGCTGGGCTTTGTGGTCGTGGCGGTCCCTTGTCGCCAAATTGACGCGCTGACAGGGTCGCCAGATGTTGCGTTGTGACCTGGGCAGATCCTTGTTCACCAGCATATTCTTCAGCGCGTTTTTTTACCATCTTGCGTAAAAATGCAGGGACACGAGTGAGTCGTTGTTGCGCTTCGGGTGTCCAGTTTATGGTCGGGGTTTGCGCGATAAGGGGCTGTATAATTTCACCATCGCCTGGTTGGTAATCGCACCACGGATCTGCATCCATGATGGTTTTACCGATGGCAAGTGGGCGTGCGCGACAGCCACCACATAATTTTGTGTATTCACAATTGCCGCATTTCCCCTTTAGCTGTGGGTCGCGCAGTTGTTGAAATGTGGATGAGTTTTTCCAAATTTCCCAGAAGGGTGTGTGCCGTACATTACCCTCAGTATCAGGTATATATGGACATGCTGTCACATCACCTTCGGGTGTAATGCGGCAATAATGGATGCCCGCAAGGCAACCACCACCTTCATAACCTTGAGCCCGTGTCAAAGTAGAAAGTGGGTTGTGTTGATAAGCGACGCGCTTGAAATGCGGGGCGCAACGTGCGCGAATAATGAGGTCTTGAGATTGTTCCTGTGCTTCAACCAGTTGTTGTAATACTTTTTCATAAGTTTGCGGAGTGATGTCTGACATGGACTCGCCACGTCCGGTACAAACCAGGAAGAATACATTGAGCACGCGTGCATCGACGCTACGTGCAAAATCAATCATTGCAGGTACTTCATGCGCGTTCGAGTTTGTGACTGAGAAATGGACCTGGAAGGGTAGCTCATGGCGTCGACAAGCTTCCATACCCGCCAGTGTTTTTTCCCAGGCACCTTGTTTTCCACGAAATTGGTCGTGCTGCGCCGCGTTAAGTGAATCCAGGCTGATGCCCGCCCCCATCGCACCGGCTGTTTTTAATGACACAACGCGTTTATCAGTAAGCATGCTGCCATTAGTACCAATAACCATGGATAAACCGCGCGTCGTGCCATGGGTGATCAGGGTTTCCAGGTCGGTGCGCAATAATGGTTCACCGCCTGTGAGCACAACCATCGTAGATGCAGTGTCCCCGTCAGTGTGTGCAATGTTATGGTTCGTCGCTTCATGGCCCGCAACTTCATCCAGCAGTCGACATACATCTTCAGTGCTCAGTTCGTTAGCGGTACCGTGTTTTAGGGTGTTTGCATCAAGATAACAATGGCTGCAGGCGAGATTACAGCGTTTAGTGAGGTTGATAGCGAGTAGAAATAAACCGTTCACGTTGAGCCGTCCTGATGCGCTTTTTTCTCGACACGCATACAGCGATTAGCGCGTACTGATATATCCTCAACGGTTAATAACAATGCGTTTGCTATCTCCGATGGGTTTTCAATCATAGCGGTATCCAATATTTGTGATTTCATACCTGATTGTTTTTGCAGAAGTTATACCAAACGCTTATTGTTCGCGGTATCGCCTTGTCTTATTGTATTTCAAGGAGTTTCTGATAACGTCATTGGGGAGAATCAGCGGGTAAATGAACGTCTTGTTTAAATTTTATCGATGATAGTGTCTTGCATTGAACGATTCGTTCAGTATGTCGGGTTGTTGATTTCAATTACCTGGAATATGCGGCGTTATTTTATAGTGAAAATCAGTGATTTCAGGAAAGTATTGCATGGAATGGGGTGACGTCGAGTTTTTATCTTATATCGTACTGTTTGATTTCGGTTAATACGCCGTGTAAGGGTATGTCCCATGCGTCTGTTTTTATTGAGTCTACCTGTTGAAATTCATAGGCTACACCGTAAATTTTGGGTTTTAGCCAGACCGCGCGTTTATCCAAAAATGCCAATGTTCTGTCATAGAACCCCCCGCCCATACCCAGGCGATTACCGGCCCTATCGAATGCAACCAGCGGGATTAAAATAAGATCCAGGTTATGTGCGCTGTGCGCTTTTCGTGGAGAAATAGCAGGTTCGGGAATGCCAAACCTGTTTTCTTTGAGTTGCATATCATTATGGTATTGAGTAAATAATAATTTTTTTCGGTTTAGTACTGGTAAAAAACATGTTTTATTCATTCCCCAGATGTGCTGGATAACAAATTGTAAATTCAATTCACCGTCATTTGGTAAATAGCAGCCGATTCTTTTGCTGGTCTTGAATAATGATGTTTGTAAAAAATGTTGAGTGAATTGCGTGGCAAGAAAATTACTCATGTTTTTGCTTAGATTTTGCCGCCTTTGCCGCATTTTTTTTCGCGTTTTGATTTTTGTCGCCATTTTGCTTAATTACCAACGTTGTTAAGTATTGATAAGGGGTTCCGTGGGTGCTGCTTATGAATGAAGAAGGAGGTCCAAGAAAGGTAATAATTATTGGTTTTTATTATTTGATCTTTTTATATTTGGTTCTAAAGGTAAAATAATTAATGAGTTAGCAAAAAAGGAGATAATAAAAGGGCGTCCCCGCATGTGCCGTGGTGGCGTCAACCCTTGAACCCTTATAGGCTCAGGTGGGAGCAAATGTCGGCACGTTAGGCTTTCTGCGCGAGCAGACATGCACACAGTACAAACTTAATGATCCCGGGGTCGCAGTTTATCGGCTCAAGAATATATCAGCCTACTCACAAACACCGCAGGTACGCATAGTAAAAAAACATTATAACTAATCTTGTTAACAATCTCTTGTAAATATTCTCTTGTAAATATTGTTTGCTGCTCGCCAAGCGTATCGGCAGCTAACACGGATACTTAATTACATTGTCGCAACTATTAGTTAGTAGTTAGTCGCAACTAAAAAAGCAGCAATTAAACGCCGACACGCAAAAGCAAAAAAATTTCTGTGCCGTTCATATGTAATATAATACTCAATAAATAAATGTCTACAAGTGATTTATTTTGCAAATTAAAGTGTAAATATAATGCAAATAATTATTTAGTATTTAGTATAAATTTATATGATAATAATTAGCGGCTTAGCTTAACTTGCTAGTGTTTTGATTAACGAAAAGTTCTGATCAACGAAAAAATGGGTAATAATACCCGGGCGGGAGGAAGGGGGCAGGGTGCAGGGTGCATTAGTCTACAATTCAAGCTGTTTGTTTTTGTATAACGCACTTTCTACCTTTTCTTGCAGGTTCTTAATGCGTAAATTAAATCCACTGCCATGTTGCTCTTTTTGGGAGGATGTTTCTATTAGTTCGTGTGCGATATTCAGTGCGGCGATCACCGCGATGCGGTCTGCACCAACCACTCTGCGGCTGTCGCGAATTTCTCGCATCTTTTTGTCTAGTAAGCGCGCTGATTTAACCAGGCCATCGCGCTCTTCATTGGGGCAGGACACACAAAATTCTTTATCCATAATGCGCACAGTCACAGGCACAGCATCATTATTCATTAATCGTTCTCCAATGATTTTAGCCGGTCAATCATTGCTTCAACACGCACCCTGGCCAATTCGGTTTTTTCTATTAAAGTTGCGCGTTCTGTGACCAGGCATGTTTGCCGCTCGCGTAACAAATGATTTTCGCCTTTGAGTTCATCACAGGTTCTTATTAGCTCATCAACTTGTTTCTCTAGTTTATTGAGGTCAGATTCGGTTTTACCACCTTTACTTTCATTTTCCATAATTGCAAATATAGAGCGGACCGCGGGCAGGGTCAACGGCTAGATCAAAAATTAGCTTGATGTTAGTGTGTTTCCATGAATAATTACACTATTTCGTATTTTTGGGTGGCTAAGTTAGTGCTAACGTGTTTTTTTATCAACTATTAATAACTATAGGTCAAGATGTAAGTGCAATATGATTACCCTAGTATGACAGAGGCGCTTTCCCGAATCGGGCCAGGTAATGATGCGTCTGAAAGCCACGGTGTGCTATGTGGATTACTGTGTACCAATGGTGAGGGCGCGGTAAAACTGTGGCTGCAGCATCTTATGTCTCAGGTGAATGAGGGCACTGGCATCTCATCTGGTGAGCTGAGTACATTATTAAACCCTATTATTCATGAGTCTCTGCGACAATTGGCCAGTGTAGAGTGTGATTTTCAGCCAATTTTACCGCAAGACCCGGCGAGTATCGCTGAACGAACTACCGCATTAGCACATTGGGCGCAAGGATTTCTCGTTGGCATGAGTTTTGGCGGGGTAAAGGATTTAAAGGAATTACCGGCTGATTCGATGGAGATTCTGCTGGATTTCACTAAAATTGCCCAAGCCGGAAAATACAATGTCGAAGGCACCGAAGAAGATGATGCTGCTTTTACCGAAATATCTGAATATTTACGTGCGGGCGTGTTGCTTGTCTATCAGGAGTTACGTTCACTTAAAAAGGCACCGCAAACGACTTCGCCAGACAAGTCCCGACTACATTGACTATCTGGCGTTTAGTCACCGCAATATTTAAACTGGTTTTTGCATGCGCTTGTTTTAATAGGCAAGTTATTAGACAAGGCTACCTACAATTGAAATATCAGCCAACTTTGGGGTTGGCCGCTTATTTTTCTGGCATACTGAAGGCATGGAAGAAAAAGAATTTACCCGTCGACGTAGGCGTTTAATGCAATTGATGGGCGCGGGCGATGTGGCCATCCTGCCGACTGCGTCGATTAAAATACGCAATCGGGATGCAGAGTACCCCTATCGTCCAGATAGTGATTTTTATTACCTGACTGGGTTTTCTGAACCGGAAGCGGTTGCCGTGCTTGCGCCTGGTCGTAAACACGGCGAATATATTCTGTTTTGCCGCGAAAAAGATCCAGAAATGGAAATCTGGCACGGCAGGCGTGCCGGATTGCAAGGGGCATGTGAAAGACACGGTGCAGAAGACGCATTTCCCATCGGCGATATTGATGACATTCTGCCGGGCTTACTGGAAAACTGTGGGCGTGTGTTTTATACCATGGGCAGCGATGCGCAATTCGATCAGAAAGTGATTGGTTGGGTAAATCAGTTGCGCATCAAGGCGCGCTCGGGCGTTCATACGCCGGGTGAATTTGTTGCATTGGACCATCTGCTTCATGATATGCGCTTGTACAAAAGTAGAGGCGAAATAAAAGCAATGCGCAAAGCAGCAAGAATATCTGTTGAAGCACATAAGCGCGCAATGCGTTTGTCTGAGCCGGGTCTGATGGAATACGAACTCGAAGCTGAATTATTACATGGTTTTAAGAAACACGGCTGTGCGCCTGCCTATACGTCTATTGTGGGTGGAGGCGCTAACGGCTGTGTGCTGCATTATGTTGAAAATAACGCCAAACTAAATAATAAAGAATTGGTGTTAATTGATGCGGGTGCCGAGTTTGATAGTTATGCCTCTGATATTACCTGTACTTTTCCAATAAACGGGCGTTTTACTGCTGTGCAAAAAGCATTGTATGAATTGGTGTTGGCTGCGCAACAAGCGGCGATTAAAAAAGTTGCACCGGGTAATCACTGGAATGACCCGCATATCGCCGCAATTAAAATACTTACCAAAGGACTGGTAAAATTGGGTATCCTAAAAGGCCAACCTGCCAAATTGATTAAGGACGAGGCGTATCGTCGCTTTTATATGCACCGCACTGGTCATTGGTTAGGTATGGACGTGCACGATGTGGGTGATTATAAGGTTATGGATCAATGGCGTGTGCTAGAGCCAGGTATGGTAATGACAGTTGAGCCAGGTATCTATATTCCTGCGGGAACTAAAGGCGTAGCAAAAAAATGGTGGGATATCGGTATACGGTTGGAAGATGATGTATTGGTCACCCGGGATGGTCACGATGTATTAACTAAACGTTTGCCCAGGACCGTTGAGGAAATAGAATCGTTTATGGCGAATAATAAGTTGGCGAATAGTAAGTTCTGATATCTGCTATGCAACAAACTATGCAACAAACTACGCAACAGACAGCGCATCAAAAAGTTGATTATGATGTATTAGTTATCGGCGGTGGTCTGATTGGTGCCAGCTTTGCATGCGCGATGGCAGGGCAGAATCTGCGTATCGGTGTGATTGAAGCCATACCTTTTAGATCCGCTTCACAACCCAGCTTTGATGATCGCTCGATTGCGCTTTCGCTGGGTTCCAAACAGATTTTCGATACAATCAATATTTGGTCATCGATAAAAAACGTAGCGACACCTATTAACAAAATTCACATCTCTGATCGCGGGCATTTTGGCGTTACCCGGTTGGATCGTGCGGAACAGGGTGTAGAAGCGTTGGGTTATGTCGCGATGAGTCGCGATATGGGCCGTGTTCTGGGGGAATTCATATCACATAGTTCGAATATTGAATTGATCTGCCCCGCAAGTGTCGTTGCTATCAGTTTGCCAACACCCCAACAAAGCGGTGAGATGGCACAAGTGACAGTCGATATTCACAGCTGTACGAATAAAAACAGCACTAAGCAAAACAGTACTA
>CAZZJI010000004.1:77254-81010 GCA_964654485.1 uncultured Gammaproteobacteria bacterium | reverse complement strand
ACTAAGCAAAACAGTACTATGCAAAATGGCACTAAGAAAATATCAGCACGACTTGTTGTCGCGGCCGATGGAGGGGATTCTATGGTGCGCCAGTCTTTAGCTATTAAAGTAACGGATTGGGACTACAAACAAAGTGCCATCATTGCGAATATCACTTCGCAGCGTGCGCATCAAAACGTGGCTTATGAGCGGTTTACCAATAGCGGCCCAATTGCTGTGCTGCCAATATCTGAAGGTCGATCATCTATAGTTTGGACATGCGCAAATACTGATGTCGACGCAACAATGGCCATGGATGATAAAACTTTTATCGATGCTTTTCAGGAATTGTTTGGCTATCGATTGGGCAAGCTGGAGAAAGTGGGTGCACGCCATGCCTACCCATTGCGCCTGGTGCATGCACGCGAACAGGTGCGTCCACGTCTTGCGTTGATAGGCAATGCGGCCCATTCTTTGCACCCTATCGCCGGCCAGGGGTTTAATCTGGGCTTACGCGATGTGGCGACATTGGCTGAAGTTATACAAGATGCACAACGTGCAAATAGTGATATTGGGCAATTGGAAAGCTTAAACAGATATGCACACTGGCGTAGGCGCGATCATTTACGAGTTGTTGCTTTTACCGATGGGTTGGTGAGATTATTTTCCACCGATTTTTTACCTTTCACTGTTGCGCGCAATGTCGGTCTGCTCGCAGCAGATTTGTTACCTCCGTTTAAACGTTTAATATCTCGGCAGGCAATGGGCCTTACAGGAAAATTGCCTCGAATAGCGCGTGGATTGAATTTATGAGTGCGCCTAATACTGCCAATGCCCCCAAGAAAAAATCAAACAAGCAGATTAAGGCGCAGAGTAAGGGTGAGCGCAAAAAGCATCGTCTGGAAAATAGCGAAGATAAAGAACAGTACGACGTTGTCGTCGTAGGTGCTGGCATGGTTGGCGCGAGCTTCGCCTGTTCTCTGGCCAGTTTAGGTAACAGCAAACAATTAAAAGTTGCTGTTGTGGAAGCTATGCCGACACCAACGTGGACGAAACAAGCTTATGATGTGAGGGTAAGTGCAATAACACGCGCGTCGGAATGTTTTTTGCGAAATATCGGTGTGTGGGATTGCATGCGACACAGGCGTGTCAGTCCATTCCGGGAAATGCACGTCTGGGACAGCGCCGGTAACGGAGAAATTCATTTTGACAGCGCACATATCGGTGAAGCTTATATGGGCCATATTGTTGAAAACAGCGTAATACAATTGTCCGCTCTGCAACGACTCAATGACTTTGGGAATGTCGATTATTTTAGTCCAATTAAGGTCAGTGCACTCACTATTGAGGATGACCAGGTTTTATTAGCGTTGACTGATGGGCGATGTATAAGTGCGAAACTCATTGTGGGTGCGGATGGCAGTAATTCCTGGGTTAGAGAACAGGCGAGTATAAAGGTAAGCGGATGGGATTATAACCAAAAGGCAGTGGTAACCACGGTAAAGACATCAATCCCTCACAATGAAACTGCGTGGCAGCGGTTTTTGCCGGACGGGCCGTTGGCATTTTTGCCCCTATCAGATGGCTTTTGTTCTATCGTATGGAGCGCCACAACTCAACGTGCTGAGCAACTATTAGCATTAGACGATGGGTCATTTATTGCAGAGCTTGAAACGGCTTTTGACAGGAAGCTAGGCCATATTGAATCTGTTACAGCACGCGCGGCTTTCCCGTTGAAATTACAACATGCCGTCAATTACGTGCGTCCACGTTTGGCGCTGATTGGTGATGCGGCGCATACTGTGCATCCTCTGGCGGGCCAGGGAGTGAATCTAGGGTTTATGGACGCAGCCACGTTATCTGAAGTGTTGACGAATGTAATTGATGATGCTAAATCGGGTCATGCGGATATTGGTGCTTATACATTGCTTCGAAAATATGAGCGTTGGCGAAAATCAGATAATTTAGCCATGCTTGCTGCAATGGATATGTTTAAAAGAGTGTTTGGCAATAATTTGCCGATTGTTCGTTGGATCAGGAATACAGGTTTGACGATAACACAGAAGACAGATCCATTAAAAAATATTATTATGCGGCATACAATGGGATTGACCGGCGATTTACCCGAACTGGCGAAGCCGGGTTATTTGTCGAAGTATGTGAATCAAGACACGAATATTGGCGGAGTTGTATGAAGCTATGTTGTATATATCTATGTTTTTTGTACCTACGTTGTTTCTAACTAAGTTGTTTCTAAACTACGCAGGTTACAGATCTGTTGATTGACAAAATATTACTGGAATATCATCGTGAAGTTAATTGAAAATAAAATTTTATATCGAAAAATCAATACTTCTATAAAAGCTTCTATAGAAGCTTTTATAGGTATAGGAACAACCATAAATTTGTATAGCAGGTTTCTAGTCGTTTTTGTTGTTATTTTGCTATCCGCATGTGCCCCTGTCCCGATAAAAAAATCGCCGCCTTTTTGGCCTAAGCCACCCGATTTACCGCGCTTTATATTTGAAACCTCGCTACGATCCGAATCGAGTGTTATTCGACTGACAAAGCAGGAAAAATTTCGAAATATTGTTACTGGTGCAGATAAACAGAAATTAATTGCTTACGAAAAACCCTATGATATCGCCGCTCGAAATGGCCGTGTGGTAGTATCTGATACGATGGTGAATACTTTGGTCATGTTTGATTTGGCCAATAACCGTTTGCGTCGTATTGGACACCTTGATCAGGGTCGATTAGTTAGCCCTTTTGGCGTGGCGATGGATTATTTGATGAGAATCTATGTCGCAGATTCAACTGCCAAAACGATCAATATTTATGATGAAGTCGGGTATTTTCTGGGCAGTGTCGGCGATTCAACAACATTAGTGAGACCCATTGATGTTGCCGTGAATCCTACCGGTGATCGAATTTATGTGGTCGATTCGGGTGGTATCGAAAGTATAGATCATCGTGTAGTTGTGTTTGATCGCGAAGGAAATGTTGTTAATACAATTGGCACACGTGGCGGGGATGACGGTAATTTTAATTTACCAAGATCAGCGGCTGTAGCGCCTGATGGTACACTTTATGTGTTAGATGCGGGCAATTTTAGAGTGCAAGTATTCGATCGTAACGGTAAATTTTTGCGTAAATGGGGGAAAGTAGGCAGAGGTCTTGGTAATTTTTCGCGGCCGCGCGGTATAGCAATAGACGATGATGGAAATGTTTATGTCACCGATGCCGGGTTTCGAAATTTTCAAATATTCAATCCCCAGGGTCAACTGCTAATGTGGATTGGTGGCTCGAGTCTGCACGACTTGCCAGGAGAGTTCGCCATGCCGGCAGGCATCGCGATCGATGAGACAAATCGTATATACGTTGTTGATCAACTACATCGAAAAATAGACGTAATACGCCGACTATCAGAGGCGGAAGGCGAACGCATACTGCAGGAAAACCTAAGGTTGATGGCGGCGCCCGTCAAGGTGTTACCGGCTAAAGCTGGTGCTAATAAGGTAAACGAACCCGCGAAAGAAATAATTTCGGAAAACCCCGATAAACAATCCAATAAACAACGCACTGAGCAATCCCCTAAACAACAGATATCACCTGCTGGTGTTGACGATGAAACGACAAGCACGTCATCGGAAAAAACAAGCTCAGAAGAATTGATTAAAGAAGAAACGTTATCAGTTGAATCTGGTGAGAATAAGATAGATGAACCCGCGAAAGAAATAATTTCGGAAAACCCCGATAAACAATCCAATAAACAAC
>CAZZJI010000004.1:65375-77154 GCA_964654485.1 uncultured Gammaproteobacteria bacterium | reverse complement strand
GAACCCGCGAAAGAAATAATTTCGGAAAACCCCGATAAACAATCCAATAAACAACGCACTGAGCAATCCCCTAAACAACAAGTATCACCTGCTGGTGTTGACGATGAAACGACAAGCGCGTCATCGGAAAAAACAAGCTCAGAAGAATTGATTAAAGAAGAAACGTTACCAGCTGAATCCAGCGATGACGTGACAGTTGGCCAGCCAGAAGAAAAAAATGATAATTAAGTCTGTGTTTTAACTTCAACTGCAGCTCTACTTATCAAAGACGATAGACACACGATGTACGCATATGAATTCAAACTACACGCTGAATTAGAAGACACACACTGGTGGTTTAAGGCGCGGCGCAATATTATTTTAACATTGCTATTACGATTTTCACCTATAGATGTAAAACATGTTGTGGAAATTGGTTGTGGCACCGGCGGAAATCTCAAGCTTTTGGGGCGCTACGTCGATAAAGTGACAGGTGTCGATGTGTCCAGTGAGGCGATTGAATATGCCAGGGAGCGGGTAAATGGTGATATGTTGTTGGGTGATTTTCGCCAGGTGTTGAAGGACAAATGGAGCAATATCGATGTCGTATTACTTGCTGATGTACTGGAACATGTCGAAGATGATGTCAATTTTCTAAGTGACATTATTGAGGCAATACGACCGGGGGCGCTCATCATTATTACGGTACCTGCCCACAAAATATTATGGAGTAATCATGATGTTGCTTTAGGGCATAAGCGTCGTTACCAAGTCAATACGCTTAATAATTTGTGGAATAATAGGCCGGTAAAGAAATTATTTTTTTCACCATTTAATTTTATTTTATCACCATTGGTGTTTTTAAACAGATTATTGCTATCCAGAGCTAAAAATACTCAACAAAGTGATTTGCATGAGCATTCTGTTATTGTTAACTCATTACTGTTTTTTTTATTTAATCTGGAAGGCAGGTGGATGCGTAAATTGGCGTTACCCTGGGGTTGCAGCTATGCAGCTGTATTAAAAAAAATATAATCACAATAAAGAGTTCATATGACGTGTGAATTATCAATAATAATACCGGTGCTAAATGAGGAAGAAAACATTGAGCTGGTGTTTTCAAGAATAAAAAAAGTGATGGACAAGGTAGGCATCACTTTTGAGTCCATATTTATCGACGACGGATCAACGGATAATACGTTGGACAAAATAAAAAATTTGGCAGCAAATAATACCAATATTCGTTATACCAGTTTTAGTCGAAACTTTGGCCATGAGGCAGCTTCCAGTTGCGGGTTTAAAATGGTTGAGGGTAGGGCTGCGGTGCTCATCGATGCAGATTTGCAGGATCCACCCGAAGTTATTCCACAGCTTTATGATAAATGGAAGGAAGGATATGAAGTAGTTTATGGGCGTCGTAGCAGTCGACGAGATGAAACCACCGTTAAAAAACTGTCTTCATTTCTTTTTTATCGAATCTTGCGTATTTTTTCAAATGTACCTATTCCGACGGACGTAGGCGATTTTCGTCTGGTGGACCGAAAAGTGGTTAACCTGTTTAATGCGTTACCGGAGCGTAACCGGTTTGTACGTGGCATGTTTTCCTGGATAGGGTTCAAACAAACTGCGGTGGAGTATGAGCGTTCTGCGCGAATCGCGGGTAAAACCAAATACAATTATTTTAAGCTTACGTTGTTGTCGATTGATGCATTGGTGAGCTTTAGTCTGGTTCCATTGCGTATTTGTATTGCGTTTGGATTAATTATCATGGTTTTGAGTTTTTGTATTACCATTGTGATTGCATTGCAACGTTTGGTATGGGACTTGAATATTCCAGGTTACGCGTTAATGACATCGGGCATGTTTTTTCTTGGTGGTGTTCAGCTTATTTTTTTAGGTGTGCTTGGTGAATATATCGGTAAAATCTATAAACAGGTTCAGGGTCGGCCGTTGTATGTTGTGGGAGAAAGTAGTGATGTTATTGTATCGGGCAATTCTGTAGCAGCTCCTGCATCAACAGTCGATTGATGAGGTATTATTAAAATCCGTAGGACCTATTTTTTTAATTTCAAGGCTTCTTGTTGATAGAAAGCAGCCTTATTCCTGTCTCTCAGGTTTTGGTATATTACCGAGAGATTATACGCTGCTTCATAATTAGTTTTGTCTGCTCTATATGCTTTTTCATAGAATGAACGTGCTGCCTGAAAATCTTTTCGGGACCAGGCGTTGTTACCCAGGCCGACCAATACTGTAGAGCGGTTGGGTGCTATATTGTAGGCCTTTGTATAAAATTCGGTGCTTTTTGCGACATCCCCACTAAGGCCGTAAATCAAACCAATGTTTTCCAATGCGCTTACCCTGGTGGGTTTGTCACCCAGCTCAATGGTTTTTAAATAGTATTCGATCGCTTTCTGGTTTTTATTGTTACGTTGGTAATAGGTTGCCAAGCCCGCTACGGGGCCGGCATGTTTCGGAGTTACCGCCATTGCATGGCTATAAAAAGTATATTCGTTTTGCCATGTTCGGTTTGCATACAACGTTAAGAAAGAAAACATTAATAGGATACCACTGCATGTGACGATAGTTGTTTTTTTATGACGAATGTAAATGGATTCAATTAGCTGCGGCACCACAAATGCTAGTCCGATAGAGGGCAAATACAAATATCGAATGGAAAAATTTGGTTCCGTGTAAAAGGCAAGTGAAAGAGAAGGCAGCAAGGTGAAACCAAACCAGCACGCAGAAAAAAGCATAAGCCTGTCTGTGAATTTTCTTTTGATAACAAACCAGGCTGATGCCAGCAGTATCGCAATTGTGAAAATAGCTCCCCATAATTGTAAAATTCCATTTTCCGGTACCGCGTAATAATAGTTGAGGGGCCACGGAATAAAGAGCAATTTTATGTATTCACCGACAAATGAAAACAGGTGAAACACGCCCGTCATTGAGAAACTAGTTAATGCAATCGTTGAACCTAACGCTATTTTTCTGATAATAAAATAAACTATCAAAACAAGGAAAAATAACCCGATATAAAAAAGAGTGGGTTTATGGTTCAGTCCTTGTCCTTGTTCATTGCCCAGAAAGGCTGAGTGAGCCACCATTACGAAAGGCAACATTACGGCCACTTCTTTCGATAATAATGCCAATACGAAAAACATCAGCGATATCGCTAAATACAGGCGATTTGCTGCTGTGTTCTGAATCAGAGACAAGTGTTTAAGATAAAAAAGAAAAGAACTCAATATAAAGCAGGTCACTAGTGGGTCAGTAATACCCGCGATCCAGCCTATAGATTCAACACGTACAGGGTGTAATGCAAAGAATAAGCTGGCGAAAACGGCGAGCAGCGGTGAATTGGTTTTACTCAGGCGAATAACCAGAAAAAAGACTAAAACAGTATTAACAAGGTGCAGTGCCAGATTAAGCGCGTGAAAACCAAAAGGTGAATTCCCAAATGATTGCTTAGCCAAGTAAAGGGTTAGCAAAAAAACAGGTCGATAAAGAAACGTATCCTGTTCGCTACCGATATCTGTATTTTTCCATACGCCGGATGAAAAATAATCGGAAATATAGCGTGCACTGTCCAGTTTCGAATTTTCGGCGATAACGGGCCAATCGTCCATGACAAAATCATTTGATAAGCCGTTGAAATATACGGCTGTTACAATCACGACAAGAGCAAGAACGGGTTTAGCGTAGTTATTTAACATGTGTATATACTAGTATAGGACACTACACTAGGTGCTCAGCCCTAGTTGTTTTATATCCTGACGAATACACACCATGAACCCTGTCTCGCCCCGGATTTAGCTCTGTGTATTTTGTATTTCTCATATTAAGTAATGTAGTCTACACGCATACAGGCAATTACAAAGTGAAATAGAGTTGATTAAGTCGGCCACTAATCACCGTGTAGCCCAAGTAATCGGAATAATAATTTCGCTTCCCCTTGTCCAAACAGTTCTTCTTTATATTCAGACCAAATTAGATTAGTACGTTGTGTGTTACCAAGTGCGAAATTGGCTAGCATGGATGAGGCAACCAGGTATTTTTTTCTTGTTAGCGTTAAATCTCGCGAATCGGCCAGCAATAGATTGGATAAGTTTGAAATTTTATTTGCATTACGATCGTTCATCGCCTTTGTAAAGTCAAACCAAAGCATTTCTCTTGAGTTCCAGTTGCGTAAACAAGGCCCTGATTCAAATGTACTCCAGATCGATCTTAATTCAGATGGTCTGAGATAAGGTGTTAATTTTAATGCAGCACCAAACAGCACATATATTTTGTCCCCGTGTTGGGGAACGATGCACTCTAGCATTAATCGTTTTAGCTCCTCTGCATCATCTCTAAATTTTAGTGGATCGCTAACGGGGGTAAACAATGATCTGCCACCAATCAAATAGTCGCGCAAAACAGTAGCCTCCTGGGCGCTTTGGCTTAATTTAAAGTTTTTAGTCGCAGTGAAATTAGAATCTGTCCAGTCAGGCTGGGTTACTCCCAATAATTCCAACGCCGGAACAGGTTCGGCCGCTAATGAGATGAGATCAACTGCGTCCTTACCTATGAAGCGAACGCGGGCAGCATTTTGATCAAGTACCGGATAATAATCCGAGTTCGGGGCGATGTTATAATCATTTAGTAAAGGTAAATATATTGATTGGTTACCAATTTTTCGTAATAAAATATCCTGCATATTATAGATATTAATTCTTTGTAGAACTGATGCAAGATGTTCATTGGTAAACAGACGATTATCCAGTTTCGGTATTTCATCACTCAGTTTTGCGACGATCAACATGTCGCCTTTGTTAGCGGCGTAAACATCATAATAATCAAAATTGGCGTTGAGCGCTTTTAAAATTGAAACGACAAGTTCGAGGTCGATTTCATATAACTGTATCCATTGTAAAAAAAGACCATCCTTGTTCAGATGGCGTTTTATAAGTTTGTAGAATTCATCGGAGAATAACCCGGATACACCGCTCACCCAGGGGTTGGATGGTTCAGAAATGATAATATCGTAATTTTTGTTATTAGAAGAAAAAAAGGTTTTTGCGTCTTCAATATGAATATGGCTACGTGGGTCTGTATACACAAGTTCATTTCTTGGACGAAAACCTTGTGCGATGTCGACCATGGCCTGTTCAATTTCGATAGTATCGACTCGCTCCACTGATTTAGCCTGAAGCGCGGCATGCGAAGTCAGGCCGGAGCCGAATCCGATGTTGGCGACAGTTTTTGCATCCGGGTGAAGTAATAAGGGTAGCGCAGCCGCTAGAATCATGGTTGATTCATCTGCCGTACTTTTTCCACCGGGTTTCATGTTGATCGAGGCATCCGTTTTTCCATTGGTGCGAATTGAGATCAGTCCGGCCTTTTTGCCCGTGAGGGCAATGCTGGCCGTTTTGCCATCTTTTTGGGCCAGAATGTCAGCATTGTCTTTAGTCAGAAACTCGCCAGTTCGATAAATACCTGACGCCATTTTATATGGATCCAGATTCACGAATAACAGGGTGCATAGGATACCTGTCATACTGATAGCCGTTGCAAATGAGGGTATTCGGATTGTGTTGTATGCACCCACGTACCAAAGCAAAGCCAAACCGATAATAATATCAATAGCGGATCCAAATATAATCAGACCCTTGAGACCCAGTAGCGGCATGGCAATATGTACCGCGATTAAAATACCGACTATCGCGCCGATTGTGTTGGTGCTGTATATGGCGCCTATACTCTTTTCACCAAAACCTGCCTTGATAAGGGAAAAAGTCAGTAATGGCAAGGTCATGCCCGCACAAAATGTTGTCGGTAACATAATGGCCAATGCGATAGTATGGCTGGACAGGTTAAAAAGAGTGTAACCGGCGTCTGTTTTGTCCAGCGTGCTAAGCAGCCATCGCATAACATTAAAACTATTGCCGTATAAAAGCAGGGTGGAAAGAGCAAATAACCCCATCGCTATTTGCACCCACGCGAGGAATCGTATCGGTTTTTTTATTTTATCAACGCGTTTTCTTAACCAGAAGCCACCCAAAGCCAGGCCGAAAATAAATGCGCTGAGCATTAATTCAAATGCATTTGTTGAACTGCCCAGCACAAGGCTTAACATTCTTATCCAGCCGATCTCGTATATGAATGAGGCCATACCTGTTAATAGCGAAACTGTGAGCAGCATGAGATAGAATGTATTATTGCCTGATTGTGGTGCTTCAACACTTGGGGATTCAATGACAGGAGCGGGTTGTTGTTCGCGCGCTAGCTTCCATACGATAGCAGCAATCAGGATATTTATAACGCCTGCAAATATAATTGTTCCCGGTAGCCCGAGGTATTTGACCAGAAAGAATCCACTTGTTAAAACGCCGATCGCGCCGCCAATACTGTTTGTAAAATAGAGTATTGATATTGAATAACCTGGGGTACCAGGAAAGCGTCTGAGTATGCCGGCGCTCATTAACGGAAATGTCATACCTAACAAGATGGACTGCGGCAGAATTAATAAGGTTGCCATGCCCCATTTGTATAAGTTGACAGCAGAAACATTATTTATTTCAGGTACAACGGTGAAAAAAGAAAAATCGATGAACTGCACAAAAAGGGGATGAAATAAAATGGCGGAAATGCCAACGATGCCTTCTGCAACTGCATAGACTAATAACAGATTTTTCCACTTTCCAGAATACTGACTACAGAACCATGCCCCAATCGCCATCCCCCCCATGAA
Organism: uncultured Gammaproteobacteria bacterium; assembly: GCA_964654485.1. Lineage (GTDB taxonomy): Bacteria > Pseudomonadota > Gammaproteobacteria > SG8-11 > SG8-11 > JAADIM01. The sequence continues at coordinate 70,445 of CAZZJI010000004.1, read as the reverse complement.
GATGGCGAGTACCAGTGTTTGTGCGTAGGCGGCATGACCCAGAAACAGTTTAAGGTAATGTGTCCATATTGATTGATAAATTAAACCTGAGAAGCCTGAAATAGCAAATATAAAAAAAAATATCTTTTGGCGACTGCTTAGTTCCACATAACTGCTCCCGAGCACGTGTGATTCACGATGCGCAATTCTAGCATAATATTTTATTTGCCAATGAGGTGCTTATAGCAAAGATACGGTGTGAAGAAATTCAATCAAAAAAATGCTTGTTGGTTTTTACTTTCATCGAAATAGTTTAACAAAATGAAGGTGGTATTTTAGCGTATGATACAGCCATCCGTGGTGGGCTTATATTGGACGACAATCAGGAGCTTGCTGGGGGGAATCTATTTGAGTAAATAATAGTCAATAATTAATGGATGGGGATATGGGTAGATCTGTAATATTGAGGTATTCAATACCTGTATTGGTTTTTGGGTTGGTTTTCGTGTTTCATACTTACCCTATGGGCTTAAGTGACTATTGGTGGCATATGAGTTCGGGCAGGTGGATATGGGAGAATCTTTCTATACCGGCTGTTGATTATTTTACCTACACAGTTCCCCAGGATGATAACATTCGCCGTGTTGTGATTCTTAAAGCCTATTATCTTGGGCAATTATCATTTTATTTTATTTATTCCTGGTTCGGTATTTGGGGCTTGCTTTTTTATAAGGCGGCGTTATTAACGTTGCCATTGTGGTTATTATGGCGTTATCTTTGCTACAAAAAAGTAGAACCTGCGGTGGGACTTATATTGGTTGCGCTGCTTCCATTTCTGTTTTATCGATTTGATGAATTGCGGGCAGTAGTTTTTTCCTTCATTGGTGCGATTGCTTTATTATTTTTAATCGAAAAATTTATAGATAGATTGAAATTAGATCAATCTTTGCGGCTTTATTATTTTTTATTGCCACTGACAATGCTGTTATGGGCGAATTTACACCGTGGCTTTTTGATTGGCTGGGTATTATTGACTGGTTTTTTATTTTTTGAAACGCTTAAGTTTATTCGAAAAAGCAATTCGTTGGATTCTGCTTCATATAAAAAAATGGTTATTGTGTTTTTAGTGTCTATTTTTATATCGTTGCTTAATCCCAATGGGTTTAATCCGGTTATGGCCAATTTTTCTGAATTGGGTGGCCCCTTTGTTAATGTGGTTGATGAATTTTTCCCACTTTGGAAATATTCAACTTTATATGATGCGCAATTTCTTTTTTATGGTTGTCTTGCGCTCTCTTTGTTTGGCATCTATTTTATGATTCGCGCCTGGCGCGTATTAAATCCCGCACATCTCATTCTGATGCTGGGATTTATCTATCAGGGATTTAGTACCTACAGATTCAGCTATTTTCTCGCGGTAATGGTGCTGGCGCTTGCTTCCCCCTATTACAGTGAGGCGAGTCGTCAAATTAGAATGGCTGCGCCTCGCCTTGTTGCCGTTATGCTGCTTGCTGCTGTAATAATATTGGCGTATTTCAGTTCGCAGCGAACAGCAATTGCCCGCAGTCCATGGGAAAACGCATATATGCCTATCGGTGCTGCACAGTTTATAGTGGACAAACGTCCGCCCGGGCATATATTCAATGCGTTTGAATATGGAGGATACCTGGGTTGGAAGCTGTACCCCAAAGATAAAATATTTATCGATCAGCGAAACCTGGATTACGCGGTTTATGAGGAATATGGAAAAGCCAGAAATGGAAAATATCAAGCCGTCTTTGATAAATATGGTATTAATACCGTCGTTTTCTATATAGCTCAACCTGTTCTGAATAAAATGCCGCCCATTGTTGCCAAATTGTTATATGACAAAGATTGGCAAGTTGTTTATGTTGATGGCAAGTCTATTGTATTTGTGCAAAGCGATATGACATCAGGACTTGATATATTAAATAAAAATCGTGTGATTGAATTTATCAATAAATTGTTTACTTAAAAATTAAGTCAGAATCGTGATAAAAAGCCTTATCCAACTAATACGTCCTGCGCATTGGGTGAAGAATTTGTTTGTGTTTGTGCCATTGGTGTTTTCAGGCGCATTTACAAAAATTGATGCAATAATAGATGCCAGTTTGGCGACGTTGATGTTTTGTTTTGCTGCTTCAGCAATTTATATTATCAATGACATTCATGATATTAAGGTTGACAAGCAACACGTTAATAAATCGAGAATACGACCGTTGGCCGCCGGGGTATTATCAATTAAGGCGGCGATAGTAACGTTGGTCTTGTTATTGCTTGTGACCGGTGTTGGCGGTTATCTGCTATTTCCAGAAGTGTTGTTTGTTATCCTGGGGTATATCAGTTTAATGGTCGCCTATACTTATATATTAAAATATCAGCCTATACTCGATATTTTTACGATTGCAATTGGTTTTGTATTGAGGATTTATGCGGGAGCAATCGCTATCGACGTGCCGGTATCTCCATGGACCTTCGTGACAGCGCTGTGTTTGGCGTTGTATCTGGCTGCTATTAAACGCCGACAGGAACTGATTTTACATGGTTCGCGCTCGCGTCCGGTACTCAAGCATTATAGTGAATCGTTGATATCACGGTATGCTGAAATATCGGCGACTGGCGCGCTGGTTTTTTATAGTATGTATGTCTTATCAACGCGGCCGGAGTTGATCTTGACTATTCCTGTTGTACTTTTTGGTTTGTTTCGATACTGGTATATTGTAGAAACGTTCGAGTCGGGCGAGTCACCGACAGATGCAGTATTGAAAGATGTTCAGCTTTTATTAACCGTGCTGATTTGGATTGTCGTGTCTGCAGCGTTGATTTGGCTTAACTCTTAATTTAATCGCTCTTAATTTTTCTTAATCGGGCTTGCCGTTTATGGATTTGGGATACCTAATATTGCCTTTTATTACCTGGCTGATTGCGGGTAGTACTAAGTTTATAATTAGCAGCATTCGCGCCCGTCAATTAGCCTTTAACAGGATAGGTTATGGCGGCATACCGAGTAATCACAGTGCCATTGTTAGTGCTATGGTGGTGTTAATTGCACTTCGGGAGGGGGTCAGTAATCCGATTTTTGGCATTGCTGTTACGTTGGCGTTTATTGTCATTATGGATGCGGGTGGGCTTCGTCAGCATATTGGTTCTCATGCGCAAGCGTTGAATATACTGTCGAAACATCAGAGAGATGGGGCCAGATTGCGTGAAAATATTGGACACAGCAAAATTGAAATTATAGCGGGCATTATTGTGGGGATAGGTTCGGCGTGGTTAGTTAATAGTGTAAGTGGCTGATTGTGGCAGATGCAGGTAGCACGCGGCTACAATTTGAGTCGGCTAAATAATTTGCGTTTGACGCCAACTATTACTGACCTGGACCCCATTGAAATGGGGAGGGAGTGCTAAATGATATTTTTTATCTTCGTTTTCGAATTTTATTTATGTAATTTATTTATTTATAGACCTAAATCCAAAATAATTTAAAGTTATATCGGTTTTGGATTATGTTATATAAGTCCCTGTAAAGCATCAAATTACCAGCAGAACGCTTCGTGTTGCTCAATAAGTATCTAATTCTAATACGTATTCTATCTTAGTTGTTAAGCCCAGTGTGTTTGACACGTTGTCTGTGGCTATGGTACAAATACCACTAGTCGCGCATAATCTATAAAAGGAATAAGCCCGACCAGAAGGAATTTGTACGTGTTTGTAGTACGGTGAGCGTTGTTCGTTTTGTTATACGTATAAAGGTTTGGCAACTTACATTTGTCGGGATGACATAAAGCTCTATTTTTCCGGCGTTGTTACATTTAACGGTGAAATTAGAAGGGGGTTACATATGAATTTTAACAGCCACAAGAAACTTGCTGCGTCTCTCGGGGCAGCAGCAGCAATGATGGTGGTAAGCTCGGTATCAGCCGCGCCTATCGACAGTATTGCAGAGTCCTGGCACAATCTGGGCGCCGGTAACTCGAAAGGGGTTACACCTAACGGTGGCTCGCCAGCTAACTTTTCTCCTGCAACGGGTGAAATTTGCGTGTTTTGTCATACTCCACATGGTGGTGATGCTTCAGCAGCTGTTCCTATCTGGAACAGATTTATTTCTGCACCACCGACCTATACTCGATATTCAGACCTAGGCACAAGTACATTTGATGCTGCCGAAGCCCCAATCGGTTCTGTCACACTGGGTTGTTTATCTTGTCATGATGGTACACAAGCCATTGACGCATTGTTAAACGCGCCAGGTTCGGGTAACTATACTAACCCCGAAGAAGGTATTCTACCTCCACTAATTGGTTTTGCTGGTGATGACCAAGTTGGCGGTAAATTGAAAGCAGGTATCGTTCAGAATCTGGGTATTGATCTTAGGAATGACCATCCGGTCAGTATGCAATACGGTGGTGGTGGTATCCTTGAGGGTTCAACAGTTTCGACAGTTGACGCAGATTTCAGACTACCCATCGAGGAGAAATTGGCAGGGGGAACAGGTGCGACTGTCTGGTATATTCCTGCTGAAATAACGGCGTTAGAGATTGATGCGACGCAGTATGTAAATGCCACGTCACTGAAGCCTGATGCGCGTGATCGTCTGGACATCATTCTTTACTCAAGAGGGGGGAATGAAGACGTGGATCCTACAGGAGTTGCAGGTGGAACGCAGCCGTTTGTTGAATGTGGTTCTTGCCATGACCCACATAACGTAGACAATCCTACATTCTTGCGTATTTCAAACACCAATCCTGCTACACCTGGATTCGAGGATTTTGCGAATGGTAATGGTGGTCCGAGCGCATTGTGTTTGACTTGCCACGATAAGTAATAGATATATATAAGCTTAATCTGTTAATAGCTGAACTGCTAATAGCTGAATAAGTATTACAAACTGGCAGTCACTGTGTGCTGCCAGTTTTTTTTTGCGCTGAATTTAATATTTTGTGGACTTATAGAGTGAGAAAATTGAAACACAAGGATAAGGATTGGGTACTGGGGCGTTGTTGTTGCTTGGTCTTGCTCATTTGGTTGAGTTGTACAGGTGTTGCTATTGCAGAAGAAACTGCTACAGAA
>CAZZJI010000004.1:0-65275 GCA_964654485.1 uncultured Gammaproteobacteria bacterium | reverse complement strand
AAGAAACTGCTACAGAAGATGTCAAGAAGCCGGAAAAATCTGAAGACATCAACCACAATGATGAGAGTGAAAAAGATGAGGGTGAAAAAGATTATTTTGCTCTGATTGGAGATCAAAAATTAAGTAAGGCTGATTATGTAGCCAAACTAAGAATCGAAGTACGGCAAAAATATTTTCACGCAAAAGTGCCTGACAAAGAAATGGAACAATTTCGTGAACAGGTAGGACAAGAATATATCAACCGGGTTTTATTGGTTCGGGAAGCGAAACGACAGGGTATTAAACCAGATAAAGAGGTGGTTGATAATAAGATTGAGAGATTTGAAGCGAAAAGAAAAAAAGAAAACGACAAAAATTGGGAGCAGAACAGAGATCTACTTTTACCTGGCATTCGGGAAGAATATGAACATGATAGCTTGATTAAGCTACTGGAGAAAAAGGTTAAGGAAGTCGGTCCTCCGCAAGAAAAAGATCTTCAGGCTCACTTTGAAAATAATCCTGATAAATTTACGATTCCAGAGCAATTGCGCGTTTTCACAATTTTATTAAAAGTAGATCCTTCGTCAGGCAGTCAGGTATGGCGAGATACGACGGAACAAGCCAATGAATTGGTGGCGCAATTAAGAAATGGTGCCGACTTTGCTGAAATGGCGCGAATTCACTCCGGTGATGATTCGGCTCCACAAGGCGGAGATATGGGTTACATACATAAGGGTATGCTCGCTAAGCCAGCACAAGAAATTATCGATATTATGGATCCTGGAGATGTCTCAGAGCCTGTTGTTATCCTGCAGGGCGTGGCTATTTTCAGGCTTGATGAACGTATAGCAATCACGATCAACAGCTATGAGCGGGTTAAAGATACCGTAATAGGCCTTGTTAAGCGCGAGCGTGGGCAAAAAGCCTGGGTGGATTTGATAAAAAAACTCAGATCTGAGACAAAAATAGATGTGGATAAGTCAGTATATAAGGTTGTGCAGAAGTAGCCTAAGTGACGACTTTTTAATATCGCACTCATTTATTCGCCGAACTGTTTATTTATCGAGCATGTTGTTGTGCGTTGCTATATTATGTAATTTAATATAATAATCATATGTATTGTAATCATTTGTATGCGAAGATTTTTTTACTTATTTGATGTTTTTTCTTACGATTAGTTGGTGTGGAATTAGTATATAAATATTAACTAATAAGCCAATATTAAGTTTCCTGGGACAGATTCTTGATCATTCCCGGGTTTGTTTTTGAGGGTGTTCCGGGTTACGTATACTTTGTTCTGGCGACGTATTATTTAGAGTAACTGTATTTATTATCTATATAAGAAAGTTGGCTGTTCAAAAGACCCAAAGATAAAATGAATGTAAGCGGCAAGGCACAGTTTTAATTTTGCTTTTTTAAAAGGACTTTGTGTATTGGCAACCGCTTTGGGGAGTGTTTGGAGTAGTGATAGTAAACAAGCCCGTACTGAGGAATTCGAAATTTTTTCAATTGTGCTTTTTGGGGCTGTCCTTGCTCTTGATTGGGCAAACGTCCGCTCGAGCTGAATTTTATGATCCCTACGGTTTAAATTTAAGCGGAAGTATAGGTTATACATACAGTTTTAATAAAACCAATAATCGGGAATCAGAAGTTAATTTGATCAGGGTTAATGTCGCTGGTAACAGCGCTATTTGGCGACCGTGGTTTGCCACTATGTCAGCAGGGTTGGGTTTCGGGCTGGCAACAAGTGAGAGCACCAGTAGTAACGCGCCTGAGAGTAATTTTACATCCAATACTGTTAATCTGGCGTTTGCGGTTTTCCCACTAAGTCGCTTTCCTTTTCGATTAACCTATGCGCTTAGTCGAAATGAGTCAGAAAGTATATCAAATGCAGAGGAAGGTTTGTTATCCACGACGCTGATAACCAAGACCAGACGCATAGGGATATCACAGGCGTATACAACATATGATCGTACGCATATCAATTTTTTCTATAATCGATCTGATTTCGAGTCATTGTTTAGCAATTTTCTATCCAGCATTGCCGGGTTACGCGTTAATCGATCCTGGGCTAAACAGCGTTATAGTATTGATAGTAGTTATATTGATACAGAACAACAGGATGTTGGTAATAATTCCACAAGCTTATCGTTAACCGCGACGCACGGGTATTTACCAAGTGCAGAAATGGGGATTACTTCATTATTCAGCCATTCCACGTCTAAATCGGAATCGGTGGGCGGTTCTGGTAGTGAGTCGTCGGTTAATCAGGTGTCCACAAGCGCCTCTTGGCGACCTGAGCATAAACCCTATTCCGTGTCAGGTGGTGCGCGTTTTTCCAAAACGACGACCGACAATAGCGTTCGGGACAGTGTCGAGACTAGTGCGGTAGGCATCGGTTTAACGATGTCGTATATATTTTCTCGCCAAATACGTGGTAATTTAACGATTAATGCTAATTCAAGTGAATCTGAAGGTAGGCAGTCACTTAATTCCTCCGAAATTGGAACAATCGGTTTTTTTTCCTCCCCGACGACCATTTTTGATTTTTTTTATAACTGGAACTTGAGCGGTAGTGTCAGTAATGCAAATAGTAAACTGGACGGCAATCCGGCTGCAGTCCCCCCCGTAGAGGACACGAAAACCAGTAGTCAAAGCGCCAGTGTGTCAATTGGTCATGCCGCGAGCAGATCCTGGCTATTCGACAGTGGAAATTTAAATTTTGGTTTTTCAGAAAATTTAGCCGTTTCAAAACGTTTTCCAGATGACAATGATTCGACTTTATCCACGGAGGATACAGAAACAGACGAGCTGACTAAAGCACATTCTATAAGTTTTAATACCAGCGTGAATCACCTGGGTTGGGGTGGCAACACAATTTTCAACGTTGCTGTTTCTGACTCACGGACACTCGAAGAGGACGGGGTAGTATTTCAATTAGCTTCACTCTCACTAGCCCGAAATCAGGGGATAAATCGTCTTAGTTCAGCATCCGGAAATTTTAATTATCAAGCTTCTAAAACTGACAATCCCTTGACGATCGAACCTGGGGCCTCAGATACAGAAGAATCTGCTTCTATCCGGTTTGCCTACCGCCATAGTCGGTTATTTGGTGTATTTGCGTTAACTTATGCCTCGACATTAAGACAAGAAAGGTTGTTAGCAGATGGAGATTCACAAAGAGGGAATCTAACCTGGGTAAATTCATTTTCCTACGCAATTGGTTTATTATCAACCAAGCTTAATATCCGAATAACTGAAGCTCCTGAAGGAGAAAGGACGCTTGGTGTTAACTTTTCGGCTACACGAAGCTTCTAGAGTCGTGTAAGATCACAGGTATTAGAAAATGCGCTTTACCCTTGTAATATGGTAAAGAAAAATTATAGTATTTGGTTAAATTCTAATAAATAATAGGGGAGTTAGGTTGATATGAGATCACTTTTGGAATATCTCGTGAAATGGAAGGCAATTTTATTTGCTTTAATAAGCAGTCTTAGCGTCATAATGATCCCACAATCTGCACAGGCAGAGTACGCGGATGTAGTAATAAATAATTATGCTGATGCCGCAGGTATGCGACCCGCCGTATTTCCGCATTGGTATCATCGTATTAGATTTCGCTGCAAAGTATGCCATGCCGATCTCGGGTTTAAATTTAAAGCAGGTGGAAACAAGATCACGATGGCTAAAATTATTGACGGCCAATTTTGCGGCGCCTGTCATAACGGTGAAATTGCCTGGTCCGTGGAAAACTGTGGAATGTGTCACTCGGGCATTCCTGGAACACCGACACAGATCCACGGGAGTACGATTCAACGTTTAGTCGCGCCACAGTATAAAGCGCTGCCAGGTGGTGTAAAGAGCGCGCAATAAGGGGATGAAATAAAAATGAATAAAATCAATAGGTTGTTAGCGGCTGCCTGTACCGTTTGTGCGTTTGGTTTAACATTTGCTATGGCGAATGTTTACGCGGCTGAAGTCGGTGCAACAAAGAAAACGATGAAATTAAAGCCCGTTCAAGGTCAAAGCGGCAATGTGACCAAGGCGAATGTTTTTAATCGCCTGCTTAAAAAGGATAAGGAAAAAAATGCACCGCCAGCGGAGGACGGTATTCATGATCCGGCTAATGAAGGTACGCATGTGCTGCAACCGCCGAAAATATCTTACAAAGGCTTACCAACGACGCCATTTGGTAATTACGTCGATTGGGTGCAATCACTCGACAAGGGCTATTTGAAGCCTCGCTATGATCGTATAGATCCTACCGTTGAGCCACTTATTATGGATTTAGACATTGTGCGTGAAGTAAAAGCATCCATGCCGGATGTGGTTTTTCCACACAAACCGCATACACAATGGTTGCATTGTTCCAATTGCCACCCAAAGATTTTCATTCCACAAAGAAATGCGAACCAGATAACGATGTCTGCAATACTTTTGGGTGAAAAATGCGGCGTGTGTCACGGTAAAGTGTCTTTTCCGGTTACCACTAAGTCGTGCAAAAAATGCCATTCCAAACCCAAACCAAAAAATTGGAAACCACCTTTGAGTCAGGCGAGTGTTAAAAACCCCTGGAGGTAATTGGTACCTTTACCTAGCTGTACTTTTATCAGATGAAAGAAGTGCAGAAAACTCAGCGGTGCAGGTGATTTAACCTGCACCGTTTGTATTTTTAAGCTTAATTAACTGAGGTAAATAGTTTTTGGTTGATAAATTCCATTTTAAAAGTATTGGTTTGTTTTGACGGTTGCACTTTTACATAGAGCAACAACAGAGCAATTTTTAATGCATTATTAGAGGAAAGTATCAATCAATCAATTCGATTTTTTGCCGATAACAAGATAAGTTGGCAGTGCGAACAGGAGAGATAGAGAATGCACTGAATTATATTTATATGGGTCTGGATATTTATATGGTCTGGATAAGGTAGTCAGGTTCAGGATGGTCCTACGCTTAAGCCAATCATGAACCCGCGTTAGATCAATTTTCTCAGGTGATTAGCCATGAACTCGAACATTAAATTTACCCTTTTTTTCATAGTCTTTCTTTTTGTGCCCGCGTGCGGCTCGCTCGATAAAAACGAACAGATGCCCGCCGAGCAGTCAGCAACTATCATTGAAGCTCCGGTTGAACCCTCAGCTAAAGAAAAAGAACAACAGGCAAAAGCGAAGGAAGATGATGTTTCCCCGGATGAACCCATTGTAATGGTGCAGCCGTTGCCGATTACGACTATTCCCGAAGTAACAGAAATGCCCGCCGATGTCACTTCAGAGATTCAACCCGCGCCCGTTGATAAGCCAGCGGAAGCAAAAAAACCTGATGTGTCGTCCAAAAAATTGGATCCGAATTATTATATAGTCACCGTGGCGGAAAAAAATGAATCACATCCTTCATTTGGCAAAGGGCATATATTAGGTTTTTCATTGGATGATGTGCAAGGAAAAACAATCGCCATGCGACGTGGTGAACGCTATCAATTTGATGTCCGAACTGATGTATTGCATGACGTTTATTTTTCCACGAGTCCAGTAGGCTGGGGTGGCGGTGTGGTTATAGATGGGATTAAGGGGCAGTTTACCTACAAAGGTATAATAGAAATAACGCCTGACAATAAGATGCCGGATGTCATTTATTATCAATGTCAAAACCACAGCGCAATGGGGGGCAAGATATTTGTCGTCAACAAGGATGCATCTGAAGCGAAAATCAATAAATTAATTGCGAGTGTTAAGATTTCTACAGCAAGTGCAGGTAAGTCCTCGAAAGCAACAAAAGCGAAAGTTTCTATCGCAAAGCTTAAGCAGAAAATGACGTTTGCTGACATGATGCTTGTGTCTAAAGGTACCAAGCGCGTAGATGCAAGTAATAATAAAGAAGCAAAAAATATGTTGAATTCGGCTAGGGAAAAAATGGGTAAAGCGCGCAAGCACCTTTCTTCCGGTGATAATGAGAAAGCGTTGGCTTTTGCAGATGATGTATTACGCTTGATTGGTACGTCATCCAGGTTAGTGCCAAGCGAAGAGGTCTTAGAGGAAAGAAATGCCCGGTATATGGAATTGCTTGATTCTGTAAAGAACTTTGAGCAATCGCATAAGATAAGCAAGGATCAAACGGTTAAAACACGTGGCAAACAGGCAGTGGTTGATTACGACAAAAAAGAAGTCACATCTTTGCTACAAGAAGCGAAGACATTTGCTGATACACGTAAATACTTAAAGGCGATTCCTTTGTTAGAAAAAGCAGAAAATATCGTGACTAGTGCGATCAATGTTATGCTTGATTCCCAAACAATTGTATATGATCTGAATTTTGAAACGGCAGAAGAAGAATATCAATATGAATTAAAGCGATTTGCCGGTTATGAAGAATTAGTACCTGTCGCCATTGCCAGGAAAAAACCAGCGCCGGGTGCCGTGAAACTTATGGATGGATTCGTTGTGAAAGGAAGAAGTCAGCGCGATGATGCAATTAAAAAAGCAAAGCAAGGTGATTTTCCAACAGCTATTGCGATGATGTTGTCGGCTACAACCCAAGTCAGGCGTGCATTGCGCATAGCAGGGGTAAGTCAGTAGTTCCTATCGGGGAAAGTCAAGGGCGGGATCTAAAAAATCTTTCCATGGCAAAACTGGATTTTTTGCGTTTTTTCGACATAAGCGTTGATTGGATGCTGATAATTAGAAAAAGGTATATAATATAAGGTGTATGGCATATATAGTAAAAGGGCAAAAAGATTTTATACAACACGATGGGTGAATGAAGTCGAATTAATGGGCGCGAGAAAGGGTATGGTTGTATATAGGTATATATCAACATTGTTTTTTACAGTGTGTATGTTTGTATTTGGCCCGGCCATTGGCGAAGAAGGCACGGGTCATTTTCAATTACATGGGGATGTCGTTTCGATCGCTGAAGATGGTGTGCATGATCCAACAAATGATGCAGTTAAGATCTTGCAACCGCCAGCTGAAGCGATGGCTAATTTCCCGCGTGATAAACGTGGTGTCATAAATTGGGTAGAAACACTGAACAAAGGCCTGATTTCACCGCGCACCGGCATCACTGGTGAAGAGAAAATGCATTCAGTGGATTTTGATGTTATTTTTCGAAATACCGCGTCTATGCCTTATGTTCGATTTCCTCATTTACCGCATACTAAATGGCTCACATGCAAAAACTGCCATCCTGGAATATTTTTACCGCAACGTGGCGGTAATTTTGTCACTATGGCGGCAATAATTGAAGGTGAATATTGTGGTGTGTGCCATGGCAAAGTCGCCTTTCCTCCATTGGAGTGTAATCGATGTCACAGTGTTCCGCGCGAAAGCGTAGGTCTTCGCTAATCAGGCGTAGGTCTTCGCTAACCAGGATAATGTTAACTGGACGTACGTTGACGCCGTTGCTGATCGTTATTGCCAGTTTAATTTTTTTGTTCATTGGGGCAACTACTGGTTGTACTTTAGCGGAATTTAAAAAAGCAGTTACAGATGGTGAACAGTCATCTGAGGACGGATCCGCAGCAGCAGCTACGTCGCCAAATCTTCGTTTTAAACGCAGTGATGAGCCGGAAGTCTTGAGACCATCAGGTATTATACGCGGTGGTAAGTTAAAGCTGGACGGTGCGGTTGGCGAATTTACTCGCATTATTGTTGGTGGTGATGGTCAGCAAGTTAAATTTATAAAACCCGTCGCGGTTGGTGGTTACGGTAATTTTCTTTACATCGTTGATGGCGGTGACTCTTCTATTTATCGATATAATACTGTTGACGAAACGATAGAAGTTCTCGGTGTCGCTGGCCAGCAGCTTAAAGGTGAGCCGACGAGTATTTACGTTGAATCCGATTTGAGTTTTTATATAACGGACCCAGTTGGCAAGCGTGTTTTGTATTTTGATGAATTGGGCAATTTAATTCGCCAGTACAGTGATCTGGTAAATTTATCGCGGCCAATCGATGTTATGGTTGATGATTTAACGGGTCAAGTGTATGTGGCCGATGGTAGTTTCAGTCACGTAGTGATATTTAGCAAATTAGGTATTCCATTAAGTGCCGTTGGATCACGTGGAACGGGACCAGGAAAATTTCGTGCGATTACTGCAATAGCGAAAGGAAGAAGTAATAGTATTTTTATAGCTGACCGTCTTGAGTTACCCGTGCAAGAATTGGGATTGGATCCTGGCGCAGCCGGACGATTCAGATTTAGTCTGGGTGAAGGCGATTTGATCTGGCCAACCGCGATTGCATTGGATAAGGAACAGCGTGTCTATGTTAGCGATAAATCCGATAACACAATCAGAGTTTATGATGATATCAGACTCATCGCGACGCTAGGGGGTAGCGGTTCAGCGCCAGGTCGTTTTCGATCGATTACTGATATGTGGATGTCAAAAGAGCAGCAATTATATGTTGCTGATAGCTTAAATAGACGGGTGCAGGTTTTCGATGTGGTTCCGGAAGACGGATTAGATCAGAATCTTTTTAAAGTTCAGTAACGCTCGTTTATCTTGTTATGGATTTGATATTACAACTTTTACAAAAACGCTTTGTATAAACTATTTGTGACAAGAATAATGTTAAATAAACGAATTTCCTCGCTACTCATTTTTCTTGTTTTTACAGTTTTTCTCTCCAGTTGTGCGGATACACGGGGTGAATTACGTTATCGAGTTGATGATTCCAAGGTATGGCCGTCCGAACCGGAAATGCCGCGCTATAAATATATAGGGCAGTTGACCGGGGAAAATAATTTTTATAAAAAGCCCGAAGAGGACGGTGTCTTTATGCGGTTTGTAAAGTGGTTTGTTGGCATAGATTCACAGCCGTCTCAAAAAGTTGTTTTACAACGGCCGCAAACTGGTTTTGTTGATGAAAAGCGCAAACGTATTTATGTAACAGACATTAGTCGGCAGGCCGTATTTGTATTTGATGATAAACTGGGCGAGTTGAATATCTGGGAAAAGGCTGATTCAGAAGATGGCAGCAATTTTCTTGCGCCAATCGGCATCGTACCAGGCAAAGACGGTGAGGTTTATGTTGCGGATGCTGAACTAGGCGTCGTCGTTAGGTTGGATAGCAACGGAATACCGTTAGGACAATTCGGTAGAGGGCTTCTTAAACGGCCGACGGGTCTGGCTCGAGACGCGCGATTTGGTCGTATCTATGTCTCAGATACCCACGCCCACAATATAAAGATATTTGATGATTCCGGTGAACTGCTCAGTGTCATCGGGCAGCGCGGCGTTCGCTCCGGTGAGTTTAATTTCCCTACTTTTATCAGTTATTATAAGGGGCAACTGTATGTGACTGATTCTATGAATGCGCGGATCCAAATTTTTGATAAGGACGGGGATTTTGTTAGTAAATTTGGTAAACGTAGCTTAAATATAGGGGATTTGCTGCGACCAAAGGGAATTTCGGTCGATGATCAAGGCCTTATTTACGTTGTAGAATCCTACTATGATTATTTGCTAGTATATAATAATTCGGGAGAATTTCTGCTTCCGGTTGGTGGAACAGGTTCGGGTATAGGCCAATTTTACCTGCCAGCAGGTGTGTGGTCTGATTCCCAAGACCGTATTTATGTTGCAGATATGTTCAACGGACGTATTGTGGTTTTACAATATTTGAATAATCCAGGATGACGCCTGGTTATTTATTGCATTCTAGTGCTAAGTTTCTAAAGTAAAGTGAGTTAAGTAGGTTTCAAATGATAGGTTTCTAAAGTAAAGTAGGTTTCAAATGATGGGTTTCTAAAAACAGAATTAATCAGGCTTGATAAGCCTCATAAAAATAACAGAAAACTATCAATTTATAATAATAAGCTTAAATAATAATTATAAAAATTAATAAGCATTTATTTGGTTGGAGTAGCTCATGAGATGAGTAATTACTCAATTTAAGGCCGAACACGAAAAAAATAGTCAGAGGGTGCAATGAGGGTGTGCAAGATTTTTAGTCGTTCTTCCTATGGCGGCGCCAAGCTAAATGCTTATTTCAATGGATATTTCCCGGTTTTATTAACTGCGATTTTAGTCTATACGGCGGCTATTTGTATCGTACCCACTTTTTCAATTGATGCGCACGCAGCGCGAATCTCTGACATTTCCAATACCAAACATAATTTTTCTGCGGATTTTGCTCCAAAACTGCCTGGGGGGGCAAGTCGAGTTGTCTCGGCAGTAACAGAAAATCAAATTTGTGTTTTTTGCCATGCCCCGCATGGTGGCACGGTAAGTGAGGGTCCATTGTGGAACCGCGAATTATCTGGTGCGCAGTATCCTACCTATAGTTCAGGATCGCTGGATTCGGCGATTGGCCCGGGCCAGCCATTACAACAACCGACAGGTATCTCGAAACTGTGTCTGTCGTGCCATGATGGCACAATGGCTGTGGGCGCGGTCAATGTATTTGAAGGTCGTTTTACTGATCGAATCGGTACCACAGAGGATATAGCGATGACGGGCACCATTGCGGGTGGTGCCATCGCTGAAGGCCCCAGTGGGCGGCTTTCTGGTTTTACTCGTTTTCTTGGCACTGATTTGACAAATGATCACCCCATTTCGATGACGTATGATAGTGCGCTCGCGGCAGCAGACGGTGAAATGCGTGACCCGGCAGTAGAGTCACATCTTGGTACCCGGGTTCGTGGGCAACCAGCGCCTATCGTTCCTCTACAGGATGATTCTGGTGGGCAAGGGCAGGTTCAATGTAATACCTGCCATGATCCGCATATTCGAGATGATACATTAGAGCAGAATATTAAGTTTTTACGTTTGAGCCGATTGCAATCGACTCGACCTGCGGATGTTGGGTTTAATCCAGGTACACCCGTCGGAACTAACGCCGATATTATCTGTATTGCCTGTCACCTCAAAGCAGGTTGGGTTGATTCTGCACATGCTAATCCTGATGTCGCTGATGAGATATACACGGATGCGGCGGCCAATGTACGAGAATTCCCATTGGGTACACGAACATGGGAATCGGCTTGTCTTGCATGCCATGATACTCACACTGTACAGGGTGCACGACGTCTGACGCGCGAAGGCACAGATGGACCTACTGTTTCTGTTGGTGGTTACCTGGTTAAACAGGGTGGCCGACCTGCGATTGAACAAACTTGTTACGCCTGTCACTCATCAGATGGTAATACATTAACCGCCCAAGGTCTTGGTACAGAAGTGCCGGATATTAAAACTGACTTTACTACATTGGCAACACGCATGCCGATTACCACCGACGACCAGTCTCTCGGGGTGAATAGTCCAGAAGAGGTTCACAATATAGGTGATGCACCCGGCATCCCGCAGGCCGGTAAAGATTTTATCGAGAGCCAAACGCGTTTGGCTAATCGACATGCCGAATGTACCGATTGCCATAATCCGCACCGCGTGATCAAAAATCGTTTATTTAACGCTGACCCAGCTAATCCCGGTCCAGCGGGCACACACCCGCATAATGACGCGGACCTTGCAGTTGTTGGAGGTGTTAGAATGCATACTAATGTCGCTTCCGGTGTTTTAAGGGGTATATGGGGCGTCGAACCCATTTACGCAGGCCCCAATTTTAATGCTGTTCCTAATGCGCAGATTACTTTCGCGATTAAAAGAGGCAGCCCACCGATTGATGCGCCACCCGGTGACGATGGTACCTCCAGCCCTTACGTAACACGCGAGTACCAGGTTTGTTTTAAGTGTCACTCAAATTATGCGTATGGCAATACACCGCCGATGTTGGGTTCATTTGTCGGTGGTACCCCATCTGGTACTAACGAAATGACGCAGTACACCAATCAGGCGAGCGAATATAATTCTCCTGTCGAACATCAGGGTGAAGGCACCGCCCCTAACAGTGGCGCTGGCGCTGCATTTGCTATAAACAATCATCGTAGTTGGCATCCGGTTGTTAGGTCCACCGGCAGAACACCTGCGATTCGTGATGCAAACCAACTCAATTGGACCTCACCGTTTAATCTGGCTGTGGGTGTGCAAACCATGTATTGCACGGATTGCCATGGTTCTGATACCAACAACGGCACATCAGTTCCAACGGGCAATACCGGCGGTGGTGGTGCAGGTGATGATGGACGTGTCTGGGGACCGCATGGTTCAGAGAATGATTTTCTGTTAAAAGGTCCGTGGAGTGGTGGACGCACAACCGGAACCGGTATCGGCCAGCCAACGCATTTATGTTTTAAATGCCATCGATATAATCAATACGGCAATCCGTCACCGGCTTTTCCTCAAAATAGTGGGTTTTCACTGGGTGGTGGTGGTGGTATGTGTATGATGGGCGGCGGTGGCATGGGCGGCGGCGGCATGGGCGGCGGTCGTATGAGCGGTGGTGGCGGTGGAATGATGTGTATGCCGAATACGCAGAATTTACATACTTTTCATGCGAATGCTGTGTCAAACTTTCGCTGTAATTTATGTCATATTGCAGTCCCGCATGGTTGGAAAAACAAGGCTTTTCTTGTCAATCTAAATGACGTTGGATTTGAAGGTGGATTTAACAGATCGGGCGTCCAGGTTCGAAATGGTCCCGCAGGTGATGGTAGAGCAGGGTATTTTAATGGTCCCTATTATAATAGAGCTGTATTAAAGGTCACTAGTTTTGCACTCAGTGGTAACTGGACGGTAGCCAATTGTGGTTCAGTCGGAGCGCCAGGTAACGGGGCTACGGGTGTGTTTTGGATGGCGATGAGTAGTGAGGCGTGTACTAATGTGCCGTAAACATTTATTGTTTTTAGTATTTAATTAGTTTTTAGGTACTCTTTTTGTTCCTTCTTTCTAAACCAAGATCTGTTTTCTGCTACTTACCCGAGTTAGTGTCGCAACTGATTTACGTGCGTACGTGTTTCAACAACTATACGGTGGTTTAACCGGATAATGCGATTATCAAGTTTATCTAGTATTGTTTTGCTGTCGGTGTTGTTTGAATATCAGCTCGCTAATGCAGTGGTGCCTAAATTTGCTTATGTCGTAAACGCCTATGACAGTACTGTTTCGATGTACACAGTAGACAGTGTTACCGGTCGGTTACGTCACAATGGTCATGTGGACACCGGCAGATTTCCTTCATCTGTTGTTGCCCACCCTAGTGGTCGTTTTGTTTACGTTACTGAGCAGACTGGAATGAAAGTTTCTGCGTTTAGCGTTAATCATTCAACCGGGAGATTGATAGAACTCCCGGGTTCGCCTTTTGATCCGCAAGTGGTTTCTCCTTTTTGGTCAGCATTAGACAAAGATGGGGAATATTTATATATCGCGGGTAGAAATTCCAACGCTGTTGCTGTAATGGAAATTGATTCTCAGACCGGTGCATTAAGTTTAGTTAAGGGGTCACCTTATCCCGGCGGGTATTTACCGCGTTCTGTTGCGGTTCATCCCTCTGACCGATTCGTGTATATGACGAATATCAACGATGACACTGTGTCTGGGTATCGCGTGAATAGCACAACGGGTGAACTGAGCAATATACCTGGTTCACCCTTTATCGCAGGAGACGCACCGCAGTATATAAAAGTACATTCTGCGGGTAAGTATGCCTTTGTGAGCAGTTGGAATAGTAGGGAAATTA
Organism: uncultured Gammaproteobacteria bacterium; assembly: GCA_964654485.1. Taxonomy (GTDB): domain Bacteria; phylum Pseudomonadota; class Gammaproteobacteria; order SG8-11; family SG8-11; genus JAADIM01. The sequence goes on along the minus strand of CAZZJI010000004.1, from coordinate 51,722 downwards.
TCGTATTTGAAATAAACAATGACAGTGGCGCTTTGCTGGAAAAACATATTTTGCCATTGGGCGAGGGGGTATTCCCCTTTGGTTTAACCATTCATCCGAATGGGAAATTTCTCTATGTTGCAAACTGGTTTGGCGGCACATATGGTTTCTCCATCGATATGCTCACGGGTGAGTTAATGCCTATCCCCGGTTCACCGTTTGTCAATGTAGGAAGTCTGAATGTTCAAGTAGAAGTAGAGTCGGGCGGGAATTTTGCCTTTGTTACAAATTATGATAGTAATCATGTCACGGTTTATTCCGTGAACCAGCAAACGGGTGTATTGTCTATCGGTGAGACCACAATGGCACGTTCTGGTCCCCGGTCAATTGCATTTGTTATGGGTGATAAGCCAGTAGAATTTTCCTCACGTTTTGCTTACCTGGCCGATTTTGATTCAGATTCGGTTAGTGTATATAAAGTTAATAATAAAACAGGGGCGCTTAAGTCAATTGCCAAAGCAAAAACTGGTTTGGCACCGGAATCCCTTGCTCTGGATCCACTAAATCGATTTTTATATGTAGCCAATTTAAAATCAAACACCATCTCCGCTTTTATGATTAACCGACGTGACGGCAAATTAAAGGAAATTGCTGGTTCGCCATATCGAACTGGCGAACAGCCCCACTCAATTGCAGTTGATTACAATGGGAGATATGTCTACACATTAAATTCTAAATCGAACACGATGTCTGTTTTTGAAATAGATGCGACTAACGGTTCTTTAACGGAGCTAAAACAAACCGGGCTGTATTACGCGTCCCCATATAAACTAGAACGCCAACCTAGTAAGTTATTATTACATCCGTCTGCGCGTAATTCGTATATTATAAATGCGCTAACAAACGATATTTCATTTTTTAATTATTATGACGATGGACCTTTGGTGATTGCAAGTGAGTTTGGTTCACCTGTCGAAATAAAAAATGGAGCTAATGCGATGGCGATTGACCCCAATGGACGGTACGCATATGTTGTTTCTGCAGAATCAAATACACTGACGGCTTATGAAATACATGTTCAGTCTGGAGGTTTACGTAGCTTGGAAGGGTCGACGATGACAGAAAAAGAACCGGTGTCTATCGCTCTAACGCATGATGGATCCTTTATTTACGTGGTAAATAAAGGATCTGGTTCTGTCTCTATTTATCAGGTAGATACTACCACTGGGTTGATAAAAAAGAATTCTAAAAAAGTGATTGTGGGTAAAGATCCGGTCGATATTGTTATTGGCCCTGCAGGGGATTATGTCTATGTCATAAATGAAGGTTCAAGAAACATTATGATTTTTAGATTAAATAAAGTAAATGGTGACTTGCAGCGTGTGGGTGAAATAAATACCGGGCCGAAACCAGTCGCATTGGTGATGACGTCCGAAATTAAGCAATAATAAGCGTTAAGTTGAAAGGTTGATTATGGATGTACAAAACTGGATTGAAAAAGCTAAGATGGAATTGGGTGAACTGGGCCTTGATAAGGTAAAAACATCTGGCATTCTGCCTACAGACGGGAAATTTTTTCCTGTTATCGGCTATCCGCCGTTGACAATGTATCCGCAAATGGATGAAAAACCAATTCTTGCCGAGATAAATGAACGCCCCGCTAATCCTATGATTGCCTATGTGCATATACCGTTTTGTCCGTCACGTTGTACTTTTTGCCACTGGATTACAAAAACCAAAAGTCGCCCGGAGGAAGTGGATAATTATCTTGACCACTTGGAGAAAGAGATGGGTTTATACCGCTCAAAATTGGGTATGGAGCAAATTCCGGTGGATGCAGTACTGATAGGCGGTGGTACACCCTCCTATTTATCTGCTAAACAAATGGAGAGATTTTTAAAAGCATTTACCACTCATTTTGATTTAACCAATTGTACCCAGTTTTCTCTGGAGCCGGAGCCAACAACAATACTGGGTGAAGATGGTCTGGAAAAATTAAAAATAATGAAGGATTACGGTGTAAATAGATTGAGTATGGGTGTGCAATCATTTGATGACTCAATATTGGCGCGCATGGGGCGCGTTCACACTCATGCGGATACGTTGAAGGCCATAGAGCAGATTCGTAAAGCGGGTATCGACAATATATTCATTGATCTTATCTATGGTTACCCTGAGCAAAATTTGCTGCAGTGGGTTGAGACAATGCAAGAAGCTGTTACTTTGGATATTGAGGGTTATCAATTATATCGATTGCGTATTAAACCGCATGGTGACAGGCCGGGGAATATATTAAAAGTTTATAATAAAAAAGCGAATACATTTCCGCAAGTTGATGATATCTATGTTATGAAAATGTTAGGCCTGATTATTTCAAGAGATAATGGATTTGACGAGCGGCAAACGCGAATTTTTGCCAAAAAGGAAAAAGATATATCGCATTATTTGCGCGATTCATGTTGCCATCTTTCCGATGTAATAGGAGTCGGTGTTTCTTCCTGGTCGAACCTGCGCGGTGTGTTTTCGCTCAATGTGGGTGATGATAACTTAGAAAATTATTATCAGCTTGTGGATGAGGGTAAGGTATCTGTTAATCGCGGGATGGTCAGAACGCACGATGATGAGATACGCAGACGATTTATTTTGCCGTTGAAAAACAGTTTTGTACATAAACAATCATTTAACCGGGCTACAGGCGAGACCGTGGAAGCGTTTTTTGGCGACACAATTGCTCGCCTGAAAAAATTGGGCTTGCTGGGTGAAGATGATGAAAAAGTTTTCTTGACACCACGTGGTCGATTTTTTGCGGATGAAGTGGCAATGCAGTTTTTTAATAAAAAGTATTTGCCGTTTCCTGAGTTGGCTCATGCGTCCTGATTTGGCATTTTTATAATCCTTTGTCGTTTTTGCGAATTGAATGTGATGACAAGGTAGTCCAGTATGGAGAAGATATTCACGCTTGGAAATTTATTCAATAAATGTTATTTAATTCTCCAATTATGTGTCTTTTTCTCGTTAAATACGGCCTGCACGACAGTAAAAATTGTTTGGGATGCGGATACCGGTTCTGTATTTAGAGATAAGTTAAATATAGGGCTGCAGGGGCCTGAAATGGTGTGGATACCATCAGGTATTTTTCGTATGGGGAACATTAGTAGCGACCAGACAGATGGCGATGAAGAGCCTATTCGCTCGGTGAAAATGTCACAGCCCTTTGCGTTAGCGAAATATGAAACGACGGTGGCAGAATTTCGATTGTTTGTGGAAAAAACCGGTTATCGAACAAGAGCCGAGTTGAACGATGGTTGCATTGCACGCAAAGTCGTGTGGCATGAGCAAAAAGAAGCCGCATGGTATAATCCTCTTTTTCGGCAGAAGGATAATCACCCGGTTGTTTGTGTGTCCTGGGGTGATGCAATTGCATATATCAATTGGTTAAGTCAGCAAACAGAAAAGCAATACCGTTTGCCAACGGAAGCGGAATGGGAGTATGCCGCTCGTGGTGGCACTGAAACGAGCTACTGGTGGGGTAACGGTAACAGCGGCGATTGCCAACAAGCCAGGTGTCGGTTTTTTTTTGCGCATTGGCGTACAGTTGAGACCGTGCCTGTGGGCAGCTATTTAGCGAACCCATTCGGGTTATATGATGTTAGCGGAAATGTTTGGGAGTGGGTCGCGTCAGACTATGTGGGGTTCTATGACGGTAGTGAGCTGGTTAGTTCAAATAAAGGGCTTGATGAAGGCGTAAGGGTTATCCGCGGTGGTTCCTGGTATAATTTTATTGTAGATATGCGATCTGCAAATAGAGGCGTAATACTGCCGCACGAAGCGTGGAGTACAGTCGGGTTTCGTGTGGCAAGAACAAAATAAATTTACTGTCTTCGTAGGGTTTGTTTTCTACGCCGAGTAATTTTATTCCGATCGGGCAATTCTAAAACCTAAGTTCATGTTACGCGCCTTCGGTGCGCCATAATACCGAGATGAAGAACGGTTAAATTTTTCCTGGAGGTTCCAGGCGCCCCCGCGCATGGCGAGTTGTGCTGCTTCTAGATGGTTAGCAGCAATTACAACTTCATTGTTGTTAATTTGTTTTAATTCTTCTCCAAAATACGTTTGAGTCCATTTTGACGCCGTCCATTCCCAAACGTTGCCGACGACATCATATAGTCCAAATGAGTTAGCTGGAAAGCGGCCTACAGTAATTGTTTGGTTTTTTTCTATTGTGTCACCGCATTTAAAACAATATGCCATGCCTGGCAGCATTTTGTTTCCCCACCAGTAGTTCGTTTTCGATCCAGCCCGGGCTGCATATTCCCATTCCGCTTCCGTTGGTAAGCGATACTTTTTTCCTGTTTGCTGGCTTAACCACTCAGTATAGGCTATCGCATCTAACCAGTTAATATGAATAACAGGCCGCTTGCCTCTTCCCCAGCCATGATCATATGCTTTAGTACGGTTTGTTTTTTCACAAAACAAATCATATTCTAAAAATGTGATCGGGTATTTTCCAAGAGCAAAACGTTTTTTAATATTTATTTTATGAGGCGGCACTTCATCATCCAATCCAACGCCTTGTATGTCGCCCATCGTAAAATTACCCGCGGGTATCCAAACCATTTCAGGGCCATCAGTGCCATCAGTCAATTTGTCTGTGAAATAATTAATTTCTATAGTGGTATTGTTTTCTTTTGCCAGGGCAGAGGCACTGAATAAAAAGTAGAAAAAAAAAGCTAATAGGGGCATACGAATTTATTTAGATACATCCTTTGCACAACGAAACCCGATATCATTAAAAGCCTTGTCCGCAGGATAATTATATCGATACGCCGTACGGAAATAATGAGGTATCACGTAATGGCCGATGCCACCCCAACTACCGCCACGAGCCACTTTTCGTTGTTTGCCATAGCGCGGGCTTTTATAATCCGCGCCAGGGTATGCTTGGTACCAGTCTTCAACCCATTCCATTAGGTTGCCTGCCATATCGTATACGCCGTAAGGAGATTTGCCTTTTTCATATGACCCTACTGGCATCACATCAATTTCTTCACCGCCGGCATTTAGGTAGTCAGGCTTCCATTCATTGCCCCAGGGAAATTCCAGTCCATCAGGTCCACGTGCTGCTTTTTCCCACTCTGCCTCAGTAGGCAATCGCTTTCCTATTATTTTGCAGAAGCTGCTAGCATCGTGCCAATTGACGTTCCTCAAAGGTTCTTTGCTTTCTGCCAGGTTAAATTTTTTCAGGATATCGTTTATTTGCTCTGTATTGTATTGACCAGTTAACAGCAGAAAAGATTTATAATTCCCATTGGTGACTTCATTTTTATCAATATAAAATGCATCCAGAAAAACCGTGTGTTGTGGATGTTCGTTCAAATACCAGGGTTCGTTAAACCCGAATTCTTCGGATTTACCACTTGCATCAACATCATTACTGCCCATTACAAATTCCCCTGCTGGGATGTAGACCATGCCGGTTATCGTTGGCGCAGTTTGTTTTGTTTGTAACGTAAGTTGTGACGCCGTAGGCGAGGAATTTTTTTGTTGCGAGCCATCATCCTTGCTGCATGCGGCAAGGGTTAAACACGCACTAAGAAAAATAGGAAAAATAGGCTCAAAAAATTGTTTTCTCATAATTTCCCTTGGTGTTTGGGGTTTGATTTTTGTAATTTGGTGTTATGAAACAATGTTATCCATCTTTTGCACAACGAAAACCAAAACTGTTATTTTTTGTTTTTGGATGAAAGAAGCTGCGATTATACAGTGGTGCGGAGATACCACATTGATAAAAAGAACAATCCCACCATGAACCGCCTTTAAGTGTGCGATAATTACCACCGTAATTTTCAGATTTTCGCTTATTGCCAGGATAGGCTTCATAGCGGGAAGAGGTCCATTCCCATACGTTACCTGACGTGTCGTGTAGCCCGTATGGACTTACCCCGCCATCAAAGGCCCCTGCGGGCGTTGTATCACCGATCAGATTCAAATTTGACCATCTAACAGGTGAGTTGACACGTTCAATACTGAATTCGTCACCCCAGGGGTAACTGCGCCCATCGGTACCACGTGCGGCTTTTTCCCACTCCTTATCATCAGGTAAGCGCTTGCCAGCCCAGCCACAATATTTTTTAGCATCAAACCAGGAAACATAAACGACTGGGTGGTCTACTTTGCCTTTTGGGGGCATTCCTTGGATAAATAAACTAGGTGGTATATGTCCCGTTGAATCCAGAAATTTTTTGTATTGAAGATTGGTTACTTCGTATTTGTCGATATAAAATGCCTTCACATTCACGACATGCTGAGGCCCTTCATCGGGTAGCCTATTATTTGTCCCGCGAATAAAATCACCCGCAGGAATCAATATTAATTCGTTGAGTTTATCGCCAAGTTTGCTATTTTCATAGTACATCGGCACGTTCATACCAGGACCCTGTCCACTGGCTTTTTCAGTGGCTAACGAATTGGACATGTCGGGTTCTTTAGCTAATTGCTCCAGCTTTCCCTTCACCCAGCCGGATTTATGGCATTCAATACAATTATTTTTCAAGATTGTTTTGAACGCCGGACTTTCAACATCCAAATGGCATTCGAAGCATTGTCGAGAGCGCTTATGGTGGGTATCTACGAGTGTCTTTTTATCATTGGTAGCGGCGGCATCTTCGGCAATTACGCTGCCGAAGCTCAAAAAGAACCCGACTATTAACAATAATATGAGTAATATTTGCGACAAAAAAAGGCGGTGTGATGCGTGTTTTATAATCATTTGTTGTTTAGTAGTACTCGTTCCTGTTCTAACCATTTGTTTTTTTAAATGTTATATTCTGTTTGATTGTTGGGCGTCCTGCATTATACCTCAGGTTAAAGTAGATGACTTACATCTATTATTGTTTCCAGGGAATAAGTTTTCGTTCGATATATTCTAAGGTATGAGCAAATATAAACCCTAATGTGCCTATCACAAATATTCCTGCATACATTGCTTTTATAGAAAATGTTTCCCAGGATTGCCATATCAGATAACCTATTCCAGCATCAGCACCGGAAAATTCTGCTGCAACGACGATAACAAGGCTATAGCCAATAGCCAGCTTTAATCCTGTGAAAATCGCAGGCAGCGCACCGGGTAGCACTACGTGAAAAATAAAATTGGTTTTTTTTATACGGTACACATATGAGACATCATGATAGATTTTTTGCAAGTTGCTTACACCATAAAGTGTATTCAATAGCACTAAAAAAAAACTACCAATGAATACTACGACAATTTTTGACATTTCACCAATGCCAAAAATTAGCATAATGAGGGGCAGTATTGCGATTTTTGGAATGGGGTACAGCATTGCCACTAGCGGGTATAGGAAGGCTCTGGTGGTTTTGGACAGCCCCATGCTGACACCTAATGCGATACCCGCTAAAGAGCCAAACAAATAGCCCCAAGTGATACGATTAAGTGTCGCAAAAATATCAGTGATAATGCCCTCGTCGGGGCTGATAAAAATTAAATGGTAAAATATAGAGCTGGGGGGAGGGAAAAAACGCACATCTATTAAACCGGTTTGACTGCATATTTCCCAAATGAGAAATAGTAAAGCAGGGGACATAAGTTTAATTGCGTTGCTTTTCATTGTTGCTCATTTAAATATCAATTTGTGTTTGTTGCTGTGATGCGATTATTTCATGCTTGATCAGATCAGTAATGTCATTTACATAATTGCTGAATGCAGTCGATTTTCTGATTTCAAACATATCTCTGGGGCGAGATAATTTGATTTTTATATTTGCTTTCATTGAACCGGGGTGGGCGGTCATTACTAGAATACGGTCCGACAGGGATACCGCTTCATTGATATTGTGGGTAACAAATAGAACGGTCTTGTTCGAGTCTTGCCAAAGTGTCAATAATAACTCTTGCAATAGCAGTCTGTTTTGATAATCCAGAAAAACAAACGGTTCGTCCATCAATAAAATATCAGGATTAACAGCAAAGCTTCTTGCGATACTGATACGTTGCCGCATGCCGCCTGAAACCTGGTGCGGAAAAAAGTTAGCGAATTTCAATAAGCCGACTTTTTCTAAAAATTGTATGCTAAGTTGCTCGATACTTTTTTTACGGAAACTTTTTTTACGGAAAGAGTTATCCCCGAAAGAGGTGTCATTTTTTAACGGAAATGCAATGTTGTCCTTTAAAGACATCCAGGGGAATAGCCCGTGTTCCTGGAACACCATACTTATTTTTGTTTTTGTATTGCTACCACCATCGTCAATGATTAAATCTCCGGTCGTGGGAGATTCCAGTCCGCAGATGGTGTTCAAAATGGTGGATTTACCGCAACCACTGGGACCAAGCAAACAAAGAAATTCACCAGAATTAACCTGAAAGTTTAAACCCTGGAACGCGGTTATTTTATTGTCGTTGTTGCAGAATTCTTTGCTTAAATTTTCTGCAACAATAATAGCGTTAGTTGTGATATTGAATTTCCTGTGAGATTCACGTACAAAATATTAGCAAATTGGGGGGCTTGTTTTTGATTTCGCGTGTTTTATTTATAGCTGCCCAGTTTCTTTACCGCATATTCTGCAAAACTTAGATCGACAATGGAATCAATATCCGGTAATTTTTTAACATAACCATGTTCAAAGTACCAGCGTGCATCATTTCTAAGGCTTTCTATATTCACTTTTCCATTCGGATCCAGGCCAACAGGTACCACTTTTTCATATATTTTGCGGTTTTTTATTCGAGTGCTTTTTGCCAGCATAGAGATGACGGTATCTTTTCCTATGTTTTTTTCAAATGCATCGTTGTAATCGCGTAGACCCTTGACATAAGCTACCATGAAGGCTTTAGCTTGTTCAGGGTGTTTTTCAATAAACACAGGTGAATACATAATCGCTGCGCTTTGTTGGTTCGGATAAACCAGGTCGTTTCCGGCAACCCGAATAGCGATATTGTTTTCAACAGCAGCTGCGACAAAGGGTTCAATCTGGATAGAGGCATCAATGGATTTGTTTGCCAATGCTATGTTGATATCAGAATAGGCGAGCGTTACCAATTTTATATCTTTGAGGGTTAGCCCTGCTTTCTTCAAAAATCGTTCTGTGACAATTTCCTGAGATACACCCTTTGCGGTGACGGCCATAGTCATACCTTTCAAATCAGCAAACCCGCTGTATCGTCTGCTTTTGATGTGATCGGCTCGAACAATAAGCGCAAGATATCCATGACCTGGCGTTACTGTGCCTTTGTCCGACACAATTTTTATTGGAATATCATTGGCAATCGCGTTATACATGCCAGCACTGATATTTCCGCCGCCTACCATTAGTTGCCCGGTAGCCAGAAAAGGAACCATTTTAGCGCCAGAGGCTTTAAACGGGTTGATAATTACTTTGATTCCTTGTTCTTCAAAATAACCGCGTTCTTTGGCAATAAACATTGCCGACGAACTCATAACAGGTGATATACCCACCGAGACTTCGAACAGCTCTTTTGCAAATGCGCTGTTTAACGGGATGAAAATCCCGAACAACAAGAATAAAAAAGAATGAAGCAAATGCGAGCACAGTTTTACTGCATTTAATTTTACCACTCCCCTTTTTATTACACCCATCTTTATTACACCCATTTTTATTACCCCCCATCTTTAATTACACTCAAACCATCACAAAAACTGACTGCGACTTTATTACTAAGCCTTGTGCAGAGCGTGGACTATTATACTATGCTAATAAAAAAATGCTCATAAAAAACTGTTGATAAAAAAATAAACATGATCTAAATCATGTGCCTTATATTCTTTGGTGGCAGCTTAAAGGTTAAAGCGTGAAAAAATATAGGGCTATACCGCCAACTGCCATCAATGCACCTGCGGTCGCTTTTAGAGAAACATGTTCTTTGAGGAAAAAAGCGATTAAAGGCAGAATAAAAATAGGGCTGGTGGAGTTAAGTGTTGCGGCGACAGAAGTGTAGGTGTATTTTAGAGCGATAACGGATAACCAGGTGCCCAAAAATGTGCCAATAATTGCGGCGAATGTAAGCCAGCCTAATAGCTGCAAATTTTTAAGTGGCTTGACCCATTTCAGTAACGAATGCGACATTGCTCCCCAGACAGCGAGTCCCATCACTGCCGCTGATTCGCGTATTAACGTTGCTTCCAGGGTGGGAATATTTGCAACGCCCAATTTTGTAAGAATGATGCCAAGCGCATTTGCCAAGATGAAAATCAGCGCGAATATTACACCGCGACCAATGTGTTTAGGCGCCTCGGTGTGCGGTGATTGTTCCCACAGGACAGTGGCGACACCTGCAATGGTCAGCGTGATGCCAATCCATGCGATAGAGGTTATTTTTTCATGTAAAAATAAAACTGAAATAATGGCTACGCAAACGGGTATCAATGTGCCGATTAGCAGAGTAATTCGTGGACCCATACGCACCAGGGTTGCGAAATAAAATGTATCACCCAGGCTTATACCAATAATGCCACTTATTGCAAGCATCATCAGGCTGGTTTTATCTAGCGACAAAAGATCACTGGGTATTATAAGAACCGTAAGACAGAGTATCGCAACGATTCCCTTGGTAAAATTCATGGCAATGGGTTGCATGTTATTGCCGATTTTTTTAAATAGAATAGCCGAGATTGCCCATAGCAATGCGGACCCAAGTGCAGCTATGCCGCCGAGGATGTGAGAGCTATATTCAGAGATGGGTTCGGTAATAGTCTTATTCTCTAATTTGTAGCTTGGATTTCGCGCCTCATCCCAATCTACGAAAACCGTGTTTTGCGACAACCAGTATAAATGGAGGTACAATAATCTATTGTCGCAGTTTAAATAATAACAGAATTGACTGGAAAGGATTGATTACATATGAATGGATTATCGCTTGTGTTACGGCTACAGGGAATTAAGTATTTATTTTTAGCTATGGCACTGGGTTTTTTATTAGCTTGCACACATCAAAAAGACCCTGGCAAGAATTTTGTCCGCATTGATTATCCGGGCGAAATGACGCTGTATTATTCGCAACGGCCAGGCAAAGTTGATCAGCCGTTTATTGTGTCCGCGAATCAAAAGACATTTCATGTCTATGGTAAGGCTGTACGGCCTTCTATTCAGAGTATGTTCTTGCTTGAAAACAGTGTGATAAATGAAGGTGAAGCGGTGCTGGATATTGGTACAGGTTCGGGTATTCAGGCGATTTTTGCTGCTAATAAAGCAAGTTGGATCGTGGCGACGGATATTGGTGAGGATGCTATTAAAAGCGCAAATATTAATATAAAGCGATTCGGTTTGGAGAATAAAATTGATGTGCGTTTAGGTGATTTGTTTGAACCTGTTAAGTCCGGCGAAAAATTTGATGTCATCATTAATAATATTAACTATCCTGAACACCTGGACAATAGCGATGATCCTTTGTGGGAAGTTCATGAACGGTTTTTTAGGCAAATATCTAAGTATTTGAAACATAATGGCAGAATAATTTATGCATCAGGGTTTTTATTTAATTTTCCCAGAATACAGGAAATGGTAGAAAAAAACGGCTTGCAGATAATGGAAATGAAGATGCAAACGTCGCTAGTTTATAAAAAGGAAATGATGGTGTATATCATTAAGCGTAAAGCGTTTTAACTTAATACATCAGATCGCTAGAATAATTTTGGGAAAAACCGGTATTTTACTTTCTTTTTGTATTCGATATATTCTTCATGTTGGCTAAGGTGGCGTTCTTCGGTGAGTGCACGCAACACGTATATTGTTGCCCACATAAAATAACCAAAAATAATTTTTAGGCTCCAGAAGCGTTTATAAAAAACAGATTGTATAAGCCAGAAAAGCAATTTGAATGTAGTGCCCGGGTGACGTATTAACCCATAAAAACCCTTTGTTTGCAGTTTTTTAAGCGTTATATTGGCAACAGAGGGTCCAAGGGAAATGTCTATGTAAATGTGAGTGGCCAGTAATAGTATTTCAATTATTTTTATGGTATATAAGAAATTAATATTTTCGATAATTAGCTGGCTTTCATTGTTTGTAACCACTGTCGGCGCAAAAAAGAAAAAATAAGAAGGGATCTCATTGAGCGGGGTGTAACAGATCAAACAAACAAACCAGCCGCCCAGCGTCAGATCGATGGAGCGGGTGCGGTTTTCCATCCATCTCGATTCTATGCAATAACTAAGACTGGCATTTATCGTATCGGCAAGCCACAGTATCCCGGTAATTCCGAACAATATGGACAATAGTTGGTAGTTGTTAACTGGGTTATTCAGAAAATTCACTGAGTATACCGTGTAACTATAAACCTGAACGACCATGATGGGGACGAAGTAGGTGCGCATCAAAAAGCTTAGCAACACTTTTCTATTGTATTTTTTTCTAAATACTCTAAATATTGAGTTTACATTATCACCCCGTAACGTGCGTAAAAAAACCTGCTTTAACATGTGTATGATACGTATTGCGGGATCGTAATAGTCTTCTACGCGTGATGCTTTGAATTTGTTTGTTAAAATAAAATAGGGCAATCCAGCAATGAGGTAAATATTTAAAAAATATTCAAAAAATACTGTGTTAGCTCTGACTGTGCTCGCAGAGTAAGGGGGTAAACCATAAAATGGTGCTAGCCTGAAAAATGTGTAGGCAAGATAGATGATTGTCAGCCACACAATATAACGAGCGATTGATTTTTTAACTAGCGTTGCTAAATTGATTTTTTTATCCGTAGAGAATGCACTCAGTCCTCTTCGTTGACGTATAAAATTGAGGGCAGCATAAATTATTGCGAGTGAGAAAACAGGAATATAAAAATACTGTTCTTTGAAACCATAATATTCAAAAAAAAGCAATGTTGCCGCAACAACAAATAACGTAGACAGGACATAGGTATGTGGCGAAATATTTTTGTTCATATTTAATAGCAAATTATGCGGTACTAAATATCTTATGACGTTCTTTTTTTCAGCTTATAGATTGCACAATGGCAGATTTGTAACGTAATTTACGGCGAAAGTAACAATAATTGAATTTCCCCTGGTTTTCGTTAGATTTCCGCATGATTTTCGGTTGATTCCCGCTTAGATCGTATTTAGTGCCTTGATATAGCTGAAAAAAAGACGAATTTTTGCTAGACTGTTTTCACTATAACCTGAATTCGGGATTTAGGTTATAGTTTATTAGTAGTTTATTACAAGGATGCAGTTTGGGCTGGTGCCTATAAATACTTGTTAAGATGAAGCTTACTTGAAGCTAATATTAATATGAAGATAGCATGAAGATAATAAGGGCCATAGCCTCATTAAAAGTTACTTTGGTAGGCTTTGTTTTGTTAGGCATTGGAGCTGCGTTGTCCTATGACAATCAGCCGGGTGCGGTGGTTTGGGTGGTTGTAATTCCGCTGGCTTTGTTAGCCATTAATCTGCTGGCAGCCATTTTTTCTAATTCACGCATTAATTCCCAGCCCGGCCTGCTGACTTTTCATCTGGCCTTATTGGGTATAGTAGTACTTGCCGCAATAGGACGTTTGATTTATCTGGATGCACATATAGAAATAGTGGAATCCCAACCGTTTGATCCGAGTCAGCTAACCGAAGAATTCAAGGGTCCCCTGTTCTCTGGCTCATTAGAGAAGGTGCATTTTATTCAAGGCCCCTTTACTGTGGATTATGGAGCAGGGATGCTCAGGGGGTTGACCTTTAGTCAGGTGTTTATACCTGATGAACAGGGGAATCTGGTAAAAAAAGTTGTTGGAGATGATCGGCCGCTGATCATCGAGGGGTTTCGGTTTTACACTACATTTAACAAGGGGTTTTCCGTGCTGCTAACCTGGATTCCCGAACAAGGGTCACCCGTTACGGGGACGGTTAATATGCCTTCTTACCCGTTATTTGATTACAAACAAGGTAATACCTGGACAACGCCAAATAATCAGGAAATAAAGTTTTGGCTGCAATTACAAACCGGTATGACGGCGGATGAAGCTTGGCGTCTGGATGGCAGGAACTCATCGGGTGTTTTGGTTGTCTCACAAAATAAGCAGCGAATTGAGTTGCAACCAGGTGATACAATTCCGATCGTCGGTGGTCAGTTGCGATATGACAAGTTGCTCACCTGGATGGGCTATAAAGTTTTTTATAATCCGACTATCCAATTGTTGTTTATTGTTTCTTTAATTAGTGTATTTGGGCTTAGTTGGCATTACTGGGAAAAAATGGCGTCCAGGCCATGGCCTGACGGTGTTAAACATTCCAAAGAAGAATCCAAAGAAAAATCTACAGCGGCTAAGATGCAAGGAGATGTTGTTTGAATTCCACTGATATAGTTGCAGAATTGCCCTGGTTGTGGTCTGGGTTGGCCGCGTATGCGTTGGCGACGTTTGTTGCTATTTGGGGTGTGGTGCCTCGTCACCAAATTGGTATGAATAATATCGGGGGTATCAATGAAGCAGGTAATAGTAATACGAGCGGTAATCAACATGAGAGGTTGATACTTGCTCTTTTAGTTAGCGCATTAATATTTTTGACGATTGCAATCGCAATGCGGTGGGTGCGTATTGGCCATGGCCCGTGGATTAGTTTATTTGAATTACTCATGAGTCAATTATTAAGTTTGGGAGTGATTTTTACCCTTGCTTATTGGCGTTTGCCGGGGCTGCGCGCCAGCGCAGTCATTGCGCTGCCAATTTTATGGATACTGGGAACTTGGGTGCTGTTGCTTGAACCAAAAGCGAGCCATTTTCCAGCGACATATTACAATCAATGGAAATGGGCGCATGTGTTGCTGGGCAAGGTGTATCTAGCGTTGCTGTTACTCGGTGTCGGGCTTTCCGGTGTAATGATATTGCGACAGTTTAAACGCACTGTGGTTTATTTCGAACGTATGCCGGCAAACGAAATTCTGGATAAGATTGCTTGGCGTTTTATGATGTTGGCGCTGGTATTTGATAGTTTGATGTTGATCGCGGGTGCGGTTTGGGCGCAGGATGCCTGGGGTCGTTATTGGTCCTGGGATCCGTTGGAGACATCGGCATTTCTTACCTGGCTTGCGCTAGCGCTGGGCTTGCATTTGCGATTGACTTACCGAATTCCTGCCTGGCTGAGTGGTGCGATGATCATCGGCATTTTTATTTTGGCGTTTACAACCTATTTTGGCGTACCGTATTTGAGCGCTTCTGCGCACAAGGGAATGGTATGAACAGCGAGTCAATTGAGACGGGGAGTGAACGCATTGATTTAGCAAACAATTCTGAAAATATTGTGTCCACGCTGTCTGTTGCGGTGGTGCTTATCATTATCGGTTTGGTTTCATTTTTAATCAATAATTCTGATTTGGTTCCTGCTACACAACCTGCTTTGTTAAATAAGAATGCGTCGCCTGCAAATCAAGCGGGCGATAGACGATTGCATGAATTACAAGTTCGCTTTGATCAAGCGATTGCGCTACTGCATGCGAAGCAATATGAATATGCCGTTACCGCATTAGACCAGGTGATTGCGTTAGCCCCAAAGTTACCGGAAGCTTATGTCAATATGGGGTTTGCGTTGTTAGGTCTGGAACAATATGAAAGTGCAGGTAATGCTTTTAATAAAGCCACTGAACTCAAGGTAGATCAAACTAATGCGTACTGGGGTCTGGCCTTGTCACTGGAAGGGTTGAAAGATTATGAAGCCGCATTGGGTGCGATGCGATCTTATATTCATTTATCAACTCCTGATGATCCGTTTTTACCAAAAGCACGTTCGGCATTATGGGAATGGGAAGCCAGGTTAGGGCGTATAGAGGGTGTAAAAGAGCAGCCAGATGGGACATTAAAGAGCGAATCGAATTAATTCAGACGTGCTTGATGCAATCTTCTTTGAACTATTTTTTTATCATTATCCTGGTGGTATCGGTATTGCCCGCTTGTGAAGATAAAACCTTGGCACCGTTAAACGTTGTTGCTTCGGGCCAATCTTTTCCGGATATTGTTGTGAAAGATCTTGAAGGTAACGATGTTTCACTTGATTCATCTTCGGGAAAAGCACGGGTTATCAATATTTGGGCGACTTGGTGTGGCCCATGTCGGCATGAATTGCCCAGCTTGCAGCGCCTAAAATCCAAACTGGATGATGAAAAATTTGATGTTATTGGTATATCGGTGGATTACGATGAACATCTGGTGCGTGAGTTTTTAATTGAGCAAAAGGTCAGCTACCCAAATTTTTTGGATATCGACTCAATTATTGCAAATGATGTGCTTGGTGTTCGCGTTTATCCCGCAACTTATCTGGTGGGTTCAGACGGCATCATTCAGGAAATTATCTGGGGATGGCGAGAATGGGATAGTCCTGAATTAGTCGTAAAAATTAACCAGTTATACAAACAATAAAAATATTGCGAACCCCGTTCATGTGCCATTAAGCAAATAGGGAGTAGTATTTAGTGGATAGTTCGTCGTGAGCAAGAGTTGCGCGGCGCTTAACCGTTATTTTATTAGGTTATTGGTAACGGGCTTCATTATTTTGCTATTTTGATGTCCTATGGCCTGCACATCGGATGTGATAAACTTGGCCGCGATACGCCCATTAACCTCAATAAAATTAGATATTTGGGTGTTGGTGATAATGATAAGTTGTATTTGTGAGATAAGAATTAAGGATTTTTCACAACATGTTAGAGGCCCGGAATCTCGAATGTACTCGAGGAGACCATGTTTTATTTAGAAATTTAGGCTTTTCTGTTAGCGCCGGGGAACTTGTTTATTTGCGCGGATCCAATGGCAGTGGAAAAACCAGTTTATTGAGGATTTTATGTGGTTTATTTATGCCCACTGAGGGTGAAGTTTTTTGGGAAAACGAAAATATAAGTGAGTTGCGTGAGGAGTATTATCAGGAACTTAGCTATTTTGGCCATCTAAATGCGATCAAGGATGAGCTAACCGGCATTGAAAATTTGAGGATTTCCAGTAAGCTCGCGGGCATCGAATTATCTGAAGCGCGAGCACTTGAGTCCCTGGAAAAAATGGGGCTAATGGGTCGAGAGGATTTACCCACCCGATTTTTATCGCAAGGACAAAAGCGCCGTGTTGCTTTGGCCAGGTTACTGGTCAGCGAGACAAAATTATGGATTCTGGACGAGCCTTTTAGCGCCTTGGATGTTGCGGCTGTGGAATTATTGCAAGGATTAATAAGAACACATCTCGAAAATGGTGGGATGGTGATATTAACTACACACCAGGATGTTGCTCTGACAACGGGCAAACAAGCTCGACAAATTAATCTGGATTCGTGAGCGACGCAGTGGCAGAATCCACAGGTGAAATGGGGTTAATTGCTGCCTTCCGCTTTATGGTGGTACGTGACCTGACTCTGGCGATGCGACGGCGTACGGATGTGTTTACGACGCTGTTTTTCTTTATAATTGCCGTCACACTGTTTCCATTGGGTGTAGGTCCGGAAATGGAACTGTTGCGCACGATGGCGCCAGGTGTTATCTGGGTTGCCGCGCTATTGGCCTCAATGTTGTCATTAAGCACGTTGTTCGCCAGTGATTTTGAAGATGGCACATTGGAACAGATGGTGATCGCGCCATACCCATTGTCTGTTTTGGTACTAGCAAAATTATTTGCACATTGGCTGTTGACCGGTGTGCCACTCGCATTGCTCTCACCCCTGTTAGGTATGCAGTTGGGGTTAAGTGCAGATACGATACAGATATTGGTGATTACCTTGTTGTTAGGTACACCTGTTTTAAGTTTAATTGGGTCCATCGGCGCGGCACTTACATTGGGTGTGCGCGGAGGTGGTATATTGTTGTCGCTGTTAGTGTTGCCGTTGTTTATACCAGTGCTGATATTTGGTGCCGGTGCGGTGGAGGCGTATAGCGCGGGCATCAGTATCGATGGGCATTTATCGTTACTGGGTGCGTTTTTAGTGGCATCTATTGTGTTTGCACCGTTAGCAACCAGTGTTGCTTTAAGAATTAGCGTTGAATAGATCAGCGCGGAATAATAGAGAAGTATTAGTTTATGGCCACATCACGATTCTGGTTGTATTTCTCATCACCAAAAACATTTTATCCGGCTGCCGGTAAAATTATACCTTGGTGTATGGGTATTGCTGTTGTTCTCACGGCGATTGGTTTGTATTTAGGATTATTGGTCACGCCTCCCGATTACCGAATGGGTGACAGTTATCGCATTATCTATATCCACGTGCCTGCGGTGTGGATGTCGATGTTGATTTATATGGTGATGGCGGGCTGGGCCGCAGTTGGACTTATCTGGAATGTAAAGCTCGCAGAGATGATGGCAGGTGCACTGGCACCCACTGGTGCGATGTTTACTTTTGTTGGATTATGGACGGGTGCGTTGTGGGGCCAACCTACATGGGGTACTTATTGGGTATGGGATGCAAGACTAACTACCTACCTGGTGATGCTTTTTCTTTATATGGGGTTTATTGCATTACGCTCGGCGATTGATGATCCACGACGTGCATCAAAAGCCAGCGCATTGTTAGCCATTGTGGGTGCGGTTAACGTGCCTATCATCTATTTTTCGGTGAAATGGTGGAATACTTTGCATCAACCTTTCTCGGTTGCGCCGGGTCAAGAATCGAAAATCGACCCGACGATGTTATGGACGATGATGATTATGGTGTTTGCGTTCTGGGCGTATGCAATCGTGGTGGCGCTGATGCGCGTTCGTTGTGAAATTCTTGAGCGCGAAAAAAATGCATCTTGGGTCGCTGATTTACTGGATGGTCCTGTACAAGACAAGACAGAGCAACAGAAATCTGTCCAGAGAGAAGGGGGCAGTGCATGAACTGGTCCAGTTGGTCCGAGTTTATACACATGGGTGGCTACGCCAGTTTCGTTTGGTGGTCATATGGCGTTACGGCCGCCTTTATGGTTGGTGAATTGATTTTGCTGAGTCGACGCCGACGCACATTAGTGCAACGTTTGTTTCGCTTGATTCGAGCTAACAAACGCAACCAGACTACAGAGTAATATTAGAGAAACAGGATTATCGAATATGAAGGCAAGAAATAAGCGTTTAATGTTTGTAGTGATTGGTGTATCCGGATTGGCTGTTGCTGCTGGATTGGTGTTGAATGCATTGAATAGCAATGTTTCATTTTTTTACAGTCCTACAGAAGTTAAGTCTAATGAAGCGCCGCGTGGTAAAACCATTCGAGTAGGCGGCATGGTGGAAGAAGGTAGTTTGCAACGAGAAGATGATGGTTTGACCGTGCATTTTAAAGTGACTGACAAATTACAGACCATTGACGTTACTTATAAAGGTATTTTACCGGATTTATTTCAGGAAGGTCAGGGGGTTGTTGCACAAGGCAAACTTGACGATAGTGGCAGCTTTTATGCCAAAGAAGTGCTCGCCAAGCACGATGAGACTTATATGCCACCCGAGGTTCAGGATGCGCTGGACAAAGCGGAAAAAGCAAAAGCAAAAATGAATACTACAAACCTGGCAGAATAGTTTTAGCCAAACCTTATGTTAGCAAGGTCGTTAGGAAACATATTCAAATCAAAAACATAAGTTAGCAACTGCAGAAAGAATAGGGATTCAAGAGAGGGATTATGATACCAGAGATCGGTCATTTTGCATTAATTATAGCGCTATGCATTGCGTTGGTACAAGGCGTGTTATCCATTGCGGGTGCTGCCAGAGGTGATTATTCCTGGATGGCGATGTCTCGCCCTGGTGCCCAGGCTCAATTTATGTTTGTTGCGGTGGCATTCGCCTGCCTGGCTTATGCGTTTTTAAATGATGATTTTTCTGTGACTTATGTCGCGACCAATTCAAATTCTGCCATGCCGATACAGTATAAAATCGCAGCTATCTGGGGTGGTCATGAAGGCTCATTGTTATTGTGGATGCTGATGTTAGCGGGCTGGGCGTACGCGGTATCCATTTTCAGCAAAAATCTACCGTTGGATATGGTCGCCAGAGTGCTGGGTGTAATGAGCCTGATTTCAGTAGGCTTTTTGTCCTTTATGATTTTTACTTCCAATCCTTTTGACAGATTATTACCGGCTGCAGTAGACGGGCGAGATTTAAACCCCTTGCTCCAGGATTTCGGATTAATAATTCATCCGCCGATGTTGTATATGGGGTATGTTGGTTTTTCAGTTGCGTTTGCATTTGCGATCGCGGCGTTATTAAGTGGACGTTTTGATGCTGCGTGGGCTCGTTGGTCGCGTCCCTGGACAACCATTGCCTGGGCATTTTTGACCCTCGGCATCGCATTAGGAAGCTGGTGGGCTTATTACGAATTAGGTTGGGGTGGTTGGTGGTTCTGGGATCCGGTAGAAAATGCGTCATTTATGCCATGGATAATGGGGACTGCGTTAATTCACTCACTGGCGGTAACAGAAAAACGCGGTACCTTTAAAAACTGGACGGTGTTGTTAGCTATTTTTACGTTTTCACTTAGTTTGTTAGGTACGTTTTTGGTGAGGTCGGGTGTGTTGACGTCAGTGCACGCGTTTGCAACTGATCCTGAACGTGGTTTATTTATTCTTATCTTTTTGTTAGTGACGATTGGCACTTCACTCGCTTTGTTTGCCTGGCGCGCACCTAAAGTTGGGTTAGGCGGTGAGTTCAAGTTAGTTTCCAGGGAAACCATGTTGCTTATTGCTAACGTTGTGTTGGTGGTTGCCTGCGGGTCGGTTTTATTAGGGACAACCTATCCATTATTGCTCGATGCTCTGGGTATGGGGAAAATTTCGGTGGGTCCTCCGTATTTTAATGCGGTATTTGTGCCTTTGGTCGTCGTGCTGGTTGCTATGATGGGAATAGGTCCCGTTGCTCGCTGGAAGCAGACCAACACAGCAGATTTGCTTAAGCAAATGCGCATTCCTTTTATTGCTTCAGTGATAAGTGCTTTGGTTGTTCCATTTTTGGCGGGTGAATGGTCCGCTTTGGTCAGCCTGGGCTTGCTAATGGCTTATTGGATTATTTTTAGTGTGATTGCCAATATTTACCAACGCGTATCGGTGTCCGCCTATAAGGGCAGTGTGTTGCACAAATTGAAAAAGTTGCCAAGAAGCTATTATGGCCACAATCTCGCACACTTTGGCGTTGCGGTGACGATTATTGGTATCACCTGTGTTGTTAATTATGAATCCGAACAGGATGTTAGAATGGAAATAGGTGACACCATTGGTATCGGTCCGTATGTTTTTCGTTTTGATGGCGCGCAGGATATACAAGGCCCTAATTATACCGCCAGCCAGGGACTAATTTATGTAACAAAAAACGGTGAGTTCGAAACTATACTCAAGCCTGAAAAACGATTGTATACCGTACAACGCATGCCGATGACCGAAGCGGGTATCGATAGCGGTTTATTCAGGGATCTTTATGTCTCCCTGGGTGAACCACTTGCGGGCGGTGCCTGGAGTGTGCGTGTATATTATAAGCCCTTTGTAGGCTGGATTTGGGGTGGAGCCGTTTTTATGACTTTAGGTGGTTTTCTTGCAATTTCAGATCGTCGCTATCGTTTGGCACGGCGTAAGGTTGGACAACCGGAAGTGAAGAAAGAAAGTGAAGTGCTGGCTGGCCCTAAAGCTGATCCAAAGGGTTTGGGCGCGACTGAATAATACACTAATTTGCGATATTTTTACCCTATTTGCCTGGTTCATTGTTTGCATTAATACGGGTAGGTAGATGAACGGAGTATTTTAATGGCACGTTATATTAAGTTTTTACTGCCACTCATTATTTTTGCTGTGATGGTTGGATTTTTGTGGAAGGGTTTAAGTCTTAAGCCCAGAGAAGTGCCGTCTCCGTTTATTAATAAAGCGGCGCCGGCGTTTAAGCTTTCTCAGCTACATGATTTTCAGTTGTCATTTTCACCAGAGGAAATGCGTGGCAAGGTATGGTTATTAAATGTTTGGGCTTCATGGTGTGTAGCGTGCCTTGCTGAACACCCATTGTTGATGGAATTTGCGCGTCGCGGAGATGTGCCTTTGTATGGCTTGAATTACAAGGATGTGCCCAAAGACGCGAAGCAATGGTTGCAGCAACATGGTAATCCTTATAAATTAAGTGTTGTGGATTATGATGGTAGAGTCGGCATTGATTATGGTGTATACGGCGTCCCTGAAACGTTTGTGATAGATAAACAAGGCATTATTCGGCACAAAGTGATTGGACCTGTGACTAGACAATCATTAGTAGAAGATGTGATGCCATTGCTTAAGGAGTTGGAAAAAGGATGAAACATCTAATCAAAAATGTTGAATTTTTCCTAACCGCACAAGTTTTGCTTGGGGTCTTGATTGGGACTATTTTGCTTGAAATAATGGTAAGCAATCCGGTATTAGCCAAGGAAGCCACGCCAATGGCTAAGGATCCGGTATTGGAAGAAAAGGTAAACACCGTTTCCGCTGAATTACGTTGTTTGGTTTGTCAAAATCAGACGATAGCCGATTCCGACGCTGCGTTAGCCGTTGACCTGAAGAATCAGGTACGGGAGATGCTCTCGTCTGGTAAAACAGAAGTTCAAGTTATTGATTATATGGTGGAACGATATGGTGATTTTGTGCGTTATCGACCGCCTATTAAAGCAACCACCATGTTACTTTGGTTTGGACCTGCACTGTTTCTTGTGATTGGTGGCACACTACTTTTTATAAATTTAAAACGGCGCAGTAAACAAGTTGTTAGCTCACCTACGCTATCAGATGACGAAAGCAAGCAAGTGAACGAATTATTGCGCGCTGAAGAAAAAGGTGCTGGAGAAAAGGATAAGTCATGACAGTATTTTGGATTGTCGCTGTATTATTGTTAGTTGCAGGATTATTATTTTTATTGCCCCCCTTATTGTACGCGGGTAAAAGGCAGGAAGATGTAAAGCGCGACAAGATTAATATTGCTATTCATAAAGATAAAATAGCCGAGTTGGATGAAGATTTAAAAAATGGTGTACTAACCGATGAACAGTTCGATAGTGCTCGCAAAGAACTTGATCGAAGTTTATTGGAAGATGTAAAAGAACCGGATGACCCGCATTCACAACAAGTTTCCAAAGGCAGTACCACAGCCATCGTAATTGGTTTAGGTATTCCATTGGCAGCAGTACTTATTTACAACGAGATAGGCGGGGGGCTGGCCGCGATTTCACCTAATGACCCCTCAGTAGTAGCAAGTTCTGAAGGTCACGAAGGGTCTATCGACGATGTGATCCTAGGGCTGCAGCAGCGTTTGGCATCAAATCCAAGCGATGTAGAAGGATGGATTATGTTAGGGCGTACTTATTATTTTCAAAAACGTCATCTTGAAGCCAGTAAAGCATATGGTGAAGCGATAAAATTATCTGGTGAAAACAACCCGGATTTACTGGCTGATTTTGCTGACACACTTGCAGTTGCGAATAATCGGCAGATGGCAGGCCGACCCTATGAGCTGGTCAAGAAAGCACTCACATTACAACCGTTTCACCAAAAATCACTCTGGTTAGCGGGAACAGGCGCATATCAAGCAGAAGATTTTCCAGCGGCGCTTGCCTACTGGGAAAAATTAGTATCTCTTTTTCCGCCCGAGTCAGATAGCGCTCAACAGATTCAGCGTAATATTGGGGAAGTAAAAGAATTGATGGTGTTGCGCGGTATGTCCGTTCCATCACCAACTGCATCTGGTGGTTCTGCCGCGACGCCCTCTGAAAAATCGTCTGCTGTACTTTCTACGGCACTTCCTACGGCACCGGGCGCGGCGGCGGGAGCCAGCAGCGTCAGTGGTGTAGTGACAATTGCACCTGTTTTTGCGAGCAGCGCCGCGCCGACCGATACAGTTTTCATCTTCGCCAGAGCAGCGACTGGTCCGCGTATGCCGCTAGCTATATTGAAGAAACAAGTAAAAGATTTGCCGATTACTTTTGTATTGGATGATTCGTCATCAATGAATCCAGCATTTAAACTGTCGAAATTTAAAGATGTTATAGTCGGTGCCAGGATTTCTAAGAGCGGCAATGCGACACCACAAAGTGGAGACTTTGAGGGCAAAAGCCCGGTCATTTCTGTTGGCACTACCGAAATACCATTGTTGATAAACTCAGTTAGACCATAGGTATTCAAATAATAATTTTAACTCTTAACAAAAATACTTAATAAAAGAATAAATATAACGACAATCAAGGCTGATTAAAATGAAGTTAAAAGCGTTGAATCAAAATTTTACCATACTGGTTTTTTTCACAGCCACATTGTTGACTACCGGGCTGTTGGTCTCGGGAAAGGCTGTTGCGGGTAACCCATTTGATGGTAGGCCGATATATTATAAATATTGCTTTGATTGTCATGAAAGCAGTGGTAGTACTCCTATGTTAAATGCGCCAAATTTCAAAAAAAGAGAAGGCCTCATGGCAACTGATCAACAATTACTGGTGATCATAAAAAACGGAAAAGGGATTATGCCAGGATATAACGGCATTCTTAAAGATGAACAAATTATGGATGTTATCACCTACATAAGAAATATATTTTAGTTAATTAATTAAAAGAATAAACAAATGAAAAATGCATTAATATTTTTAATACTGAGCGCGATGGTTGGTTTGAATGCCTGTGGCGATGATCGGGAACAAGACGAAACATCATCGTCGAAACCACAACCCACTGCGACGCCACCGTCTTCTGCGCTTTCTCCTTCGCTCTTCCCTGAAAAAGTCCCTGAAAAAGCGGCGAACGCCAGTGGTTATAAAGTGTTGGAAACATTTGATGTGGGTGAGACTGTCTTTGTACGGTCCTTGGCTATCGATGAATCGAAGAACGAAATTTGGATTGGCACAACGGTCGGTGCGTTACAAGTTGATATCGCATCACGAAATATGCTCAATACTTACACGCGTGATACTGGTTTTGCGAACGAATATATCTTTGGCATTATGGCGGACAGTCACGGTGGCAAGTGGTTCGGCACAAATGGCGGTGGTGTCTCATATTTAAAAGATGGTAATTGGAAAACTTATTTCCCGATGCATGGTTTGGCCGATTATTGGGTGTATGCCTTTGCTGAACAGGCAAACGGCACGATCTGGATTGGCACCTGGTACGGGTTAAATACCTATGATGTAAAAACAGAGGAATTTAATACCTATTTAACTGAGTTGGTTAATGAATGGGTTTATGGTTTGGCAGTGGATTCTAAAGATCAGGTTTGGATTGGCACCGAAGGCGGTGTGAACATGTTTGATGGTAGCAATTGGCTGACTTGGACACATGAGGATGGACTAGGTGCAGCAAACAAAGGGGGGTTGTCAGTAAGTGAAAACACAGGCCTGGGCACACGATCGCGTCACGATTTAAGTGTCATGTTAGAAGGGCGAACGACCTATAATCCAAATTATATATTTACGCTCGAAGTCGCCGCAGATGATACTGTTTGGGCGGGGACCTGGGGCGGTGGTGCAAGTCACTTTGACGGCAAAAAGTGGACTAATTATACGCAAGAGCAAGGTTTGGCCGGCGATATTGTTTTTGCGCTAGCGATAGATAAAAAAGACGGCAGTATCTGGTTTGGCACTAACAATGGGCTGTCTCGCTATGATGGGAAAAACTGGTATACGTTTACAATGAAAGACGGGCTGCTTGATAACAATATTTATACTATTGCATTATCGTCCGACGGTGGTGTCTGGGTTGGTGGACGAGCAGGTGTTGTTTTATTGGGGAAATAAAAAAGGTTAACAATTTAAGGTAAGGTGTGATTTTTTAGCACTGATTAACTCCGGAGGTTTTGAAGTGAAGCTTGATTTTAAAGGATTGGCAATTTTAATTATCGTCGTTGGTGTAGTTGTCGCGGGCGCATTTTCTTTAGGCGTGAAACAAGGCGGGCAACAGCCCGTTGTTACAAGTAGTTCAAACAGCGCGAGTGGGTCAAGTCCATCTACTCCGGGTCGTACAAGCTTGCCTGGCCTCTCGGGACAGAACCCGACAGAGAATTTGCCGCCCAATCACCCTACTGGGGGGACCGAGTCAACGATGGCCCGGGCTAATGAGAAAGGTGTTGGTTTCGCGCATTTTCGTGTCGGTAACCGCAATGTTAAAGGTATGCTTGCGGATGGTGACAAAGTGTGGGTAGGCACTTCAGGCGGTATTATTCAGTATGATCTGAAATCTGATCAGTACGAATTATATGATGTTAAGAATAAAAGCTTGCTGTCAAACGGCGTATTTCATGTAAGTAAGCTGGACAATCGCATTATGGTGGGTACCTATGGTGGCGGCATGTCT
The DNA here is from genome assembly GCA_964654485.1 of uncultured Gammaproteobacteria bacterium. GTDB lineage: Bacteria > Pseudomonadota > Gammaproteobacteria > SG8-11 > SG8-11 > JAADIM01. Next base: position 25,502 of record CAZZJI010000004.1, on the reverse strand, counting down.
ACTTTTGATCTGACGACTAAAAAATGGAAAAATTATAATATTCCTGATGGACTGGCAGATCAGTTTGTTTACGATGTGCTTAGAGATGGAAATGGCGATGTCTGGATAGCGACTTGGTCTGGTGCTAACTTCGTTAAGGGAGGTGATTTAGATGATCCATCCAAGTGGTCGAACTATACAACTGAAAATACCGGTGGTGGATTACCCAATGATTGGGTTTACGGCGTAGAGGCTGGTAAAAACGGAGAAATGTGGTTTGCCACCGAAGGCGGGCTTGCCAGACTAAAAGAGGGTAAGTGGAGCAATTGGCAGCATAAAGATGGTCTTGGTGCAAAATACGAATTAGTGCAAGCCGATATTCCTTATAGAAATGATCCTTCAAAGGTATCACAACATCATGCGGCACAGGCGGCGGAAGCGGGCAGTGATATTGAGGTTGGTTTCAATCCGAACTATATCGTTTCAATAGTTGTTGATGACGATGGTATCGTCTGGTGTGGTACCTGGGGGGGTGGACTATCGCGCTTCGATGGTACCAACTGGAAAAATTATACTGTAAAAGACGGATTGCCGGGAAATCATATTTTTACACTTCAGTTAGATGAGAAAGATCGCCGCCTTTGGATTGGTACAAATAAAGGTTTAGCCAGACCCAATGCTGATGGTAACGGTTTTTCTATCATGACGAAAACTGATGGTTTGTTTGCAGATAATGTCTTTTCCCTAACAAAGGCGTCTGATGGCACTCTGTGGGTGGGTAGCTTTGGTGGTGTAGCACGGATATCTAATTATAAGCTCTAAGTCAGCCAGTCGGACTTAGGTAATATTATTCACCACAAAGTACGCAAAGGTTTAAAATATTTCTTTGTGTACTTTGTGCCTTCACGATTAAACTCAATGCTTCTATTCTCTAATATTTAATTCAATTATGCATAATCTAATAACAAGATTAATCATTGTTTCTATGTTCTCGATATTGTTTGCTTGCGGCGATAAGCAAGCCGACAAACAACAGAGTTCTGATTCTACTATTAGCTCTGATATGAGTGCTGATTCGAGTTCAGCTTCTGTTTGGGTGCCGGGTTGGCAAGAAACGATGGCGATGCCGACGCCGCGTGCGGGTGGTGCGGCAGTCGTATATAACGACGTTATTTATCTATTAGGGGGTGTTGCAGGCCGGGAAATTTTTAGAGATTCGATTTATGCGCGTATCAATAAAGATGGTTCCGTTGGTGAATGGCAGCAAGGCCCGAATCTGTTAGAAGAGCGTGTATTCATTGATGCGGCGGTACGTAATGGCTTTATCTATGTAGTGGGTGGTGGTAATGGCCCGAATGGCGAAAATTATTTGAGTACGGTGGAACGCGCGCAGATTCTTGCGGACGGCAGTTTAGGACCCTGGGTGGTAGAATCAAAAATGGCGTTACCACGTCGTTGTAGCAAAGTGATGATTCTCGATGATGCACTCTATGCGCTTGGTGGTTTCGGGGGCGCTTTACTGGATAGCGTGGAATACAGCACATTTAATGCCGACGGTAGTTTGAGTGCCTGGAAAGTGGATAACGAGAAATTGACCATACCACGTTATGTCACGGGTGTGAGAAAGTGGCAAAACAAGGCCTATGTTATTGGTGGTCATGATCAAACTAAGGGCGTCGGTATTACCGATGTTGAATGGTCACTTGGCGCTGCTGCTTCGAGTGGTATGCAGAAATGGCAAACTACTAACTCGTTGCAAACCGGCCGTTATGGTCTGGCGACCGCAGCGCATGGTGATTATGTGTATGCTTTGGGTGGATTGACAGGGGCTGAATATCTGGACAGTATCGAAAAAAGCAAGGGTTCAGACAGTGGGTTAGGCGAGTGGCGTGACACCACCGCAATGATTCGGCCCAGAGCGACATTTAGCGCATTGGTTTATAAAGACTGGATTTATCTGTTGGGTGGCACCAATCGCGAAGGGTATTTAAACAGTGTTGTGTACGCTACGTTTAACAAAGAAGGGGATATTGGTTTTTGGGGCAGCAAACAACAAGCACAAACCTATAAAACCAAGCTGCAAGAGCGTAAAAACAAGAAATTAATTTTACCCAATGAAGGAACAGTTAGAAAAGTGATCGAAGCGACGGCATACAACTATATACAAGTTCTGGACTCCAAAAATGGTTTGATCTGGATAGCGGGTCCAAAGACCAAATTAAACACTGGGACGAAAATTCAGTATAGCACCGGCGTATTTATGTCGAATTTTTTCAGTAAAGAACTGCAACGTAATTTTCCCACTGTGCTTTTTGTCGGCACGATTCAAATCGCAGATTGATGTGAATGTGTAGCTGATAATTTCTTCCGCTACAATCAGCCGAACTTATTCTCCTCCTTAAAATCAGTTGAACCTACTCGGCAACTGCTCTGCGTCCATGCAGTGCGGACGCCTAACGCACAAAAATAAAGGATTTTTCAGAACATGTTGACCGCCCTACAGGGAAGTAGGCGAGGGGCGTGAGCAGGAGCGGAAGCTTCGCCTATTTCCCTGTAGGCGATACGCTTTCGTCCAAAATAGTAGTACAAAAAGTCTTTTAGACTCAGCACCTTATTATTTAGGTTTAATCGACAGAAAATTAACGTAAAAAAAAGCCCCGCGATGCGAGGCCTTTTTTTATCATAAAATATTAAAACTTATTTATCATGGCAAGTTAAACAAAGCGCACTCTCGGTTAACCCTTGAGCCGTGACTGACGGGGCGATGCCGGCTACACCGGGTCCGCCATTATTGCCAGCCGGGCTGAGATTGTTCACGCGAAGAAAACTGGGGTTAAAGCGCGAACCTTTACCTGCTGAAGGAATACCGTGTGGATCATGACATGAAGAACATTCTACTTCTGGTCCGTCGCCAGTGTCATACATGCGAACTTCGTTTGTATCTGGCCTGCCGTCTCCATCGGTGTCGAAGAAGTCCATTTTTCCCTCTCCAGACGGAGTAGTGAAAGTGCCAGTAGGCACCCAAAAGTCGGTGCCTGGAATTAAGGATTCGCCGAATAGGTAAGGAAACAAGATACCGATTGGGTGATCATCTCGTAGATCTTCTTCGATACCGAACACAGTAAAGTCAGGCGCTGGGGCAGCACCTGCTGCCACTTCATTGGGATTGTGGCAAGCCATACAACTTTCTGCACTAGTATCACCGCGCCGCATTCGTTTATGAGAAGTTGGTCCGGTAAACGCAGGGCCAATGCCACCAAATTCTGCACTCCAACGATCGAGAAAAGCAGGATCCCAAACGGTCTCACCCGCTTTATTGTAGCGCCCCGAGCCAGGCATGTTAATAACGGAGTCGGTCGAAATCGTGCCATCATGGCATGAAAGGCAGGTTAATGAACCTGGACCCGGTTGTGTAATGGGTTGGTTTATCATCCTGGGCTTGTCAAATACTGTGTATTGACTGGTGTTAATTGTGCGGTTCCAAATGGGTGCAGCGATTTGTGAGTTAGCCCCGTGAGGTGTGTGACAGTACACACAAACCTCGGGGTAAAGATTCATTGATACCGCCCCCATCAATTCCAACTCAGCCGAGCTATAAAGCATCGAGAAATTGTGCCGAGTATTAAATATAGAACCTTGGGCTGAGGCACGCGACTGCGGATCCCACCCTTCACCACCATGGTTATCGGCAATTGCCGTATTCAAAGATAAAACTGTTATAAGCGCAACTACGCATAATATTAGCCTTTTGTTCACACTACCCCCTTCTTCCTTAATAGCTAAAACTGTGGCTCTTATTTGACAAACCTGGCCTTACAAATGGGGCAATCCGTATCTTTTTATAAATCATTACCAGCTACTGACTTGTGTTTGCTAATTAATGATCTAACCCTTATCTAGTCTAGTGTTAGTAATTAGATAAGGTAATACGTCGGGCTTCCTAGCCATGCAAATGAGACTTAATTAAATTTCTTACAATTGCTCATGTTCATGTAGTAATTAATTCTATCTAATTACTACATAAGCATATTGGAATAAAGTACCCAATTACTGAGTCCGTGTCAAATTTTTAAGTAACTAGGTGGTTGTTTTTAATACTATTTTTTGAGTATTTATTAGGCAGTTGAAGCTTATTAGCGGAATTGCTGCGGAATTTTAAATGGCCGCAATAGTGGACTTTAATACAAAGATATTATTATTTTTCTTTTTTCTCTTTTCGTATACTGGATAACCAGCCTTCATTTTCCTTGAGTTCGTAAGGTCGATAGACATCGACCTTTTTAAAGAATTGATCGACCATGTAAATTCGGCCGTCTTCATCAACGGTGACACCCGCAGGTAACATATATTCGCCAGGTCGCCCGCTGTTACCGCGGTTGCCTACCCACATGAGAAATTCGCCATCTGGGCTGAAAATTTGTGTGTTACCAAATGCGGTATCAACAACATAAATATTACCCTGCGGATCCGTTCCGATACCTTTAGGTCGGGAAAACTGGCCCCCGCGCCGACCTATTGTGCCAATACTTTTGAGGTAATCACCATCAGCGGTAAACGCCTGTACCCGAAAATTGCCGCCATCGACGACATAGACGGTACCATCTGGTGCGACCGAGGCTTGTAGTGGTAAATTAAAATTCCCAGGCTCGGTACCCCGACTACCCACGGATTTAATAAGGGTACCTGTTTGCGCATCCCATATAGTCATACGGTGGTTTTCGCGGTTATCCACGCCGCCAGTGTCAATGACATAGAGTCGACTGCCATCAGGACTCACCGCAACGCCAGAAGGTTTTCGCATATACTCACTGCCACCAATGGCACGCAAAAAATCACCGTCTTTGTTATAAACCATGATTCTTTTCGAGGTATGGTCAGCAACATATAATTCACCCTGGTTAGAGACGGTAATGCCGATGGGTTTAGTAATTGTACCCGGACCCTCTACGCCGATTGCCTTAAAATCCTTACCCGGGACGTCAAACATTAGTATTGCGCGAGATACGGTGTCGGTGACGTAAACGCGCCCCTGATATACCGCAATACCATACGGTTTCGCTATTCCCCGGCCTGAACTCATTGTGCCAGTGACCGCTTGTTTAAAACGATCCATTCCGGTTATTTCCTTTACATCAAGGCTTGAACGAAAAGTACGTTCATAAACAAATCGAGGTTTTTCCGGTGGAGCAGGATAGACAGGGGGGACGAACTCACGTGCTGATCGACTGCCGCCGCATCCAGAGAGCGATGTGGCGACAAAAATGATTACAAAAAATACTGGCAATACAGGTGCAATGCGTCTCATCATCTTATGGTTCTTACTGATTTTTTATATTTGAAATTACAAGTTGGAATTACAAGTCACTTCAGATGGCAAGTAAAGCACAGTGTTTCGGCTTCGGTTCGTAATAGCAACTCGTTTGTTGGGTTGTGTACATTGTGGCATGTGGCGCATTCTACATTACCATTATAAAGTTTAACACCATTATCAAATCCAGCCGCGTGATCAGGGGGTCTGAAGTCTACATCCAGGATGCCGCGCCCTGTATCCAGGCCAGCATAACGCATCGAGATCGGGTGGTCATTGTTTAAATCGGTGCCAATTACTTTAGCTGAAATATCGTGGGCTATTTGACCATTATGGCATTTGCCACAGTTTTCTATATTGTCAGTGTTATTGAGTTTCATATGCATTGCTTCATCAGCGGCGCTATCAAATGTGGCGGGTTTGAAAACCACCATATCGACCGCCATTGTGCCATCGTGACATGACAAGCATAACATGCTGATTGGGTTGGGTTTGCCAGTAATCGAATCAAGCGTCTGGCTTCGATAGAGTTTGTAGTTTTCAGTCGCGGGTTCGAATCGGTTCCAGTCCGTTATACCGCCAAAATCAGCGGGATTTGCGCCGGTTTCTTCAGGTGGTATGTGGCAATAGACGCAGGAATAGCCATAATCAGAAAATGCGACGCCTGCCATTGCAGCGACCCCGGCACGTTCGTTGAGGCCTGTAAAATCATGCTTGGAGCCGAGAATAGGGTCGTTGGCGCCTAATACTGGATCACCAATGATTGTTTCAGCAAATGTTGTGGATGCCCAGATCCCCCCGATAAGGAGGAGGGTGATCACAGGTACTGCTGTGTAAAACAGCTGACTGACCTTATATTCCTTCATCTGAACACCAGTTGTGTGGTTTTTAGCTATATGCTTCTTTAATATACTTTGTAATATGCTATTTGTAATATTCTACGAGATAAATATATTCGTAAAGACGCTAAAAAATAGTGCCTATAGCAATTAATCCTATTTATAAATATATGTATAATACATATCGAGGTAGGCTAAATTAGCGTAAACTTATAATAAATAATAGATTTATATAATTTACTCTTTAATACAAGTTATATTTTGCTGAATTTACCCACTTGGTTGATTTTCACCCTCTTTAACTACTGTAACAGAAAAATTCTGTATCTAGATATAATTTTGTGTAATAAAATCACGCTATTTGTCGGGTGAAGGTAATTAATGTATTAAACACGTTCTCAGTGTATTTCCTTATAGTATATATCGGCGTGCCTGGAAATTTCTGAATTTTTATGTTCAGTTCATTAAGGGCTTGATTTTTCAACTTTTAATTTCAAAATATCACTCTATTTCGAAATGTAATTTAATTTAGTCAATGGTTTAGTCAATTATGAAGATCAAATTCAAATTAATCTGCTTGTTATTGCTGCTTATCTCAGGTTTAGTTTTCACCAGTTTCAGTTTCGCAGCACAAAGCGAGACTAATACTGCATCCGCAACCGCAAAAGGGGCTTCGCCAGAGGTGCTTTTTCAGAAATACTGTTCTATTTGCCATGGTGAAGATGGCAAGGGCAAAACACGGGTAGTAAGAAGCATGATTCCGCCACCACGCGATTTTACCAACGCACAAGCAGTGCAGGAGTTAACTCGCGAGCGCATGATTGATGCTGTTGTCAATGGTCGGCCGGGTACCGCCATGGTGGCACACACACGCACGTTGAGCACCGATGAAATAGCATCGATCGTAGATTATATACGAGACAATTTTATGAAATTTCCACAAGTGCCAGAAGTAGCCAGTAATGAAATGGCTGCCGTCAGCGAGCAAAGTGCCAGTAGCGAGAAAAATCCGCCAGGCAACGCGTTAACAGTAGATACCAAAGGAAACGAATTAGGTAGAGAAATTTTTGAAAAGAATTGCTCATCTTGCCATGGTGACAGAGGTACCACTGCCGTTTGGGCTCGAAGTGGTCTGAATCCGCCACCGCGGGACTTCACTGCGCCACATGCAAGAGTTGAACTTTCGCATCAACGCATGATTGATTCAGTTACCAATGGTCGCCCAGGCACAGCCATGGTGTCCTTTTCGTCCAGGTTGTCCGCTGCAGATATTGAAGCGGTTGTATCCTATATCCGCACTGCGTTCATGCAAATCGCTGATAGTGGCGGTGCGAATAATAGTGGTACTAATGTTGCTAATAACGTAGCTGAAGCTGCCGCAAAACAACAAAGTGCGCCTGAAAAAGAACTAAGCAAATCGGCTGCAACGGCGGCGGCACCCAAGTCCGCTGCGCCAGAAGTAACGCCAGACCAGCAGCATGCCGCTGTGGATATGGATGCTGTCATGCCCAACGGTCTGAGGGGTGATTTTTCTAAAGGCGAGGGTTTCTTTTTGACTAATTGTCACGTCTGCCACGGCACCAAGGGTGATGGAAAAGGACCCCGATCGCATTTTATTATACCGCGCCCCAGAAATTTTACCAGTGACGCTTCTCGCCAAATATTTAATCGACCGCGTTTGTTTGATTCTATACAAAAAGGCAAAATAGGGACGGTGATGCCGGCTTGGGATAAAGTGTTAAATGAGCAACAAATTGCCGATGTGACTGAGTTTGTATTTAAAACATTCATTCAACCCGAGAGTGATTCCAAAGATGCGTCCAAAGACGCTGACAAAGAAAAAACCTCAGAGCTTACTAATGTGAATGATGGCGTCAACGTTGCCAAAATTGAAGAAAAAAGTGAAGAAAAGAACGCTGAGAATATTGCTGAGAACAATGAGAACAATGAGAACAAAGAGGAGAAAAAAAAAGTAACAGAGCCAGTGGTCAATCAAACGAAGTAACTACAACAACGACTCACATTATTCACGCTGCTAATACTGTTCAGAAAATAAAAACAAGCCCAACAAAAAGCCAGCCGCAATCGCTTTCAAATCACGAATTAGGGCGTAAAATTTATAATTTTCGCTGTTATTTTTGCCATGGCTATTCTGGAAATGCCAAAACATTGGCAAGTTCCTTTGTGTCGCCGCCGCCGCGTGATTTTACGCTCACGTCACCTGATCAGCTTAAGCGCGATGCTATGATTATTGCGGTAAGCCAAGGTAAATCTGATACTGCGATGAAGGGATTCAGCAGTATTTTGAATGCGAAGGAAATTGAAGCCGTGGTGGATTTTGTCCGGCAGGAATTTATGACGGATAAAAAAATCAACACGACGTACCATACAATAGAAAACGGCTGGGAAAACCATGAACAATATGCAGTCGCGTTTCCCTTTGCCCTGAATGAGGTGCCATTGGATAGGCCCTGGGACGAATTAACGCCACTGCAACAGAAAGGAAAACGGCTTTTTATGTCTGCCTGTGTGACGTGTCATGATAGAGCGCGTGTCGAGTCCGAGGGTGCCGTTTGGGAATCCAGACCCTTGTCTTATCCGCGGAATAATTATTCTCATAAAGCGCCAAGGAAAGTGGATGCAAAGTCTGGCGCGACGCCGTATTCCGTGCATGAAATTGCACCGGTAATAGCGTCGTTAAGCGAGCAGGAAAAACAAGGCGAACGATTGTTTCAACAAAATTGTGCATTTTGCCATAGCGCAGATGGTACCGGTAAAAACTGGATTGGCAGTTTTTTAGATGCCCACCCGAGAGATTTAACCTCAGTCAGCATGAAATCAGTCACTGTGGAACAATTAACCCAGGTCATTCGGGATGGGTTGCCCGGTACGACGATGTCTGCGTGGAAATCGGTATTAAATGAAGAGCAGATTCAGGCTATTGTTAAGTATGTAATGAAAGCCTTCATTCACAATGAAAAACGTCAAAATGATGAGCAGTTACAAAATGAGAAACAATCTACTCACATTCAATAAAGATTTTTTAATCGAAAGAGCCTAGGATCTTGAAGGTTTTGTTTTTTTGCTTCATTTATTGCCGAATAATCCTTAACATCAGAGATTCTCCGGCAACAAATTATTGGTAATAATTCTTATGATTAAAGTAGGCATAGTCGGCGCGACAGGTTATACCGGCGTTGAATTACTTCGATTGCTTGTTACTCACCCCGACGTGAAGATCGAGATTGTGACGTCCAGGTCAGAGTCAGGTAGATTTGTAGCAGAGTTGTTTCCGAATCTTCGGGGGCATCTCGATATTCAATACAGTAAACCCGATCCCGCTGTTTTAAGCGCTTGTGATGCCGTTTTTTTTGCTACCCCAAACGGGACGGCGATGAAAATGGTGCCGCAATTGTTGCGAACTGGTGTCAAAGTCATTGATCTTGCCGCTGATTTCAGGATCAAGGACAAAACTGAGTGGGAAAAGTGGTATGGCATGGCGCACGCCTGCCCTGAATTATTGGAAGAAGCGGTTTACGGCTTATCCGAAATCAATCGTGATGCGATAAAAACGGCTAAACTGATTGCTAACCCAGGTTGTTATCCGACGGCGGTGCAGCTTGGTTTTATGCCGTTGATCGAGCATGATCTTATCGACTTATCCAACCTTATCGCAGATACTAAGTCGGGTGTCAGCGGTGCTGGCCGGAAGGCAACGGTGGATATGTTGTTTTGTGAAACACAAGAAAATTTCAAAGCCTATGGGGTTGATGGGCATCGTCACCTGCCAGAGATACGCCAAGGATTAATCGCGGCTTCAGGAAAGGCGCTTAATCTGACTTTTGTTCCACATTTAACGCCCATGATCAGGGGAATGTACGCGACACTCTATGCACCGTTGATCAAAGAGGGGGTGGATTTACAGGCGTTGTTTGAAAACTACTATAAAAATGCGGTATTTGTCGATGTTATGCCGCAAGGCGCGCATCCGGAGACACGCAGTGTCAGTGGTGCCAACGTTTGTCGACTGGCGGTACACCAGCCTCAAAACAGTAAAGTTGTTGTGGTTTTGTCCGTTATAGATAATTTGATGAAGGGCGCCGCCGGACAAGCAGTACAAAATTTCAACATTATGTTTGGTCTGGATGAATCAGCCGGCTTGGTGTATGTGCCCGTGTTGCCATAAAGCGTTGTCCTAAATAGCCTTGACGGTGTACTAGGTTGTATTGTAATTAGCTGGTCTTGTGAAAAAGTGAAAAACTCTTTTAAAGTAATGTATCCATATGCCGATGATTAATTATATCGCCCTGCTCCAAATTTTTTGTTTTGAAGTGAAATATTGAACGCACCACGTCAGATGTCGAAGAGATCTACACAACTCATCATAAAGCAACATCAACCGGCAAAAACATGGTTTTTGGTTATTGCTTATGGTGCGATTGCATTTGGAATTAGTTGGATTTTGTATAGTTTTGGTCTGGTTCAGGCGGGTTACAGCAATGTCGATCTTGGCAAAGAAATTGCGCAGCTGACCGAGCGGCGCGATGAACTGAAAGGCGATAATGACAATTTAAAGGAACAGGTCGCAATGTTAGAGCGCTCGCGCCAGGTAGAAAGTGGTGCTTACGCCGAAGTTGATACCCGGTTACAGGAGCTTCAGCAGGAAATACTTGAGTTAAAAGAGGAAGTTGCGTTTTATAGAGGAATTGTTTCTTCACGTGAGTCGGCTGGTGGATTAAATATCCAAAGTTTTAATATTGAGGAAACACCGCGAGAGGGCGTTTACCAGTTTAAACTTGTGTTAACACAGGTTATGAAAAATCAACGGGTTGTCAGAGGTAAAATCGAACTGGCGTTTGAAGGTGTCAATGCGGGGAAATTGCAGAAAATTTCGATTAAGCAAGCTTCAGGTGGTGCTAAGCTAAATTTGGATTTGAAGTTTAAATATTTCCAAACAATTGTCGGAAATGTTGTTTTTCCGGACGGATTTCTACCAACACGGGTTTTTCTGGAAGTGAAGCCCGTCGGTAAAAAATTAACCAAGATCGAGAAAGCGTATGATTGGACAGCGATTTTGAAATGAGGTGTTATTGATATGTTTAAAAGTAGCGGTAAACGTAAAAATACCAAAATTGATTCTTTGGTAGGCAGTAATACTGAAGTGGTTGGCGATGTCAACTACAGTGGCGGTTTACATATCGATGGTGTCGTCAAAGGGAATGTGATTGCTGATTCGGATGATATGTCCATGTTATCGGTGAGTGAACAGGGCGTGGTGGAAGGTGATGTACGTGTCTCTTACATTATTTTAAATGGTACTGTTATTGGCAATGTTTACGCGTTGGAGCGTGTTGAGTTGGCACCGAATGCCCGGGTGACAGGCAATGTTTATTACAATTTGATAGAAATGGCCATGGGATCGGAGGTGAATGGCAATCTGGTTCATCAAATTGACACAGAAGCGTTTGCTACGTCTGATAATAGTTCCGATAATGTCGCAGACGTCGCGATACCAATAATGCTGGATCAAGCAACGCAAAAGTAAAAAAACAAACGGCATTCTTTTAGTTATTTGCTGGCCCGACATAGATTAATTTTCGATTATTCGGGCTATTAATTCGTGGCAATTCTTGACTATTTTGCTTTGGAATAGGATAATTTTGTTGTCTATAGGAAAGTTATCGAGGAGAGAGCTTTAATCAAGTTACTTTGTAGCTTAAAATAGAGTCAAGCACGCGATAGATTAGTTTTAATGAGGTAAATAGAAATGAACCAATCTGTAACTGACCCAACGGTTAATTCTGCCGCTAGTTCTACTGTGAAATCGGAAAGCACCATTGTTTTTACTGATAATGCCGCAAATAAGGTAGCACAGCTCATCGCTGAGGAAGGTAACGATAATCTTAAGTTACGTGTATTTATTTCTGGTGGCGGCTGTTCCGGTTTTCAGTATGGATTCACCTTTGATGAAAAAGTCAGTGAAGGCGATACACTGGTTGAGAATGTTGGTGTGACCTTGTTGATAGACCCGATGAGTTTTCAGTATCTGATGGGTGCTGAAATAGATTACAAAGAAGATCTTGAAGGTGCACAATTTATTATTAAAAATCCAAATGCGACTACCACCTGCGGTTGTGGTTCGTCTTTTTCTGTCTAGACTTCATAAGTTAAGTTACTGATATCTAATTTTTTAACCACTACCTTTATATATCCCCCCCAAAACGATACTGCGTTTCGCACCTGTAACAGCAGGAATATTTCCCGGGTTACCATCCACGGCCATTTTTGCCAGCCAGGCGAATGCTGCTGCTTCGACCCAATCGGGATCAAGACCGTATTTTTCAGTTGTTGCTACATTACAGTTGTTCAATTCGGACGCCAATTTGTTCATTAGTGTTTTGTTTTTTGCGCCGCCGCCACAGACAAGTAACTCGGTGGTATCGGCGGCGTACTTATTTACATCAGCAATGATTGTTGAGACGGTCAATTGGTTAAGTGTTGACAGGATATCAATTGGCTCGAATGGTTTATTTAGATTTCCTAGATAATCAGTAAGCCAATTCATATTAAAATATTCTCGCCCGGTACTCTTAGGTGGAGGTTCTGTGAAATAGGGATCAGTTAGCAACATTTTTAACAGGCCGCTATTAACGGTTCCTCGATGCGCGAGTTCACCATCATCATCGAACGATAGATTGAAGTATTCCTGTGTCCATGCATCCATTAAAATGTTGCCCGGACCCGTATCAAAACCAGAAACCTGGTGTGGTTCTTTTGCGTCCAGAATCGTTAGGTTGGCGATGCCGCCAATGTTAAGTATGACCCGATTAACGCCGCTTGAACCAAAAACGTGGTGATGAAATGCGGGTACCAGCGGCGCACCCTGGCCGCCCGCAGCGATGTCCGCATTACGAAAGTCAGCAACAGTGGTAATGCCGGTTTGTAATGCGATTGTGGACGGGTTGCCAATCTGTAAACTGAATGGATTGTTTGCATTAGGTAAATGCCTGATGGTTTGTCCGTGACTGCCTATTGCAATAATGTCGGTTGCGGCTATATTCGCTTTCGATAACAAGGTGCGGGCCGCATTAGCGAACGCGTGGCCCACTTGCATATCGAGTTGCCCCATTCGTTCTATTTCATTTTGCCCGGTCTGACACAATGCCAATATCTTTTCACGGATTTCATTTGCATAGGGGTGTGAATGTGTATGAATGATCGTCGCAGTACGTTGACCTAAATCGACTACAGCGGCATCGATTGCGTCGATGCTGGTGCCGGACATGAGACCCAAGTAATATTTGGACATGATGTTGCTACTTTAAATGTGACGTTAGTGCGACGTTGCGATTGCCCAACACATCCAGTAACGCGATGTATCCGCTGGTTTTATGATTAAAGTCATCTTCAAATTTTTTTGGGACCGGTTTTGCGTTGGCAAATTTCAGTTTTAATGGATTACGGTGTACACCGTTAATTCGAAATTCGTAATGCAAATGCGGTCCGGTTGTACGGCCGGTGCTGCCAACAAACCCAATAGTTTGCCCCTGTTTGACGTGTTTACCGCGTTTAATGCCGCGCTTATACCCCGACATATGTGCATACAAGGTTTGTTTGCCACTGCCATGTTGCACGATGATTGTTTTTCCATAGCCGCCTTTTCTACCTTTAAAAAAGATTTTGCCGTCGCCCGTTGTTCTAATGGGTGTGCCCCTGGGCGCGGCATAATCCACCCCCTTGTGTACACGCATACGGTTGAGTATTGGGTGACGGCGTTTACCAAACCGCGAGCTGATGCGGGTAAAATCGACAGGTGATCTTAAAAATGCTTTGCGCATATTGCGGCCTTCGGGTGTGTAATAGCCGGTTTTTCTAGCCGGGTCTGTGTAACTTACGGCGCGAAACGTTTTTTGGTCATTTATAAATTCGGCGGCGACGATTTTGCCATTGCTGATTTTTTCTCCATCGAGAAACAGTTCCTCATAAGCTACGATAAAAGAATCACCTTTGCGTAAGTCCAACGCAAAATCGATATCCCAACCAAAGATATTAGCCATATCCATGATCAGATTTTCTGATAAGCCTGCTTTTTTTGCCGAGCGAAAAAGCGAAGACGTTATTTCGCCCGTGGCATGTGTAATATGTGATTCCGGTACGCGTTTGATGTCAGTGGCGACAAAATCAATGCCTTTTTTATCAATCCGTATATGTTTCGTTTTGCTAATTTCATGAATTAGCGATGTAAATTCATAATCGGTGAATAGAAATTTTATTTTTTGTCCTGGTTTCAAGTGTTTTAGACGCCGCGCTTTTTTGCCCGAAGATAAAATACGCTGTAAAAGCGTTGGGTCCAGATCTAAACGCGAAAAAATGCGGGCGAGATTGTCTCCTTTACGCACTTTAACGGTTCGCCAGTATTCGCTGTTGGGTGTCAGTTGATCAATATTGGTTTTGCTTTCATTTAATTGGGGCAATGCCAATGACACTCTTCGTTTTGCTGGAACAGGCGTTTTGGCAGATGTAGAAGCAATTGTCGAAGTAAATGCCGAATCAGATGTTGATGTCGTCGTCGGCATGGTCGTCGGCTCTAAAGCGGTGAGCTTCTCTAACGCGGGTTCTTCTGTTGTTGAGTGAGGCGTTATGCTTATCTGTGGCGTTTGAATTGTGGTTAAAGGCGTATTTAACGAAAAAAGGGTTATGGCGCCGACGACCAAGCCCATCCCGGTTGTTATTAACGCCCAATATTTACTCGATATTGGCGAAGCAATACGGTTATTCTGGGAGGGAAGGTTTTTATAGTCGCGATTTATCGGTGTGTATTTTGACATACGTGTTAGTTAATCGTGCTCCCTAAAAGTTCGAATAAAGTTCGAAAATGCAAGAACTCGAAATGCCTGATCAATCCTTATGTGCGGAAATTGCGCGCAAATACAGCCGCCCATACTTCCTAAACCTTATTTTTACTGCTTTATAGTATATCGGCCAAAAATGATGACAAGTTGATTTTTCATTACAATATAAATCATGTTAAATGTAGCACAATACGCTATATTTCCTAATTTTGTTTTTGTTTTAAGTCACTTAGGCGGCCAACGAGGGTGTGTATCTGGTCCTTTTATTCCGCAGTAGTGTGTTAATCTTGCCTTTTTGTAATCAAAAGTTATAGTCAAAAGAGATTTCGAAGGGATATTGTGAATAAGAAAAAGTCTATGCCATCGCTAAATGAATCATTGGACCTCATAAAAAGGGGTGCTCAGGAAATACTGCTTGAAGATGAGTTGGTTAAAAAACTTGAATCTGGCCATCCCCTTAGAATCAAGGCCGGATTTGATCCTACCGCGCCGGATTTGCATCTGGGGCATACTGTGCTGATTAACAAATTACGTCATTTCCAGGACCTGGGGCACCAGATCCTTTTTCTGATCGGTGATTTTACCGGCATGATTGGCGACCCGACAGGTAAAAACACCACGCGTCCCGCATTAACCCGCGAAGATGTTGTCGAAAATGCACGTAGTTACGAATCGCAGATTTACAAAATACTTGACCCTGAAAAAACACAGGTGATGTTCAATTCAAGCTGGATGGGCCAAATGAGTGCGTCTGATTTGGTGCAACTGGCGGCAAAGCACACTGTGGCGCGTATGTTGGAACGAGATGACTTCAACAAGCGTTATTCAGGTGGACAGCCGATCGCCATTCATGAGTTTTTATACCCATTAATACAAGGGTACGATTCTGTCGAAATGAAGGCCGACGTTGAGCTGGGCGGAACTGACCAGAAGTTTAATATGTTGGTGGGGCGCGAGTTGCAAAAACATTACAAGCAAAAGTCACAAGTTGTGTTGACAATGCCGATCTTGGAAGGCCTGGACGGTGTTCAAAAAATGTCAAAGTCGCTTAATAACTACATAGGAATCAACGAAGCGCCAGATGAGATGTTTGGCAAGATCATGTCTGTCTCAGATGAGCTAATGTGGCGTTACTTTGAATTACTGAGCTTTCGGCCTTTGCCGGAAATAGAAAGATTCAAAAATGAAGTATCCATTGGTGCTAATCCACGTGATATCAAATTTTTACTAGCAGAAGAAATTATTACGCGATTCCATGACGCAACTTGTGCGACAAAAGCCCGGGAAAATTTTATCGCCCGGTTTCAGAAAGGCGCCATGCCTGACGAAATGCCAGAGATAGAGCTTGATCCAAAGGAGGGGCGTTACCTCATCGCTAATTTACTGAAAGATGCCGCATTAACATCCAGTACTTCTGAGGCGAACCGTATGATTAAACAGGGTGCGGTAAAAATAGATGGTGAGCGTATAGTTGATAATAAGCTGACAATAAAGTCTGGTAGTACGCATGTCTATCAGGTAGGTAAACGTCGCTTTGCTCGTGTTTCGATTACTGGTTAGCGCGATGATATGCCTGTTTGAATAAGTTTGTCGTTTGGTACTGGTTTTAAGTGATGTATCGGTAAATTTGCTCTGTATTGGAATAGGTCTATAATCTTTGTTGTTGGCGTAACTGGAAGCTTACTCTGCTTGTTGTGTGCCTGACATATAAATGGTCATTTTTTGGTGGTGTGCTTGGCCGCTTGCATATCGGGTAACTTTTTCATCTGTTATGGGAATGGCTGCTTGTGAAATGTGGACTCGATTTACCAACCTGGCGATATGACTCAAGAACCGCGTTTTTGCTTGTTGTCATAAGCATCACTTTTTTTTCGCTGCTGTTTATGTCGTTGTTGTCACCTGCAGCTGATATTGCAGATGATCAACAGAACACCCGTCAAAACACCCTTGATGTTGTTGCAATTGTGCCCGCCAATTCTCCCCCTCTCTACGGTCTCGATGATGAAGGCAATACCAAAGGTTTTGTTCAATGGTATGGTGGGCAACCCATTTTTTGGACGGTAGAACGTGTATTGATTTCTATGGGCGCACTTGTGTTGCTGTCCATGGTTGTTATGTTTATTTGGCGGTATGTTTCTTTGTCTAAAATTAATCGCCAGTTACTTACGCTAGTTAAGGCACACCAGGAAACAAAAGACACGCCGAACAAAAGTGAAGATCAGGTTCGGTTGTTGCTTGATTCCACCGCCGAGGCAATCTACGGCATTGACGCGGATGGCCGCTGTACGTTTGCCAATCAATATATTCTGGATATGACGGGCTACAGTGAAGAAGAAATATATCAAACCGGTATAAAGGATTTGATTCATCCGGATCAATACGAATTTGTCCTGAGTCAATTTAAACGGCGTATGGCCGGAGAAAATGTACGAAATCGTTATGAGACGGTGTTGGTAAACAAGCTTGGTAAAAATATTCCGGTGGAATTGACAGCGGCGAAAACTCTCTGGCAAGGCCGGCCGACAGTGTTGGTCATAGTTCATGATATTAGTAAGCGTAAACATTTGCAGGAGCTTGTAGAAGAGCGTATGCGTGAGTTGAATGAGTTAAAAAATGCGCGTGATGAAGCACTTGAAGCAGTTTCTGCCAAATCCGTATTTTTGGCGAAAATGAGCCATGAGTTACGTACTCCATTAAATTCCATTATTGGTTTCAGTGGGCTAATCAAGGATGGTATAGCCGGACCTGTTAATGAAGAACAAAAGAAACAACTTGGTATGGTGTTTGATAGTGCTCAACACCTGCTGCAGTTAATAAATGACGTGCTGAACCTGTCTAAAATAGAGGCTGGAATGTCGGTAGCGAGTAAGTCACAGTTTTTATTGGAACCCATGTTAGCGGAATTACAGGATATGTTGTACTTACAAGCAGATAGAAAGGGCTTAAGTTTGCGTGTTGAAGCAAGCAACGCGCCGCAAGTCTTGTTTACTGATCAAAGCAAAATCAAGCAAGTATTGGTTAATCTGCTAGGTAATGCCGTTAAATTTACTGAGCGGGGGACTGTGACTCTTTCGTGCTGGCAGCAAAAAAAAGCAGTTTATTTTTCAGTAAAAGATACCGGGGTGGGTATAAATAGAGGTCAATTAGAGGAAGTTTTCAATGCGTTTTACCAGGAACAGAGGGGAGCTGCCCGACAACATCAGGGAACCGGTCTGGGTCTGACTATTTGCAAAGAATTTGTTGCATTATTAGGGGGTGAAATCAGTGCTCAAAGCGAGCCAGGGCGGGGCTCGGTTTTTACAGTTTGCTTACCGA
The DNA here is from genome assembly GCA_964654485.1 of uncultured Gammaproteobacteria bacterium. Classification (GTDB taxonomy): domain Bacteria; phylum Pseudomonadota; class Gammaproteobacteria; order SG8-11; family SG8-11; genus JAADIM01. The sequence continues at coordinate 7,209 of CAZZJI010000004.1, read as the reverse complement.
ATGCGGTTGTGGAATCCGAAATCAGCAAGCAGACGGTGTAAAAAAGGACGGCTAAACAAGCTCACAATGAGTGAAATCAGAGCTGAGATCAGAGCGGAGATCAGAATGAACATAGTGCCAATATGGAAAATGATATGCGATGAATGCGTATCACTGTGCCAATGCCACGATAAAATACGATGCTGCAATAAAACAAAATTTCGTTTTTTGTTGTTGTGCTGGCTGCTGAGCGTCAGTAGTTTTTCTGGTTTAGTTTTTGCGACCGAAAGTTTGGTGTTGAACACTGCGCTTACGACCCCGTTAACTAACGACGCACAAAATGGCTTTGTCGATGTTATTGTAGGAGACGCTTTAGAACGTATCGGGTATAAATTAAAATCAGTTAAATTACCGGCTGAACGCGCATTAATTAATGCGAATGCCGGTATCGATGATGGCGATTTACTGCGTATCGGTGGGCTGCAGAAAACCTATCCCAATTTGATCCAAGTGCCGGAACCGATCATCGATCTTGAATTTGTGGTGTTTACTAAACATGTTGCATCGCCAATTAGCAATTGGCAAAGTTTGAATGCGTATTCTGTTTCTATTATCACCGGTTGGAAAATTCTGGAGCGAAATATTACTCACGTGGTTGAACTGACAAAAGTCAAAAATGTCTATCAGCTTTTTACCATGTTACAAAAAGACCGGGTGGATGTGATCGTTTATTCGCGATGGGCGGGGTTGGATTATATCAACCAGTATCAGATGAAGGACATAAGAATTCTTGAGCCGCCACTGGATCGCAGTAGCATGTATGTGTATCTACACAAAAAACACCAGCAATTAGTGCCAAAATTGGCTGCTGCGTTGCGCGCACTCAAAGCAGATGGAAGCTACCAACGTGCTTATCAGCGCATATTGTTGCCATTGATTTGGGGGGCGGGTAGGTGAATAATCGTCTGGAAATCAGGTCTGGTGTTGCCCGTAAACTTATTATTTATGTGGTGCTGTTTAGCTCTTGTATTACATTATTAACAACCACAATTCAGTTGTATCGGGACTATAACAGCGATATCAGTCTGATCGAACAGCAATTGCAAGAAACCGAAACGGTTCATTTAAAAAGTCTAACGGCGACGCTTTGGGTGTCTGATGCCAAGGAATTAAAAACACACTTGGATGGTATTTCACAGCGCCGTGATATACAGTTTCTGGAAATCAGGGATCAGGATAAAGTATGGGTGTCCATCGGAGATCGACAGGTTAACAACGCTATTTCCCGGAAATATCCGATGGTGTATACGCACCGTGGTCGGGATATCGAAATTGGCACCTTGACCATTGTCGCTAGCCTTTCGGGTGTATATCAACGCCTGATTGACAAGGTTTGGGTTATATTGATTAACAATGGCATTAAGACTTTTTTGGTGGCCGGGTTTATTCTTTTTGTTTTCTACAAATTGACTACCCGGCATTTAATCCGCATCGCAAATTTTACTCGCACATTTGACGTTAATAATGAAAAAAAATTATTGCTTGATCGCAAAGCGAATGATGATAACCAAGTGGACGAGCTTGATTTTGTAGTAGACGCTATAAATGAAATGCAAAGTAATATCAACCAATCCTTTGTGGCATTAAAGGCGAGCCAGGATCAGGTGCAGCTATTAATGGATTCAACGGCTGAGGCTATCTATGGTATGGATGGGCAAGGTAGATGCACATTTGCTAATCGGTCCTGTCTCGAAATGTTGGGTTACGACAATATAAACGATTTGCTTGGCCAGGATGCGCATCAGTTGATCCATCACACCCGCAAGGATGGTGTGCATCACGCGGTTGAAGATTGCCATATATATCGGTCCGCTACACAAGGGGAGACGACACATATCGAAAGTAAGATACTGTGGCGCAAGAATAATACGAGTTTTGCGGTTGAATATTGGTCGCATCCTATTTATCAAGCAAACGAACTGGTGGGTGCGGTGGTGACTTTTATTGATATTACGGATCGTAAGCTGGCCGAGATCGAACTCAAGCAACACCGTGATAATCTCGAAGAACTAGTCGAGGAACGCACAAAAGAATTGGCGCAGGCGCGTGATGCTGCACTTGCTGCCACACAGGCGAAGTCTGAATTTCTGGCCAACATGAGCCATGAACTACGTACCCCGTTAAATTCTATAATAGGTTTTAGCGGCATCATCAAGGATGGTGTTGTCGGACCGGTAAATGAGGAACAAAAGAAACAACTGGGTATGGTCTACGACAGCGCTAAACACTTGCTGGAATTGATCAATGAAGTGCTCGATCTTTCCAAGGTGGAGGCCGGGAAACTTGACATAAACAATTCGCAATTAGATATCCAGTCTTTGCTCGAAGAGCTAGAGGAACTGATGTCAGTGCAAGCGCAGGCGAAGGGGCTGCAATTGATTGTAGAGGCAGAAAAAGCGCCGACCACGTTATATACCGATAAAAATAAACTGCGCCAGGTGTTGGTTAATTTATTGAGTAATGCGCTGAAGTTTACCGAGCAGGGTTGCGTGACACTTTCATGCAGGCAGCAGGGCGAAGATGCAATTTTCGTTGTTAAAGACACCGGGGTTGGTATCGATACTGAACATCTTGAGGGCGTATTTGATGCATTTCGTCAGGTGGAAAGTAGTGATACACGTGTACATCAGGGGACAGGTTTGGGTCTGGCTATTTGTAAGGAATTTCTTTCATTGCTGGGTGGTGAGATCAAAGTAGAAAGTCAAGTCGGGCAGGGTTCAATATTTACAATTTGTTTACCCTTTGCGGTTGATTCGTTTGGCCATACACATAAAATAATTGCACCCAGACGTGTTGGTCATGGTGTTGGTGACGAAAGCGAAGGTCGTTTAGTGCTGGTGGTGGATGACCAGCCAGATGCGCTGGAGTTGTTACGCAGTTATCTGCATAACGAAGGTTATAGAACAATACTTACAAAAAGTGGAGGAGAAGCTCTGGCTTTGGCGCAGGAACACAAGCCGTTTGCTATTACGCTGGATATCTTTATGCCTGGGCAAAACGGTTGGGCAACACTGGCGTCTCTGAAGGGCGACCCAGCCACGTTCGATATTCCGGTTATTATTATATCGATTCTTGATGAACGAAATCTTGGACTGTCATTGGGTGCGGTGGATTTTATACGAAAGCCGGTTGAGTCCGGGCGTTTAATTGATGCATTAAATGAAATAAGGTTGGATGTGGCCAACGATGTGCTCGTTGTAGAGGACCATAGCCAAGATGCCGAACTGCTCAGGTCGATGCTGGAACCTGAGGGTTATCAGGTGCGCCATGCGACAAGTGGTGATTTGGCCTTGGGCATGGTGGATAAAAAGAAACCAGGCATTATTTTGCTTGATTTGATGATGCCGGGCATGAGTGGTTTTGAAATTATCCGGCGCTTAAAAGAGAAAACACAAACCAGAGATATTCCACTTATTGTAGTTAGTGCGAAAGCCCTGAGCGAAGCCGAGAAGGATTATTTATACACAAATGTTGGACAGGTGCTTAGCAAAGGAGAATTTAATCGCCAAGATATGTTGCATGAGGTGGGTCAGGTGTTGACCCGTCCAAGTTTCACAGTGAGTTCTAGTACACCGTCAAAATAGCCTTGACGGTGTACTAGTTGAAAAGGTGACATGGTATGAGCCTTATCTTAATAGCCGACGATAATGCACAGAATCTATATCTTGCTCGTTTTTTACTTGAGCAGCGCGGTCATTCAATAAAGGAAGCACATGATGGGAAAGAAGCGGTGGGTGCGGCCAGACAGCACGCCTTTGAATTGATATTAATGGACATTCAGATGCCGGTGATGAACGGCCTTGATGCCACAAAATTGATTAAGCAGAACAATGCTGCGCTCAGGGTTATCGCGTTAACGGCAAAAGCCATGGCAGGTGATCGAGATGAAATTCTGGCCTCAGGCTGCGATGGCTATATTGAAAAGCCGATAGATCCACAAAAATTTGTCGATCAAATCGAAGATTATTTAATTGCTGGGTAGGTATTGCTTAATACACAAATTATGAAAGGAATATAGTGTGAGTATTTTGGTTGTCGATGACATAGAACAAAATCGATACATGCTAAGCGTGTTGTTGGAAAGTGAGGGTTATGACGTTGCCGTCGCCTCAAACGGAGAGGAAGCGCTGGATTGTGCCAAGCAGCAGCAACCAGAGCTTATCGTCAGCGACATTCTCATGCCCGTTATGGATGGTTTCAAGTTGTGTCGACAATGGAAAACTGATCCGGATTTACGTCATATCCCGTTTGTGTTTTACACTGCCACCTATGTTGAATCCGACGACAGGGCGTTGGCTCTCAGTCTGGGTGCAGACCGGTTTTTGATAAAACCGTTAGAGCATCAACAATTGGCTGAAGAAATAATTGATGTAATACACTCTGGAGTTGCGACACATCATCATCCGCAACCACCTAAATTGGAAGGTGACGATTTTTATGAGAAATATAGCAAGACCCTGGTTCAAAAACTGGAAAAAAAAGCCGCGGACCTTGAACAAAAAAATAATGTACTATTAAAAAAGGAAGCCGCCTTGAGTGCGCTTAATAAAGAGTTGGAATTAAAGTTGCAAGAGAGCGTCAGGGCGCAAGCGGCGGTTCGCCTCAGCGAAGAGCGATTTGACTTGGCTGTCAGAGGTTCCAGTGATGGTATTTGGGACTGGAACACCGTGACGGATGAAGTTTATTATTCACCTCAGTTCATGGAATTGCTTGGTGTGGATGTCGGCGAGGCGAGTGGTGCGGAGAAGTCCCGTTCGTTTTTTGAGAATCGCATTCACCTTGATGATGTTGATATTGCGCAAGTCGCGCTACAAGCTCATTTGCAAGATAGAAAGCCCTATGATATTGAACTTCGTGTGCACACGGATCATGATGATTACCGCTGGTTTCATGCCAAGGGCCAGGCCTTATGGGATGAGGGCGATGGCAAACCGTTACGCATGGTAGGTTCTATCAGTGATATCACTTTTCCAAAACAATTACGCCAACAGTTGCAACAAGCGCAAAAAATAGAAGCGATCGGGCAGTTAACAGGCGGTATTGCGCACGATTTTAACAATATTCTTGCCGCGGTATTGGGATTTACCGAGTTGTCTTTGGAAGCCTGCAGGGGCGATGACAACAGCATGTCGGAATATCTAAACGAAATATTACTGGCCAGTCGTCGTGCACGAGACCTGATCGCGCAAATGCTGGTATATAGCCGTGGCAGTATTAGCAAGCCCCGCGTACTGGAGGTTGCTCCCCAAGTCAAAGAAATCATAAAGATGCTGCGCGCATCGATTCCGGCAACGGTTGATATTGTATTGGATTGCGAAGAAAACCTGCCTGCAATTTTGTGTGACCCGGTTCATCTGCATCAACTTGTGATTAACTTGTGTGTTAATGCCCGGGATGCATTAGAAGGGCATGGTTGTATTAATATTCGTATATCAAAAGGCAGCTATACGCAACAGTATTGTGCCTCATGTCACGAGTTGATCGCCGCCGAATATCTGGAACTTTCAGTAACTGATGGCGCGCAGGGCATTAAATCTGAAGTCATGGAAAGAATGTTTGATAATTTTTTTACCACCAAGGACGCGGGCAAAGGCACGGGGATGGGCTTATCGACTGTGCATGGCATTATGCATGAGGCCGGAGGTCACATACTGGTGGAGTCGAGGCCCGGAGAGGGGGCAACGTTCCGCTTGTTATTTCCAAGGGATGAGGGCAATGCAGGTGAGCATACTATTGATGAGCCTGTTTCGACGAAAGGAAATTACGCGTCCTTAACAGGTAAAGTACTGGTTATTGATGATGAAGTTTCTTTGATGCGGCTTGCCGAGGAATTCTTGGAATCCTGGGGTTGTGAAGTTATAGCGGTATCCTCAGTACAAGAAGCGCTATTGATAGCGAAAGAAAAGGTAGGATTCTTTGATTTGATCATTACAGATTATACCATGCCGGGTATGAATGGGGCTGAGTTGCTGCATGCGGTTAAACAGAGCCAGCCTAATATGAAAGCGATTATGTGGTCCGGTTTTAATGAGGAGATTGATGCAGAGCGAGCCCGGGAATTTGGCGTGGATATCTACCTAGACAAGCCAGTTTCGCCCAGCCATTTATTTGAGTCGGTTAAGGAATTACTGGCGTAACGCCTACTTATCCTCTTATTATAAAGTGAGTTAATTTTGGTCTGTTTGTCTATTAACGAGCCTGGATTAAAAATATTATCAAAATCAGTAGCATTTCCTATCTAATACCTATAGTCTCCACAGCCTCGCGATTTCGAATTTATGACGATAACTTTTTAATATTTCTGTCATAAATTGATTGACGCGTTGAAGTGGCTCTGTATAATATGCGCTCTTCGGTCGAGAGGGGGAACCTTTTTGGCATGCTCTTTAACAATTTAATCAGGAAATTTGTGTGGGTGCTTGCGTCGGGATTTGCGATTACAAATCGACAAAAACTGAAGTAAGTAACCAAAAGTCAATTCGTTTAATACGTGAATTGGGTTGAAATTCTTACTTCAATATAGATATACACATGCTTCGGTAACTACTTCGGTAGCTATTATAAGCACGTGCATCAGGTATTGAACTGGAGAGTTTGATCCTGGCTCAGATTGAACGCTGGCGGCATGCTTAACACATGCAAGTCGAACGGTAACAGCAGAGCTTGCTCTGGCTGACGAGTGGCGGACGGGTGAGTAATAAATAGGAATCTGCCTAGTAGTGGGGGACAACGTGGTGAAAACCACGCTAATACCGCATACGCCCTACGGGGGAAAGCAGGGGATCTTCGGACCTTGTGCTATTAGATGAGCCTATTTCTGATTAGCTTGTTGGTGAGGTAAGAGCTCACCAAGGCGACGATCAGTAGCTGGTCTGAGAGGACGATCAGCCACACTGGGACTGAGACACGGCCCAGACTCCTACGGGAGGCAGCAGTGGGGAATATTGGACAATGGGGGAAACCCTGATCCAGCAATGCCGCGTGTGTGAAGAAGGCCTGCGGGTTGTAAAGCACTTTCAGTAGGGAGGAAAAGCTCAAGGTTAATAACTTTGAGTCTTGACGTTAACTACAGAAGAAGCACCGGCTAACTCTGTGCCAGCAGCCGCGGTAATACAGAGGGTGCAAGCGTTAATCGGAATTACTGGGCGTAAAGCGCGCGTAGGCGGTTTT
>CAZZJI010000003.1:96693-117143 GCA_964654485.1 uncultured Gammaproteobacteria bacterium | reverse complement strand
AAAGTCTCTTCGCACTTCCTTGTGCTCTCGAGACATAAGCACATCCCTGTGCAAAAAAAAAGCCCCGACATCGTTGTCGGGGCTTTTTAACATATAGTACTAAATGTACGGACCGCACACTGACCAGCAGGTCAGCGGTGAAACAGCATTTACATCATGCCGCCCATGCCGCCCATACCACCCATGCCGCCCATATCAGGCATAGCAGGTGCCGCTGCGGCATCACCTTTCGGAGGTGCATCAGCAACCATAGCTTCAGTAGTCAGTAATAAGCCTGCTACCGAACCGGCATTTTGTAATGCAGTACGTGTTACTTTGGTTGGATCCAGAATACCCATTTCAACCAAATCGCCGTACTCGCCGGTCGCCGCGTTGTAACCGAAGTTACCTTTACCTTCTGCGACTTTATTAAGTACAACGGATGATTCGTCACCTGCATTGGATACAATCTGTCGTAACGGCTCTTCCATTGCTCGGCGAGCGATACCAATACCAATATCCTGGTCGTGATTGTCACCTTTGAGTTTCGCAATAGCCTTTTGAGCACGAACCAAAGCAACACCGCCACCCGCAACAACACCTTCTTCTACTGCCGCACGAGTCGCGTGAAGTGCATCTTCAACACGTGCTTTCTTTTCTTTCATTTCCACTTCTGTCGCTGCGCCTACTTTGATAACCGCAACACCGCCAGCCAGTTTAGCAACACGTTCTTGCAATTTTTCTTTATCGTAATCAGACGTTGCTTCTTCTATTTGTGAACGAATTTGAGTAACTCGGCCTTCAATTTCCGTTACATTACCTGCACCATCGATAATGGTTGTGTTTTCTTTAGTGATAATAACTCGCTTGGCGCTTCCCAAATCATCCAGGCTTGCTTTTTCAAGACTTAAGCCAACTTCTTCAGAAATAACAGTACCGCCGGTCAAAATAGCGATATCCTGCAACATTGCTTTTCGACGATCGCCGAAACCAGGTGCTTTAACAGCAGCGACCTTAACTATGCCGCGAATCGTGTTGATGACCAATGTCGCTAAGGCTTCGCCTTCAACATCTTCAGAAATAATAATCAGTGGCTTGGCTGCTTTGGCAACACCTTCCAGAATAGGCAATAATTCCCGTATGTTTGAGATCTTCTTGTCAAACAGCAGGATAAAAGGTTCTTCCAGCTCAGCGCTCATATTTTGCTGGTTAGTGACAAAATAAGGCGAGAGATAACCGCGGTCAAACTGCATACCTTCAACAACATCCAGTTCATTCTCCAGAACATTACCTTCTTCAACAGTGATAACACCCTCTTTACCCACTTTACCCATGGCATCCGAAATAATCGTTCCAATTTCCAAATCGGAGTTAGCTGAAATAGTACCCACCTGTGATATCGCTTTTTCATCATTACAAGGCTTGGAAATATTTTTTAATTCTTTTACTGCTGCTATAACTGCTTTATCAATACCACGCTTGAGATCCATTGGATTCATGCCAGCGGCAACGGCTTTAAGTCCTTCGTACAAAATCGATTGCGCTAACACTGTCGCGGTCGTAGTACCATCACCAGCCGCATCAGAAGTTTGTGAAGAAACTTCTTTGACCATCTGCGCACCCATGTTTTCAAACTTGTCTTCTAATTCAATTTCTTTAGCTACAGATACACCGTCCTTAGTGATAGTCGGTGCACCAAAGCTTTTTTCTAAAACAACGTTACGCCCCTTAGGACCCAATGTTACTTTAACCGCGCTGGCGAGAATGTTTACGCCGTTTATCATACGCTGGCGCGCATCATCACCAAATTTCACTTCTTTTGCTGTCATGTTTATTTCCTCTTAAACTTTTTTTGGGAATAAATACTCTGAATCCCGGTCATATGATTTTAAGCTTCGACAACACCCACGATGTCATCTTCACGCATTACCAGTAAATCTTCACCTTCAACCTTGACTTCAGTACCAGCATATTTACCAAATAAAATACGATCACCCTTCTTAACATCTAATGGACGCACATCGCCATTTTCTAAAATTTTACCAAGACCCGCAGCAACTATTTCACCCTGGATTGGCTTTTCAGTCGCCGTATCTGGAATCACGATACCCCCTGCAGAGGTACGTTCTTCTTCCATACGCCGAACAATGACACGGTCATGCAGTGGACGAATATTCATTTACTATCTCCTTGAAACACTTGATTATTTAGGAAATTACTTCGAATGTGCAAACAATACGTTAGCACTCGACTCGAATGAGTGCTAATAATAGCGATAGAAGTATGAAAATCAAGAGGTAAGGGAATTTTTTTTTGCACAAGGATGTGCTTATTGTCTCGAGAGCACAGGGAAGTGCGAAGAGACTTTGCACAGGGATGTGCTTATGTCTCGAGAGCACAAGGATGTACTTAGTGAGAGCACACGGACGTGCAAAAAGACACGGACTATCTAAGCCGCAGGTTTAAATTCAACACCACCGAGTTAACAGCCCCAATAAACTCAAATAACAACAACAACTTAACCATTAAACTTAGCGATAACCGCTAATCCTCCTTGCGAAACTCCCCCTCAATCGTCCTTGGCGCGTGCGAACCCCGCCCGGCATCAGAATCACTCGGAGACGATCCATCTCCCGCCTGAAAACCCTGCTTTTTACCGCCAAACCCACGCTTAAGAATATTCCCGCGACTCAAAAACCAAAGCACCAACAACCGTCTGAATCCCGGAAAAAGAAACAAAAACCCGATCGTATCCGTTACAAAACCAGGCGTAAGCAGTAATGCACCAGAAACCAGCAACAGCACCCCGCCAAGCATTTCGATCGCAGGAATCTCGCCCCGCGCCAAACTACGCTGAACCCGTCGCAAGGTCGCAAAACCCTGGATACGCAGCAACCACGCCCCAAGTACCGCAGTAAATACCACTAAAAAAATAGTTGGAATTGCACCAATAAATCCACCCACTTCTATAAGTAGATATATCTCAATCACAGGTACAACCAGAAATAACAACAAAAGAATTTTGAACACGTTCCCTGCTCTCTCTATGTTATGGCCCTAATATTATACTCTCTAATATATTATACTCTTAATAAAAAAGGGGCTTGTTGAATCTTCGAGTTATAACCTATATTTAAACACATAGTGTAATAAAATGACGTCTTAGCCCCTCTTTTAATAAGTCTAACTGAACAGGCTGCACTTTTTGCATACAAAATGGATACAAAACGTGTATGTGGAACCGTATCAGTTACTTTTTAGCTATTGAATACCACACAGATATCAATTAGGAAGAACCCAGAAATAAGCCTATGATCAACATCCTCGACTTCAAGATACAATATCCATGTCCGATAATTTTCATATTATACTGAGCACCTGCCCGGATAAAGCAAGCGCATCCAAGATTGCTCAACTATTGGTGGAAAACCAGTTATGTGCCTGTGTGAACATAATACCGGGTGTGGAATCCGTCTATCAGTGGAAAGGTCAAATTGAATCCAGCCAGGAGTACTTATTAATTATCAAGTCCATTAAAACGGCTTATTCACAAATTGAACAATATATAAAGGCAAACCATCCCTATGAACTACCCGAGATAATTGCTGTCTCAGTTGATACTGGCCTGCCTGACTATTTTTCCTGGATCGAAAATAGCGTGAGAACTATTGAAAGAACGATATAGTGAATTAAATAGCATGTTAAATAGTGAGAAAAATGTAATGAAAAAGATTTATATGTTTTTGCTGTTCAGTCTATTGTTGCTACCTGTAGTACATGCTGATGTCGTCGGTGAAGATAACCTTGTTGGCGACGAAGAGCCACTAATGCCTGATAAAGCATTCGTTTTATCTCACAGCGTCATCGACGGCAACACTATCCGGGTACGTTGGGACATTGTCGATGCGTATTATATGTATCGAGACAAATTCAAATTTAGCACAGACACACCTAACGTCACACTCGGCGAACCCTCTTACCCACCTGGAAAAGTAACGGAAGACGAGTTTTTTGGCAAAGTCGAAACTTATCGAAAGAAAGTCATTCTCGATATTCCTATTACCCGAACGGGTGATGTTAAGAAATTAAACCTGACCACCGTCTCACAAGGTTGCGCTGACATTGGCATATGTTACCCACCACAAACACAAAAAGTCAGCTTTGATCTACCCTCAGCAGAACCAACAGAAACATTATCCTCGTCGCCGACAAGTTCAAGTTCATTTTCTATACTGAAAAAAATCGGTGAAAGCCTCGGACTAACCAGCTCACAAAAAGAATTTTTAATGCCAGAAAAGGCATTCGTGTTTTCTAGCGAAGTTATTGATGGCAATAACATTCAGGCAAGCTGGGATATCGCCGAAGGTTATTATTTATATAAAGACAAATTCAAATTTGAACTTCAAGATACAAAAGGGGCAGCTATCGGTACAGTGAATTTACCAGATGGCGACATTAAAAATGATGAATATTTTGGTGAAATGGAAGTTTTTCATAACAAAGTCGACATCAATGTTGCGCTACTTCGCACAAATCTATCCGCAACAGATATAAATTTGGTCGCAAAATATCAAGGCTGCGCAGATGCCGGTTTTTGCTATCCACCGCAAACACAAACAATGCCCATGGTGTTACCAGTAGGACTCGCGACGCCAGCAGCAAACACCCAGGCAGCAAACACAACATCATCAGCACTAGACAACGATGATGATGACATTTCTGAAACAGATAAAATCGCCTCCACGCTCGGTAAGGGCAACACAATTCTTACAATGCTCTCCTTTTTTGGCTTTGGATTGCTATTAGCATTTACACCTTGTGTATTTCCGATGATTCCAATTTTATCAAGCATCATTGTTGGTCAAGGAGAACATATAACGACCCGTAAAGCATTTATTCTTTCGCTGGTCTATGTACTTGCAATGGCGTTAACCTATACGGCCGCAGGTGTTATCGCCGGGATTTTCGGTGAAAACTTGCAGGTTGCGTTCCAGAATCCGTGGATACTCGGGACCTTTGCAGGTGTATTTGTGTTGCTATCTTTGTCTATGTTTGGTTTTTATGAATTACAAATGCCGGCATCGTTGCAAAGTAAATTCACTAACATGAGCAATAGTCAGGAAGGCGGCACAATAATCGGTGTCGGCATTATGGGATTTCTTTCAGCCTTAATCGTGGGTCCGTGCGTCGCTGCACCACTGGCTGGTGCGCTCATTTATATAGGCCAAACTGGCGATGCCGTACTCGGTGGCCTGGCCCTGTTTTCGCTCAGCTTAGGCATGGGTGCACCTTTGTTAGTAATAGGCACGTCGGCGGGCAAACTGATGCCCAAAGCCGGCGGCTGGATGGACACCGTTAAAGCGGTATTTGGCGTCATGTTGCTCGCCGTCGCGATATGGATGCTGGAACGCATTCTTCCGATGGAAGTCATCATGCTGTTGATCGCCGCGCTAGTCATCATCAGCGCTATCTTTATGGGCGCATTGGACCAACTTAACGCAAGCGCAACTGGCTGGAAAAAATTCTGGAAAGGCACCAGCTTGATAATGTTTGTTTATGGTGTGCTGCTTATCATTGGCGCCGCTGCGGGTGGCAGTGGAAATAGTTATATGCAACCGTTGCATGGCATTGTAATGAGTCTCAGCGGGGGCGGGGGGCAATCCTCTGCAACAAGCACAATGCATTTGCCATTCAAAAAAATAAAAGGCTTGCAAGAACTGGATCGTGAAATCACCGCCGCTAACGCGCAGAATAAAACGGTTATGCTCGACTTCTATGCGGACTGGTGTATTTCCTGTAAAGAAATGGAGAAGTACACTTTTTCAGACCCGGCAGTACAGGCGGTACTTTCTAAATCGATTATGTTACAAGCAGATGTAACAAAGAATGACGATATTGATAAAGCCTTATTAAAACAATTCAAAATTTTTGGCCCACCTTCAATCATGTTTTTTGGTATCGATGGCGAAGAACGACGTAAGTACCGAGTTATCGGCTTCATGGAGGCCAGAAAATTTGAAGAGATAGCCGCTAAAGGACTGAAAAAATGATATTAGCGAGTTAGAGTAGACGAATGCCCGTGAAACCCAGCAAGCTTATCGCAGGCGCAATTGTTTTTTTAGTGTTTGCAATCTCAGGCAATGCGTTCTATCAATGGTTATTAAACCGTTCTGAAGCTAATGTAGTGGCGCAACAAATGGTTTCAAAAATTCGCCCTGATTTTAGCTTGCCAGACGTAGACGGGAAAATGCGCAGTATCAGCGAGTGGGATGGTAAAGTCACTGTTGTGAACTTCTGGGCAACCTGGTGTCCACCCTGCCGTAGAGAAATACCCGCCTTTATCGAACTCCAGGAAACGTATGAAAATCAGGGGTTGCAATTTATCGGTGTCGCAATCGACTCCCTGGAAAAAGTACAGGACTTCATCGACACAATGGGTATTAACTACCCTACGTTGATTGGTGAAAACAAGGCCATTGAGATATCAAACGACTACGGCAACCAATTTAGCGCATTGCCCTATACCGCAATTATAAATCGACAAGGTAATATTACCTTCGTCAAACGCGGCGAACTCACTCGCGAGCAAGTAGAAAAACAGATCAAACCATTGCTCTAGCCCCTAAACAATAGAAAACTTCGCCCTGCCTCAATTAATCGCAGTTAATATTTCACTATTTTCGCTAAAAAGCGGACAAATATGTTGCGAACGTCGCCAATACCGCAATTTTCTGGACAAACGGTTTGGTTTTGAGCATAATCATTGAAATAATGATAGAAACAAGGCTTTCCGTCGATTAATTTACACATTAACGGCATAATAAAGATACTTAACTACCTATTTAAGTAAATTCGATACAAATGGCATCTGTACTCGTACTGAATGGACCAAACTTAAACCTTCTCGGCAAGCGCGAACCTGAGCATTACGGCGACACGAGCCTGGAAACGATAAACAAACGCTTGGCCGATTTAGCACAGGCAGGCCAACACACATTGGTTAGTTTTCAAAGTAACGCCGAGCACGAATTAGTGGAACGCGTGCAAGCTGCAAAATCGGACTACGTTGATTTTATTATTATTAATCCTGCTGCGTTTACTCATACCAGTGTTGCGCTACGGGATGCACTCGCAGCAATACAAATTCCTTTTATTGAAATACATTTATCTAATATTTTTTCGCGCGAATCATTCCGCAAAGAATCCTATTTTTCCGACATCGCTGTCGGTGTAATATCGGGACTGGGTGCGGTCGGTTACGAGCTTGCATTAAACGCCGCGCTGAATCACATATCAAAGAAAAAGACCTAATACCATGGATATCCGCAAAGTTAAAAAATTAATTGAATTACTGGAAGAGTCCGGCATTGCCGAACTTGAAATAAAAGAAGGCGAAGAATCAGTGCGAATCAGTCGCTATGGATCCAGCACCGCAGCGACCATGCCCATTATGCCTCCTTCTTTTGCATTACCACCCGTCACCACACCTGCTGTTAATCAGGCTGACACAGCGTCGCTGCCCACAGCAGATCAAGAAGAAGAAATTTCGGGACATTCGATTAAATCACCTATGGTCGGCACATTTTATCGCTCCCCCTCACCGAGCGCGCCACCATTTACTGAAGTCGGTCAACGTGTCAATGAGGGCGACACTATATGTATAGTGGAAGCAATGAAGTTACTGAATCAAATCGAAGCAGATAAATCGGGCGTTATAAAAAAAATTCTGATTGATAACGGACAACCCGTGGAATACGGGCAACCCTTATTTATTATCGATCCAGAGTAGTCACAATTACCCTGTCTCCTGCTACTAAGTCTAAGTATGGCCTGAAGACCAAAAGAATATATAACAGCGTATTAAGCAACAACCGTACACAATAGTTGTGTTTGAAGAGAATGTTTGAAGAGAATGTTTGAAAAAATTGTTATTGCAAATCGAGGTGAAATTGCTTTACGCATTTTACGTGCGTGCCGTGAGTTAGGTATTAAAACCGTCGCCTTACATTCAACAGCAGATCGCGAACAAAAGCATGTATTACTCGCAGACGAAACTGTTTGTATCGGCCCACCCGCTTCTTCAGAAAGCTACCTAAATATACCCGCCGTTATCAGTGGAGCAGAAGTCACTGACGCTGTTGCGATCCACCCAGGTTACGGTTTTCTGTCAGAAAACGCCGATTTTGCTGAGCGGGTTGAACAAAGTGGGTTTGTCTTTATCGGACCTAAAGCGGAAACCATTCGCTTAATGGGCGACAAGGTATCCGCCATCAAATTAATGAAAGAAGCGGGTGTACCCTGTGTACCTGGCTCAGACGGCCCATTGGGCGATGACGCCGATACAAACTTACATTTGGCCGCCGACATAGGTTACCCCATCATTATCAAAGCTTCCGGTGGTGGTGGTGGCCGCGGCATGCGCGTAGTCCACAGTGAAGCAACCTTGCTAAACGCCATCACATTGACAAAAACCGAAGCCGGCACTGCCTTTGGTAATGACATGGTATACATGGAAAAATATCTGGAAACACCACGCCATGTCGAATTTCAGGTGCTGGCAGACTCACACGGTAATGTGATTCATTTAGGGGAACGCGACTGCTCATTACAACGACGCCACCAAAAAGTCATTGAGGAAGCACCCGCGCCAGGAATTACGCAGGAAATCAGAGACAGAATCGGCAAACGCTGTATCCAGGCATGCAAGGATATCGGCTACCGGGGCGCGGGTACCTTTGAGTTTTTATTTGAAAACGGTGAATTTTATTTTATTGAAATGAATACGCGTGTTCAAGTAGAACACCCTGTAACAGAAATGGTAACCGGTGTCGATATTGTCAAAGAACAAATACGTGTTGCGGCGGGTGAGCCGCTGTCGTACTCGCAAAGTAATATTGAAATACGAGGACATTCGGTCGAATGTCGAATTAACGCCGAAGATGCGAAAACGTTTATTCCCTCACCCGGAAAAATAATCGATTTTCATCCACCAGGCGGTCCCGGAGTCCGGCTTGATACACATATTTATGATGGATACACCGTTCCGCCTTACTACGACTCAATGATTGGCAAGTTGATTGTTCACGCAGAAACAAGAGACATCGCCATGATTCGTATGCTGGGCGCGCTCAATGAAATGTATATCGACGGCATTAATACTAATATTCCACTGCATATGGAACTCGTCAAAGATGCCGCATTTCTCGCCGGTGGTGTCGATATTCATTATCTCGAGAAAAAACTCGGGCTTTAAATTCTATTTAAAACTTTATCACTGCAACTTTATCACTAAAAAAAGCAAAGGATTTCTATTATTAAAAAAAGAAAAAACCTTTGCGTACTTTGCACCTTTGTGGTGAATGTCCCTTTACAATAACGTGGAAATACATGTCCTGGCTGCAATTAAAAATAAACACCTCTACTAAGTACATTGACGTGCTTTCTGATGCATTATCTGATCTAGGCGCGTCAGCAGTCACCTTTATTGATAGTGCAGATGAGCCGATTTACGAACCCGATCATGGCACCACACCTTTCTGGCAACAAACCACAATTGTAGGTTTATTTGCAGCTGATATTAATGCTGAAAAAATTATTGAGCAACTTCACTTGAACATCAATGAAGACATCAAGTTAACCTGGCACAGTGAGCCACTTAAAGATCAGGTTTGGGAAAAAGCCTGGACGGACCATTTTGAGCCAATGAAATTTGGCAACAAACTTTGGGTTTGCCCTAGCTGGAAAGCAATACCCGACCCGAATGCAATAAATATATTGCTCGACCCAGGGCTGGCATTTGGAACAGGTACCCACCCAACCACCGCGCTTTGCCTGGAGGCATTAACACGGCGCCCGCTAGACCAGTCGAACATAATAGATTTTGGCTGCGGATCGGGGATTTTGGCGATCGCCGCTATCAAATTAGGCGCATCAAATGCCTGGTGTATTGACAATGACCCTCAGGCACTACTTGCAACGTCAGAAAACACAAAAAAGAATAATGTTGAATATAATTGCCACCTTTTTATGGCAAATGAATTTTCACAACAGCATATGAAACAAAATGTGCAACAATGGTCACAACAATCGCCACAACAAGGTTCTACAATCAATGCGGATTTACTCATTGCCAATATTTTGGCTAAGCCACTGGTGGCGTTAGCCGCCTATTTTGCTCAATTACTTAAGGGTGGTGCGGACATTTTACTGTCCGGCATTCTGGAACATCAGGAACGTGAAATCGTTCAAGCCTATACGCCATGGTTCGATATTATTGAAATTAGCAAAGCCGCAGAATGGCTATGTGTAGAAGGCAAACGCAAACCGGAAACCTCTAATTAAGCCGTAATTAGTCTATAGTTAAACAAAGACATAAGATACTAATTAACTAAATGTATACACGTTGCCCTTATTGTCACACTTATTTTAAAGTACTGGCAGAACACCTGAAAAAAGCAGGTGGACAAGTACGCTGCGGTCAATGCTATAAGGTGTTTAATTCGATAGGCAATCTTATCGAAAAATTACCCGTTCCATTAACTAAAAAACTGACCGAGAAACAAAAAAACGAAGCGGTATTTTCCAGTCCGCCACAAAGCGGTGAAACACAAGAACCATTATATCAGCCAGCCAATGACACACATGAACACAAGGCAGTTGCAACGCCTGCTGTAAAAAATGTTGAATACGATCCTGCTCTGGATATCCCACCCTCTACGCCGCAACCTTCTATACCAGAATATGAACCTTATTTACGATTAAATAGAGCAACGAAAACTGAATTCAAGAAAAAAAAATCGATCCTTCTATCAAAGAAAGATAAAATTAACGGCATCCACGCTGGCCCCCACTCGCCCAATAAAGATCTCATTGTCCATCCTACGCTGGGCGTTAATGAAGAAGAAGGACTGCAGCGCACTATTACTCTATATTGGGGTATTGGTTTATTTGTTATGCTAGGTATTTTTGTTATCCAGTACGGTTTTTTCTATAGAGGAGAATTAGCACAACGTGCTGGCCTAAAACCGTGGATTGTGAAATTATGCGATATTGCTAATTGTGAAATTCCCGCACAACTTGACATACGCGCAATTAAATTAGTCCGTAGGGATATTACGACGCACCCTAAGGTGAGCAATGCGCTTTTAATCAGTGCGGCATTGGTTAATGAATCTAAAAATACCCAACCATTTCCGATAATGCGAATTCAACTATCAGATACAGTGGGGCAAATTCTTGCGTCAAGAAAATTTGATCCGCAGGAGTATATGGATGCTGATATAAATTTACGTAAAGGCATGCTTCCTGGGAATCCGATACAAATCAACCTGGAAATTGTTGACCCAGGAAAATCAGCCGTTAATTTTGAATTCGATTTTTTTTACCCGAAAATTAAATAATCCCGTAAAGAATTGCGGTATAAGCCCACCACAAACCCTATCTTAAGACATCATATATAACTTTATGTCACATAGTTATGCGATAAAAACCTGGATTTCACTGAAAATAGCTAGCCGCACAAATTACTATGTGACTGTAGGACATTAATTTGAAATAAAAAATCGTTAGTCAAGTAAAATTATTAATAAAAATCAGATTATTCTTCACAGGCATAATGCATTCCAGTATTTAATAAAAATTAAAATATATTTTCACCAAGTCTAGCAACTTGTACTTTTATAAAGCAAAATAAAGATGTACTATGTTTCCCCCTACAAGATCACGCAGTGAGAATCTTTAGAATTTTTTCTATATGGTTGGTAATCAATAACCGACAAATTCGCAAAGTAATTATGTGAAAGTACGTGTCAAAGCTTTTATGACTTTTTACTTACATTAAGAAAATCAATATATATATCTTGCTAAGACTCGTGTGAACAAGTGCTTGTACAGAATGCTCGAAAACATGCAATTGAATTAATGCAAAGAAAATGAAAATAGGTCCCTACAATATTTCAAACAGACTGGTGCTCGCCCCCATGGCAGGTGTCACAGACCGTCCGTTCAGACAACTCTGTAAAAATCTGGGTGCGGGCATGGCGGTGTCTGAAATGGCGTCTGCAAATTCTTTATTATGGGGCAGCAAAAAAACACAACGACGTATCAACCATGACGGTGAAACCGAGCCTCGCGCGATACAAATAGCCGGCGCTGATCCAAAAATGATGGCTGACGCAGCCCGATACAATAGTGATAAAGGCGCACAAATTATTGATATTAATATGGGTTGTCCCGCCAAGAAAATATGTAACGTCATGGCGGGTTCAGCATTGCTACAAAACGAAAAACTCGTTAGCCAGATACTTGAATCCGTCGTCAGTGCAGTGGACATTCCTGTTACATTGAAAATTCGTACCGGATGGGATACGACGCACCGAAATGGAACACGTATTGCGAAAATTGCAGAACAATCAGGTATTCAAGCGCTTGCTGTCCATGGACGAACACGTGCCTGCGCTTATAAAGGGTGTGCTGAATACGACACCATTGCCAGAATCAAACAATCGGTGACAATTCCCGTCATTGCCAATGGTGATATTACAACAGTTAAAAAAGCAAAATATGTTTTGGAATATACTGGCGCCGATGCCATAATGATCGGCCGCGCAGCACAAGGCAGGCCATGGATTTTTAGAGAGATTGAACACTATCTTGAAACAGGCAGAGAATTACCAGAACCAAGCTTAATAGAAGTTCGCGACATTCTGCTAGGCCATTTAACCAATTTATACGGTTTTTATGGAGAATACACTGGTTTACGCATGGCCAGGAAACATATTTCCTGGTATAGCAAAAGTCAACCACATGGAGCTACTTTTAGAAATATAATAAATAAAGTTGCATCTGCTGAACAACAATTTAAAATGACCAGTAACTTTTTTGATAAACTAATTGATGATTCAACAACTGGGTCACTAGACGCTGATTCACAAAACTTTTCACAACCTTTTTTACAAACTTTTTCACAAACTTTTTTACAAAAACAGGTGCAACAGCACATGCAAAAAACATAGACTGTTCACCAACAAACTTTCCACCAACAAAAAGGAGATGGCTGCATGAGCACAATGCCTGCCCACATACACCAAAATAGCGATAACTTAAACAAAGCTGCCGATGCAAATGCCGTTGAAGCAAACACTGCTGAGACCAATTCCAATCCTCTTCGTGCTTGCGTAAAAACGATGATGGAAGATTACTTTAACGATATGGCCGGTCACCAGATTGGCGATATCTATGAAATGGTCCTCACTGAAGTCGAGCACCCATTATTAGAATCCGTTATGCAATATACCCGCGGAAACCAAAGTAAAGCAGCTGAGTTACTTGGCATTAATCGCGGCACGTTGCGTAAGAAATTGAAAAAGCACGATCTGGATTAATTTATAAGTAATTATATAAGCACTTAATTATTAATTACTTATATATAAAGGCACTTTAAAAGTATTTTTCGAAGATACTTTTTAGTTACTTGAATATTAATTCATTATTGGGATTATCCGAAGTTGAGGTTTGAAACCCCATTCAAACAAATATAAAAACTTATTTTGGTTTTAACCGCTACAACAAGGAAAGCAGCCATTGTCGGCTGCTTTCTTGATTTTTAGCCATAGATATTTTGCTAACTATATTTCTATTTCCAGTGTCAATTCAGCAATGACTTATCTCAAAAAACATGGAGAAAAAGAACGTGCCCGTTATTAGACGTGCGTTAATCAGTGTCTCTGATAAAACCGGTATCGTCGATTTTGCTAAAAGCCTGAAAAAACTCGATATAGAAATTTTGTCTACCGGGGGAACAGCCAGACTTCTAACAGATAGTGGTATAACAGTACGCGAAGTTTCTGATTACACAGGTTTTCCAGAAATGATGGACGGACGAGTTAAAACACTGCACCCGAAAGTGTATGGTGGGATTCTTGGTCGACGTGGCATTGATGAAGATGCAATGCAACAAAATGGTATCAATCCCATCGACCTTGTCGTCGTCAATCTTTACCCGTTTGAAAACACTATTGCTAATCCAGACTGTAGTTTGGCTGCAGCCATCGAAAATATTGACATCGGCGGTCCAACCATGGTCCGTGCCGCCGCAAAAAACCATACAGACGTTGTTATCGTCGTTGATAACAGCGATTTTGCTCGTGTGATAAAAGAAATGTCAGAAAATAGCGGTTCTGTCACAGATGCAACGCGCTTCTCTCTGGCCTGCAAGGCATTCGAATACACCGCGCGTTACGATGGCATGATTGCCAACTATCTAGGTTGTTTACAACCGAACACAAAGGACGACAGCGAGAAATCTGACTTTCCACGCACATTTAGCGCGCAATATAAAAAAATTGAAGATTTGCGCTATGGTGAAAACCCACATCAAAAGGCAGCGTTCTACATAGAACACAAACACACTGAGCACCAGGGTAACGACGCCAATGTTTCAACCGCAATCCAGATTCACGGCAAAGCACTGTCATATAATAATATCGCAGACACCGATGCCGCACTCGAATGTGTTAAACAATTCGAGCAAGCCGCCTGTGTCATCGTAAAACACGCCAACCCATGTGGTGTCGCTGTGGGTGATGATATTACTGTCGCGTATGATCGAGCCTATGCCTGTGACCCCACATCTGCGTTTGGGGGCATCATTGCATTTAACCGGGCACTGGATGCACATACCGCTAAAACCATTATTGAGCGCCAATTTGTTGAAGTTATCATTGCACCTGCAATATTAGAAGACGCAAAAACAGTGCTGGAATCTAAAGCGAATATTCGCGTACTGCAATGCGGCCAATGGCAACAATCGAGTTCACCAGGCCTGGATTTTAAACGCGTTACCGGCGGATTACTGGTGCAGGATAGAGACACAGGAATGGTCAGCGCAGCCGAACTTAAGGTCGTCACCCAACGTACACCGAGTGATCAGGAACTTAATGATTTAATATTTGCTTGGAAAATAGCCAAATATGTTAAATCCAACGCCATCGTTTACTGTAAAGAACTCACCACCATTGGTGTGGGCGCTGGGCAAATGAGTCGTGTTTACAGTGCGCGTATTGCGGCCATTAAAGCCGCGGATGCGGGTCTGCAGGTAAAAGACTCGGTAATGGCAAGCGATGCCTTTTTTCCATTTCGTGATGGCCTGGATTCGGCGGCAGAAGTCGGTGTCACAGCAGTAATACAACCCGGTGGTTCAATGCGTGATGAAGAAGTCATCGCTGCCGCAAATGAACATGATATCGCCATGGTATTTACCGGCATACGGCATTTTCGTCACTGATTTTCTGACTTCGGAGAGCACAAAGTTAATAAATTATTTATAATTCCCTCCTCCATGCCCGCTGTGGTTCCTATAAGAAATAGCTTAGATGGAAAAAGAGATAAATAATGAAAGTACTTATTATCGGTGGTGGTGGCCGCGAACATGCATTAGCGTGGAAAGTAGCGCAATCAAGTAAAGCAGACAAAATATTTGTCGCCCCGGGTAACGCGGGTACCGCACATGAACCGAAAGTGGAAAATATTTCTGTGAGTGCAACCAATATTCCTGCACTGCTTTATTTTGCAAAAACTAACCAAATTGGACTCACCATCGTCGGACCAGAAGCCCCACTGGTTGCAGGTATTGTGGATACTTTTACTCAAGCAGGACTACGTTGTTTTGGTCCAAGTAAAAATGCCGCACAGTTGGAAGGCTCAAAAGCGTTTACTAAAGATTTTTTGCAGCGCCACAATATTCCTACCGCCGCATATGGCAACTTTACCGATATCGATAAAGCCATCGCCTATATCAAGCAACAAGGCGCGCCTATCGTTGTGAAAGCCGATGGCCTTGCGGCCGGCAAAGGTGTCATCCTGGCGCAGACAGTACAAGAGGCCATTGACGCAGTAAAAGATATGCTGGCGGGAAACAAGTTTGGCGAAGCCGGACACCGCGTCGTTATTGAAGAATTTTTGCAAGGTGAAGAAGCCAGTTTTATCGCCATGGTTGATGGAACGCATATTTTACCGTTAGCAACATCACAAGACCATAAAGCGCGCGACAACGGTGATCGTGGACCTAATACCGGAGGCATGGGTGCGTATTCTCCGGCCCCCGTGGTTACACGGGCAATTCACGATCGCATCATGCGGGAAATTATGGAGCCAACCGTCAAAGGTATGGCGGCGGAAGGGAATGTCTACAGCGGCTTTCTCTATGCGGGCGTGATGATTGCACGCGATGGCACACCAAAAGTCCTGGAATACAACTGCCGTTTCGGTGATCCGGAAACCCAACCCATCATGATGCGTTTACAATCTGATCTACTGGCGCTGTGTGAAGCAACACTGGATAATCGTCTCAATCTGGAAAAAATTCAGTGGGATCACCGCAGTTCTTTGGGCGTTGTACTTGCTGCAGGTGGTTATCCAGATAACTACAATAAGGGCAATATTATTACGGGTTTACCTGCATCCACAACTGCCAATGAACAAATATCAAAGGTATTTCACGCCGGCACGGCTGAAAAAAACGGCGAAATTATGACATCTGGAGGGCGCGTATTGTGTGCCGTAGCACTCGGCGACACAATCTCAAAAGCACAAGCCAACGCCTATGACCTGGTAAAGCAAATTCATTGGGATAATGTTTTCTATCGCACCGACATCGGCTACCGCGCAGTATCAAGAGAAAATGAACAAGCGATAAATATTTAGGTTTAAGTGAAGTGAAAAACCAAGTTTTTTAAAATACAGATATAGGAGATATAAATGAGTAAACCATTCGTTGCTATTTTAATGGGATCTGATTCTGACTTACCTACCATGCAATCCACCATGGATGTTCTAAGTCAGTTAGGCGTCACATTCGAAGCTAAAATAACGTCGGCACATCGTACGCCCGACGCAACCCACGCGTATGTAAAAGATGCTGACTCACGAGGCTGCGGTGTGTTCATCGCCGCAGCCGGTCTAGCTGCACATCTGGCTGGTTCAGTCGCCGGATTGACACTTAAACCAGTCATTGGCGTGCCAATGGATGGCGGACCCTTAAAAGGTCAGGACGCCCTGCTCTCTACTGTACAAATGCCTGCAGGTATCCCCGTCGCCTGCGTTGCAATAGGTAAGGCCGGTGCAAAAAATGCGGGTTACCTGGCTGCTCAAATTCTCTCAACAGCAGACGAAACCCTGGCGCAAGCATTAATCGTCGAACGAAAAGCTAGTGCTGAGGCTGTCATCGCTAAAGACAAAGAACTTCAAAATAAACTTAATAAATAATCTAACCGTGGAGAAAAATAACAGGCTGCTTCACCAGGCAGTAGAAATACTGACTTCGGGCGGCATCATTGCCTACCCCACCGAAGCGGTATTCGGCCTGGGCTGTGACCCACAAAATGAAGCCGCAATCAAAAAATTGCTTGCAATCAAAAAACGTAAGATAGAGAAAGGCCTCATCCTGATCGCTGCTAACATAGAACAACTTGCGCCCTACATACAAAAATTAGACGAACAAACCAGGCAGCGTATTTTACCGACGTGGCCAGGGCCAACCACATGGCTATTACCTGCCAAACCTGACGTATCCAAGCTGCTCAGAGGCGAACATACCACAATTGCAGTTCGCGTAACGAATCATCCACTGGCTAAAAAGCTTTGTGAAACGTGGGGCAATGCCCTGATATCGACGAGTGCAAATATGAGTAACCAGCCCGCCGTAAACAGCGTCGAAAAGGCTAAAATTGTTTTTTCTGACCATGTTGACTATTATTTAGAAGGAAATGTTGGAAATATGGCGTCCCCAACGGAAATAATAGATGGACAGACTGGAAAAATCGTTAGACACTGATTCTTTGAAAATGCAAACTTAGGCAAACTTAAATTATCCTAAATAAATCAGTTGTATCTACTGCGGATACCTTAGTCACCCTCGCTACGATTCAACCGATTTATTTAGAATTATCAAACTGGAGATAAATATGGCAACGGCATCTGCACGGCACATTTTAGTTGAAACACAAGAACAATGTGAAGAACTAAAATCTCAAATTGAAAATGGTGCCGATTTTGCTGACGTCGCAAAAGAGCACTCGAGCTGCCCGTCCGGGCAACAAGGTGGTGGTTTGGGTGAATTTTCTCCTGGTCAAATGGTGCCAGAATTCGACACGGTCGTATTTAGTGAGGAAATAGGAAAAGTACACGGCCCAGTACAAACACAATTTGGTTACCACTTGATTGAAATAACTGATCGCTCTGATTAATACATGAGCTTGCCAGGAGGCTATCCGAGAAGAATAGAAACCGTCGCGAGGGGACCGAGGTCCGCAGCAGGTTCTCTATTTTCGGACCGCCTCCTGAATATGTGCATGTTTTCAATGCCGCCGTTATCCAACATATCCAGAATAACAGATGATCGCTAATGAACAATGAATGCACTAATTGTAGCGGCAAACTGGCAATTAAGTATAAAATTAACTTGCGAAACTTTGTCGTGCTCTTTATTTACCTGCTTGTTCTATTTTTTTCGTTTACACTATTGATTCGATTTTCAGGCTGGTACGGCGCAGTGATTTTTATTTCAATTGCAGGGACGCTTGGTTGGTTTATACGTCAATTTTATCAACGTTATACGCAATGTGTTCAATGTAATACAAAAGAAAATTTGTAAATTTTTATTATAGTAGCTTTTGATTGTAAAATTTAACTTACCAATTATTTTTTAATTATATTATATATATACAATGAAATTATTAGAAAACCTTTTGCAGAAAAATAAAAACTGGGCCGAAAAAATAAAACAGGAAGACCCTCATTTTTTCACTAAATTAGCAAAACAACAAAGTCCAGAGTACCTCTGGATAGGCTGCTCAGATAGCCGTGTACCAGCGAACGAAATTATCGGCATGCTGCCAGGCGAAGTCTTTGTTCATCGAAATATCGCAAATGTTGTCGTGCATACCGATTTAAATTGCCTTTCAGTTATTCAATATGCTGTTTATGTATTAAAAGTTAAACACATCATAGTCTGTGGCCATTATGGCTGTGGTGGTATCCAGGCGGCTTTAGATCAGAAGGGGCATGGCTTAATTGACAATTGGCTATGTCACATTAAAGATGTATATCGTTATCACCAGGCACAAATAGACGCGGCAAAAAATGACGATGAGAAATTCAAATTGCTGTGCGAGCTGAATGTTCTCGAACAAGTAACAAATGTATGTACTACAACAATAGTGCAAAAAGCTTGGCAGGCAGGCCAACCACTTGCGGTTCATGGTTGGATTTACAGCATAGCAGACGGCATATTAAAAGATCTGGACATATGCACTACTGGGCTAGACCAGGTCCCGCCAACCCACAGACGTGTATAATTAAAATCAGTTTACAGTTTGTCCCTACGTTTTATTATTCAACTTTTATTGAATAAATCCGGCTCGGCCCAGACTGGCTGCTAACTAATGGTATAATATGCAACGCTAACAATTAAAGCGACAAATAATTACGTTAAGAAATTAGCAAAAATCATTGCAATCAGTAACGAAAGTATACATATGACGACTAATTTAAAATTGCTACTTATGCTTTCTAATTCTTGTCTATCCAAAATCCTGTCTCCCATAAATAGTATGTTTTGCCACAACGGACACATACACATTGATCGCCCGCGTTGCTTAATGTGACTCACTGTCACTAAAAAAGCTGTCGCCATACCCCCCGTAAATATCACCAAGATTGTCATTTTTTTTATCTCTATTGGCGCCTGGAATATTCTACGCATGCTGAAATTAAATGCCAGCAAATATTCACACAATTGCTACACTTTTCACCAAAAAACAACAAATATTTTCATGTTCATTAACAAACAAGTCGTATATTTAACATAAATCTATATAAGTCAAATACGATATGGCTTCCACCACTGGTTTAGAGTAAGTTCAGATCGTTGAATTGCTTGTTCAGGTTTGGCCCTAATACCCAAAAAGCGTTAGGTGACAAAAAGCAAGATTCCGACGGGCAATATACGTTAATTTCTCATCAGAGAGAGTGTCATAAAGATGAAAAATGCGATCGGTTGGATAGCTATATTATTAGCGATTTTGTCTCTGGCGCCGAGCTTTGTTCCGGGAGCGATGTCTGTTATGGGTTTGCTGGCATCGTTGGGAGCGTTGATTATTTCAATCTTTGCAGTAAGTAATGGTAAAAACAATCATTTTAATATCACGTTAATCATTGTTGTTATAGGTGTGTTCTTCATCAACGCTGCTCTTAGGGTGTGGGAACCGTTGCCAATGCCAATAAATACCAAAATAACAATGTATGGTCTCTTTAGTCTTGTAGTGCTAACCAGCATGTTTTTTGTAAATAAATTATCAAAAAAATGAGCGAGTCATCTATCTCAGCGCTTCAACTCAAACAGGGATGGATGCTGAAGCACACGTCCATGTAGGCAAAGCTGCCGCTCCCGGCTCACGCCCCTTGCCTACGTCCAT
>CAZZJI010000003.1:94108-96593 GCA_964654485.1 uncultured Gammaproteobacteria bacterium | reverse complement strand
TAGGCAAAGCTGCCGCTCCCGGCTCACGCCCCTTGCCTACGTCCATGTAGGCAAAGCTGCCGCTCCCGGCTCACGCCCCTTGCCTACGTCCATGTAGGCAAAACATTAATTCAGTTTGCCTAGCACGAGCGAAACATCTCTATAGGGAATTTTCTTTATTTGCTGCCAATGACGACTTCCCTCTAGTTTATTTAAAGTCGCATCACTATCGTAGGCTAGTATATAACCCTTATAGTCCTCTTTATTAAATTTTTCGGGAACGCGCAATAACCCAGGTTTAGCATAAAACCAAAGTGCGTAGTGGGTGTGTCCTAACACTTGTATTTTTTTATTTTCAGGCACTAACGCTTCAATTTTCTGCATCACGATTTCACCGTTTCTGTTTTTATTTATTCTTTCAATCTTGTAGGGCAGATAGGCACTAAAATAAAGAAGCTTCGCGACGATCAAATTTCCTATTAAAACGGGAAGTATACTTTTTGGTAGTTCGTGAAAGGACGAACGCATCAATTTATAGGCAATCACTAAAACCGGAATAGCGATTATCAAAACAACATACCAGGGCAATAACAAGGCGGGTGCGGATTTCCAAATGGGTATGGATGATGTAATTAATAATAATACTGATAACAAAACCAGAGTTACCGAAAAAAACTTAACACCTTTGCGTATAACACCAGTAAAACGTTCAATTTCATATTTTTGATAATAAATTTCAAATAATAACGTAATTAATACTAATATTGTCGGGAACATCGGCAAATAATACCTCACCGCCGCATCGCCCCTGAACCAATAAAGCGGCAAATTAGCTAATACCGCAAGCACGCAAAATACAAACAAATTTCCGTAACGTTGTTTTAACAACACTCTGGTATCACGCACATACAATGGTATTAATAGCAGACTAAAAGGTATCAAGGCAACAAACAACTGCAGTGGATAAGAAGCAATATGCTTAACGTAATCCATAGCTGACGATGTTAATCCACGATTGACCACCTCAGCTTGCAGGCTCGTTAACAACGCATCACTACCCACACTCTGTGCCATAATTGCCAGCCAGCTACCGATAATCAGACACATCACAGTAAAACTGACGATATGCCCGATAGAAAATAATTCTTTATAATTTTTTTGAAAAAATAAAAATGGTGCAACACTAAAATAGAAAAATACCAGAGAAGGCTCTCTTTTAGTCAGAAACGAAACTGCCACAATAACAAGAGGAATAAACCACAATCTAATGCCTGAGCAACCCCGGTCATACAACCAGTACCAACTCCATATTGACAGCGTAACGAAAAATACAAAAACAATTTCTATCTCGGCAATATTTGCTTTTGCCATTAATTCAGGCGTCAACAGTATCGCCAAACCCAGAAATAATTGCCCTGACTGAGACAAATAGCGACGTAAGCCCACCACCATCATAATCGCAGTTAACAATAAAAATACAACCGAAGGCAATCGTGCGGTAAATTCTGTTACTTCCCCCCCCGGCGAACTAAATGCAACAATCAACCAATTGAATAACGGCGGTTTTGCAGTATAAATTTCGTTGAGCAGCATGGGCACGAAAAACTCACCCGTTTCCATCATGGTACGCGCTATTAATGCGCGACGTGGTTCTTCATGTATAAGTGGTAAATTCCCCAGAAAGGGCAGATACAATAGGGCAACAAGCACCGACAACCCGAGGCAAAGCAGCGCGGTACTCTTCATGGTACTTTTTATAGTCGTGTTGATAGTCGCGTGTGTTTGATTTTGAATATCCAATGAACTAATTTATTGTTTACGAATAAAAGCAAACGATGCTAACGAGTTTTATCGCGTCTAACAACAGATATCTCAAAAAAACTCAATGTAGGCAGAACTGAGGTTACGGATTATTATGACGCTTTGAGCTTACGAGCAACGAATTGATTTTCACTAATGATTTTTCCGTTAAACTTATCATTAAAGGGTTTTGCAATTTGCCTGGTATAGCGTTTTACTTTTTTAACGTAACGAAATGATTTATGATTGTTATAACGTCGCGATGCACGTAATCCAATATTATAAGCGAGAAGCGCATGATCGTCTGTTTTGGTTTTGGCACGTAAAAATAAAAAATGCTTGGATGCAACTCGAATATTAAAGGCATCATCAACAATCAAGTGAGTAATTAACTCTTCGTCTGAACTAAATTCACCTAAAGATGCATGTCTTCCCAGAACGTCTTTTGCAGCCGTTACTTTTACTTGCATTACGCCATAAGAGCGTTTACCAACAGGCGCCGACATATGGCCGATTCGACCTAATAAACCTGCGAGAGATTCTTGTAACAACATACCTTGGATCAACTTCGCGTGTTGTAAACCCCCATCCCGGTAGGCAATATCAAAGGCCGTTTTCATTATGTACATCTGTTCCGCTGTCAGCCATACTTTTGCCAACGGGTTCCACAGTGTGTTTGGCTTGTCTAAATTAGGAGCTAAATTAG
>CAZZJI010000003.1:64129-94008 GCA_964654485.1 uncultured Gammaproteobacteria bacterium | reverse complement strand
TAAATTAGCCGCCGTTTGAGTTGTAATACCGGTATTATCATCAAATCTTCGAATTGATCCTGGGTAACTGGTTAGTTGTACTTTTAACTGTTTACCAAACTGCGGGACTAACTCTAATTGGGGGGCTACTTCAAACTTCTCTAACCAACGACCCTGTCCTTGTTGATTAGTTGCGTCGTTAACTGTGTAGTTAACTGCGTTTAAATTACCTGAATTGGATACATAAGACGGGTTTAAACATATCGACTCATTTAAAACGACACGTTTTATCTGCGATTGCGATAGTGTGGGTGTAGGTGTCGACGAGTTCTCACCCTTGAAAGTGACCGTAGCAAAAGCAATCGATGAGATGGATGCCAGCACCAGATAAATCATGAGATTTGTCGAGCCGTTGCCAGTATCCCTTGTTGGTCCCACCCTGTTCGTTGTTATCCCCAATATAACTAACTCCACTGCTCATTAAATATAAAACACCGTCACTTCCTGAATTTCCATCCAGAAATTTTTTTACACTTTTTTGGTCTTGGTTAGCTAAAGAAACAAACTGACTACATAACATGCCTGTTAACCATCAACGCCAGAAATCACCTGCAGATTGGCGACCGATGAACCCCATACTCAACGATCTGCTGCTATTTGTGTCTGGGTATATATTACAGCTTTTGTTAATAATTTGTGCTATTTTTTAATAATTTTTAACATAATAACGAGGATGTTATATCTCAGAATGGCCGAAAGTGAATTAAAAAGCCCTTTCTGTATCTTAATTTAGTATAAAAAAACAGAATTATTTCTATTTTGTATATAAAAAGGGGAAGGCAAATGAATGCGGGTGACCGATAGTAACAAAAGTGACAAAACGCTGTTATGCAGTCGCTACTATTATAGTTATAGTGCTGATGCGCTACGCTAAGCCACTCGTTTAGCGATGGTATCTACCAAACTATCTAGTAAATGCGTATTTTTTTTAAGAATACAATCAGGGACTATCCTGTTTTCGCTGTCGATTGTGTCTGTATCGATACTAAGTAAAACAGAATAGATATCCCGATTCAGCGACTCGGATTTACGCAGCGCCTGGATTAGTGCTATACCATTGAGTAACGGCAGTTCCTTGCTGACAATTAAGAAATTGTATTTCTCTTTCAACAACGGCCTTAATGCATAATAACCATTATCCATAACACAAACGTTAATTGGCAGAACTGACAATGCCTTTTTGTATAACTCACCACGACTTTTGGATGAATCAACGATCATACAACGATAAGAATTTGGAAATATCAACTTGTGAATTTCTTGCAGCCGCTGTGTTATCACCTCCTCATCTATACCATCTTGTTGTTCCTGTTCTACTGCATCGCGAACCAGATCAGTATAGGCCAAACAGTGGTTAATAAAATCATCATTTACCTTTTCGGGCTTGCCATCCATCTGGTTAATAAGTTCTTCAAACTGGTGGCATATCGAACTGATAATTTCGATGCCGTGGGTTCCCGCGCTGCCCTTGGTGCTGTGTATTTGCCGATAAAGCGCCTGATAAACTGACTCATAATCCGCATCCACATTTCGTTTCAGTTTCAGCACCAACTCTTCAATGCGTTGACAACGTTCTGGCAACTCAGCAAGATATGACCTTTTAAGTTCCATCAATACTTGTTGGATATTAGATATATTAGCCATTCGACTTCCGGTCCGTTAGCATAACAAGATCATTAATAACATTGGATTCCGCAATAATTAGTTAATATTAATCATGTCAAATTTATCGAACGGTTTGCGGGGCTGCCGTAGCCAGAATTGTTACCATTTTGTAAAAATTCCAAGAGTTTTTCTCAGGTTAATACTTACGGTTTCCGCCGCACGGGTGTTTATCAGACAATCTCGCCTAAATCAGCGAAATAATGTACCCTCCTCCTACTATAAACGGCAAATACACCTAGTTTATATAAGGATTTATTAGGCACTTACATTAAGGATTCAAGATAATGAGCATACCCGACACTAAAGTCGTTAAAGACTATCTATTAACTCTCCAGGACGCAATTTGCACGGAGCTGGCAGCAGAAGATGGGAAAACGGCTTTCCTGGAAGACAGATGGGACCGAAAAAGCGGTGGCGGTGGCGGCCGCACCCGTGTACTCGCCGACGGCGCGGTGTTTGAACAAGCGGGAGTAAATTTTTCTCATGTCTCAGGAGGACAATTACCCGCATCGGCAACGGCGCATCGGCCTGAACTCGCGGGCCGTGATTTTCAAGCCATGGGCGTTTCGCTGGTTATTCACCCAAAAAACCCTTACGTACCCACGTCTCATGCTAATGTGCGTTTCTTTATTGCTGAAAAAGAAGGCGAAGAGGCAATTTGGTGGTTTGGCGGTGGCTTCGATATGACACCGTATTATGGCTTTGAAGAAGACGCAAAACATTGGCACCAAAGTGCAAAGGCAGCCTGCGCACCCTTTGGTGACGACGTATATCCACGATATAAAAAATGGTGCGACGAGTATTTTTTCCTCAAGCATCGCGGTGAACCACGTGGTATTGGTGGCCTGTTTTTCGATGATCTTAACGAAGGTGGATTTGATCAATGCTTCGAGTTTATGAAAAGTGTGGGTGACCACTATGTACCTGCGTACCGACCTATTGTCGCTCGCCGAAAACACCAGGAATTTGGAGAACGCGAACGTGATTTCCAATTATACCGTCGCGGGCGATATGTTGAATTTAATCTGGTCTATGACCGGGGCACTTTATTCGGATTACAAACCGGTGGCCGCACTGAGTCAATCTTAATGTCACTGCCGCCTTTGGTGAAATGGCGCTATAACTGGGCACCAGAACCCGGGTCAGCTGAAGCCGAACTTTACGACGTTTTTTTGCAACCGCGTGACTGGGCAAACGAATAAATTCCGCATTATCGGTGGTCAATGGCGTGGGCGAAAACTTTGCTTTGACGATGAGCCGGGCTTACGACCGACGCCCGATCGGGTAAGAGAAACATTATTTAACTGGTTACAGCCCATTATTCGAGGATCTCGCTGCCTGGATTTATTTTCGGGTAGCGGGGCATTGGCATTTGAAGCGCTTTCACGCGACGCATGCTGTGTAACAATGGTCGATACAAATCGAAACGTCATTGCCACGCTTGATAAGAATATCGAGCTACTAAATATTGAAAATGCATGCTTAATACAAGCCGATGCCGTTAAGATGTGCGCGTCAAAAAATACGCAGCAACAAACCTTTGATATTGTATTTCTTGACCCACCTTACAATAACGATTTAATTTCACCCTGCTGCAAAGGACTGGAAAAAAACAATTATCTCACGCCGGTTTCCTATATTTATATAGAAGCCGAATATCGGGTCACTGATACAATGCTACCAAGCACCTATACGGTGTTACGCAGCAACAAAGCGGGTAACGTCAATTATCATTTAATCAAACGAGTGAAATGAAATGAGCACTACAGCAATTTACCCAGGCACATTCGACCCGATTACCAACGGCCACTGTGATCTAGTACAACGCGCCGCCAACTTGTTTGATCATGTGATTGTCGCCATTGCCGCAAACACGCATAAGTCTCCCTTTTTCTCTCTGGATGATCGCATCTCTCTGGCTAAATCGGCGCTATCGGGCGTTAAGAATATTGAAATATGCGGATTTGACATTTTGCTGGTCAATTTTGTTCGCGAACGAAATGCACAAGTTGTTTTGCGAGGCCTCAGAGCAGTATCTGATTTTGAATATGAATTTCAGTTGGCAAACATGAATCGTAAACTGGCGCCTGAAATTGAAACACTGTTTCTAACACCCGCAGAAAAATTTTCATATATTTCATCAAGTTTGGTACGCGAAATCGCCAGTTTAGGCGGCGATGTCTCTGATTTTGTCCATGAAAATGTTGGGGCTGCGCTGAAAAACAGAATAAGTTAAAATAGGCGATATTAGTGGTAGGTGTCTGCTTATAATTAGCAAGCCGCTGGGAAATCACTTTTTAACGCAAGCAACAAATCCAGGTGAACAAATGGCTTTAATGATTACAGACGAATGCATCAAT
This sequence comes from uncultured Gammaproteobacteria bacterium, assembly GCA_964654485.1. GTDB lineage: Bacteria > Pseudomonadota > Gammaproteobacteria > SG8-11 > SG8-11 > JAADIM01. The sequence goes on along the minus strand of CAZZJI010000003.1, from coordinate 89,944 downwards.
TGTGATGTATGTGAACCAGAGTGCCCAAATGCGGCAATATCACAAGGTGAAGAAATATATGTGATTGACTTCAATTTATGTACTGAATGTGTAGGTCACTACGAAACTTCCCAATGCGTTGAAGTCTGTCCTGTCGATTGCATTCCATTAGACCCTGATCACAAAGAAACAAAAGAAGAATTATTAGAAAAATACAATAAACTAGTGAACGAACCTGCATAATCCTATAATAGAACGGGCTGACCAAATGACTTCCAATATTTATACCAAACTCACGACAAGTAATGTCCTGCTGTTTGTATTACTAGCGTTTTGTTTCCAAAATAGCTATGCAGACAAGTCGTCTACTGCAGCAATCGCAAGCGCCCACCCACTGGCAACAGAAGCCGGCTTGAAAATATTGAATGAAGGCGGTAATGCCTTTGATGCCGCTGTTGCGGTCACTGCCACACTTGCAGTTGTTGAACCCATGAGCTCTGGTCTGGGTGGCGGCGGCTTCTGGTTACTACATCGCGCTAAAGATAAGTTCGAAACCATGTTAGACGGTCGTGAAACAGCACCTCTGGCGGCAACACGTGACATGTACCTCGACGAGGAAGGGAATGTCATAAAGGGACTATCAATTACCGGGCCGCTCTCAGCAGGCATTCCAGGTATCCCTGCCGCAATGGTTCATTTATCAAAAAAGTATGGGCAACTGCCTCTTGCCAAAGTCCTTGAGCCAGCAATTGCCTACGCAAAAAATGGATTTGCAGTAGACGACTACTTCCAACGCATGGCGAAATTCAGATTAAAAGACCTAAAAAAATCACCTTCTGCTAATACCATATTTCTCGACAAAGGCGACGTACCCGCAGTCGGCCATATCATTAAGCAAGCTGATTTAGCGACTACGCTGCAAGCTATTGCAAAACAAGGGCACAACGGATTTTATAGTGGCCGCGTCGCGGAAAAACTGGTGAGTGGCACCAAGGCAGCAGGTGGTATCTGGAGCTTACAGGACCTTAAAGAATATAAAGTGATAGAACGCAAACCGATTACAGGCGAATACCACGGCATGCGCATTACCTCCGCACCACCTCCCTCATCGGGTGGCACTGCTTTACTGGAAATTTTTAATATGCTCAGTGGCTTTGATCTAGTGAGAACCTCAAAGGTGACGCAAACACATTTAATCGTTGAATCGATGCGGCGTGCTTATCGGGACCGTGCACAATATCTTGGTGATCCGGATTTTGTTGATGTGCCAGTCGAACGTTTAACGAGTAAAAAATACGCTGCTAAACTCGCTGCATCGATTAACAGCGAAAAAACAACAGCCAGCAGCGCTTTGCCGGATGCTTCATCGGCTGAAGGCGGAAAAGATACCACCCATTTTTCTATCATTGATGCCCAAGGAAACCGCGTTGCATCTACATTAACGATTAATTATCCCTTCGGATCGGGATTCGTTCCTCCCGGCACCGGTGTTTTGCTTAATGATGAGATGGATGACTTCTCTGCCAAACCAGGTACGCCAAATGTATACGGCTTGGTGGGTGGCAAAGCTAATGCTATCGAGCCTGGCAAGAGACCTTTATCCAGTATGTCACCCACTTTTTTAGAAAATGAACACGGTATTGCCGTATTAGGTACACCGGGTGGCAGCCGGATCATCACGATGGTATTACTCGCCAGTCTTGATTATTTCAACGGTGGGTCGGCAAAGAGCATGGTCAGTTTAGCGCGTTATCATCATCAATATTTACCCGACGTAATCCAGCACGAAAAAAACAGCTTCACCGCAAAACAAATCACGGCCCTGCAAGACATGGGTCATAAACTCAAGCAGCTCAATGAGACATACGGCAATATGCAGGTTGTTATTTGGAATAAAAAACAAAAGCAGCTATCCGCGGCCAGCGACCCACGTGTCAATGGCGCAGCAGTGGTCCGATAGGATATTGATCATTCTGCAATAAATTAATCCTGGTTAATGCTATACTGGCTCACCGATCAACCTCTACTAAATCTATTGTAAATATTATGATATCTCAATATGACCATACACGGCACTTACTAAAATTTATTTTCGCATCCGCATTCTGTTTTTTTATTGGCACTGTGCATGGTGTACTTCAGGTCATGTCCCCAATCCGCGCATGGCTTGACTCCATAGGCAGTCCCTATGGCGGACCCGGCCGCATGATCGATCCGTTGGCGCATGCACATATTAATGTCATTGGCGGCGTTGTTATTTTTATTATGGGTGCCTCCTATTATTTGATTCCTAAAATGGGCGGTATACGCATCTATTCAAGAAAGCTGGTGACCCACACATTCTGGTGGACACTGCTGGGTATTTTCGGGTTTTATAGCACCTTGCTAACTTTTGGCATATGGGAAGGAAGAGCATTATTAGCCAATCCCGGTAACAATAATGCAGTCCAGGAAATTCATCGTTATTACACCCCGATCATTGCCGTTGTATCAACGGGTATGGGAATTGGGTTTTGGATATACTTTTTCAATATTTTTAAAACGATGAAAAATGCAAAACCACTCTGATGGCTCTCTCTGTGACCAAGAGTTGCAAATGTCCGGAACATTTTCCAGATTGGGACGATACTGATGTTAACCTCAACGGGCACTGCATTCTTAAACGAAGCATTCCTATGTTTCTCAATATGCCTTTAGCATTTGAGGCCTATTTACAACGTCAACAATGTGAGGTTGAAACCCTGGAACTCCCGGAACGTTGGCCAAGATTTATTCTGACCCGCTCTGGTTTTTTCCGCGGACAGATTATTCGCCTGTTGGAACATATCCAGTCACCGTCTCGTCATCTGGGCTATTTATCCACACCTTTTAATGCCAGGGCAAAGCTACACAATGGTGATATCGGCACCTTAAAACAAAGCGTCAGGACCTTACAACACAGCATTTTTGATGAAGGCAAGATACCCCGGGAACTCTACCTAAGTTACCTCACATGTCCTGAGTGCGTCGCGCACGCAGACATGAAAATTCTACTACTAAGACGCTGGATACAAAGCGATCGCTTGAACAAACAAATCAACAAACGCAAAAAAAAATAAGTCGGCTACTGTTGATAAAATCAATATCAAAAGCCCATTAACAAAGGCAGAATTTATGATTAAAAATATAGCATCCCAAACACACTTGCTGACACTCTTTTTCAGCTTGATATTCATAATATATTTGTCGGCCTGCGCCCAAGAAGCGAAAATAAGCGACGTAAGCAAGTTGTCTGCAGAGTTATTTACCGCAATTCAAAACAAAGATTACGACAAGGCACTCACCTTTTACTCCAAAGATTTTTTTTCCATGATGCCACCAAACGCCTGGATGGAACACCTAAAAGATATCAATAGCAAGCTGGGAGATTTACAAGAAATAAAATTAAACAGCAAAACCGCCTCGACAATTTTCAGCGGAAAACGTTTTATCTTCACATACACTAACCGTTATAAAAACGGGCTAGCAAAAGAAACCGTGGTGTTTTTTCAAAATGTAAAAAAACAGGAAATAAAAATTCACTCGCACAAAATTGAATCCGCGCTGTTGCCTGGCAGTCGTCTTCGTTAAAACGCGTTACACATATGCAGGCAGCGGAAGCGAAAAAACGCCCTCAACGCCGCCAGGTGCCCCCAAGGTTGGCGGGTAAGACCCTAAGCACCTGTAATTCTTGATAAAACTTCTTGATAAAAATAGGCGGGATTGACTGATTTTGGCCAGTTTTTTACACTTGCACGGCTGCTTCTGATCCGTTAGACTTTCACCTTACACTAAAAAGTCAGAATATTATTCAGGGGGAGAAAACCATGGGCGAAACCGCCATACTAATACCAATTTTTTTATTTCTCGGCATTGTAATCTGGACCACGATTGCAGGAGGCATCGCCATCAACAGTGTACCTAAAGGCAGATAACTTCTTATTAGATATATGTTAGACATGTGAACTTAAACGTACAGCGAAAAGCCCGGATATTCCGGGCTTTTTTATTTTTGCTAAAGGCACTTTACGTCCCCTCCCCCATCTTACTTGCCTGCGTTGTGAAAAAAACACGGCGGTGAAAACTTGTTTAAAAAGCCTGACTACTGCTGTGTTAAGTTTAACGGAAACTTGAGTACGGTAAGTTCGTCCTTCTCCTTCCTGACTTGCAGTTGAAGTATGCCCGTTTGCGGGTTCTTTATTTCAATCGCACGCCGATAAACACCTACCCGCCCATCCTGAATCATTTGTTTCCAGCCACTTTTATTATTAGTACGTAGCGAGACGATCAAGTCAGCAACTGGTTGATTGTGTTTGTTTGATACGATCACCAGAAACTCATTCATGCCTTTTAATATCGTCGGGCCTGGGCGTACTTCTATTTGATAAATATTACCTTCAAATTTCTGCGCTGCCAGTCGTACCGCCTCTCCACCACATGACATTAATACGAGGGTCATTGTGAGATAAAGAATTACACGAAGAATATTTTTCATTTTTTGTCCGCTGCTGAATATTTTTTCAAATACCCGAGAAGAAGATCAAACTCCTCCGCTGTTAGCGGTTTATGAGCTCTCATGGTCATCCTGTTTTGCATTCTGTGTAATACTGCTAGCCACATTTTTGCAGTATGTGTATCAGGATGAGGTGTACCATGACATTCACCGCATTTTTTTTTCATTAATTGCGCACCCAATGCAGTCGGATCGGGTAACTCCCTGGCCACTTCGGGTATGTTTTCAGTACAGGCAATCAACAATAAACACACCGCAACACTAGCTATTCTACTTGCTATTCTTATCTGCATTATTCTCGTCGTGAGTATTGTCATTTTCATTGCCACGCACTGTAGCTTGCTTGCTCTCCATTGCCTTGCCCTGTGTTTCGGTGTTTTCTTTGTCAGAATCCAGTCTGCCCGCAAGCTTGGAGCCATAAAAGTTAACCATATAATAAACAAACGTCCCAAACACAAGTGAATATACAATGGCCAGAACAAAACCCCAATCCAGCCAGTTTTCCTTTTCGTAACCCGGGCGTTCACCCCAGAATGGGAAACTCAGGCCAATCGCAACCAGTAATACCGCAACAATAACCGCAAAAAACCACGGCGGCACACGTTCCTGTGACTCAGGAATACTTTCAACCAGTTCCCAGTCCTCAAGACCGCGCTTGGCTCTACGTTCCTCATCAGAGGCATAACCAAAGTTATCATCGGGTATCTCACCCCACTGGTTCTTGTCCTTGGATATATCCGAGAGGTTCTCCACCTCAGTGCCGGCAACTTCTTTCTCTTTAGACTCTTTAGGTTTCTCTTTAGACTTCTCTTCAAACATAGCTAACTCCGTCCTACAAAATGCTGCACGCGATAAGACGCCTGCCAACCGTCTTTCGATTGTGCGCGCACCAGAAGTGAATGTAATCCTGCGGGTAAACCTTCAAGTATTCGTAATGACAAATCAATACGACCGACGGTATCAAAGACAGCTTGTGTACTTTCCAATTTGTACTGATCAGGGGAAAGCCCTTCAACACTGACAGACACACGGGCTGGCTCATAAAACTTGTTAGAAACACGAATACGATACTCATGAATACCATGCGATTGCATAACATCTGCCCGGTAGACGGCAAGATGGTAACGATCGTAGGAAAGAATTCCCCAGATAAACATAACCAGGCCAATCAGGGTAAATGGCATGGTCCATTTCATACGTGTTGACAAGGAACCCAGGTTAACGCGAAAAAACGGGCGTTTTTTCTCATGGCGTTCACCCAGTTCAAAGCGTAGCAAGCCTTTTTGTCCTTTCCTGGCATGCAGGTTATCACACGCCGTCACACACTCGCCACAATTAATACAGGTGTCATAGATGTCTGTTTTGCGCGGATCGAGATCAATAAAACAAGATGTCTCACAATAATTACATTTGACGCATTCATCAGAACGCGATTTATCATAAGTAATATGCAAGGTCTGTTTAGTTTTAAACCCATGCTGCCAGACCTTGTACACGCACATAAACCGGCACCAAAAATGCCTGATAAACGCAATATTTACAAAAATCACCAAAACAAAAATCGTATATATATAGTGTATTGATCCAGCCAGTCGCAGATCCTCGCGCAAAGTAATGAATGACCAGATAACATCAAGCGGATAAAAGTAGAACAATGGAATCAGAGCAATACCCATGGAGGTGGCCATTAATATAACGCCGAGCAGTAACCAGTAACTCCATTTGTTCTTTTTGCTGGCAACCTGCATTTTTTCGCCGTGTAAGCTAATTTCAGCGCGTTTGCCAAGCAATTTACGCGTTAGATAATTAGCCCATTCCGCCAAGGTGTTTTGCGGACAGGACCAGCCACAAAAAGAGGTGCCCACCGTGGAATAAACCATGACAAGGCCGCTGGCAAATAACATCCAGGTACCAAACACCAACCAGAAATCCGACCACCAGATCTGCCGATCAAGTATCACAAATGCGCCGACAACCAGGTCAATGCGAAACAGACCCGTTGCGGGGATCAATAGGGCGAACAGTATGGTGCCAAATTGCAGTGCACGACGTTGCCAATGCAATTTGTAACTGATTTTCGGCTGTTCGACCTTGACCGGAATTTTACTCAAGGAGTCCATACTACTCATGGCGCAGAGACTAGCACATTTTGCTCTTTGTTTCACTTATTGAGATAACAATAAAAAGGAAATTCAATAACTTAGCGTTTTTCACGAAAAATGCTGTTCATCGGATCCAGTGCCCTCAAGCGCGCCTTATAACGCTGTGCAGCATCGCTGTTACCCTCCTTCTTCTCTAGCATCCACATAGCCAAAAGCGCCTGGGTATGATCGTGTCGCACGTTGAGAACGGCCTGTAATGCTTCTCGTTCATCGAGATTGCTGTTATTCAGACTGGAAAACAAACGATCCGCCAATGCAAAACCGGCCCATCGGTCTTTTGGATTGGCCTGGTATGCTAATTTAAATAACCGTAATTCTTCCTGTGGCTTTTCCTCGAACAGCGCCAGCCAGGCACGATAAGCCAGGTCGGTGGCAATATAACTGCGCTCAAATTTTTCAAAATCGGCCGCATCAACCGCCAGATCACTTACCGCATTATTAATATGTGGACGCTGCGATATTAAATAGGCGAGCATCTTTAGCAGACTAAAATCATCGTGATAACGAATCTTCGGCAGATAAAATTCGATTTGCGGAGACCACTCATCCTGAATCGGTCCCTTTTGCGTGACATTAATCTCACCCCAATAACGACCTAACCAAGTCCAGCCGCCTTCGCCACCAGTAAGTGTATTGGCATTGGCCATTCCCAATCGTTGCAGATGCTGCATTATATTTGTTGCATTAAGTTGTTCGCCACGCACACCAACGAGCGCCAAACGAAAAGCATCAACAAACAACATTGAATGATCAAACGTCTGATCGAATGTACGCAAAACAATGTTCAATGATTTAACATCAAACTGGTTCAATGCCAGCCATTGCACAAACACGCCATTATTATTCAAGTGATCATACACGCGTTCAAATTGCTGAATCGACAACAGGGTACTGCGGCCAACCAGGTCCGGATGAAACAAGTCACCAACGATAACATCATAAGGCTGTGGATTATTAATCAGATAACGTTTGGCATCATCATGCACTATCTTCATATTCTGTGAGATATTATTGTTCACCGCGCTGAAATATTCACTGGCTGCAGTAATCGCGCCTTTGGAAATTTCCACTGCAACACGATCAAGGTTCGGGATACCCATTGAACCAGCTGCAGATATACCGGTACCCAGACCTAAAAATAAAATCGATTGTGGATTTTCATGCAATATCAGCGGTAAACGCGCCTGGTTTTTTTGTACGGCCACTGACCCCGGATCTGTTGATGCATCCATTCTTTGCAAATCAGATAACAAGATGCGCTGGCCATTACTTTTTTCAACAACATGGGTAATAGCCAGTGCATCTTCATACAAATAAATGTCTTTTGTCCTTGCCTGTGTACTCGGTTGCAAAACCGCTACTTGCGGCATATCCAGCACTGGAATCGCAATAATTACCAGTACAATAACGTAAGCAAACACCTTGCGATTATCACTCCAGACTATACCCAGAACAAAACATATCACCGCCGCCAGGCACAATGTCGCGTTACTGCCAATTGCCGGAATCAATACAAACCCGGCCAACAGTGCGCCTATCGCAGCACCAACAGAATTGGCGCCATAAAGCCAGGCGCCACCCATGTTGTCTTGACATAAGTTGTCATGGCATAATTTTTTATTCAATAAAGGCAGCCAGGCGCCAAAAACCAGCGTCACTGGCAGGGTTAACAAAGCGATAATACCGCCTTCGATCAACAGTGCACCAAACAAGGAAGTAAATGTTTGTTTATCAATCCATGCAGAGAAAACCGGAATCAACCATAACGAAAGCACACTGAAACTACTGGCCAAAACCGGCATCAGTGTAAACCAGCGCGAATGTGTCAGCTGTTTTGCCAGCAGGCTACCCAGCCCAATACCAACAAGAAATACGGCAAGTATTATCGCCAATACATATTCTGTACGCAGAAAAATCATGCCGAATAAGCGAGTCCAACCGATTTGCAGCGTTAATGCAGCGGCGCCTATACCAGCATAAAGCAATAAATTGAAAATTCTGATGCGTGACAGATCAATCTGTGCAGGAAAATGCGACGCTTCTCCAGGCCTAGCGTACTTAAGACCTAAAAATATAACCGCAAGGCCGATCAGCAAACTGAGCAGAACAATCCACCTTAATGACGACAACCAGCCAAACGCAGGTAGTAAAAACAACGGCAACAAGGCACCCAGAACACCACCCAGGGTATTTATGCCATAAATTTTACCCAGTGAAATGTTTGAACCGAGGGTTGAATGACTCAGTATACTAATAACCAGCGGGAACCCCAGCCCCATAACAAACGCCGGTACCAACAATATAAGCAAAGCGGCTATCAGGTAAACCGCATACCACCAGGACACGTCCGAAGCAGCGAACTGTCCACTTAACCAAGGATCAAAGGTGCTAAAGATTGACGGGACAAGCAGGGAAAACAAACCAATGAAAATTTCCAACATGCCAAAAACAAGTAGCGGTGATTTCACGCTGTTTGACAGCTTGATACCCGCAAAACTACCCAGACCCAGGCCCGCCATAAAGGCGGCAACAGTAATAACTGCCGCAAAAATACTGACACCAAACTGGATAGACAACATGCGCACCCATAGCACTTCATAGGCCAGCGAACTGACCCCAGAGAGGAAATAAAGTGCTAGCAATATCCAGACACTGAAATGGTGTTTATTATCCTGCATCACTCAAACCAGGAAAACGTTTGTCACAGGAAACTCGGGGAGGATTTATTTTAACATCCGTGCAGGCCGTCATTGTCGCAAAAACGGGGGTTTTAAAACGGGTTGAACCAAACCACTCCCACTACGGCATGTCCCATTGCCAATGTTAGCGACAAGCCCGCGAAAACCATATGCGCAACAAATACTTTTTTGCCGTAAATCACCATGGCCACACCCAGTGAGACGGTGGTGACAATGAACAACAGCAGTGGAATCCCCATAATAAACATGATTAGACGTTTACGCTGGTCGGGAATCGCAACAATTTCACTTTTTGCCGCTCGATCGTTCTGCGTAAATTCTTTCATGACCTCGTGCGAACCATCACCCTCACCCTCAATCGCGGTATTGGAAACGCTCCCCCAAACATTAGCTGATAAAAACAACAACGCTGCCCCAAAAATACTGAAAATAGCATTAAGCATCCTGTTTCTATAGATGTATTTATCAGTCAGCGGTTTCATCTTTAACATCTGAATCACGTTTTTTCCCTGCAAAATGCCAATGCAATACGGCTGACAGGATAAATGGAAACATGACGATGCATAACAGGAAGATAAATATAATCCAGGGTGTATCAATCGTTACATGCAGGAAACGATAACTATCGACCGCAAATGCATTACTGGCAAATAACAATAATAATAAGCCAGTCAATAAACCTGATATGTTCATTGTATTACTCCGTAATTCATGTCAAATATCAATGTGCATCGCCCTTATCTTTGGCACATCGAAATCCAAAGAAATCAGATGCATAAAAAGGAAACGAAAAATTTCGATGATAGGTCGAGGTCGAAAACGGATCACTCTTCCATGATCCGCCACGACGAACCTTGTAAACGCCTTCTGTAGCCACCAGATCTGCTACTCTCATAACGCTGTCTTTTCGACTACCCACCTCAATTCTTTTTGCCTGAAAGACTTCCGCCGAAGCGGGTGAATCGTCATACGGCAAAAAATCACTGGCCGTCCATTCGCTGACATTCCCCGCCATGTCCATCACACCATAGGCGCTAGAACCAGTTTCATATGTAGTCACCTCAGTGGTTGATCCGACATGATAATAGGTGTTCAGTTTTGCAGGATCCATATTATTACCCCAGGGCCAGCGCCGGTTATCATAACCACGTGCGGCTTTTTCCCACTCGGCTTCCATTGGCAGTCTCTTACCGGCCCATTGACAATAATCTCGCGCATCAAACCAGGTCACCATCGTCACCGGATGCAACAGTTTTTTCTCGGGCATCTCACCATCTTTCCAGTCCAATGGTGGTCGGTGACCCGTAGCAGCCAGAAATTTGGCAAACTGAACCGTGGTAACAGGATATTTATCAATATAATATTCATTCAACATGACTTTATGCATAGGTCGGTTATGTTCATTTGCCGATGCTAAGTTTGTACCCATAAAAAACAAGCCCTTGGGAATAAATACCAGCCGGTTCAGTTCACCCCATTTCGTCTGGTTTATCATGCCCTGAACCTGTGCAACTGAAGCGGATAATAATGCGACTTTATTTTTTTCATGCATCGCGTGATTGATAATTTCTTCACCTGCAGCGCGAATACGTGATGATTCTTCTTCAATATTGTATGTCACACGATTTCGCATATCAGCCATACGGTTTGAACCCAACTTTACGACATGTAATGCACCGAAGATCATGGCTGCAGCAATACAGGTAATAACCGTCGCACCCAGATAACGCTTGCGCTTTTCCAGCTCAGCCTCGCTTATTTTTCGAGGCCTGTATTTGTTTAGATCCGCTGGTTGATTTGACATGCTATTTAAGTTATGTAGGGAGTTTGAATTAAAACAATAAGAAATGCTGCCTTTATTTATTTTGGTAGCACCCTTTTTACATCGGAGCTGCTCTCTTTATAATAAGCTTTAAACCAGACTTCCCCGGTCACCCCACCTGCAGCACCACATTCAATTGCCAAAATAACAAAAAAGCCCCACCAGGCCATTGGCATCAAGAAAGCGTGCTCTGGCACACCGATCAGGTAGACAGATTCAAAATACTGGGCTCCAAGAATAATCAAGGGAGGAAAGTGGGCCAACCATTTTCCTCCGAAGCCAAATATATAAGACACAACAATACCGACAATAAAAGGTAAAATAAATAACTGCAGAAACCACAAAAAATTAAACGTATCCAGTCCGTAATATAACTCTATGCGGACACCAATAAGCCTATTACCCAAATACTGCACCAGACAACCGACCATAATAGCCAGGGCACCTAAGGTGATACGTGGTTTTCGGTGCCCGGGATATCTCATTGATTATATTTCTTGCCTGTTAATTTCTCATATTCCCGTTTTTTGGTCTCCTCAAGATACCAGTCCTCGACCTTCAAACTAGCCATATAAGCTGCCAGGATCTTCCTGTCATCGTCCTGTAAATGTGCATAGGAAGGCATTTGAAATTCTTTTTTCAGTCGGCTTGGTAAAATCGATTGCGGATTCTTGGCGGACAAATATTCATAAAAAAACGCCTCCGTCCTTATTGAACCAATACCATCCAATGGCGGCGCCGGTACAGTTTGCATAATGTTGCGTTTTGTCCATAATGTATGACAATTCTGGCATTCATTTTTTTTATAAATCAGCAAGGCTCTGTTTGATACCTCTTTTGATGCCGTTGAATAGAATGGGATACCCTGGTCATCAGTTGTATTGTAATGCCCCAATATAGCTTTGACGGCGACAATCAAAATAATTGATACACCGATAATGACAAAAATTTTTTTCTCCTCTTTTCTCATACTGGACTACTTGTTGACAGCTTTCCTCTCTTTTTCTTCACGTTCTCTTTTTAAGGCTTCAATACGCTTCTCTTCCTGTTCCTTATTAACCTGCATCGCTTTTTTGAATTCTTCTGGATCCATCTTGTCCTTGTCTTTTTCATCGAACACCACGTACTTTATGTCCTCATCAAACTGATCATTACGAGCCGCCCAACGAATTGCAAAAATAGAGGCAATAACAATCAAGACACCTGAAACCATCCATAAATAGATCGTCCAGCCATCTTCCAAGGAATTTAAATATTCACCTACGCCCATATGACCTCCAAAAACTTGTTCTAAAATAAACAGCTATAACAGAAATCCACCGAGTAATTGAGTTGCACCCATAACAATCGCAAAAACAACGCCAAACACAATCCAGATCAATAAAAATATCTCGCCTTTTTTTAGCTTGGTTTTTTTGTCAGTTTTCATAAAAAAATAACCGACACTCAAAAACACCAATATGCCGATAATTAAAAATATAAAAACCCCAACACTGTAACTATTTGCCCGCATGGCATCGATGCTCAGATCGAGTCCAAAAGGTCTTTCAACTTGTCTTCCCGTATTCTCCACCACAGAAAACGAAAAACTAATAAAATTCGATAAATCAAACATATAATATAATTCAGCTAAATCCTTCGACCTCAAAAACTGAAAAAGGTCTCTTGCTCATGCCCCCTTGCTCACACCGATGTGACGATATTTTAGCAGTTTTGAGCCAATAATACCTCTCAGGACAGGTTAATTTACAGAGGAATTATTCCAGTGTAAACCCGAATACACCTCCATGCGGCCTAAACCCATGTATACAAAAGGGTTGTCAATATAATAAAGTCTTGTACCACAAACAAAGAGAGCTATGCCTTTTTCGTAAGGCATAGCTCTCTTAAATGTTACTCTGTCCGATCTTAACTTATAACATTTAACATTTATTACATTAGTTACGGCAGCATATTATTTTGAGTAAGTATCGATTCCAGGCTTGTCCGCATCTGTTTTATCAACCATAAAACTGTAGATAAAAGGAAACGTATAAACCACAATAACCCACAATAACATTGCTAAAGGAGCATTATCTAAATCAATCATTTCTAAATTCTCCAAAAATATCCAGCTAATCTTTTAGTGATATTTATATTTGTTAGTGATGCTTGCTATGGTCTGGCTTAAAGCTAAAGTCAGGCAAGCGTTTAACCGCGATAACCACGGATACACAGAAAATAAGGATAAAGAAAACATCAATAGTGTAGCCTTTATCCCACCAGGGTTGATGTCGCTCCCGAGTACCGTCTGCACGATAATTTCCTTCAAAGTTGGCAACTACAACCTTGTCACCCACCACTGTGTAGTCCTGCATATAGGCGCTTTGATTCTGGAGTTCGATGATCTGATCTTTGATCATTCTCAAGTCATCCATTTCAAGCGGGTGTCTTTCCTGAAGCGCAGCCCATTTGGACCCTTGCGATTTGACTGTACTCACAATGTATTCCATTGCTTTTTTATCAGACATTGCCTGGACCTTGGGATCATCCATCAGCGCAATATATTCTTCATAGATTGCGGCAGTTGGACGTTGGCCCCAAAGCGGAAATGTGATCATAAACGCCGTTATAATTGTCAAAATCAACAAAGCAAGAATCGGTTGAGGTAAGCGGTTGTTGTCTTCTTTAATACCACCCAGGCTTTCACCTTCCCACAGATCTCTTGCGATCTGGTTCTGATCTTCTGTTGTTAATGACTGTAAAGGATTATCAAATTTCCACGCCATCTCCTAAACCCCCCTTTATTTTAAGTTTAATATGAAGTCGATTAGCGCACGCGCTTCGCTGTCTTTATGCGGCACGGGTACATCTGGCGGAACAACGGTCTTGCCTGCAGCATAGTCATTATATGCCGAACGCCAACCGTCAAAGTCAATAGTCTTGCCAGAAGCATCTTTTTCACCCCACAGATAATCATAGCGAGGCATGATTGAATGAGGCTGTACTAATCGAGGATTAAAGAAATGGATCATCATCCATTCTCTGGATGAGTTGCGTGAACCAACATGGGTCAAATCAGGTGCTTTTCGATCAGAACCGAAGGCAGTCGGACTTTCGCCATTGAAGTCACCCAACATAGGTGGCGCACCAAAGTATTGCCAGTCCTGAGTTTGTTCAGGTAACAGGGTATGACACCACCAACAACCTTCACGAACAAACATGATTTTGCCCTTACCAACCAGCAGGCGTTTGTCATCAGCCACTTTTGCCAGGGTTTCCGTCGGCGTCCAACCACGTGTTGCTGTCGCATTTTCAATGTAAGGCACCAGTTCACCATTGACTTCAATTTCATGTGTCAGGAACACCGCACCTACCGTATCGTCAGCTTCACCAATCCGACCTTTGTTTTCACTCAGTTCACGAGGCCCATCACCAAGAATTCTCGGGTGACGAATACCATTTGGAAACGGCACGTCTTTCTCATAAACATAAGCAGTAACAGGATCTATTGCAGCGCCAGTCTTTGGATCCACGGCCAGGGTAACCTGAGTAGGTTTAGCCCAACCACGCAGGAATGGGTCTTCATAACTAAACCCCCCTGAACGACCGAATCCCAATTGCCGGTGCAAACCAGTTTGGCTCACGCTCACCGCAGAAATATCGACTGCAGCCATATACAAGGTAATGAACATAGACGAGCCAAATGCGACCCCGAACATACGTGCACCTATTTTATATTCTCTAAATGCCACTGGTAACTCCTCCCCTTAATAATTAATATTGTAGTTTACCGGTAGTTTACCGTTCGTAGGCCACTTCATGTGGCAGACGTCCATCTGGAATCACTGTTCCAACACGTATCGTTTTCCACATATTGAACAGCCATACACAGTTACCCAGGAAGACCATAGTTCCACCAACCCAACGTGCAATCATATAAGGATGTTCGGCGATCACAACGTCAATGTACGGCACTTCATAAATTTTACCCGCGCCCTGTATCAGACCTGCAATTGTCATGGAAATCCAGTAGGTGGCAAAACCAATCAGCAACATCCAAAAATGGAAATTGGCTAAAGCCAGCGAGTACAGCTTTCTACGTAACAAGGTTTGCAGTCCGTAATAAACCGCCGCCGCTTCCAGGAACGTTGAGAAACCAAGTAATGCCAAGTGTGCATGAGCAACAATCCAGCCGGTACCATGGATATACCAGTTAATGGCGCGGGTTTGCTGGAAACCACCTTGCATGTTCAGCGGAATCGCAAGCAATACACCGGTGATGGTGAACTTGATTTCAATGTTTTCAATGAACATGTTCCACTTACCCGTCATGGTAAGCAGCAGGTTAGATACAAACGCAATCGCCGGTACCAGAATCAATACCCCTTCCACTGAGGCGAATGATTTAAGCCATTCAGGCAGTGGAGCAGACATGATGTGATGCGCAGCCGGTGTTGAGTAGAACACAACCACTGACCAGAAGTGCAAGTGACCAATGCGATGTGAATATAATGGGTTACCTGTTACTTTTGGTACGATGTAATAAGAAATCGCCGCTGCAACCGGTGTAATCCATAAGCCTAATACGTTATGGGCAAACCACCAAGTCAGATACGCTTCTGTCAAACCAGTCAACTGAAAGAACTCAGGTGAGTTACCCACACAGAAAACGATAATGACCATGAACGTAGCCGCGCCGAAGAACCAATTGGTTGTATATATACCCTGCGTACGCCGTGTCTTAATTGTCATTAACACGTTAATACACAACGGAATAAGAAGAGCTCCAATAATGACGACATCGATAAAGAAAGGCATATCTGAATATTCGCGGCCGGAAGTAATTCCAAACCACAACAGGCACAGACCTAAACTCAGTCCAATGTTCCAGAGGAAACAATTCCAGAGACCCAGTTTTTCAGACCAAAGCTTGGTGTTACCCAGTGCAGGCGTGATGTACATCATCGCCATGGCGAAGGCCATGGAAATCCAGCCCAAAATCACCGCAAGTACATGCACCTGGCGCATATGGCCAAACGACAGCATTTCGATCCCGGTAACAAAATCCGGGAATGCCAGTTTTGCCGCATTAAATGAGCCTAGCGCCGTTCCCACGACAAACCAAACAATGGATGAGAAACCAAAAAATATCGCAGCTGAACCCGCTGGGATATCTTCCTCTTTCGCTAAAAGATACTTAAACATTTGTAATTTTCCTCCCCGGCGTGAAAATTTTTTCTAATTGATTAACCACGATCACGCGGCATTAGCAGGTAATAAGCGAACCACATACTGGAAAAAGCCAGAAGAATTCCACAAATCGATGCAAATATAGTCATTTTTTGATCCCCCTTGAATACGGAATTTGTCCGTTTAACCGCGATTTGCTTGTTCCAGTTGACCGTGTTTGATAACAGCCATGTGCAAAATGATATAGAACGCCACGCCAAAAACAATCATGGCCCAGTCGATAAAACCTGTGAACGTAGTAGGGTCGTAAGCATCACCCATCCAGCCGCCCCAATCTTCGAATTTTCCACGACCTAAAAAGCACATAAGAGCAGCACCAAATACACTGCCGTTACCCATACCCGTTGTCATACCAGCAACAAAGCATAAAATGAAAGAGCTTTTCATCCCCTTACCTCCTAGTTATTCCGATTACCGGATTCCGATTAACGGATGTATTTCTTCTAAAATTTAAAATTCGACAAGATTTTTAAAATCTATTTTTAGTTTCCTATTAATTACTTTTAATTAGTTACCTACCACCGTACTCGAGCAATATTTCTGTAAATTACTTGCAAGTAGAAATTACTTCAATCCAATCAAATAGCATCTACTTCACGTAACACTGCTTTCATGCGCAGTTAGAGTAATTAATTATACTTTTTACTTTTTACTTTTTTATTATTATGCTGCGACCGTCCCATCTTTCAAGAAGACAGACAACAATAGTCATTACACAGTTTCGTTTGGTATTAAGCGAGAAGTTATCATTATCATTGTTTTTGTCCATTATTTCCTCGTGTTAATTTCCTAACGTTAATATAGGAACTAACACTCTCCCCCTCCCTTACACTGTGAGTTTATAATTTATTCCGCTTACAGCGCTTACAGGAGGTCAGGTGGGTCATGCTGTCATAATATTTAGGGTCAGGTCAAGTCTTTTTGGGATCGTGGTTTTAAAAACAACGCAGACTGGATAATATCTATAAAACAAGAAAATAACTTAGCAACTGACTTTGGATATATCGCTATTTTATACACCATTTCTTTGCTATTCTTGAGTAAAGAAAGAGGCCGATTTTGATGGGTATACCAATAAAAGAAATTGCAATATTTGCACTTGTTTCATTGAGTTCGATTTTTATTCTTGGGTATTCAGTTCACATGTTTATTGGTGGGTTAGTGAGCAAAAATACCGAAATATTCATCATCACCATCGCGTGCATTATTGGCTTATTAATAATTTCTTATATGGCATGGGATATATTTAAAATGCGGACAAGAACACCGCCTAAATAAGCAAAACTTTCTTCTTTTGAGATTTTTCTTTTAAGATAAAGAAATACCTTCCGAACCCCAGGCGATGCTGTCAAAAATCAGGCGTAAATTTTCAGTGCAGCACCAACACGTTTAAAATTTTCTTCATCACCAAACTGACCTTTATGAAATACAAACTGGCGTTTTTCCCCGACCAGATCCATACCCGTCAGGCCAAATGACTTACCCGCATAATCTGAATAATAACGCAGGTCCTTAACCAACTCGGTGTTTTCACCATTTTTAAGTTTCAGTAAAACGCGTTTTTTACTGATATCCAGCGCAACCGGCGCCTTTGGTAATAACATTAAACGGCCCAATATGCGGTGAATACCCTGGTAAAGAAAAAAGCACGCTAGAAACAATAACAAGTAGGCCAGATTTTGATTATCTTTTCCATACCAGAAAATCGTTGCGGCCAACCCCAAACCGGTGACGGTAGGCAAATAAAGAATGATATCCCAAACCATGCCCTTGCGATCCTGCAAAAGTTGAAATTGCTCTGACTTGGCCATGTTGATTAACCTGCTGCTGTTACCTTTACGGGTGTTACCTTTGCCGGGGTTTTGAGAACGTCCTTGATCAGCGCATCAATTTCGTTATATAACAAACGCCCAGCCAGTTTATAGCGCACCACCTGGTTTTGATCTATAACAAAAGTCCATGGATCACCCAACACCAGATAGGCTTTATAGGCTTCAGGATTTTGATACTGGTCCATATGCAGAAAAATGACATCATCTCCGTATTTGTCTAGTGCAGCCTTTAATACTTGCAGCTGTTTGTCACACTGAGTGCAATGTGCGGGTGTAGCAAATCCCAGTATAATGGGTTTGCCCAATTTCAATGCGTCATCAACGGAATATTCATACATGCGTTTGTCAGGATAACGATACGTTGTGATCCTGCTCAAATCACCGTTCACATCGGCCAGTGTTTTAGTCTGCACAATGGGCGCCACGCTGCCGACCTTGAGCGTGCTTGCGTCACCAAAACAGGCGCTAAGGCTGCCAACAAACAGCAATAAAAAACATAATCGGAATACTCTCATTATTCAGACCTCCATCCTGCACACGTACGATAAATATTATACGCCCAAATCAGGTTGGCAAGTAATACAAGCGTGCCAAATATACCCATTGTAGCCAGATAGGGCTTAACAATTAATTCAACCTGCTGTGGTGATGACGTGACACTGGCCAACCCGCCAGCCACACCCGCAACCGTGAAAAACACCACCATTCCAATAAGACCCGTATTGTGGATCCAGAAATGCACCTTGACCAACGTCAGGCTATAAATTGGACGTCTCACCAAGCGCGGTATAATGTAGTATACCGCTGCAAATATCGCCATTTCCACCCATCCGAGCAAATTAATATGCGTATGTGCACGCACGATGAGATCGCCATGCAGCCGATTATCGACAAAATGCCGAAAATCAGCAATCCCGCCCATAAGCGCACCCCAGGAAAAGCCGATGATACTATAAACCACACAAGCGGAAACAAACCATAAAATATACTTGGTGTATTCCTTATCCTCTACCCAGGATTCTGCCATTTCCAACTAATCTCTACTGATTGATAACTATTTTTCTGCTGAATCATTGTTTTGTGGATCATCGTTTTGCGAATCACTGCTTTTCACATCACCGTATAGTTCGGGATTTTTTTCACGTACATCCGTGTATTTTTCTTTCCATTCAGCCGGCGCCCAGGTCTTGACCATACTATCGATAAAGGGTGATCGGCCGGGCGGAGGAACTGGTGAAGACGTAGATCCCGGGTCAGAACGTAACTGGGAAAGAAACGCGGCGATAACAAGCAGATCTTCTTTTGGCAACTTAGCCACATAGGCTGCTTCTTTAGGCGCCAAACCATGATCAAAGGTCCTGGCTTCGTACATACGTTCCGGCGTAAGCAGAAAATCAAGTATCCACTGCTCGGTTCGCTTCGAACCAAGACCATCAAGAGACAAGCCCATATTTGTGCCATTGTTCAAGGCACGATGACATGAGGTACAACGAGAAGTACGAAACACCGCTGAACCCTGACGCCCCACTTCATTAAATTTAAAATGGGTTTTGGACTCAAACATGGGTTTATCTGAACTCAGCCGAACTGTCTCAAGAATAACGTAGCCTATAGCAGCCAATACAATAAAAACACCGGTAAAGATAAATAGAACTTTCTCGCCAGTTTTAAACTTACTGTTTTTACTCATCTACTTTTAGTTTATCCAAATATGCAGCTCTCGCACGTCCTGTTGTGCTTCACTGATCAACTTGTGCCTATCGTGACACTATTGTACGTCTGTACGGCGCCCATAAGGCCCTCGCATCGGGCGCCAATTGTACCATTTCCAGCCGCTAAAACTACCTTATAACTTAAACACTCAGGATCAAGCCAGGGAATTAATTACAAAAAGCCCGTTGAGCAGGTGGGGATCAATGGTTTACATCAATGGTTTACAATAGTGGGATAGTAAACCCTGGGCATTAAATAAAAAACCCGATAAAAAAGGGTGGAGAAACCCCCGCCCTTTTCCTTATCTAAAGTCTAAACATAAGACTTAATACAAATTATTGCAGACGTGGCACACGTCTATTACCCACGGTCGTTTCCGGCGCAGAAGTCAGGAATGTCGAAACATTATAGATTTCTTCATCCGTCAGCAGCTGTGCAACTTTCTGCATTTGTGCGAACGAATCATTATCACGGCTGCCATCACGCCATTTCTTCAGCTGACTAACCAGGTAAGTATATCGTTGACCCAATAATTTTGGATACATAGGGAAGGCACCACGACCATTATAACCATGACAGGAATGGCAGGCAGGGATGTCACGTTCTGGAATACCGTATTGTGCAATAATTTTTCCCTTGTATCTGACACCAACCGGGATTGCACCCAGTTCCTTGATTGCGTTCATATCAGATGCCGTATTCGGTTTTTTGAGATTAGTCAGGTAAAGCGAGACGTCCTGATGATCTTCAACACTCATGCCTTTGGCATTAGCATTCATAACAAACATAATGGTATCTTTACGCTTGTCAGAAGCGAAATCACTGAGTTGTTTAACCAGGAATTTATAGCCCTGGCCGGCCAAACGTGGTGTGCCCATGGCATCATCCCCAAGGCCGTCTTCACCATGACAACTTACACATCCAGGGACATCACCCTTGCCATTTTTAAAAATTTGCTCACCGTTTGCAGCATTACCAGGCATATCATAATATTGGCTCAGTGCAAAAACGGATGTTGATGCAAATGCCAACAGGCCGAAACATAATAATGTTGCAAGTGTTGTTGAATACCGCATTGTACCCTCCCCTTAAGAATAAACTTTAAGCTTTTTATACATTATCTTAACAAAAATCTTAACAAAACTGCTTAACAAAACGGCCTTACAAAACTGTTTTGTTAAAACTGCTTTGTTAAAATATGGTTATGCAAACTTTTGTTTGCGTAATTCTTAGTACACGCTTTTCTGCGTTAAGTCGTTTACGATAAGTTCTGAAATTATTTTGAGTTTTTCTTAAGCATAAACGCAGCTACGCCGAAAGCCACGGTAGTCGCAATTAAGTAGATAACACCTATTTCGCCGTCTGTCATGGTAATCTCCCACCTAGTAGTTATGTCAATAAATTCTTTAGACGTAATGTATCAGGCGTACCTGAAATTTTCAAACTGTTACTTTCTAAAGTTGTAATTTTGTTTAGTTGTTGCTCAAACTGCGGTTTGCGTGTTGGCCCATCGCGACAAGATTTCTTACTAAGTTACTGTGCTTATTGGCACTCTTTCATCAATCAACACGCTACGAACTCGGACGCTGAAATATAACACCCAATCCTTCACTCGACCAGACCCTATAATTTTCCCCATTGACGTTAATTAATTATCACATAAATTACAAGTCTGCGACGTTACTACAAAACCCACAATACAAGCAAGTCAATACTCTAGGAGGCTGTCCGAGAATAGAAAACCTACTGCGGACCTCGGTACCCCCTTGAGGGGTGAATTGAGGGGTGAAAGCCATTTCAGCCAGATTTCCCGATGAAACGCGTTCTCTCTTATAAGAGAATATACCCAACTACACCTTTTTTATCGAAAAATCTGACGTTAGTGGCTTCCCCTCATAACGGTTTCTATTCACAGACCAACCTCACACGCAAAACCCTTGGCCATTAATCAGTAAGTATGGCTTAATTATTGTTGAATTCGGGATTTTGGCGTTTACAGGACTTGGCTTTAAGCTAGAATTATCGGTTGGGCAACATGATGAATTTAAGTTTAAAACACTTGTTTAAAACCAGGATACCCAATAAACTCCAAAAAAACATCGGAGTCAGCAATCAATAACTTTAGTTTAATGCGCTAATGTGCTATGGCCACGGATGCCACGAAAATTTAACAAATAAATTCCGAATTTTTAAGCAAGTCTAACTTAATTCTGACTCAGATTGTAAGCAATTAACCTAAACTCATCAGTTGGACGGCATGTACGAGCCAGCAGGAAAGGTAACGCAGCACGCACCCGAGAGTGCGTTTTTTATCGTGAATAGCGGCAGCCCTCGCACATCCTCTGCTTCGCTGATCACCACGGACTGCTGTCCTCTCGTGACTAGCGCGTTCACTTTTTGAGTGCGTTCTACAAATGCAGTAATGCCGAGTGCATTCAATAACTTAACAAAACAAATAACACTTAAGGGAGCGGTCAACTGGTGAATTTCGGTTTAAGGAACCTTTGACTTGATTCAGCGTGGTTACAGGGCTCTGTTTCTATGGATTATCTGGGCAGCTGCATCAATTGTTATTTATCTGGGTCTTTACTCAGACACCGAGGTATTGACGTTTGTCAAAACCGATCCGAGCCGCATCACCTGGATCATTATCGGGCTATTTGGTCTCGGTACCATTATAAGCTTTTTGCTCACAGTCATATTAACCGTCGAATCCATCCATGTAGACAGCATAGAAAAAACAGCAAAAAAATCTGGCTGGCTTGGCATCAGCAACACAAAAAAAAATCTGGGGGTAGCACGATTTTTCGAGTCACTTAAAGCGGTGATCGAAAAAAATGGTGAAATAAACATTGAATCGCTCGTTGATGTTGAGTTTGCAGTATATCAACGCACGGCGCACGCACTGGAAGTCATCGGTAATTTATTGATCACGCTGGGACTGATCGGTACCGTAGTTGGATTAACCCTAACATTGACTGGCCTGACCAGTTCACTCGAAGCATTAGGTGAAGACCAGGCGCAATTATTGGCTGGCTTGCGTGAGGCAATGGGGGGTATGGGTACAGCATTTTATACCACCTTATTGGGTTCTGTGTTAGGTGGCGTTTTATTACGTGTTTTTTCCAATATTGACCAAAATGGCGTGGAGAGCCTGGAAGAATCCCTGACCCGTATTTGCCTGGTATATTGCTCTGCTGATTTAAAACCCTCAGTGGAGCGTGATGTCAGGATACTCAACACAGAAATCACCTCCCTAACAGAAAATATCAGGGCTCTTCAACAATCATTGCAAGAATCAAAAACCACTATGCAGGGGTTTGCCAAAGAACTCCAGGACCTGCGATCACTGGAACATAATGACTCTCTGGTAAAAAAAACGATTCTCCAACAAGCAGAATACCAGCAAGCCCTGAGAAATGAATTTCAGTTAAAACGCATGATAAAAGGCCGCTGGTGGAGTGTATTAAAAAACAGTTTTCGTAACAGTCAGTAATTCTGAGTTTTAATAAATCATGGCTCTGAAACGCAAATCCTCTCCCTTAAATATCCATGAAAGCTTTTCTGATGTGGCGTTACTGATGCTCGCCACCTTTGTCTTTTTACTTGTCACCATTCTGATCACATCAAGACTTA
This sequence comes from uncultured Gammaproteobacteria bacterium, assembly GCA_964654485.1. Classification (GTDB taxonomy): domain Bacteria; phylum Pseudomonadota; class Gammaproteobacteria; order SG8-11; family SG8-11; genus JAADIM01. Next base: position 66,338 of record CAZZJI010000003.1, on the reverse strand, counting down.
CAGAAAGTCACCAACTGCCAAAATTACAAAAAGACCTCGCACAATTACAAAAGGATCTGACCCAATTTAAAAGTGAAAATGCACGCCTGAAAAGTAACATGGAGCAAATAGTGGGCATGTCAGCCAATAGCCAAATGGAACACGCCCTGGCCGCAGCCGGTCTGGGCCAGGGCAAAAACCGCAAGGACTTTGAGCTATTTATCAAAGGACTCAAAAACCTGCCGGGCAGTAATTTACATCTTATGGTCGATGCAACGGGTTCCATGCATGGTGTCACCACATTCTTAATACCGGTATTACGCGTCATCGTTATTCGTTCAGGCAAACGCCTCAATGCCATTACCTGGTTCTCGGATGATAAATCAGAGACCTATACGGGGAAAATGGGGGAAATGTTCGACCAGCTCATGCAAGGGGCTCCGTTTATCGGCTTCCGTGAAACCATGGGACGGGCATTTAAAAGTGCGATCCGCAAAGCACCGGCACCCGGCGCATATCTGCTAATTGGTGATGAACCATCGACAGACAAGCTACCTTATCTTAGTATACCCAGCCCGGTTTATACGCTGCCCATCGGTCGTGGTAATACACAAACGGACTGGGAGTATGAGACCCTGGCGAATAAAACCGGGGGCAAGATGTTACACTTGGAATTCAAATGATTTTTTAACTACTAACTAACAACAAGTTAACTACATGATGTTAACTACATGGCATCATTCAACATTCAAATAAATGTAAGCAAGTAAAGAATATGTTATCGAAAATTCAACCACGTTACCAGGCACTGCTGATATTATGTCTTTGGGGAGGCATTCTGTTGTTTTTTAATCTCGTTCGCCTTGATCCTTACGGCATCGACGAAGGCGCTGCATTGGCATTATTGCTCAACTGGTCAGTTGCAGACCAAATAATCAATCCAATCGTCGCGTTGGGCATGCCGGATTTCAGGGCCTTGTTATTCCTGCCACTGGGTCTGTATTGGCCAGGCAGCATACTGGCGGCAAAAGTATTTACTATTATCATCGCCTTTATTGCTGCAATGCTGCTTTACAACTGGAGCAAAAAATCCGTCGATGATGAAGTCGCCTTACTTGGCACCGGTCTGTTACTTATTGCACCATTGATGATCATACAAATCGATCAGATCGGGGTGGGTATTTATTTATTGTTTATGCTTGGTATTGGCAGCAAGGTTGACGAAAAACAACGGACCGCGGAACGATCCATCGGTAACTGGTATTTTATACAAATGTTACTAACAGCAGTGATTGTTTCATTACACCCGATTGGTCTCGCCTATCCAGCAGCGCTTGCCATAAGATGGATGCAGGAACCCATCGATAAAAAAAGACAACAACATAACTTTATTGGCATTAGCATCACGATCTTCATCGTACTTGTTATGCAAGCAGGCTGGCTTGATCTTGCTTGGTTCAGCAATCCACTTAAAACATTTTCAGTCGCCGTCAGCGGCATTGATATTTCACAATTCCAGGAACCCAATATTTTTTACGGGCTTGTGCCGCTTACCCTGCTGGCGATCATGTTAATATATGACTGGCGACATTTATCCAGCAGTACGCTTGGCTTGTCCATGCTCATCGTGACTGTGGCCGGTTTATTTATCGCCGATCAGACCTGGGCCATGATTGCACTTAGCCTGCTCATTTATCGTGGCATTGATTACCTGATAAAAATCAACAAAGCCATTAAAACACAAAGTTTTATTGGTCAACGAGGACTGGTATTGTTTATTATATTTATTGTGGCAACTATTTTTATGCTAATTGATAAATCCTATGCTTACCAGATTGCCAACAATGAACTGTCACCTGAAGACAGTCTTTTTCAAACCCTGGCACTGGAAACTGAAAATGCCGACGACACGATCACAATAGCAAGTCAGTGGCCGGCACGCACAATGATCGCAGTCAAACATGCGGTGCTGCCACTACCACCTGCGGCTGAGGACGGGGAGGCATTTTTGAAAATGATCAAAGGCATCACCTATATCATATTCTCACACAATGATATAAATAATTACGACCTCACACGCAACATTGCCGAAGTAAGCAAGCAATTTGAAACCCTGCCGGTACAACAAGGAGGGGTCATTGTTAAATTACGCGACAGCTCAAGCAACCCTGCTATCGACAAGGCTAGCTCCGACAAAGCTACGAGTGCCGCTGTCGAAAATAAACCTGAT
>CAZZJI010000003.1:12144-64029 GCA_964654485.1 uncultured Gammaproteobacteria bacterium | reverse complement strand
CGACAAGGCTAGCTCCGACAAAGCTACGAGTGCCGCTGTCGAAAATAAACCTGATCAACGCTAATTTACACGGACGATAAATTTTGTGTTACTTGAAGCTGAGCATCCTGTACCGCTACTGTGAAACCTTTGTTTTTGAAACCCTCGTTGCTCGATACCTGAATCGAGGGCTAGTACACCGTCAAGGCTATTTTGACGGTGTACTAGTACTTATTGTTCTATATTAAGAACACCATTCGTTACACTCAACTTTAGACCACCTTCGAGAAAATCTATTAACTCACGCCCCACTAACATTCCGCGCCAGCCATGCAAAATAGGATGATCGCTTCCTCCAGCCAACAGTTGCTCAACATCTCGTCGGGTTGCAAGAGCTGCTGGACTAATTCCATTTTTCAATCCTGAATGGCGCACCACAGCCATCATCGCATCAACCAGTGCTTCCTGCCCAGTGCTAGGACTAAAACGAAAACCTAACGAGGGCCACTGTTCTTCAGGAAGCTCCATCGCCTTTTTAATAACATCAACAATATCATCGCCAATTTTTTTAACTGTTTGAGCTTCGATACCACGCATCGCTCGCAACTTACTCGTTGTTTCTGGCATACGTCTGGATAAATCCACCAACACATCATCTCTTAAAATCCATTTACGCGGCTTATTCAATCTTCTCGCCCGCTCCTCCCGCCAGCTAGCTAACTCTCTTAGCACAGCCAGGTGTTTGCCTTTTAATACGCGTATCCCCCTTATCCGTTGCCAGGCATCGCAAGGCGGTCTATTAAAGTGTTTTTCATTTATCAGCTCGATAAAATCCTCGTCCAACCACCCCTGTCGACCCATGTCTTCCAGCTTGCGCATTTGCCTTTGTGAAATTTCTAAAAGATAGCGAACATCATCTTGCGCGTATCGCAGTTGCCCCGGATCCAGCGGACGCTGACTCCAGTTTGTCCGGGTATGGCTTTTATCGAGGTCGATATTAAGCATGTCACGTACCAACGTACCATAACTAACTTGATCACCATAACCAAGCAACGTCGCGGCAATTTGGGTATCAAACATGGGTTCAGGCAAACTGGCGCGGATATCATAAAATATCTCCAGGTCCTGACGGGCTGAATGCATAACTTTTAACACGTTCTTATCGTAAATTATATCAAGCAGGGGTTCTAATGTTTCCAGGGCGATGGGGTCGACACATGCGATCAGGTTTTCATTAGCAATTTGCAGCAAGCACAAATGTGCGTAATATGATTTTTCCCGCATAAATTCTGTATCAAGTACAATAGTCGCTGACCCCTGCAACATTTCGCAAAGCTCACCAAGCTGCGCAGATGTGCTAACATAATACTGTTCTAACATTCTCTTATCCCGCTAAGCTAGTATCCCGCTAAAAAATTATCCTAGTAATAGCTTACCCTATTAAAAATAAGCAATCTGCTCATACATAATCCACCCATTCCTAACGCAAGCTAAGTTACTCTGTACTTGCAGGATACTTGCGGGCAAATGCGCTGTGACTACTCCATATACATTAAAGCATATACAAGGTAACATGAAGCAGTTGATTATTAAAAATAATTTCAAATATTATGCCGCATTCATGATTACTCTCATTAGATTTTTTTTCGATATCGCCACGCTACGGGCTAACCCACAGGATCTCGCCGCATCTTCCTTTATGATGATGGCTACCACCGCGGCTTACTGCTTCTTGAGTTTTACTATTAGCCTTATCGAATTGTCATTTCTAAAAGCTGCTGTATCCGCGTTAGTCGATACGGGATTATTAGTCGCGCTTGCCGTTATCAGCCTGTGGATAGCCGACAGCCTGGAACGTCGAATTCAAACAATCACCGCGTTGGCAGGAGCAGGTGCACTATTACAGCTAATCGCATGGCCGATACTATTCTGGTTATCACGTAGTGCTGAAGCAACTGACAACGCCCTGCTTTTTATTCCCCGCTGGGGATTGTTGCTGTTAGTTATCTGGAATGTTTTGGTCATAGCGCATATATTACGGCACGCCTTGTCAGTCGCTTTGCCTATCACTTTTGGTATTTCAGTGCTTTACATCTACTTCTCTATTCGAATTGCTAACATGATATTTCTCGCACCAGGGGTAGGATAAGGACAATACATGCACATACATATTTTAGGAATTTGCGGCACATTTATGGGTGGCGTCGCGTTGCTTGCACGTCAACTTGGTTACAAAGTAACTGGTAGCGATACAAATGTTTACCCACCCATGAGCACCCAACTATACGAACAAGGCATCACATTGTTAGAAGGATACAAGGCCGAGCATCTCGATCCTGTACCGGATATAGTCGTGGTGGGCAATGCGTTGTCCCGTGGAAACGCAGCGATCGAACATGTATTAAATCAAGGTTTAAAATACATATCCGGGCCTGCCTTTCTTGCAGAGCACATATTGCAAGATCGCTGGGTAATCGCTGTCGCGGGTACACATGGAAAAACGACAACCAGCTGCATGCTGAGCTGGATACTGGAGGAAGCCAAACTTAACCCAGGGTTTTTAATTGGCGGCGTATCACAAAATTTCGGCATCTCAGCACGCCTGGGCGATCCACCTTTTTTTGTTGTCGAAGCAGACGAATATGACAGCGCATTTTTTGACAAGCGCTCCAAATTCATTCATTACCAACCCAGAACCCTGATTATCAATAATATCGAATTTGATCATGCAGATATTTTCCCTGACCTGGACGCAATCAAAAAACAATTTCATCATCTGCTTCGCACAGTCCCGGGCAATGGCCTCATCATTGCGCCAAAAAATGACAACAACGCAAAAGATGTGATTGAAATGGGCTGCTGGACTCCGACGGTTTCGTTTGCTGATGCATCGGATAATTCATCTTCGAACGCTGCTTCTGCAGAACCTTCTTCTATACCATCTGAGCATTTTTCTGACAATTCTTCTAACAATTTTTCTAACAACGCGACTAAAAACGCTTATCAAAAAAATACTGAATGGCTGGCTATAAATAAAAAAGACGATTCAAGTGTATATGCGATATATAAAAATAAAAAATTATCCGGCACAGTTCAATGGCCTTTGATTGGAAAGCACAATGCGCTCAATGGTCTTGCCAGTATCATTGCTGCAGAACACGCAGGTGTACCGGTTAATATCGCTATAGATGCGTTAGGTAATTTTAAGAACGCTAAACGCCGCATGGAAGTGCGCGCCGTTATCAATAACATTACCATATATGATGATTTTGCCCACCATCCCACTGCCATTCATTCTACGTTGCAAGGGCTGCGCAAGCATGTTGGCGCTAGCCCGATCATTGCCATACTGGAACCGCGATCCAATACGATGCGCATGGGCATACACAAAAACACATTGGGAAAATCATTGGCTATCGCCGACGAAATACTGCTTTATCAACCCGAAAAATTGGACTGGGATTTGGCAGACAGTGTCGATTCAACTGAACAGCAGATACAGATTTTTGATAATATAGAGGCAATAATTAATTACATTATTGATAATACACAGGGCGGCGAGCATGTTCTCATCATGAGTAATGGCGCCTTTGGCGGGATTCATGGAAAATTGATTCAGCAATTAGAAAACAAATACTAGGAGCCTCTAATCCAATAAACATGAAATTAATAATACAATTAACAATTCAGATAACTATTCATAAAAGAAGTAAATGAAAGGTCCTGATAAACAATTCGACCAAACTATTACGCTCGCATTGACCGGTGCATCAGGCGCGCTATATGGTTTACGTCTACTTGAAAGTTTAATTAATGCAAAAAAACAAATTTATTTAATGATATCATCAGCCGCCCAAACCGTTATTGCCACAGAAACAGATATAAAATGTTCAGGTCACACCAAAGAAATTCAGGCATTTTTTATTGATTATTATGACGCCTCTAATAATCAGCTCCATGTTTTTGGTAAAGATCAATGGATGGCCCCGATCGCCAGTGGAACAAATAAATCCAGTGCAATGGTGGTTTGCCCCTGTTCTGCAGGCACATTGGCGGCCATCGCATGTGGCACCAGTGATAATTTAATCGAACGCTCGGCTGATGTAATGATCAAAGAACAGCGACAACTGATTCTTGTCCCTAGAGAAATGCCATTGTCGGCGATCCATCTCGAACATATGCTTAAACTTGCACGTATTGGTGTAACCATTATGCCAGCGAATCCAGGTTTCTATTTCAAGCCTGAATCCGTAAACGACCTGATAGATTTTGTTGTCGCACGAATTCTTGATCATTTACAAATACCGCATGAGCTTATACCAAACTGGGGTTCTGACACACATGGCTGAACTTCACATCCCTATATTCCCTTTACACTCAGTTTTGCTCCCCGATGGCGTATTACCACTGCGCATTTTCGAACCTCGTTATCTGGATATGATCAGCAGTTGCATGAAAAGTGGTTCCAACTTTGGAATTTGCCTTATAAAGGAAGGGTCCGAAGTCGGTAAACCCGCCCTGTTTTTTAATCTGGGCACGTTGGCGACTATTGATTATTGGCATATGCGAACTGACGGTATTTTAGGTGTAACCGCCCATGGGAAACAACGATTTAGAATAATCTCAAAAGAAATTCAAGCAGACAAACTCATCACCGCTCATGTCGAAACAATACCAAACGAACCGAAACAACCGCTACCTGCTGAATACTCCCGCCTTGCCGATATGTTGCAGCATATCATCAAACAACTAGGCTATCCTTTCATAAGACTCAAACATGAATATGATGATGCAAGTTGGGTTAGCGCACGTCTGACAGAATTATTACCAATTGAACTGCAACAAAAACAAGCCTGCCTGGAAATAAATGACCCTATCAAACGACTAGAACATCTTACAATGATTATAAAAGATATGTAGGGTATTTTTTTAACGGCTTTTTCTACGACCTTCTTCTACAACTTTCTCCTTCAAAAAATGACTACTCGGTTCTAAGTGCTACTATTGGATCTAAACGCGAAGCCCGCCGGGCGGGCAGAACACCGGCCACTAAACCAATTACGATCGCCAACCCTTCCGCCAGAAAAACATAAAGCATGGGCGTATGAGTAGGAAGTGCGGGCACCATTATATGTAATAATTGCGCACCGCCAAACCCTAACCCTAATCCAATTAAACCACCCACCATTGCAAGCAAGGTTGATTCACCAAGAAACAGACACAATATTTGCAAACGCGTCGCGCCTAAAGCTGTAAACAAACCAATCTCGCTAACGCGTTCATTTACGGAAATTGTCATGATTGTGAGAATACCAACCCCACCTACTAATAGTGAAATACTACCAATAGCCGCTACTGCGAAAGTTAATATACCAAGTACCGAACCCAGCACGTTCATCATTTGTTCTTGAGTTGTAATGGTAAAATCTTCGCTACCATGGCGTGCGATCAATATACGCTTTATACCCGCAACCACCTCATCAACCGGCGCTTGCTCTGAATACACCAGATCAATTTCCATTAACCCATCACGGTTAAACAACTCCATTGCGCGTGATACAGGCACGTAAATTGAGTCATCGAGATCTATACCCAATACCTGCCCCTTCGACTCCATCGTACCGATTACCCTGTACCGGTCACCGCCTACACGTACTCGCTTACCAAGCGGGTTTTCACCGTTAAATAACTCCTTACGCAATTTAGATCCCAGCACGGCAAATGCCCTGGGGGACACAGGGTTATCTTCAGGAAGAAATCGCCCTGACGCAACAGCCATTGAAAACGCATCGGGAAATGCAGAGTCTACGCCATAAACAGTTGTTCTGCGCCGCTTCTGAAAAGACTCCACTTCAGCATTACCTTGAACCATAGACACAACCGCTCTTACATAAGGTACTTTTTTTAATGCCAGCGCATCTTCAATCGTCAACGGACTGGCTGAGCCAAACACCCCGACCGTCACTCCATGTGTCGTGGCGCGCCCCGGATTTATACCTATCAGGGTCGTACCAAACTGGGTAAACTCGGACAAAACAAATTTATTTATTCCTTCACCTATCGAAGTCAGCAAAACGACCGCTGCGATACCAATCGCGATCCCCATAGAAGTTAATATACTTCTAAATCGATTACGGATGACAGATCCTATCGCTAAACGAAAATAATCGCTTAAAGTCATTTATTCACCTTCGCGACAATGCCTGAACCGGATCAAGATTTGCTGCGCGTCTGGCCGGTAACACGCCAAAAATCAATCCGCTCAAAATAGCAACGCTCATAGCTGAAAATATCGCCCACAGTGGCGCACTCATCGGAAAATCCGGGTATATTAATCTAATAACCCAGATACCAAGCTCTCCTAAAATCAAACCAATACACGCACCAAACATAGAAAGCATCGCGGATTCTGTCAAAAATAATATAAGAATTTGACGAGAAGGGGCGCCCAATGCTTTCAGTAAGCCTATTTCAGGTGTCCTTTGAGATACGGTTACCAACATAACATTCATTATTAATACACCCGCGACAATCAAGCTTATTGATGCAATACCAGCGACTGTCAATGTCAATGCTTTAAAAATTTTGTCGAAAGTATTCAACACTGCATCTTGTGATACCACAGTCACGTCTTCTTCACCTTGGTGACGCTGCTTCAGCGTTTTTATAATTTGTGATTGTAATTCGGGTATATTGTCACGACTCTTTGCTTCAACAAGAATTCTAAGTAGAGAGGGTGTATTAAAAAGCGATTGTGCCGACGCAACGGGAATTATGACCAGATCTTGTGAATCAATACCGATTGAACGACCCTCCGTTTCTAAAATACCTATTACACGAAAACGACGATCATCTATGCGCAACCATTCACCCAAAGCAGATTGCGTACCAAACAATTCCCTTTTTATATTTTTCCCGATCACACATACAGATAACGCACGATCAGAATGCTCCCTGGGTAAAAATTTTCCTTGCGCCATAACCCAGTGCCGAATATCGAGAAAATCTGCTGTCACACCAATAACGGGTGATTGCCTTTCTCGCTGTTTCCAGGAGACAGCCGCAGAACCAATATTCATTGGCGCAATACGTTTAATAGATGAATTTCGCAACAATGCCGTGGCATCATCGAGCGTCAAATCGCGAGGCGTCTCACCAATAAGCAACGCCGGAGACCCGCCTGCGGTTTCAGATCGTCCAGGCAAAACAATGAGCAAGTTTGTACCAAGGGAAGCGAATTCATTTTTCACATAATGTCGTGCACCTTCACCTAATGCTGTCAAAAAAATAACAGCAGTAACACCTATAGACATCGCTAATAATATTAATATGGTACGCGCACGGGAACCCTTAAATGTTTTTAAAGAAAATTTTAATGTGTCGTCTAGGTGCATTTTTTCTCTTTAAATAATAACTCTACAAATCTGAAACAATACCCCCATCCACCATTTTAATTTGCCGCAGCGCCCGACGACCCAGCTCCGGGTCGTGTGTAACAACAATCAAAGTCAATCCGTTTTCTACAAATTTCTCTAGTATATCGACCACTTCTTTACCTGCAGCCCGGTCCAAATTCCCAGTGGGTTCATCTGCAAGCAATACGGCAGGATTCATAATTGTCGCGCGCGCAATTGCCACGCGCTGACGTTGACCACCTGACAGCTGTTCCGGCCGATGGTGCACTCGATCACCCAAACCCAGGGAATGTAATACTTCGTCGGTTCTTTGTTTACGTTCATTTGGAGAGATGCCCGCCAATACCATGGGCAACTCCACATTTTCGGCGGCCGTTAAACGTGGTACTAAATGAAAAAATTGAAATACAAAACCGATACTTTTGCTTCTTACCCGAGCTTGCTCATTCTCTGTCAATAACGTTATGTCTTTTCCATTAAGCAGATAATTTCCTTTGCTCGGACGATCCAACAACCCAAGAATATTTAACAACGTCGATTTACCTGACCCGGAAGGACCCATGATTGACACATACTCACCCCGACTGATGGATAATTCAATATCACTTAATGCGTGAACTTGTTGATCTCCTACTTGAAATATTCGTTCGATGTGTTCAAGCTGAATCATGGAGCAGCCTGTATATTCTCCGGCTCCGCTTTGGCGCCATCGGTGACACCTTTGCGATCTACCGAAAGCACTACCTGCTCTCCGTCTGTTAGACCGGAAACTATTTCAGTAAATTTCCAATTCGACAAACCTATTTTGATTGACCGGTCTTCGATAACGCCATCTGCAACGTCAAAAATAAATACGCGCTTATTATCTAATACGGCTTCGGTAGGTATACGTAAAACATTACTGCGAATATCCAGAATAATTTCTACATCTGCGCTATAACCTGGCAATAACCCATGATACTCGTTAGCATCTACAAAATAAGTATCCATATCCACAGTACGCGCCTGTTTTTCCACCTCTAATACATAAGGAGCAACACGACGCACTACGCCTTTAAATTTTTTTCCGAAATAAGCATCGAGCGTAATGCGTGCATGCATCCCTGGTTTTATAGCAGGCGAATCAACCTCATCAATCGGAGCAGAAATATAAAGACAACTGGTATCTATTAAGTCGACTGCTGGCGGTGTGGGAATACCTGGGGGGGAGGGGGTAACAAATTCACCAAGCTCGCCAGTAACTTCTGCAACGCTGCCGGTAAATGGCGCTTTTAACTGTGTGCGCCCAAGTTCCGCTTTTGCAACAGAAACTCGATTCACGGCTACTTTTACAGTCGCTTCGGCCGCACGACAACCTGCCTTGACTGCTTTTGCGTTTGTTACTGTTCGATCAACGTCTTCGTCCGCTGCTAAGCCTTTTTTCTTCAGTTCAACGACACGCTTTGCCTCTCTTTGTGCGACATCGGCACGCAGACAAGCTTCTTCTGCATTCGCTTTTGCTGTAAATATTTCACTTTCTACCAGCTTAACATTTGCAACCAGATCATCATTCCACAACTCAAGTAATATTTGCCCTTCTTTAACTTGATCCCCTTCCCTGACATTCAGTACCGCTATTTGCCCACCTATAGCAGGAGATAAATTTGCTCGCCTGCATGCTTTAACCGTTCCTGCACGCGTATTCGTCACAACAGCCTCGACGCGGCCCATTTCTGCCTTACCCAACGTCACCAAAATAGGCTTTTCCCTGGACACGGTATAAAACAGGAAGGACACACTAACAGCAACAATAATTAGAACAATGACAGATTTAGTGTATTTTTTCATATGCATTTTTTACAGCTTACTTCTTAAGTATAGCGCTTTATAAATACTCTCTATAAATAATGTTGGCTTTAAATAATCAATATAATGAAGATGTAAGCATTTTTCGATCTACTATGCCAATATATTAATGTAACAGTCGCGGGGCTATTTCATACAAAAATACTATGGATAGATAAGGCAGCTCTCGCACGTCCTGTGCTTCGCTGCATAAGGCCATCCATGGCCAAAGCGCTCTCGCACGTCCTGTGCTTCGCTGGTCACTACGGGCTTCCTGCCCTCTGGTGACACTTGTACGTCCTGTACGGCGCATAAGGCCATCCATGGCCAAAGCGCTCTCGCACGTCCTGTGCTTCGCTGGTCACTACGGGCTTCCTGCCCTCTGGTGACACTTGTACGTCCTGTACGGCGCATAAGGCTATCCATGGCCAAAGCGCTCTCGCAAAACATCCTGTGCGACGCAATAAGGACCGTCCGTGGCCAACGCGCTCTCAGCGGGTGCTCCACCGGTAAAACCTAAGTTATTTTGTTTGTTTTTATTTCTATTAAAAAAACCGATAATAAATAGTACGCTATCAAATCACTATTGTGGGAATACTGGTTATAACTCACACCACTCAAATTAAGGCAACAAGAATATGGATGATTCACCTAAACGAAACAAAATAACATGGAATCAGTTTAAGCTCCTCGCTGAACAAGCGGGTGTGAAGGACGATGATGAAATCGACTCAATTGACGTTGCCTGGGGCAACACAGAAGATTTTGAGATAAAATGCGATGATGATTTTGGTTGGCAAATTAGTTTACACAGAAAATAACCTATTTACCTGGATCTAGTACTCCGTCAAGGTTATATTGACAGAGTACTAGCAGGTTGATGTGTAAGTAGTATATTGTTTATCCCTGATCGATACTGACCGCTAACACATCACAAGTAGCATGATGCAATACACTATTTGCAGTTGAGCCCAACAATAAACCAACGCCATGACGGCCATGTGACCCCACCACAATCAAGTCAACCTCTTTTTCCTTTGCAAGACAAACAATTTCCCGTTTGGCTACGCCAATTGCCACTACTTGATCTGATGACTCAACCTTAAGTCGAGAAACAAAATCCCCCAACTTTTTTTTCACATTATCTACAAGCTCATCTTCATTAATTACCCAACTAGCCGAAGGTATTGGTTCGTCACCCATCATAAAGGGGGGTATGTATTCGACAACATGGATAAAGCATAGCTTTGCATTATCAAGTTTCGCAATCGCAATCGCACGCTGAGCAACCTTATCCGTCGAAGCAGAAAAATCAATTGCTGCCAATATATTCTTATATTCGGCCATTATAATCGAACACCTATAATCAAATTACCCACACTTCATCGTCGACGCGCTTTTACTTAAATCTCGCTGTAAATATACGTCGATACCTGAAATTATTTTATTGGCCCAATCTTTCGCTGTGCCATTTTCGTCCTGGTATAGTGAGGTACTCACTGCTGTACGAACAATAATTTTGACGGCAACACCTTTTGTTAACTTTTTAAAATAAACACCCGCCACAATATTCCAGTCCCGAGGCGATATACCATGTTCTCCTCTTACCACACCTGTTAAAATATTGGACTCCTTAATATCAAACTTAAGCTTTACCAGACTGTATTTAACCGCCTCCAGCATTGTTTCCTTATCCACAGCAATGTAATTCGCACAATAATCGTATTTGCGGTTAGACGGTGTTCCCGACACATGATCAACAAAGTCTATATCGCTGGCTCGCCTCGGTAAATCTGATATAGATGTGCAAGCAAATACTAATATAGGTAAAATTATAGCCAGTAACACATAGCTAGTTTTTCTGTGCTTTTTTTTCAATAGCATATTTTTCTCATATATTAGAAAAACCATATACTGATAATAACGGGTATTTCCACTAAGTTAAAATAGGTATATTCCCTCTGTCTAAGTTACATACAAGTCAACAGAACACCCTTCCACCCTTATATAATATCTTACAATCAGCGCCTCGCAAACCATCCGATCAACTATCAACTCTGCAACATATCATTGAATTTACTCATGTTATTTACGGGCTTTGCGGCAAACGAATAATAACAACCAAATAAAAATCGCCAACAACACGATAACAAAGATAGTTCGACTGTATACTTGCGTTGCCGTTGCTAACGAGGCGCCAAATACCGCACCCGGTAAAATCACAGTAGGCGCCCATAAAATAGCAGATAATACATTTACTGTGTAGAACTGTGTTTTAGGCATTTCCATGACGCCCGCGACCGCAGGAATGATGGCTCTAATAGGCCCGATGAATCGTCCGAGGAAAATACTCTTACGACCGTGCTTTCTGAAGAACGCTTCTCCTTTCGGAATTAGCTCAGGATATCGCGATAATGGCCATATATGTTGCATCTGTCGATGATAATGATATCCCAACCAGTAACTGAACCCGTCACCCACTATGGCACCCGCTGCCGCACAAAATAGACTCGTCCAGATATCCAGGATACCCAAACCGACCAGTGTGCCCACACCCAACATCAAAATAACACCCGGTACGAGAATACCGACCAATACCAATGACTCACCGGCAGCAATTAAAAAAATAACCAAACCAGACCATTCACGATGGCTAGCTATCCAATCTAATAGTGGTTGAACGGTGTCGATATTATCCATAAAAATAAGTTAGTTATTGACCATAATTAAACCGAAGTTATAAATCCAAGTTATAAATTCTTTGATATTTTCTTCGCATATACTCGTTGCATAAATATTCGATAGAGCAATGGCATGACAAATAAAGTTAATACAGTGGAAAATGCGAGACCCCACACAATGGCAGAAGCAACCGGCCCCCAGATTAGTGACTTGCCACCCAAACCCGTGGCTAATGAAAACAATCCTGCAATCGTCGTTAACGAAGTAATAACAATGGGCACCACTCTGCGACGTGCAGCATATATTGTTGCGTGTAACAGGGTCATACCCGCCTGTAAGCGCGTATTCGCTGCGTCGATCATCACAATAGCAGCATTTATAGCGATGCCGACCAGCGCCACTATGCCATATAAGGTAAAAAGACTTAAGGGGTTGTTAGTGACTGCCAGGCCGAAAACAACACCAGTGAATGCCATTGGCATAGTCGTTAAAATCATAAAGGGCTGCCAATAACTTTTAAATTGAGCGCCAAGGATTAAATAAACAATGCCGAGACCAAATAGGAACAACACAAACATTGAATCCAAACTTTCCTGTATATCATCCAACTCACCTGAAAAATCGAGATTCACATTAGGAAACTGTAACTTCATTGAATTCCACTTATCAAGGACAACGTTATTTGCTTCGACTGTATCCATAATATCTTTGTTCAAATCCGCTTCAACCGTTATCGCACGTCTGTAGTTATAATGCCGTACATTGCTCTTGCCAATATTAGTTTCAATCTTAACCAACTGATCTAAAGACACCTCACCTCCCTGCGGCAAGGATATAGTTTGTCGATATAGTTCCGTAATATCAGATACTCTACGCGGTTTAGCGCGCACCCGGACCTCAAGCTTCTCACCTTCATCCTGCATACTCGCAACAATTTCTCCATCAACATAAAGTCGAATTATGCGCGCAACGTCCGCGGCGTTTAACCCTAAACGATGCACCGCGTCAGCGTCCAGTTTAAATTGAAGCTCATTCTTCCCCGCCGTATCGTCATCGACAATATCTTTAACCGCTGGAATATCGTTTAACACATCAATCAATGCATCAGCTGCTACACGCAGCTCGTTATAATTATCGCCGCGCACCTTTATACTGATAGGCCTTGCGGTCGGCGGCCCCCCCGACATAATCAAAAACGCCGTCTTGTCAGGACCCGCTACCGCCATAATATCAGCACGCATTTCCTCAACCATTTCATCGACACCACGCATGCCGTTCTTTTTTGCATTAAGACTTACGGTTACCTGTCCGTATACGTTTCCAAAATAGAGCGTGGATTCTGTGAACTTTTGACCTGCCACGGAAACCATCTCGCGCACTTCGCCATCTTTAACATGCTTCCTTACTATTTTTTCTATCGTTACCACTTTATCCAATGTTTTTTCAAGCGACGAACCGGGTGGCATTTCAATGTTTACATAAAATATTCGCAGTGGATCAAAAGCGAAAAACTTGACAGTCACTGCGCCCGTTGCCATCAAAATTATTGCAAAGAAAAACAGCGCAAATACAATACCGATAGAGCGTTTCGGCGTACGTAATACCCTTATCAATAACAAGCTGTATCGATTACGTAATTTTCGAGTCAGGGCAATTCGATGCTTGTGCAACGTAGACGTTTTCTTGAAATTTACCTTCGCAGCTGATACGTGGGCTGGCAACATCCAGTATGCTTCAAGCAGGCTGATCAACAACGCAACAGTCACCACAAAGGGAATGACAAACATGAAATCACCCATAATACCTGGCAACAACATAAGCGGCATAAACACCGCTATAGTGGTTAATATGGACGACGTTACTGGCTTGAACACTTCTTTCAGTGATGCTAATGAAGCACTCATCGCTTCCGCGCCGCGCTGTAAACGATAATAAATCGCTTCCACTACAACAACGGCATCGTCCACCAACATCCCCAATACAATCACAATAGCCAGCAATACAGACTGATTTAATGTTTGATTCGCAACATTGAGTACAAAAAAAGTACCCGCAAGGGTAAATGGTATGCCAATACCAATAAAGAGCGCGATTTGCCATCCAAGAAAAATCCAGGTCACCAAACCAACGAGAAACAAACCTAACAACGCATTGCTTTGCATGGTACTCAAAGCTTCACGGGTGACCAGTGTTTGATCATCAATGAGAATAATTTCCACACCAAACTGTGCCAACAACTTATTTTTTTCTTCTATATAGAACGTAATATTTTCTACAACTTTAAGCGTATTAGTATGGCCTTTTTTTGTTATTGCCATCGTAATAGCCGGGGCACCATTGTAAAGCACAAGCTTATCTGATTTTTCCCGACCGCGACTTACATCTGCAAGCGCCTCCACCGGCACGTGGCCTTTTGCACCAATTATTGGTAATTTAGCAATGTAATCTGGATTGCTGTCTCTACCAATAATCCGCACTAACCATTCCTGGTTTCCCAGGCGTATATCGCCAGCAGAAACATCCCTAAAGTAGGCACTCACTGAATCTGCTAACTGCGTCGCCGTAATTCCAAAAGCACGCAGTTTATCCGGATAAAATTCCACCTGCAATTCAGGATCATTTAAACCTGCAGATATTACATTATCTACTCCTTTAATATGCTCAAGGTCTTCCTTAATACCTAACGCAAGCTTACGAAGTAACTCATCATTGTCATTACCTCGCACGGCAACCACCGCAGTTGGAAAACCATTCGCAGAGGTTATTTCCAGAATAGCAGGATCATTCGCTCGCGTCGGCAGTTCGGCATTTGCTTTATTCTGAATCTCACGACGAAGATCATTTATGCGTTTGTCAAACGTGCGATCACTGATGTCTTCAAATCGGATCAAAATATCGGAGAGGCCTTCCCGACTATTACTGGACACAAACTTAACATCAGATACCTGCTGAATAGCATTTTCCAACGGATCTGTCACCAGCTTTTCCACATCTTCTGCGGAAGCACCAGGCAATGAGGTAACAACACTGATCCAGTTGAAATTTATTTCCGGATCTTGTGAGCGAGGCAACTCTAGATAGGACACAGTGCCGGCTACCAGAATAACCGCAAACGTAATATTTGCCAGTACATGATTTTCTAAAAAACTGCGTAGCATTTTATTGCTGTTGTTTTAATTTAACACCATTACCATCTTGAAGTCGGTAACGGCCATCCACGATAATAGAAGCAGCTTCAGGTAATTGCGGCTGCGCGACTGGCCGCCCTTCTTTGGCGTTTATTAACTTAACAAAACGTGACTTATTGTCTTTAAGGATAAAAATACCCAGATTACCGTCGCGCTGCACCATTAAATCTGCAGGAATATGTGGCACCGTCTTATTCCATATAATTTTTCCAAATGCGCCTGGTAGGTCGGTGTTGCCAACGTCATTACCAACAAATGAAAATCGCACTTCCTGGCTTCTTTCAAATGAATCATAGGCAGGCGTAATGTTTTTTAATTCGATATTAAATCGCCCACCTTGACTTAGCAATTCGATTTTTTTTGCGGACTTCAAGGAAGCGACGTCATTTGTATGTATTTTTGCAGAAATTTCCAGTTTCTCTGCATCAACTATATGAATTAGTGGCGTACCGATACTGGCCAACTCGCCGATATGCCCCAACCGCTCTTTGACAATGGCTTTGAATGGCGCTCTTACAGTACATCTATCCAGGTTTCGTTTTGCAATATCCCGCAACGCTCTCTGTACTGCCACCTCCCCGGCAAGCACCTTTAAATCAGATTCTCTTTGCGCCAACAACTCTTCGGAGACAACATTTTGCTTCGACAAACTCTCTGCTCGTTGCAACTGATAGTCAGCCAAATCACGCTTCGCCCTAATTGATTGCAATGCGGCTTTACTGCGATCATACTCAAGCTGATAATAACTTGAATCCAATTTGAAAAGAACCGAACCACGATCCACGGTTTGCCCGACATCTACCAAAATGTCCTTAATAATCGCGTTTACCTCCGCGCTTAATTTGCTATTGTTCAAACTCACTACCGAAGCAGGCACATGAATAGTGGGATAAATCGCCAGTTGCTTAAACGACTTCACTGTAACAGGAATAGCTGCATCGCCTACAGCCAGTTGCAAAGGAAAAACGGCACAGCAGAGAACCCAAAGCCCCCTTGAAAAGTTATCTAGCATCTTTGTATTATTATTTATTACTTATTTTATATAGTTATAACGTAGCAAGCACTTTTTCAGCAGCAGACAATGTTTCATTTAATGCGTCATCATCATGCGCACTTGAAACAAACCCTGTTTCATAAGCTGACGGGGCAAGATAAACACCTTGTTCCAGCATACCGTGATAAAATAATTTAAATCTGTCTATATTACATCTGGTCACCTGATTAAAACTGGTAATATTTGATTCTTCACTAAAGAAAAAACCAAACATACCACCGACCTGATTTGTAGCCATAGGTATGCCCACCGACCGAGCTACTTCGGCAAGACCATTTACAAGTTTTTCAGCCGTCTGGGACAATTTTTTGTGAAACCCTGGTTTAGAAATCAATTCTAATGTAGCCAAGCCTGCAGCCATTGACACCGGATTGCCTGACAATGTACCTGCCTGGTAAATGGGCCCTAATGGCGCAACTTGCTGCATAATTTCCTGTTTCCCGCCAAAAGCGCCGACTGGCAAACCACCGCCAATCACTTTTCCAAGCGTTGTCATATCTGGGGCAACATTATAGTACGCTTGAGCGCCGCCAAGTGACACCCGAAAACCTGTCATGACCTCATCAAAAATTAATACGCTATTGTATTCATTACAGACCTCCCGCAGACCTTCAAGAAAACCAGGCACGGGGGGAATACAGTTCATATTACCCGCCACAGGCTCAACGATGATACACGCGACCTGATGCCCGATGCGTGAAAAGGTATCACGAACCTGATCAATGTCATTGTAATTTAATGTAACCGTATGTTCTGCCAATGCAACGGGCACACCTGGCGATGTAGGCACACCTAAGGTTAATGCGCCTGACCCGGCCTTAACTAGCAACGAATCAGAATGCCCATGGTAACAACCTTCAAATTTTACAATTTTGTCACGACCGGTAAATCCGCGTGCAACCCGAATAGCGCTCATCGTTGCTTCGGTCCCGGAATTTACCATTCTCACCAAGTCAATCGAAGGTACCAATTCACACACTTTATCAGCCATCACAGTTTCAATCGAAGTGGGTGCACCAAAACCCAGGCCGTTGCTCACCGTCTCCTGCACTGCTTGCAAGACATCAGGATGGGAATGACCAACAATCATTGGCCCCCATGAACCAACATAATCGACGTATCGATTATCATCCTCGTCTATAACATAGGCGCCCTCACCCTTGCGGAAAAATATCGGATCACCACCCACACCATTAAAGGCGCGCACCGGGGAATTAACACCTCCGGGTATATGCTTTTTTGCTTCTAAAAATAAAGTATGAGAATTTGTCATCAGTATTAGATCCTTACTTAATATAGGCTTGCCAGAATATCGTTATCGCCTGTTACGTTACAATGAATTTATGTTATATCCTGAAAAAATTTATCCTGAAAAAGACGAGCATAATGTTGCGCGGCCACTTCTACGTCCTCCTGGTTAAACAAACCATCAATGACTGCCAACATATCCGCACCCGCATTGACAAGTGTTCGGGCATTTTCATGAGTAATGCCCCCAATCGCAACAATTGGTACATGCACATGGGATTTTGCAGAATGCAAAAGCTCTATCTGAGCGGGAATCGCGTTTGGTTTTGTTCTCGATGAAAAAAAACGTCCAAACGCGACATAGTTTGCTCCACTTTGTTGCGCCCTTAAAGCATTCTGGAAACTATCATAACACGAGGCGCCAATAATACTGCCCTCCCCCAAAATTTCCCGTGCTTTTCGCACAAACATATCATGCTTGCCCAAATGCACACCATCGCAACCCAATAAGTGAGCTAATTCAACATCATCGTTAATAATCAATGGCACACGATGCGATTGACACAGCGCCAGCAAAGCTTGTGCGTCCTGTTTGCGTTGCACTTCGGTACCGCTTTTATTTCTGTACTGTATCAGTGCAGCGCCGCCTTTTATCGCCTTCGTTACTTGTTCCACTAACAGTTTAGAGCCGATGACTTCTGCATCTGCAATTGCATACAAACCTTTTAAAGTAAACCGGGTGTGGCGCCTTTCACGATGCATCTAGCTCTGCTTCCCTGCTCGGAGCTTCATCGCCATGTGCCCAAAAAAACCTGTTTGGCAAATGTTGGCCCATGCCAATACGATAACCATGTTTCAATGCATCCCATGTATATTCCTGTGCTTCATTAAACGCAGAATAGGGGTCCAAACCTTGTGCCAACAAGCCAGCGATCGCGGCCGACAACGTACACCCTGAGCCGTGATAACTAAACGGTAAGCGTTCCCAAGTATATGTTTCCAACTGCCTGGAGCCGCCATAAAGCGTATTTACAACGTCTTTGGTATTTTCATGCGTACCTGTAATGAGTAAAAACTCACATCCAGTTTCAAGTATTTCTTGTGCTCGCGACTCCAGGTTATCTCCCTCTGGTGCAAAAGCAATGACCTCTTGTGAATTAGGCGTTAACACCGTCGTTAATGGGAACAACAAATCCACCATTTCCTCGGCCGTTTCATCATCAACCAGTAGACTCCCACTTCCACTTTCTAATATAGGGTCAAGTACAACCGGTACTTCCGGATAATCCATCAGTATCGCATGTATAGCTTCTACATTTTCTGAAGAACCAAGCAAACCAATTTTGATAGCAGCAACAGGCATATCTTCCAATACTGCTCGCGCTTGATCCATCACCGTAATCGCATCAACGGGTTCAATTCGAGAGACGTCCTCTGTGTCCTGAACAGTAATCGCCGTTATCACCGGTGCAGCGTGACACCCCATGCTCGCAATAGCCTCAATATCAGCCTGCACACCAGCGCCGCCACTCGGGTCATTCCCAGAAAAAACCAAAACTACAGGGATGGGGGATTGATCGTTCATCATGCATCCTTTTTTATGTTATGTGGCGTACACCGTCAAGGCTATTACCAAAAGGCCAATTATACACCACAACATTGTGATTATATTCACTTTAATTTGCTTGAAACTTTGTTTGCTAGAACTTATTAATTAGAAACAGTGAAATACCAGAAAAAACTCTTTAAAATGGCTTAACAACAACAACCAGAATGATTGCGACAAGAAGTAATACTGGAAATTCATTCAACCAACGATAGAATTTATGCCCATGTCGGGTATGGCTCACCTTGAATTCCTGTACCAGTTTCCAGCAATACGCATGGTAAAGAATGAGTATAATAACCATCACTAATTTTAAGTGTAGCCATGCCGAATCGGCGAAACTCACCCAAGCATAGGACACTAACAACCATATACCAAAAATCGTCGTCGCTATGGCCCCTATAGTCATGATAACCAGCAATTTAAATTCCATAACTTTAAATCGCTCACGCCCAGGCTCATCTTCACAGGCCGCATGGTAAACAAATAGCCGTGGCAGGTAAAACAAACCGGCGAACCAGGTGACCATAAAAATAATATGGAAAGCTTTCACCCAAAGCATATGAATTTTTTTAATCGCATAATCGCAAATAATTAATAAAAATCTGTATTATTAATAACTTACACTTCCTATTTGCACACTCAATCCGTACACCCAAATAGAAACGTATCGTTAAATTTTGAATTCATTTATAAGAACACTTACTAAGAAACGCCAGAAAAACGCTAGAGAAATATTGAAACGCATCAAGATGAATCAACAAACGAATAGCTACACACATTTGCCACCGGCTTTATCTGTGATTCAGTTCTTGGAAATTTTCTACAATTCAGCGGCCGAAACTTATAGGCTGAACACCTATTTTTACCATTTTCATCTATCTTGAGAAAACTACATTTATACGGCAAACGGCAACATTCACCACACTGATTACAATGACCGGTTCTTCGCTTATCTACTGGTAATATACATGTTATTGTGCGCACAAATTTTTCAATCATTTAATTTTTCAAATCCGTTATATATTTCTTAATTACTCCTTAATTCCTTGTTGCAATTTTACACTATAACTGCATCATTTCAATAATATAACAGACGTCTATTTATATCGATAATGGGCGTTATTGTTTCGCTTGTAAATACACCATATACCTTTTCTTCTGCTCCTGTTCGTTTAATCCGCGCAACATAAAACATGCTTGATTTTGAGCTTTTCAAAATTGCAATTACTTCTTGCAAAGTTGCTAGTATGTGTATCGGAGCGATGTCATATCACGGAAGCTGAAATTTCCGTTAAATCGACTTGTTCACTAAGACCTTTATTTTCACTATTTTCATCCTGCTTGTATGATATAACGAAGTAAATCTACGGCCTATACTGGCCTAGTAAGTATCGTCTTATGGTTTTGCTGGTTTGGCTTCTTCGATTAAAACCCGGACAGGATTCATATTTAGTAAATCTGTCGCTTGCTGCAAAGACATTCGTCGAGGCATAAAAACGAATGGCGAACCCATGACACTGGCTACACTCGCCCTCCTAAGGAATTGTGTTAGCGGGTCATTTTACTAATCCAAACCACACGCCTTTAACAATGATAAAAAAACGGACTCTTTTTTAAAAAAATTACTTGCCATCAATGCGATAATGACCGTCATCAGCAATCAACATTCTTTGCCAAATAGAAATACCTTCAACCGCACTTGGCAAACGTTTGCGGCAAGGATACAAATAAAAACGCCAATGTGCCCATGCAAATACCTACGAATACAACAATAGGTAACTCTAATGAAGAACCAAATTAAATAATAGTTTTCAACCAGACCGCCAGGAAGAAAGGAAGAAAGGAAGAAAGGAAGAAAGGAAATTTGCACCACTTCTATCTATCGCAAAACAAAAGAGGACGATCACACCACCGGCTAAAATCCCACAACAACGCCCCAATAATGCCAGGCGTATAATCGTAAGTTTTCTAACACGCTAAATCGTTGTTGCCTATTGATATCCCTTTGCAATTGTGACTCATTAGCGTTAGCACCGTTGTTGATAGTACAGCGTTGATCCACAGGATAAATCTGACTACTTGACTATGGAACCGCACAAAAAAGTCTCTTTATACTTATTTCTAAATTTTATTTATTCTAAATCTACAGCTGACCAATGCATTAGCATCTATCAATATATTTTCTTTTTCTGAGAGCTTGACCCGTCCCAACAAATCAGTTAGATTTGCGTCATATTTTTTTAATGAATTTTATATGCGCATTGAATAAAACTATGAATTGAATAAAACTATCGCAGTCCAACAACTGCTCTAAAATTTTTTTGAATAGTTATTTCTAAATAATCAAAAAAACCGAATCCCTACACTAGCAACAGATACTAGCGGCAGGGTAAACCTATAAATATAAGAAATAATAACTATAAGAAGAACTAAGCGGCTTTAACTTTTTAGTAAAAGCCGCTTCTTTTTTAGTAAAAACCGTTTTTTTTCGCCCCCTCTTTTAAATATCGCACAATTAAATCTCGCAATTCGTCGATTGCAGACAAAAACAACTAGACAATTAAAAAAGTATTAGGAACAGCCTGAATACCTTTATCTAATATGCTCGCTTTTAACCCTTGTTGGCCCAGGATAAACGAAGCAGCCGAACTTCTACGGCCAGTACTGCAATAACAAATATAAAAATACTCCTTATCCAGCTCATTCATACGCTGCCTCAATTCATTAAGTGGGATGTTTATAGAATTTGGTAAATGCCCTTGCTTATATTCTGAAGGAACACGCACATCCAGAAACATAGCGCCTTCTTCCAGTTTTTCGAATGCAGCATCCAACGCCAAATTATCAAGCAGCGGCTCTTTTAACAACTCATCGAAATCCGGCTTCGACAAACGATAAAGCCTACCATTAGAAACCATGATCACATTTGCATTTCGCGGTTTATCAGATATAAGCGCCTCTTCACCAAAACTAACACCCGACCCCAGTTCAGCAAGCTCTATAGGTTTACCTTTATCCATCATTTGCCGTGTTACTTTGGCAACCCCACTATCAATCAAATAAAAATAATCGCCTGGATCGCCCTGCTTGATAATCACATCCCCAACAGCAGCATCCACCGCCTCCATTCGATCAAACAATTTTTCTATATTTGCAGGCGGTAGATTATTCAGGGTCAAATTACTTTTTAGCTTGGTGCGCCAATCGCCCCCCATTCCTTTGACCTTGATCTTGTCACCGTCTGACACATTCGCAGTCGCCATTTGATCCCAAGTGAGCATTTGATCGAATTTATCAATATTAATTCTGATAATTTCAACTGGTGTTTTTGTAATTGCAGTTAATTGTCGAGGCTGTTTATTTGCAATCGGGTTCCAGGTTTCCGGCATACCTGCAGTAATAGATTGCACATTAGGATTAATACTTGAACGTAACTCTATATCCCCATTTAGTAAAAAAATCATATTCTCATCTGTGTCACCTTCCGCAAACAGACATTTCATTGCATCTATCGATTCAATAACGGTAATGTCAGCCAAATCCTGAAGACGCTCTGCAGAGAGTGATGAAATCGGCTCTAATCCCTCAAGAGTATCAACATCTATCTTTTCTTGTTCTTCGTCTTCTTGTAGCTGAGTAGACATAATTGGCCTTGTATATTACGCCCTGTAAATTAATTATTGTGTTAATCCAGATAGCGCGCGATATGGAAAAATTTCAGCTATTTTCCCTCGCCGAATAATTAGAAAAATAATTAGCAAATCCGCTTATGGTACACTCCAATACATCGGATAATATCCTCTACACTTTAGTACAGCACCTTTAAACAAACTAAAAACAAACTAATCTGATTCACCCCTTATGACAGCGACAAACCGATTGGCAATAAACGAACGAATTCGTGAAATTCCTTACAATTATACATCTTACTCTGACCGGGAAATTGTCATTCGATTCCTCGGCCTGAAAATGTGGGAAATACTAAACACGCTCAGAGCTACCCGTAGAACTGGCCGCTCCGCGCGAATGTTATTTGAAATATTAGGCGATATGTGGGTGATAACCCGCAACCCCTTCATTCAAGATGACTTAATGGCCTCACAAAAGAGATGGAATTCCCTGGTTCATGCCTTACATCACAGACTAGACCAGATTTCAGATCGCACCGATGGAAATAAGCTCGCGCTCGAATTATTACACGCCTCACGTGAGGCCGTCTCCCGGTTTGAAGCCTGGTTACCAAAGCAAAAATTACAACAAAAGACGGCAATCAAAGCCTTACTGAAAGTAACGCATCGCGACAATATATTATTCGATGGTTTTTCGCGTGTCTCACATGTAACTGATGCCAGTGACTGGCGTATTGAATATCCTTTTATTGTGATCACACCAACGAATGAAGAAGAGATAGCGGCCATTGTTAAAACGTGTATAGGACTCGGACTAAGCATCATTCCGCGTGGTGGTGGCACCGGCTATACCGGCAGCGCTATACCGCTGCACCCCGAAACGGCGATTATTAATACCGAGAAACTGGAACAAGTATTTTCAATCAAATCACAATCACTTCCTGTTGAGAATGAAACCGGTATAAAACGCCAGTACTCGACCATTCGTGTTGAAGCGGGCGTGGTAACACGTCGAGTTTCCGATTTGGCGGAGGCAAATAATCTTGTGTTTGCTGTTGACCCAACGTCCCAGGATGCCTCTACAATTGGTGGCAATATTGCGATGAATGCTGGCGGTAAAAAGGCGGTAATGTGGGGAACAACACTGGACAATCTCCTGTCATGGCGCATGGTTACACCCGATGCACAATGGCTGGAAGTTGAGCGACTTGACCACAATCTTGGAAAAATACACGAATTGGAAATGGTTAAATTTCGCATTTTTCGCTTTCAGGCCGATGGAAAAACCAGGTCCGGTAAAACAGAAATCTTATCTATTCCTGGTAAAGAATTGCGCAAACAAGGCTTAGGCAAAGATGTAACCAATAAATTTCTGGGAGGCCTTCCCGGCGTACAAAAGGAAGGCTGTGATGGCTTGATTACATCCGCCGTATTTATATTACATAACCAACACCAATATATACGAACAGTTTGTTTGGAGTTTTTTGGCCACGATTTAAAAAAAGCAGTTCCCGCCATTATCGAAACCAAAGAATATCTGGATAACTTACCCAACGTTGCACTTGCCGGACTGGAACATTTAGATGAACGTTATGTGCATGCCGTTAATTATACAACAAAAGCAGCGCGACCCGAGCTACCCAAAATGGTCCTTCTTATTGATATAGCCGGAAACGATGAAAATAGTGTCGCCGCAACTGCCTCGGCTATCGTGCGCATGGCGAACAAAAGAGATGCTGAAGGGTTTATCGCTGCCAGCAAAAATGCGCGAGCGCAATTTTGGGCCGATCGGGCGCGTACTGCTGCTATTGCTGCACATACAAATGCATTTAAATTAAATGAAGACGTTGTCATCCCTTTAAACAAACTCCCCGAATACAGTGAAAATATAGAAAGAATTAATATCGAACATTCAATTACAAACAAGCTCGCCATGATTAAAAAGGTGCAAGCCTACCTGGAAAATGAATCCATCCAGCACAGAACGTCTGAACAGAATCAGGAAGAAAACGATCAATTTATTGGACGAAAGTTTGTCGAAGCAAAAAAACAACTTGATACCATCAAAACCAAATGGGAAACCATACTTTCGAAACTGGATAGCAATATAAATGACAGTATTTCCACACTCAACTTTGGCACTTATGTTGGTAATGATATTGGCAGTGATTTCGATATCAAGAAAAATAATAGCGCAGATATAAAACCAGACACTACATTTCTAAGTTTATTGTTGCGCCGATCGCTGCGTATTTCTTACAGACATTCAGTTGAAAAACCACTGAAAAATATATTTTGCGGCCAAGAACTCGCTTTTATTAGAGACAAACTCGACAACATACATAAAGAAATACGCGCCAAACGCCTTTTTGTCGCAACACATATGCACGCCGGCGACGGCAATGTCCATACAAATATCCCTGTGAACTCAAATGATTATGAAATGTTGCGTGAAGCAAATATAATCGTCTCACGAGTCATGGCATTGGCCAAATCATTAGGCGGTGTCATATCCGGCGAACATGGCATAGGCATAACAAAAATGCCTTTTGTTGAGCAACAAAGTATAGACGCCTTTAAAGAGTATAAAAATAAAATTGATCCTGGAAATAACTTTAATCGCGGAAAACTATTATCACGAGACAGCATAGATAAAGCATATACTCCCTCACTCACACTCGTCCAACAAGAAGCGTTGATCCTTGAGGCGAGTGAACTTGGAAAGCTCAATGATGAGATTAAAAACTGCCTACGCTGCGGAAAATGCAAACCGGTTTGCAACACGCATGTACCAAGAGCCAACCTACTCTACTCACCACGCAACAAAATTCTCGCCAGTGGTTTGGTTATAGAAGCGTTTTTATATGAGGAACAAACTCGTAGAGGTATTTCCCTACGTCACTTCGATGAAATGAACGACATCTCGGATCATTGCACAGTTTGTCATAAATGCTTAGCCCCCTGCCCTGTCGATATCGACTTCGGTGATGTTTCCATGCACATGCGTCATATACTAAAATCCAGAGGTAAAAAACACTTTAGCCTGGCGACGAAATTATCAATGGCGTATTTAAATTTAACAGACCCCGCCGCCATTAAGACGACAAAAAAAATATTAATTGATTGGGGATATAAAGCGCAACGCGCTGCATTCAGCGTTGCTAAAAACAGTCGTTTATTACAGCCAACAAAAACACCGTCGTTAACTACCGGAAAAATGTCTATACAAACGCAAATTGTACATTTTGTAAAACGACCGCTGCCAAGCAACGTACCAAGCAAAACAACACGTGCGCTTTTGGGTATTGAGGAAGATAAAAATGTACCTATTCTACGTGACCCACAGAAAACGAATGAAGATTCTGAAGCCGTTTTTTATTTCCCCGGATGTGGGTCTGAGCGCCTGTTTAGCCAGGTAGGGCTCGCAATTCTGGCTATGTTATATGATATGGGCATACAAACCGTGTTACCTCCTGGCTATCTTTGCTGTGGTTATCCGCAAAAATCCAGCGGTGAAACCAAAAAAGGAGATCAAATTTCAACCGAAAATCAAATCCTGTTTCATCGTATTGCAAACACCCTGAATTACATGGACATAAAAACAGTCATCGTTTCTTGTGGCACATGCCTGGATCAATTATTGAAATACCAATTGGAAAAAATATTCCCAGGTTCTCGTCTCATCGATATACATGAATACCTGTTCGAAAAGGGCGTGTCTATTAGCAGTGATGATAAAACACAATACCTGTATCACGACCCCTGCCATTCCCCCATTAAAAGTGACAACCCAATAAATATAGTGTCAAAACTGCTAAACAAAAACGTATTATTATCTGACAGGTGCTGCGGTGAGGCGGGAACATTTGCACTATCCCGACCCGACATTGCCACACAAGTACGATTTCGTAAGGAAGAAGAATTACAAAAGGGTATAAATGAAATCAGCACGTCGCTAAAAACGGAACCTGACAACATCAAATTAATAACGTCGTGCCCCGCCTGCCAACAAGGCTTGGCCCGATATAAGAACACAACGGGCTTAGACACTGATTACATTGTTGTCGAAATGGCAAATAAATTACTGGGTAAAAACTGGCAAAAAGAATTTATCACAAAAGCAACCCGGGGTAGCATTGAGAGGGTACTGCTATAAGTTTGTTAACCACGGACGACAGTATGAAGGCAATCGTCCGTGGTTAAATATTAGCTATTAATTGACCTTCCGCCATCGACTGTCAATACCTGCCCACTGACATAGCCACCATCCTTCACTAAAAAATATATTGCATTGGCTATATCAGATGGATCTCCTTGACGTTTTAATAATGTGCGGGAGATAATTTTTTGTTTTAGCGCATCATCCATCTCGCCTTCCGGCCACAAAATTGCACCAGGCGCAACCGCATTGACCCGCACTTCAGGCCCCAACTCGCAGGCCATCGCCTTAGTCAGCATCACCAGACCTGCCTTGGCAATACTATAGACTGGATAGACCTTCAGTGGCCGGTCTGCGTGAATATCAACAATATTAACAATACAGCCATTACGCTCTTTAAGATGGGGGGCAGCGGCTTGTGCAAGAAAAAAAGGCGCCTTTAAATTACTGCCTATCAACTCATCCCAGGCGTGCTCATCCACTGCGCCCACTGGAGTGGGATAAAACATAGAAGCATTGTTGATCAACACATCAAGACGGTTCCACGCCGAAAATGAATCATTTATAATATTTACCAGATTATCATACTGAAGAATATCCCCATGAACCAGGTGTGCAGATTTTTTTCGTTTTGTATTTAACTCGTACTGCAACGCCTCAGCCGCCAAGCGTGAAGAAAGACAGTGCAACACAATATTGGCCCCGGCAGAATGTAATTTGCGGGCAGTCATCGCGCCAATTCGGTGTGCAGCACCGGTGATTAATACAACCTTATCTTTGAGTGATTCTATGTTATTCTCCACGCCTTAACTCTGGTTACCTAAATCAATTGAATATGAATGAACCTAATAATAGCAAATATTATGTTCCCGCGGGACTCCCGGTACCCGACGTGGACGCAATTGAGCACAGCCGACAATTAGAAACGCTAATCAAAAATGAAATAAAATCCCTGAAAAGCATACCTTTTTCCCGTTTTATGGAATTAGCGTTGTATACGCCAGGACTGGGCTATTACAGTGCTGGCAGCAACAAGATTGGCCAATTTGGAGACTTCACAACCGCACCGGAGATATCACCGTTATTTTCACGGTGTATAGCAAAACAATGTGCACAAGTACTACCATTGCTCGAAAAAAAAAATATTCTGGAGTTTGGTGCTGGCACCGGAAAAATGGCCACTGACATCTTATTGGAGCTGGCACAAATAAACAATCTACCAGATAATTATTTTATTCTCGAAACCAGTGCTGACCTCCGGCAACGACAACAAGCTACTGTTAAAAAACATGCAAATCATTTGTTTGAATTAGTAAAATGGCTAGACCAGCCCCCGTCTAACTCGTATGAAGGCATAATATTAGCAAATGAATTACTCGATGCAATGCCCGTCCATTTATTTCAAGCACAAAAAAATGCCGCCACTGAATTACACGTCACATTGGCCAATGATCAATTTACCTTAAATAAAGGAGATACTGATAACGCATTTTTAAAAAACCAAATCAGCAGAATTACAAAAAATCTTCCAGATACCTATGTATCTGAGATAAACCTTGCTGCAAACGCCTGGATTCGATCAGCACAAAATTTTATGAAAAAAGGCCTGATACTCATCATAGATTATGGTTACCCGGAGCATGAGTACTACCATCCGCAACGCACTTCCGGTACGCTAATGTGCCACTACCGTCATCATGCACATTCTAACCCTTTTATATTAATTGGTTTACAAGACATAACTGCGCATATAAATTTTACAGCGCTAGCAGAATGCGCTGACGATGCCGGCCTTAATGTGAGTGGTTATACTACGCAGGCATTTTTTCTAATTGGATGTGGACTGGAAACTATGACACAAGCTCTTTCAGGTGATGATTTAAAACAACAAATTGAATTGAGCCAGCAAATTCAGAAACTAACCTTACCTACTGAAATGGGCGAACGGTTTAAAGCGTTAGCTTTAACAAAACAACTACCGAAAGAATTAGAGCGTGATTTAATTGGCTTTAAACAGACAGATCAACGTGCGCGACTTTTCCCCGTACTATAAATACTATGCTTGAAAGTATACAAAAACATACCATGTTAGATAAAGGCTAGAAAAATGGATTTTATTCAATTATTCATATTATCAGTTATTCAGGGGTTGACTGAATTCCTTCCCATTTCCAGTTCTGCCCACCTTATATTGGTACCCATATTAACGGGATGGCAAGACCAAGGCTTGGCGTTTGATGTAGCGGTTCATGTTGGCACGTTAAGCGCGGTGGTGTTTTATTTTAGACAACAACTGATCCTCATGGCAAAAGACTGGCTCAAGTCACTAACAACTTTCAAACAAACACCTGACAGTCTGCTGGCCTGGGGTGTCATAATAGGTACCATACCAGTAGGAATAGTGGGCCTGTTATTCAAAGATGTCATTGAAACATCATTACGTTCCCCTCTCGTCATCGCGACAACGACAATTATTTTTGGCCTGACATTATGGTGGGCAGATGCTTACGGGAAACGCCAGCGAGATGAACACACACTAACATTAAAAGATATTCTGATTATAGGTTGTGCTCAAGCGATCGCGTTAATACCCGGAACATCCAGATCCGGTATCACAATGACGGCTGCCTTGTTTATTGGTCTGAATCGCGCGGCAGCTGCACGCTTTTCTTTCTTATTGTCAATTCCAGCAATACTTTTACCGGGCCTACTGAAAACACTCGACCTGGCAAATGCGTCACACAATGACATTGAATGGAATACGCTTTTCCTGGGCGCCTTGATTTCAGGCTGTACCGCATTTGTCGTCATCCACTTTTTCTTAAAATTATTGGAAAAAACAGGCATGTTGCCCTATGTCATCTATCGATTTCTGCTAGGCAGCTTCCTGTTTTTTATGTTTTGGTAGGCATCTACCTATTGCGACTAAATTCCCCTACTTGTGATGGGCATATAATTATTGATTATATTAATAGCAAACCCCTCTATTTCCTTTTTATAAATGCTACAATAAAATAAGACCGAGAAATTGACAAGCGGAGGGATTTAATGTGGATGTAAAATCATTTACTGGCCCAGCAATAGAACCCACTACTCATCCTCAAACTGAAAACAGGAATGTTCGTGCAGTTCAGCACATAGCTGACCGAAAGGAATCTGACACGCCAACACCCTTTTCTTCAAAATCTTCAGTTTCACTTGAAGTACGAGACCACCCATTGCAATTATTATTAAGAGTCGTAAAGCAAAAGCTTGATGAATCATTACCTCACACCGGCAATCAACTAAACGGCGTACAACTTAGCGATAAGCAAACAGCATTCAAAGGCGCGTTTGACGCAGAGCTATCACCCGATTTAACCGCCAGATATATAATTACGCATGCTACCTTATTTTATGAGCCTTACAAATTAATCCACAGTAATCAAAATGAAACAGAGATTTTTTTAGAATTTGTGGGTAAGCTAACAAACATAATTGAGCTTGGCTTTGATGAAGCACAAGAGATATTACAAAATCTAGGCGTATTACACGGTGAAATATCGCGAAATATAAACAGCACATTTTCGTTAGTACAAAAAAATCTTGCCGAATTTCACCCGCCTACTGACATTCCACCATAGCCCGAACCAACATTAACCATAATTCGGTTCATTACCCGGCTTCCATTTTATATTACAGCCCATACTCGGTTTTTGATCCGTCATAATAGTTTTACCTGTCAACATAGCGTCTGTCGCTTGTCTTAGATCCTTACCCGTAACGGGCAACACATTTCTCGGACGGCTACCATCAAACTGGCCACGATAGACTAATTTGAAATCTTTATTAAATAAAAATAAATCCGGCGTACAGGCCGCCCTATACGACTTGGCTACTTCCTGGGTCTCATCGTACAAATAAGGGAATGTGAAGTTGTATTGTCTGACTAATTCAATCATTTTTTCTGGGCTATCATCGGGGTAATTGCTAACATCATTACTGCTAATAGCAACGACAGCTAATCCTTTGGCTTGATACTCCTCAGCAAATTTTGCTAATCCATCGTTAATATGAATTACATATGGACAATGATTACAAATAAATACCACTAAAAAACCGTCGCTGCCTTTAAAATCATCACGACTTTTTTTATCGCCATCACAATCGGGCAAACTAAAATCCGGTGCGTAAGTTCCTAATTCCAACATTGTTGATGGTGTAACGGCCATATCCTATTTCTCCCTTTTTTGTCTAGATAAATAAGTATCTAGTGAGCAAGTTTTATACGGAACTCATCCATAATGAAACAATTATATACCCATCACGGATAGGTATATATACAAGTCATCACATCATTAAACAAAATATCTTTATAATTAATCAAGCAAGCAGGTCAATCCCCTGAAATTTTAAGGTAGAATGCCTGTTACTAATCTAAGGTTACAAGCAAAAACACCCGTTAATATTTAAATACTCAGTCATGGATAACATAATTAATCAATTAGAAGAATTAACAGGTCTAACACCATTGCAACTCAGTAAAGAGTTAACGAACCGTGCTAGCGGCACGTCTGTTGATAAAAAAAAGTTGCTTGATTGGCGAGACGGAAAATCATTAATGCCTGGCTGGGTAGAACGCGTGGCGGCACAATGGATAATTGAATTGTGGCAAAACGAACGCATCCAATGTAATGCCGAAGACCTTTGGAAGACGGATACGAAGTATACGCAGATACTCAGTTTTCTAACCATGGCAGACATCCTCAACATGGTGCAAAAACATAAGTCCATGAACACCTCGTGAACACCTCATACACAGAATCTAAAGGATCATTCCAAAAGTTTATGCAGATTTTCTACAGTAAGCGTGGTGTAGGATTTAGGTAATTCAAAAAATTTTTCATCAATTTTTGTATTGGTTTTAATTACCATGATTTCGTGATCAGTATGCCCGTCCCGGCTTACCGTCCGCATTGGAATACCCAACTTTTTGTATTGTGCTTCTGTCATTTCAAATTCGACGCGCTCACAAGGATCTCCATCTCCCGACACACCCATCGCGGCTTCTCGGCCAGACATATGAACATAGGCCCTAAATAAAGTTCTCATATCCGCTACTACATAGGCTTGCCTGGAAAGATACTCATCGGCGCAGACAAATTCATTTATCATCATTTTGTAATGAGTTGTATTGTATCCGGCAATTTTAGGCCCTTTACCGATTTTTTTGAAATGAACATTAATTCGATCCCCAGCGCCCTCGATTTGCGCAATCGGGATACTGTAAAAAGAACTCATATCGATAATTCGTTCTTCATTCGGCTCAACGTTATAGAATGTATTTTTCTCCAAATCGACCAGCATATAGCCACTATCGCCGATTTCAAGCCGCACCCTGTCTCCATCAACCATTAACTTGTTTATGCGCCCTTCTAAGTCACGACTTTCGACAACGGTAGCCGCCCACAAAGGCGCGCTCATCTGAATACAAAGAAAAATGCAAATAGTAATTTGTTTCAAACTAAATTGTTTCAAATCAACCACTGGCAAAAAATTATTGATCATGTTTGAGGACTCAATCGAAAAAGGTTTAACGCGCTTAATTTAGCGACCGATGATTAATTTAGGATTAATAAATCCTATCCGCTACGGATATTATATGGGAAATTATAACCGAATGCGTTAGCGGCACAATATGTCTGCTTGAACGCGGTTATTTTTTGCACGAATGTAGTTAAAAAAAAAAGGACGCATAAAATAGAGGAGGAGGAAATATGCGTCCTAAAATGTTCGGCAACAGAATGGATCTGTATTAGATATAACCATAATTACAAAGGGGAGAAGTAATTCGATTGGTCTCTAATAATTAACGTCAATTCGACTGAAAGAATATTATTTATATTCCCGAATAACCCACCCCACTGCCGAATTGTTATTCTACAGATCTTATTTATAAATAAAAATAGATTTATAATATGATTTACATAGATTTTTATCTATGCTTTAATTCAGTATGAAAAACGTCACATTTCGCCAACTGCAGGTATTTGAATCCATCGCCCGAAATCGTAGTTTTACATTGGCGGCAGAAGAACTTTTTTTAACCCAGCCCACGGTTTCCATGCAGACTAAAAAGCTTGCTGACACTATCGGCTTGCCACTTTTCGAGCACATTGGAAAACGCATATTTCTAACAGATGCTGGTAACGAACTGCTGAGGGTATCACGGGATATTTCTGACACATTCTCCCGCTTCAGTATGAAAATTTCGGACCTGAAGGGAATCAAACAAGGCAATTTAAGAATATCGAGCGTCACCACCGCGGAATATCTGGCGCCCAGAATTCTTGGTAATTTTTGTCAACAATACCCGGGCATCAAAGTATTTCTGGAAATTACTAACCGCGAACGCGTACTGCAACGAATTGAAGATAACCAAGACGACCTCTATATCGTAAGCCAGCCTCCCGACCATATGGAACTAAATATCACTCCCTTTTTGCATAACCCGCTCGTTGTACTGGCGCCAGCCGACCACCCGCTGGCTGCAAAAAAGAATATTCCTATTGAAGAGCTCGCCAGGGAGAAATTTGTTATGCGCGAACCCGGTGCCGGTACCGGCGTCGCGTTGACAAAACTAAAACAGCAAACTGGCGTAGATTTTGAAATCCGTATGGAACTTGGCAGTAACGAAGCAATCAAGCAAGCTGTCCGAAGTGGGCTGGGGCTTTCTATATTGTCAATATACGCACTTACCCACGAATTGCAGGCAGGAGAACTCGTTGTTTTAGACGTGCAACACTTTCCGTTAGAGTACCGCTGGTTTATCGTTTACCCCAACGGAAAACAACTCTCGCTTGTGGCTCAACGATTTTATAATTTCCTGCTCGAAGAAGGCATCCAGCTTATTTGAAAATATTTATACAGTGGCGCCGCCAACGTGCGCTGCTCAAAACCAGTCATGCAGCAATTTTTCACGATAGTTAGATGCCTGTCTCAATTTAACCTAAATAAATCAGTTGAAACATAAAATTTTAGCTACGGTATCAATGAATTACTATATGAAATCAAATCATCCAAGATAGCCGATATTTTTTCTGTTTGTGGTTGCGCATTTTTCATCTCCTGTATTTTTTTAATGTATTCATCAAGCGTAATACTGGAGCCGCCGTCAGGACTGGTTAATCGCTTTAAACGATATGATTCCCATCGTGATTTTTCATCGTCCGTTAACGTTTCATAGTAATTTCTGGCGCGGTATCTAAAAAGCATTTCCGGTATTCTTTCATCTGCAAATTTCTCACTGTATTCAACCAGGTTTTGCGGCTTTTCAAAACGAATCGCTTCCATCTTGGCTTTGTCTTGCGCACTGAAAAAACCGCCAGAATACAAACTGTGATCAGGGTCGTGACTGATTTCGAATACCTTATTACTAAAAACAGCTTGAATTTTCCGAACCAGCCTTTTATCTATCGCCAATGATTTAAGGTGGTTCAGTGTAACAGTAAGATCAATTTTTAGGCGTTTTGCCGCGTTGCCGTCCATCGTATTCAACGGCACAACCACGGGGCACTTATTTATATGTATTGTCTTTAACGGTATTCTTTCGATTCCCTCTGACATATCAGCAGCAGGCGTAAATACTCTGTTAGCAATTTCCTCTTTACTTAACGTTTGCAAAGGTGCGGGATCGCTGCGTAAATCGAACACGATAATTGCATTCTTGTTTGTTGGGTGTGGAGCGATGGGCACAACCGCCGCTGTCCAGGTATAATCAGAAGAATACATACCAGAGACGTGTATAACGGGTGTTTTTTTACTTGGATCCAGCAACGCGGCAATTTTACGCTTATTGCGATGACTGTAAACATAATCAAATAATTTAGGTTGCTTGCTTTTGATTAATCTCGCTATTTCAATCGTGGCGTACACATCTGATAACGCATCATGCGCTGATTCATGCAAAATCCCATTCGCAATGGTCAGATCTTCCAGTTTATTGCTTGGTTTTCCTGCGACTGGCCCTGCGGCAACTGTCCCTTGAGTCGCTCTTTCAGAAACTTTTTCAGAATAGTAGGGCCAATTAATCCCTTCAGGGCGCAAAGCACGTGTGAGTCGCACAACATCAATGATATCCCAGCGCGAACAACCATTTTGCCATTCTCTTGCATAAGGATCGAAAAAATTTCTATACAGCGTATAGCGAGTGAACTCGTCATCGAAGCGAATACTATTATAACCAACCACACAGGTACCGGGTTGCGAAAATGCCCGGTGAACCTGGTCTATAAATTCAGCCTCTACAACACCTTTTTGCAACGCTATCTGTGGTGTAATACCGGTGACAACGCAAGATTCCGGTTGCGGCAACATATCATTTGCTGGTTTACAATAAATTGTGAGTGGATCATCTATGATATTCAGATCTTCGTCTGTGCGAACACCCGCAAATTGAACAATACGATCCTTCTTCGGGTCAAGGCCAAAGGTTTCGTAATCGTGCCAGTATAGTGTATTTTTAGTTTGAATCAGCTTCCCTTCCCGTTGTTGCTTCCGAATGTTAAGCCTTGGGGTGTCATCTGCAGTTTATTCTACAAACTATCTGTTATTCAGTTTGTTATTCAGTTCTTTTTTGCCACCTTTTTGCTGGCTTTCTTTTTTGCTTTCTTTTGCACCTTTTTTTGTGCGGTAGTTTTTGCTACTTTTTTTGTAGCGGTCTTTTTCTTGGCCTTCGCTTTCTTTTTTACTGTTGCTACTTTTTTGCTAACCTTCCATTTTTTATCAATATAGTGTGCTGTCCAGCCGCTCGCTTTACCGTCCACTTCGGACATGATGTACTGTTCTTTGTTTTTACGACTATACCTTATTATTGCAGGATTTCCATCATCGTCTTTTACTGGCGCTTCGCATAAATAATCGAACTTGGGGTCAAGCTCACTGCGGTGCCGAAGAAGATCCTTGACTTGAGGTGCTTTTGTTTCACGTGATTTAGGAAACGCACTGGACGCCAAAAAAATCCCCGCAAGCCCATCTCTTAAAATAAAATAGCCTTCTGTCTTTTCACAAGGTAGCTCTTCCATATGGATCGGGTCTGCCTTAGGTGGCGCTACTTCACCGTTACGCATTAATTTGCGCGTATTTTTGCATTCCTCGTTAGTACACCCGAAATATTTGCCAAATCGACCAGATTTGAGCTGCATATCAGCACCACACTTGTCGCAATCGACAATAGGCCCCTCATATCCTTTTATATGAAATTTTCCTTGTTCTACTTCAAACCCAGGACAATCTGGGTTGTTACTGCAGATATGAAGTTTTCGGTCTTCATCGATTAAATAATCATACATTGCAGAACTGCAAATTGGACAGCGACGTTTTTCCAATAAAGCTTTCGCCTCTTGTTCACCGTCACCCTCGGCCGACACAGACTCTTCGCCCGGAATCAGGTTGATTGTTGATTTACAACGCTCTTTCGGCGGCAAATTATAACCTGAACAACCAAGAAAAACACCTGTAGAACCAACCCGAATCATCATATGCCGATTACACGTTGGGCAGGAAATATCTGTGTCTGTTGGGTCATTATTTCGCATGCCCTTGATATCTTTTCCCGCGACCTTTAACTGCTTCTTGAATCCGCTGTAAAATTTATCCAGCACATCGGTCCATTCACTCTTACCCTCAGCAACAGCATCCAGCTTTTTCTCCATGCCCGCAGTAAAACCATAATCCATTAAATCACCAAAGCACTCGGTCAATCTGTCTGTCACAATGGCACCAATTTTTTCGGCGAAGAAACGACGGCCAACAGTGGAAACATAACCGCGATCCTGGATTGTCGAAATAATACTGGCGTAAGTTGATGGACGGCCAATTCCCTGTTTTTCCAGTTCCTTTACCAAACTCGCTTCAGTAAAGCGTGGCGGTGGCTTGGTAAAATGTTGCGAAGGAATTAATTTTTCTAAATCCAAAATATCATTTTCGCTCACTTCAGGAAGGATAATGTCATCTTCGCCCTTACCACTTGGTTTAATTACCTTGGTCCAACCATCAAAAAGCAATGTGCGACCTTTTGCCCGTAACTCATATTTATCCGCGTGCACAGTTAACGTTGTTGAATCGTATTTGGCGGGCGGCATTTGGCAAGCAACAAATTGCCGCCAAATCATTTCATATAAACGCACCGCGTCTTCGTCCATTTTTAATAAATCTGTCTTCATCACAGTTACATCAGACGGTCTAACCGCTTCATGTGCTTCCTGCGCACCTTCACCACTGGCGTATAAAATAGGTTTTTCAGGAAGATATTTTTTACCGTATTTATTTGCAATATAGTCCCGACACGTATCGACAGCATCTTTACTTAAGTTGGTTGAGTCAGTTCGCATATAAGTGATGTAGCCTGCCTCATACAACCTCTGCGCCATCATCATGGTTTTTTTGACACCAAAATTTAAACGCGTACTAGCTGCCTGTTGCAATGTAGAGGTGATAAATGGCGCTTTCGGCTTACTTGTGGACGGCCTGGTTTCGCGTTTGAAAACTTTAAACTCGGCCTTTTGCAGCGTGCTTAAAGCGGCGTCGGTTTGTTCTTTGGAATTTGGGCGAAAATTTTCGTTATCAAATTTAGCAACGTGTGTTGTCAGCTTGCCACCCTTGGGGGTGTTCAGGTCAGCAACGACTTCCCAATATTCTTCAGGATCAAATGCATAAATCTCTCTTTCACGTTCAACGATCAGCTTTACGGCTACAGACTGCACACGCCCTGCTGATAATCCACGCGCTACTTTTTTCCATAACAAGGGGGACAACATGAAACCCACCACCCGATCAAGGAATCGGCGGGTTTGTTGTGCATGTACGCGATGCAAATCAATTTTAGAGGGATGATCAAACGCTTCTTTGATCGCACTACGCGTAATTTCATTGAATACAACCCGCTTATAATCTGTTTTTTTACCGCCGATGGCTTCTCGCAAATGCCATGCAATCGCTTCCCCTTCACGATCAAGGTCAGTTGCCAAATATATAGTGTCAACTTTTTCAGCCAGTTGTTGTAATTCCTTAATCACTTTCTCTTTACCGGGCATAATTTCATAGGTCGCTTTCCATCCTTGTTCAGGATTTATGCCCATGCGCTTAATCAACGCTAACTGCGCCCTTTCTTCCCTGCGCGCTTCACGCTCCTTTTCGGGTAATTTGCGCGCCGCCGCCGCTAATTTAGCTCTCTCGGACGGCGTCATTGAAGATTTTGCGGCCGCACTGCCACTTGTCGGCAGATCACGTATGTGCCCAACACTGGATTTGACGATGTAATCTTTACCTAAATATTTATTGATTGTTCTGGCTTTTGCCGGAGACTCAACAATAACAAGAGATTTACCCATATAAATTACGCTTATTTTTCACTGCCTATTTAAAACCTAGCAACCCGCCCACGGAAACACCCCATTTATAGAAATAAAGTCTATTACTACTTTCTGTCAAGCAAACAAAACACACGATGTGCAAATTTCGTCTCACTTGACTAAAAACGCAGCAAAAAAAGCCAGTGTAATACCCGCAAGCTTATCATCTGAACCATTTATCGGGGGAAAGTTTAAAATATTGAATTGTTTTTTATACTAACTTCATAAATTAGACCCAATAATACCCGGACTTTCAGAAATATTTACATGAATCGCTATGTTAAAGATCTAAATAAACACTGACTTTCAGACGATTCGAAATATAGTCACCCAGTTTGACCGTTTGTAAGTAGTTGATTATTTATGCCCACAGAATAATGACACATTAACCCAAATTCTGCACCATTGGCGACAACGAAACTGCACAGCACGACTAATAAACGCGCTTTGTATGATTGTTATCCAGATATTTTGGGAGTTTAGGGCTCACTGTGACTTAATAACTTAACGTAACCAGTGAAGCAATAAAATCGCCACCCCACAAGGGCCTCTTAAGAATAGTGGTAACTAACATAAATATGATATCCCAAAAACGCGAGTAAAGTCGTAACAAGCGATACATGCACAATAGTCCATAAACAACTCAAGAGCGTGCAGTCTCATTGGAAAATAGTAATTCCAAATCAGCATCGTCAGTAGAATATGATCTTGTTAATTTTCCAATTCGTTTTTTGACTTTCATCCTGCTTGTCGTGACATGTGACACACGGCTTATTGATAAAATAAAATTATAAATAATTCAAGCGAATGATTTCTATGAAATAATCACTCAAAATATTGTGAAAAATTCCCGCGCCGTGATGAATACTCTGTAATGATAAAAACTGGAGGATGAATAAAAGAGGTGCGAGTATTTGAGGTGGAATACTGGGGAGATAGGTAGCCGCTGCTAAGTTTTTGACCCGTGTTTTGGGCAGGAGAGTAATAAATAGCGGCCTAAATTATTCAGTTATCTAAAATCCAATCTATTATTCTATTTACTTGCACCTCAACAACTTGCGGCTCATCTAATGCATTAGAAAGCAGCATACAACCACTCAACGAAGCAATAAATTGCTGGCCTGACTCGACAGCGTCTTGTTTGCCCATTAGCTGAAATTGTGCTGTTACCCATTGCAACTGATATTTAAGCACCGAGTCCACTTTTTCAGACAGCAGATTTCTCTTTTTATCAAGTTCCTGACACAAACTCGCAATCGGACAACCGTATTTTGCGGCGACTTCTTTGGTATTTTTAGCGTAATTAAGAAACAGGATTAAACGCACACGAGGATCTGAATCCGCTTCTTCAAAACGTTGCATCATCTGTTTGATACAAGCATCGTGTTCAGAAATCACCGCCGATGCAATATCTTCCTTGGTCTTAAAATAATAATAAACATTACCTAAAGGTACACCTGAAACATGTGCAATATCCGCCAGACTGGTTTGGTTGAATCCTTGTCTATGGATCAGCGTTTTGGCTGCACCGACTAAACGTTCTTTTTTATCGCTGGTTCGCGGCATATATTTATAATTTACTGAAAGAGTTAACTTATTACATTTATTTATATAAATTACTTGCTATCTTGCAAAAATTTTAAATAATGTTTTAAAATACATTAGAAACTGTAATGTATAACTATACCTTATCCGTGCTTAGCTACGCTATAGGTTTTGTTACAATAAACAGGCATTATCGCAATTTTATCTCACGTTTTTAAAACTCAGATTTGGTTTATACAATCAATACAAGCAAACTTGACCTCGTTGTTATAGCTTTATATCCTCTGTGAAAATCGTGGGCACAGTGATTGGACACCGATGCAGGACACTACCCTATACATTTATCCTAAATTAGGTTAAACAGTCGTGCGCAGAGGTCACACCCTCTACCTGATTTATTTTTTATACGTTTGCACATTGGGAGAAAATTATGGTTATCCTGGAAACAACGCTTGGCAAAATTACGATAAAAACAAATCCTGACAAAGCACCGATTTCAGTAGAGAATTTCCTCAAATATATCGATGATGGTTTTTTCGACGGCACTATTTTTCATCGTGTCATCCCCGGCTTCATGGTGCAAGGCGGCGGATTTAACACCGAAATGGAAAATAAGCCCACCGCGGCGCCAATTAAAAACGAAGCGAAAAATGGACTGAAAAACAATCGCGCCACACTATCAATGGCACGTACTTCAGAAGTTGACAGCGCAACATCTCAGTTTTTTATTAACCTCTCTAACAATGAATTCCTTGACCATGGTGATCGTGATTTTGGATACGCGGTATTTGCAGAAGTGATAGATGGAATGGATGTCGTCGATAAAATGGCCACTGCGGCCACAGGCAGCAAGGCAGGCCACCAGGATGTCCCGGTTGAGCCCATCGTTATTATTTCTGCTAAAAGAAAGGACGCCTAACCCTGGTAGTCGGCTATTCCTGGATTGCCTTTTATATTCTTTAATTTAGGTGTATTTACTTTCTTGATTGAAATAGTCTTTTTGAGTCGCAGATAGTCCGCCACAACATCCCATATGGGTCGTCCTGAGGAAATTTCATTGACCGAAGCCCAACCCGCAACCTGGTATTTTTTATTGGGCTGTATCGTTTTACCGTTATCAAGCGTCATCGCAGATATTCGTTTGCCAATACTTTGCGTTGGGTCACAGACGTAGTCCATGCCGCCAACACGTACCATATCACCGCCTTGCTGCCTATACGGATCTTTGTTAAACAAATTGTCCGCCACATCTTCCAATACTTCCTTTATCTGTTTACCTGTCATTTCACGCTTGCTTGTTTCAGGATAGGTGATGGCCGTTTGGTCCATCACATGCTCCATAGTGATTTGCTCTCCTGGCAATATTGTCGTTCCCCATCGAAACCCGGGGGAAAATGCAATCTCAGAATCACTTTCTTGCCGCAACGCATCACATATCAATTGATCAAACGTACCGTTAAAATTACCTCTACGATAAAGCAGGTCGTCTGTTACAGCCAATTTTTCATTTAATTTAGAAGCAAATGGCGCCCTTACTTTTTTAATATACGCCGACATCTCTTTATCAGCACCAATTAAATTAGAAAAAATGGGTAACAATTTATAGCGGTAATCTACAACACGATTACTTTTGACCTTGAAATCCAATACAGCAAGAAATTTCCCATTGGAACCCGCATTGGTTACCAGAGTTTTTCCTTTTGAATTACGAACAATAACCGGTTTTGGCACGCCATCATGTGTATGACCACCCATTATTGCATCTATATCGGTTACCTTGGACGCCATTTTGATATCTACATCCATGCCGTTGTGAGAGAGAAGCACCACAATAGCCGGTTTTTCTTTATCACGTATCTCATCGA
Organism: uncultured Gammaproteobacteria bacterium; assembly: GCA_964654485.1. Lineage (GTDB taxonomy): Bacteria > Pseudomonadota > Gammaproteobacteria > SG8-11 > SG8-11 > JAADIM01. Next base: position 22,442 of record CAZZJI010000003.1, on the reverse strand, counting down.
CCAATACTTGCAACTCAGCATCTTTGATGCCAAACGTCCAGTTGGGTATAAATCGCCTGGGATTGGCGATAGGCGTATAAGGGAAACTCTGACCTATAATGGCCATTTTCACGCCACCCACGTTTTTAATCGTATAGGGTTTAAATGCGTGGCCGGTGTCCTCATCAAAAACGGGGACACCCTCAAAAATCGCTTCATCTTTTACTGAAATGTTTTGTGCAAGAAACTCGCCTTTAAATTCCTTTATGTTTTTTAATATCTCACTGTCCTGATAGGTGAACTCCCAATGGCCTGTCATGCAATCGACACCCAAAAGATTTGTGGCCCCAACCATATCTTTTCCTTTGGTCCAATATGCCGTACCCGACCCTTGCCAGGTATCACCCCCATCAAGCAATATTGTATTCTTGCTGCCTTGTTCATTGCGAAGGTGCTTAACCAATGTCGCCAAGTGAGCAAACCCCCCCACCTTGCCATATTTTTTTGCGGCTTTTACAAACTGCAGATAGGTATAACCATGCGCATCCAGAGTAGAGGATGGGATATCAAAGAAATCAAGCAAGTGCTTGCCAACCAGATGAGGCGGTACACCGTGTGCCTGGTTCAAACCAATATTTACATTCGGTTCACGAAAATAAACCGGCAACAATTGTGCATGGCAATCGGTAAAGTGTAATACACGTGCATGACCAAATTTTGGAATATCATAAATATTTTTTGGGGATCGACTTGCGGCAAAAACCGATTGCGGCAACATGTTAGCCGCACTGGCCATCGTTAATAACTGGACAAACTGTCTTCTGGAAATTGTCATGCAATACTTCCCCACAAAAGTTTTTTCATCATTAAAACACCTTAAGCATAATATGGTCTACTATTAACCACATGCAGCGCGAGCAATTATACCCCACTACCGGACGCTTATAAAAATACCAGTCATTATAGAAAGTACTGAAATAAATAACTAATAAAAGTACCTTTTACCGCTATCAACAAGATTACAGATTATTTATTCCACGACGCAAACGTGCACATCTGGCTATTTGGTACTCCATTACCTGGCGGAAGGTCAAAAGAAAGACAAAGCCGTGCAGACAAAAAGGTTTTGTCCGAACTGAGTATAGTCGTAATATCCCCAAACTTGGTGCTATCATCCGGATTCGCCCAGTTGCCGGTATAAACACCTTTGATATTAGAAAGACTTAGGCTGCCATCAAAACGGCCACCTGTAACAGACGCCGCATTATCTGAGCCAACAAACGTTAATGCATCCAGGTCCACAGTAACTTGAGAATTAACATTGTTTACCACACTCATGGTGCCATTTCTCACATTGACACTGAATCCCGACCAGTTGCCTGCGATATCATTATCAACAAAAACAAGCAATGGATCATCGGCAGCACCTTTTTGCATGACACCAAATCTGAATTTATCATCTAAGAATGTATAGTGTAATGATGTTGTATCTACATACAAACCACCCAGCGTAGTTGTTGGGTCACTCAAATCATAAGTAAATACGTTTTTTGTCTTGGCAACTATCGATCCAACCAAATTTTGATCCGCCATCACCGTCAAATCCTGATCTTCCCTTAAAATCTGAGTAATCTTTCCATCAAGGATGACAAAACTGATTTTGTTTATGCCGTCAGCGCCACTATTGTTAACATCTTGCTCCACACCAAACCATGTTCCATTTAGTATTCCTACATTTACACTTTCATCGTCATGTAGACATCCTGAAATAAAAAAAGCAACCGTGATGACTACAAATATGATGATGGGGGCTTGTTTTGTAAATGGTCTTGTAAGCGGTTTAGAAAACCGCTTCGAAAACAATATTGAATACTTTTTGAAATAATTTGTTTTTTTCATTTCTTCACTTCCATATTTACAGCAGTAAAAGGCAATAACAATAGCAAAAAACCCCTGTTAAATAGGGATCAGCGTCCTCAATAATGGCTCTACTTTTTTCTAAAACAGCTCTATTTCACTTTCTGAATTTGATTCCCGCAATCCTGCCCGCAGAGACTTCAATACGTCTTCGACACTTTTTCCTTTCAAAATATCATCAAACGCCTGCCTATCCTCAGCGATAGTGAATTTTGATTTTATATCATTTTGTAATCCATTCCATTGATTTGGATTAAAAATTCGTTCAGGATCTGATACCAAATCACCTAACGCCGACATGCTATTGGACACATGTTCAAAACGTTGTGTTAATTTGTCGTAAAACTGAAAAGCAACAATTGCAGCCTGCATTTTTTCGTTAATTGCATCGCATTTCGCCATTACTTTCTCTTTTACTGCCTGGTCACTGATAAGTGCAATATCGTCGGATATTGCGCTGGTATTTTTAACCATATCTGTAAATGATTCTGTTAACGCGTTAACAGAATCATCACCGTCGCGGAGGCCTTGTTGTATAAATGAAACTGCGAAATGCAACATTAATACCGTTTCTCTCACCTGACTCCAGTCTAGATCAGCTAATGCTGATACAGATGTTTGAGGTACTTGTTTATTCATCTGAATAATCTCCGTTAACGCCATGAAATACGCAAAATAGTAAAACCCTGGGGTTCTGATACTCTTATTACGGAATATAATTACAAAACTTGACCGACCTAACCGGTAATAAGTTAAGACAGCTATGAAATATGCCGATATCTACTTATAGATATCTACTTATAACGGTGTCATACATACCAGCGCTGAACTTTTAATTGGAAATAATGCGCTTAAAATTAGATAAATCAGTAATTAATCTATATTTTCCATATAGCCAAGAGGACTCATGGTTTACTTTAAAAAGCGCGTTATCCCACTCTTACTGGTATTTAGTTTTGTAGTGACAGGTGCCATTACAACAAGTTGGGCTGACGTCTTCTCAATACCCAACCCCCCAAATTCAGCCGAAGGCGTATTACGTCCTAAACGTGGAATGACGATGAATGAAGTACTAAGCGAATTTGGCGAACCAAACGAGGAAAAATCGCCGGTAGGAAACCCACCCATTACCAGATGGATATACAGTGATTTTACCGTTAACTTTGAAAACAAATGGGTAATTCACTCTTCTGCAGTACGAAAAAAATAGCTAAAGCTAAAAAAGACTCTAAATAATTATTTAAACGCTTTTTTTACACAGGTATCACGCACCAGGCGCGTGTTGTCAATTAGTTCCTTATCCTCCCCTACAAGGTTAAGCATTAAACGTAAAATAAATATCGAATCTGTGTTTTTTTGATTTCATCTCAACTGAGGGTCGCATATCATTCAGCCAGTTTGCATAGTCAGGGCGCTTCACTACGACTCTGTTTTTGGCTTTTTCCAGCGCAATCGGCAACAATTTTTTGGCATCAGAATCTTTTCCTATAATGTCTCTAAATACACGCATCTCTTTTTTTACTAATGCGGTATTATTTTTTTTAGGAAACATAGGATCTAGAAAAATAACATCAGGTAACTGATTTTCTTTCAAGCTGCGCATATAATTAATCGCATCAGCATGTATCAGATGAATATTATCGTGTACCAATTTGCCAATCTCAGTATGTCTTTCTGCGCGTCTAATACCGTCTTCCAATAACGCTGCAATAACAGACGACCTCTCTACCAATGTTACCTGGCTACCCAAATACGCAAATACAAATGCATCTTGCGCAAACCCTGCGGTTGCATCCAGAATACTGGGGGTATTGCCTTTTTTTATACCGACCGCTTTAACAATAAGCTGGTTTCTTCCACCGCCGTATTTACGACGATACTGCGTTTTACCAGTGGCAAAATCCACAAAAACCGGGCCATGCGTAGAATCACAACTGCGCAATTCTAATCGCTCGGCTGACAGATAAAGTGTGTATCTGGCGTCAAGTGATTCGGCACTGCCATAGCCCAACCCCCAACGATTCGCTAACTGGATTGCGCTGTCTTGTAAACCCTGTTGATACGCAATCCCTATATTACTATTAGTCATATATATATTAATATTTATTCTTTTACAACATAACCAGTCATTACTATTATTATCCCTGCCACACCCATTCCACCCCTCGTGGCACTTCAGGCTACTTTGCTATGCCAAGTAGCCTTTTTTATATTCTTTTTAGTTATATGTATATGTTGATGTGTTCTTTTACATCATATAACACGATCATTATAGTTAGCCTGACTATTTTATTTACCCCACTAGTGGTAATACAGGCCGTAAACCCCTCATGTTTACGGCCATTTTTTTGTCTGACACATTCTTAGACTGTAATTTGCACTTACAGCCCAGCCTTTAGTCCAAGCCACGTTTTTGATATCACGGCAGGGTTTTCGCTCGGACTACTTTACTGATGTGGGACCAGCAGCAAGGACAAACGGCAGGGGTAGCATCAATACAACGATACTTTAAGTTAAAAAGTTAAATTCCCCTTTAAGTTAAATTCCTTGCAAATCGATTTTCAATCTCACTTTTTCATCCCTATCAACGACCGTCAATCCTTTATAATTAGCTGCGGGTAGTGTTACTACTGCACACGGGTTAGTAATTATCTGGGCCCTCATCAAACCCTGCTGTGGTTCCACCCATTCCAGTTTTAATTCAGCAGTTTGTTCTCTTACCTTCAATACCTTGCTCGCTAGACGCAAACTATATCCAGCTGTCGGTTTTTGACCCATATGAATTATGACCACTCTTTGTTTAGAGAAATCAACACTGGGCGGCGGCATACCAGTAGATGAATATTGATTGGATAGTTTTTCAAATGCCCGCTCCAACATCATTGGATCACTAACCCACTCGACATAAGCTGATCTGGATTGTGAACCACAATCGAAACCGGAGTATATCTGTACAACACCATCTGCAGCCGTCTTTTTTTTACCAGCACTACAGGCAATCAAAATCAATATCGAAAAAAATATAAACATAACTGTTAATGTTCGCATCATATTATCCGTAAGTAATAAACCGGTACTCCGTCCAGGTTATATTAATTTAGTTCTATTATTTAGTTCTTACAGCGCTCTGGTAATAGTGCTCTGGTAGTTACTCTAGCTCGAGCAGTTGTTCTGGCTTTTTCAAGAGCATTAATGGAGCCGGATAACTTTTCAACGTAGCACCAACATCGCCACCAAAACGACTTATAAAATCAATATTTTCTACATTACTATTGCTAACCGTAACACGAGGAAACACCCCACAAGATTCACCAGAATTACAATTTAAAATATTATTATCAAGATCGCTAAATGCCTGAATTTCATATCGGCCTGGTTTAACACCCCTAAAGTTATATTTATACGACCCATTAGCTGGGCTTCCAATCAGTTCAATACCTATAATAGAAGAATCAACGCCATCAATGAGTACACCATACTGATAGCCTGTATCACCGACAGTGCTTAATGGGCCAACTTGCATAATAACGGCCACACTCAGGCTTCCAGTAATATCGCCTGAGTAGTCTATTTTTATCGTCCCCTGATATTGCGCGTTCGCAAGACCTGTTCGATTGACCGAAACAGAGTACCTACCCAACTTTGTTACTGGATCATCAATCAAATCGGGCGTTACCGATAACCAGGGTACGTCGCTGCTAACCAAATCAAGTACAATACTACCGCCGCCTAGATTTTCTGTCGATAAATCTATCTCAGTATCAGGTTCCAGAAAAAAAATAGATTTCATATCAACAAACAAAAACGGGGGCAATGCAGCCGCGCCGTTAGCCTGAATTAATTTTGCCAACTGAACTGCTTTTTTTGCATTTACCAGTCCAAATCCAAACTTATCATTACGTACTGATGCTCCATCATCTGTCACATCTGTGGTAATCAATCCCGATTCAAGCATAATATCAAATTCAAGTGGCGTCATATTCGGGTAGACCGCTTTCATTAATCCAGCCACACCCGCAACATGCGGCGCCGCCATCGACGTGCCCGACAAATGTCGATAATTCGCTTCGCGAATACCTGTATTTTCTAATTCTGCAGATGTACTACGCACTCCGTTTACCCCACCGCTACCACCCGGCCCAGCAATATCAATGAATTGCCCAAAATTTGAGAAAATTGATAATTTTTTACTCGTCAATACATTTTTATCCACCGCACTGACTGAGATTACCCCTTCATAAGACGCTGGATAGCTCGGCACATCTGTTGCTGTATTTCCAGCGGCAGCCACTACAATTACACCGACATTTCGTAGCTCGGTAAAAATATCCTGTTCAAATTGGCTATACCGTCCACCGCCAAGACTAAGGTTAATGATATCGGCTTTTTGCGCAGGTTGCGGTTGGGTTGTTGTATCCAACCCGGCGGCATACCTCACCCCTTGCATAATATCAAAACTGGCACCGCCACCAAATCCAAGCGCGCGTATTGGCATCACTTTAATATTTGTATTCCAGGTCACCCCAGCAACGCCAAGGGCATTGTTAGATAACGCAGCTATCGTCCCGCTAACATGCGTGCCGTGAAATACAGAATCGAGACCATCTTCACCCGGATCATCCGGGTCGGGATCCTGACCGTCACCATCGACAGAACTTGCGAAGGAGCTTATAAAGTCATAGCCCGGAACAAGCTTACCGTCAAGATCAGGATGAGACAGAACAACGCCAGTATCGACCACTGCGACCACAATATTTGTACTCGGCGCCAGTGCATCGGCAATTACCAAATCCCATGCGTCGGGTAAATCAATCAATGGATAGTGCCATTGTGAAAAATATTCAGGATCATTAGGCTCAGCTAGGGGATGGCGAATATAATTCAAATCCGCACTGTGCACATCAAAGCGTCGACGCAATGCTTTGACTGCCATAATAGTATCAAATTTTAACTGCTTCTCAGAATCACTGAATCCAGACGCTATACTTTCACTAGTACCAGAACCCGCTTTAATTCCCAACACTGAAAAAGCAAACTCTTTTTGCTTTTTATCTCCTAAATTAAATAACATTGCGTTTCCCGGCTGACCTGCTTTGGCCACCATTCCGATAGAAGCGGCTCGACTTTGCATTGTCGCGTTCGTAGTTGCATCCGCGCTCAGTTGCGATTTTGTATTATTTTTAAATTTTACAATGACGTCGCCAGGAACAAATTCATCCTGCACACTTAATTCCTCACCCATATCCAAAACAGCCCTATTTCCAACCGTCAATACATAATTTGAATACCCGTTGAATGCGCAAACCACGATGTAGTAATTACCATTTGCAGGTACCACAATATTTTCAACAGCGGAACGACTGAATGATAGATCAACTGCATCGACAGGAAGCTCACACGAATTAGCTGCAAAGGGCGCCATATTTGACATATCAGACGACATATCAAGCAAATATAGATTCAGATCATGCTTTTGTGGATCTTGCGGCCTAAAATTACTTATCGACAAAGCTATGGTTTGATTTGCCGTTAAAGTGGCGCTGTATATGTCAAATTTATCCGCGTCAAACTCAAATCGGTCGCCCGCCGAAGCGACACTTGAATCGGTGCTTGTCGCAACCGCGCTAGCGAACCCACCGATCACAGCCGGATTAGGCACCGCTTGCGCTGTAGCGGGTGAGTCATTAGTCGCAAATGGGGCAAGTGGATCATTCACATCGCTGTCAACAACAGAACCTGGTTGCGCAATAATGGTGCCACTAACCGAATAACCTACAGGGATATGCTGGATTACTTTTTTCTGCTCGGCATTATCATCAGTGACAATCAAGGTAACTTTGAAATTACCGAATCCCGTGAATTTATGCGAGACTTTTAGCCCGGAACGCAAATTGCTGCCATCGCCAAAATCCCATTGGTAATTTTCAATATTCCCGGTTGAACCAGTGCCGTCAACCGTAACCGTGTAAGGGGGGCTGGTATGATCGCCACTGGTCCCTGTAAAAGTGAAAGAAGCTTTTAATGGTGGGCGCGAATCAGAGCAGCCAGCCAACACTGCCAAACACAGCATCGATAGCCAAATTATCCGTTTGCCGAAAAACATCCTTAACTCCCTGATATACTCACTTTTTTTCACGCAGCCAGAAACACAATAAATACGCCATTTAATCAAACACCTGCTAATTCCCTACTATAAGCGCTATATGTGATTAATTTAGTGATCGACTTAACACTCACATACCGTTTCAGATCGCCAAATCCACATTGTTTTTCTGGTAATTTACTGTTAATAATAGACAAATTATAAATTGTTTATTATATCATGGACATCCGCTTGAAATTCGCGAAAAAGCCTAAACAGATAATAGGGTGGAGTTGCCGTACGCTCGAAAACCGCCCCTTTCAACGGGTATTGGCCGCAGAAATTGTACTACAGTGCTAATTGAACAGTACAAATTGGGCAATGCGGCATATATCTTAAAACAATAAATTCACTTACAATACCGGCCCGATACTATTCGACTCGACGTAAATTAAGTATGATCTTAAAAGAAACACTAAAAAGCAGTTCAGGACAGACACAGCGATGAATACAAAAAGAGTTTATAAAGTCATTTTCTCTAATCAAGGAGAAATATACGAAATATATGCCCAGGAAATTTATCAGGGTGAAATGTTTGGTTTTGTCGAAATAGAGGAAATTGTGTTCGGTGAACGTTCTGCCGTTCTAGTCGACCCATCAGAAGAACGTTTAAAAACTGAATTTGCTAATGTAAAGCGCACTTACATTCCTATGCACACCATTGTGCGGATTGACGAAGTTGAAAAGGAAGGAATCAGCAAAATCACCCCTGTGTCTGCCTCTTCCAACGAAGGTAAGATCACCAGTTTTCCTGGTTATGTTCCACCGGGCAGTGATTCCGGAAAAAATTAATCCTCAACTGATTTTCAACTGACGTTAACATTTCAACTGATGTTAACGTCAGTTCGGATTACCTGCTGGCTGCGTTAATACTGATCCCGATTGTGTTAGTGACCACTTATCGTCGTTGTGATTTTTTCTATTTACATTTAATCACTTACAATAGAAAAACTCATCCAGAAGCAAAATTTTAATTAACTCTACTCTGTCAGCCTTGGTCGCGTGCATTTCCCCTAATATTTAGTGGAAAACTTGCAATATTAAATGAGAATCATTATCATTTAATATTCGCATTAAAACACTGAATGAGGTTTGCAATGAAATACACCCCCGCCAGAGCATGCTTAATCGGGCTCTCTTTTTTACTTTTAATTAACATATCAACAACCTGGGCCAATGATGAAATTATCGTGTTTTCAGGGCGCAGTGATAAATTTATAAAACCAGCCATAAAGGTCTTTACAGAGCAAACCGGTATCAAGGTTTCGCTTCACAATGCAAAATCAACCGCGTTGATTAACAAATTAAGATTAGAAGCGCGACACACCCAAGCCGACTTATTCATAAGCAATGATGCGGGCAATTTACAAATAGGCAGTGAACTAAATCTATTTCAACCCATACCGGAAAAAGTGATTTCAGTCATACCGAAAAATTTCCGCGCCGCTGACAACAGCTGGGTTGGCCTTTCAGCACGCGCCCGTGTACTCGTGGTTAACAAAAATGCCGCTGATATTGGCTTTGTAAATTCTGTATTTGATCTGGCAAACCCCAAATTAAAAAGTCGCCTTGCTATTACCAATAGTGCAAACGAAAGCTACATTGCAGGCGCCACGGTATATATGCTGGCAACGGATACAAACAAAACCAGAAATTGGTTAGCCGGGATGAAAGCGAATGTAGGAAGTGATGTATTTAATAAACACAGCAAAATTGTAAAAGCAGTCGCTAAAGGCAAAAAAGACATTGGTTTGGTGAATCACTATTACATTTACAGATATTTGGCAAAGCATCCAGATGCGCCGATACGAATTATCCTGCCCGATCAACAAAAAGACCAAATCGGCGTAGCCTGGAATGTTGCCGGTATTGCGATAAGCAAATACACGAAAAAGAAAAAAGCCGCTATAAAGTTCATTGAATTTTTAGTCTCGGAGAAAGGGCAGGCACTCTTTGCTGAAGTCAATCGTGAATATCCAACCCGCCCAAATATTGCTTCTGCACCCGAAGTACCCCCGGTAGACTCTTTCAAGGTGGCAAAAATCCCCATGTACGAACTGGGTAAAAAACGAAATGCCACTATTGACCTAATAGAAGAAGTGGGCATGCCGTAATAGTTAGAGAGTTTATTGGCAACTGTAGATTATTGATATGGACCATAGATTTACCTATGCAATCTTACCTCACACAGCCTACCGCTACGCACACCCTTGTGCTCTCGCGGCACAGGCCGTGCTAAGCACGACCCGCCGCTACGCAC
>CAZZJI010000003.1:0-12044 GCA_964654485.1 uncultured Gammaproteobacteria bacterium | reverse complement strand
CACGACCCGCCGCTACGCACGTCCTTGTGCTCTCGCGGCATAAGTACATCCATGTACAAAAACAAACTAACATCGCTTAATTCGCTTTCGGGTGGGGTTGTCGCCTTTGCGGCCATTCCTTTGATTTTTGTAGTTTATAACAGCCTGTCACTGCCTGCTGAAAAATGGTTAATTTTCTGGAACAGCCGTATTCCAGAATTATTGTGGAACACACTATCGCTCGCCACGGTCGTTGCTATTGGCAGCCTCTTTTTGGCGATACCGGCCGCCTGGTTCATTGCTCGACGTGATTTCCCCGGACGGCGTATTGCAATCTGGTTAATGGTATTACCATTAGCGATCCCCACCTACGTATTTGCGCATATATATACCGCGTTACTCGAAGAAGAGGGTTGGCTCGGTCAATTGTGGTTAATGTTATTTGGTGACGCCACCACCATTCCCGAACCCTATGGATTTCTTGGCGCTGCATGCATATTGTCGATGGCGAGTTTTTCCTATGTTTTTTTATTGTCGCGAAGCGCCTTAGCACGTTCCAGCCAAACCCTCGAAGAAGCCGCACGCCTGCAAGGGGCGACACCAGCCGAGGTTATTAGGCGCATCACTTTACCCCTGTTACGTCCGGCCATGGCCGCCGGACTCGCCGTTGTAGTACTTCATGTGCTATCTGATTTTGGTGCGGTCAGCATGTTGCGCTTCCAGACATTTACATTAAGTATTTATTTACAAATGAGCGGTCGTTTTGACCATCAGGGTGCCGCAAGCCTAAGCTTTATTCTGGTCATACTCAGCCTCACTTTTTTAGTACTTGAGCGCTTTTTTCGTAGTCGTCAGCGTTATTATGCAAACAGCCAGTCTCGTGTTGTCCGTATAAAAAAAGCAACACTAAAGGAAAGTTTTATAATCTGGTTATGGGTAGGCAGCATCGCATTATTTACATTTATATTACCCCTGGCATGGATGCTTTCCTGGAGTTGGGAGGCCTGGGTCAATAATCTTATCGGCAGTGAGTTCCTGGGTTACACATTGAACTCTATCACAGTCGCATTTATTGCCGGTTGTGTCGCCGTATTAATGGCGCTCCCTGTTGCCTTGTACCATACCCGTTTAAGATCAACTTTAAGTAATATATATATACAATTATCAAGCGTTGGCTTTGTGCTCCCTGGTCCGGTTATTGCGCTGGGTATATTGACGTTTGTGCTCGCAGTGGTACCGGATCTTTTTCTTACAGGTGGCATTAGCATTTTGATAATGGCGCTTGTGATTCGCTTCTTACCTCTTTCCGTTCAATCACAAGAAGCATCACTGCAACAACTAACCCCCACTATTGAGCAAGCGGGACGTGTTTTTGGCGCAGGACCTTTGGAAAATTTATGGCGTGTCACACTACCGATGATTCGAACCGGAGTAACAACGGCGTTTGTACTGGTGTTTATCGACGCACTAAAAGAGTTACCGGCAACCTTAATATTACGACCTACCGGGTTTGACACACTGCCTGTACGAATATGGATAGAAGCCAGCGAAGAAATGCTGGAACTCGCGGCGCCAGCAGCACTCTTGCTGGTCCTTGGCACACTGCCCGCGCTCTGGATTATGATGCGTAATGAACGAGAGAACTAAGGTTTCAAAAATCGGCTGGGTTTATTCTCCAAAGCTTTCAAATATCGTAAATTTTATTAATTCGAATTCTTGTTCATTTAAATTCAAATAACTTAGAACCAAAGCCGATTCTTCTTCCCAGTGAGTTCGCTCTGCTTTACCGTGATAGGCATATGCCAGGTACTCAGCCATGGCCAGTAATGCCACCGATGCTTTGAGTTCAGACGTATATTTATCGGACCCTGACATCAATATTTCTTCGATATTATGATGATTCAAAATCGCCAGGCTGATCCGTTCAGGCATATTCCAGGTTTTGCAAACATAATACCCGACGACCGCGTGATTAGTACTAAAATTATCATCTTCAACTTCAGTCAAAGACTCGCCAACTGAGGAGTAAGCGCATTGTAGAACTTTGGCGTAGTTGTCAAACTTTTGCAGCAACAAGGGGATACCAACATCATGAAAAAGACCTAACATATAGGCCACATCAGAGTCCATAACCAGCAGATCTTTCGCCAAACGTGCTGTAACCAATGCCATATCATTTGCAATGGCCAGATAATTATCCATTTCGGGATAATCAAATTCGCGTAATGCCTCTTTTAATGAGTAAGAATTTACGATATTGACTACATTCGACATACCAAACAATGTCACTGCCCGCTGGATATTTTCAATTTTGTTTTCTAATCCAAAAAAAGGTGAATTAATCGTTTTAATCACGCCCGCTGCGACTGTCATATCTTTGCTAATAATGTCGCTGATGGTTTTACTCTGCGGGTGCTCCCTTGATAACTCTTTTTTTAATGATATAAGAGCCAATGGTTGGGGGGGGATTTTGATACTCCTTATTATTCTTTCTGCGCCCTCGTAATCCAGTGCGTCTGTTTCGATTTCCACTTCCTCTATATAATGAAGGGATTCACTGGCGCTTGCGATTTTATTCTTCATTCTTATCTCCTTACATCAGATCCCGACTCACCGCGATCTTGAACTTGGCAAGGCCCCCAGATCTCCCAAGATCTGGTCACAAGAAGCCACGCTGTCTTTGCGACAACATTTATTTAGCGTCCCCGATTAAAAAATGTTTATATTAAATTTACCTGCTCAGAGAAAATTACACCTAGTACACCGTCAAGGCTATTAGACAGAGTCTAATTTACAGCTTGAGCGGCAACCGATAACTTAAAATAATGCCACTGTAGAGGAGATAATCTCTCCCCCCTATAAGCAACTGATTTTCAAGTAGTTACCACACCGAAGCCAGGGTCACCCAGCTTTTGACTAGCCGCAGCAAACACCCGTATAATCTGCGGTTCGACATAAGTATTAGGTTAATGTGGAAGAGATCCTGTGTTTTTGTAGTTTAATAAAGACAGGACGCCGAAGGCGCAACCCGCTCGGAATCGCTCAGGCAAAAGGACCACATCGACTTGTTGAATCTGGAGAGTGGTTCTCTGGCACTCATATTATTGAACCCACCGAAGGGGCTAAAGCTCTCAGGTACCTGGACAGAGGGGCGACAAAAATACGTTACTTGCGGTATTAAAAGTAGCCTATGTTTGTCGCCTTTTTTTGTGCTTATTTTTTTTATTCACATTCTTTGCGTAATGGTTTTTTGTACAATGATAATCCTAAATAAGCTACCCAAACATAAACTTAAGAGACAATTATGAGTAAAGAAACACCGCTTTACCTACAGCATATCGCCATGAACGCAAAAATGGTTGATTTCGGCGGATGGGACATGCCAATTAATTATGGCTCTCAAATTAACGAGCACCACCAGGTTCGCAATGATGCGGGCATGTTCGATGTCTCACACATGACAATCGTTGATCTTCGCGGCGACAATACACGTGAGTTTTTACGCTATTTATTGGCTAATAATGTCGATCGATTAAAAACAGCGGGCAAAGCCCTCTACACCTGTATGTTAAACGAACAAGCCGGCATTATCGATGATCTGATCGTCTATTTCATGCGCGATGACTGGTTCAGGATGGTGGTAAACGCCGCAACTCGTGAAAAAGACCTTGCCTGGATAACTCAGCACGCAGCAAAATTTACAGTAGAGGTAACCGAAAAACCCGATTTATCGATGATTGCGGTGCAAGGACCAAACGCACGCGAAAAAGTACACCAAATCCTCGCGAATACTGACAAAGACCTGTTACCGCAACTTAAGGAGATGGCCGCTTTCAACGCGTGTGAATTATCGAGCTGCTTTATTGCGCGCACTGGCTATACTGGAGAAGACGGATACGAAATCATTCTTAAAAAAGAGCAGGTTGCTGCATTTTGGCAACAATTACACCGCATTGGCGTAAAACCAATTGGCCTGGGTGCGCGTGATACATTGCGCCTGGAGGCAGGAATGAACCTTTACGGCCAGGACATGACGGAATCCACGACCCCATTGGAATCGGGTCTTGGCTGGACGATTGGCTGGGAACCGGCAGACCGCGATTTTATCGGCCGTGAAATACTTGAGGCTCAACGTAGTACAAAAGAACATAAAAAATTTGTCGCACTTATTCTTGAAGGCAAGGGAATATTGCGACACGATCAAAAAATAATTAATAATAACGAAACGATCGGCGTCGTGACCAGTGGCAGTTATTCACCCACGTTAGAGCGATCTATTGCACTGGCAAGAATTTCACCCACAGTAAATCAGTCTGGCTCTGTCGAGACTGTTTCGGTTGAGACTGTTTATGTTGAGATAAGAGGAAAACAAGTCCCGGCTAAAATAGTAAAACCGCCATTTGTTAGAAATGGCACATCTTGTTTATAATAATCTGTTTACAATAATTTTTTTAATCTAACATCCGAGGGAAAATATAATGAGCGATATTCCAGGGGATCTTAAATTCACCAAAACGCACGAATGGCTAAGAATAACCGACGACCAATCGGTAACGGTTGGTATCACTGATCACGCCCAGGACTTGCTAGGCGATATTGTTTTTATTGAACTCCCCGAACTAGCCAACTACAACGCTGGCGATGACTGCGCAGTTATTGAATCGGTGAAAGCCGCGTCTGATATCTATTGCCCGATTAATGGTGAAGTTATTGAAATCAATGAAGCACTCACCGACACGCCCGAGTTGGTCAATAAATCACCCTATGATGATGGCTGGATTTTCAAATTACGCGCAGAAGATATTATCGAAATAGAAGGTTTGCTCAGCCCAAGTGACTACGAAGACTATGCTCAGTCAGAAGAACACTAAGCAAATACTAAGCAAACATTTTTTCAAACCCGATTTTTTAACACTCCATAGTGTAATTTTATAATGCCATTTATTCCCCATACTGACAAAGACATAAAAAACATGTTAACCAGCATAGGCGTTGGTGCAATTGATAATTTATTTGACGAAATCCCTTCATCGTTAATAAATGAAGACTTGAAAAAAATTCCATCAGGTTTAAACGAGATGGATATCTCGCGCCTTATGCGTGACCGAGCGGCGCAAGATGGCACACCTACTTGCTTTATTGGCGCCGGTGCTTATGACCATCACATACCCGCGGCCGTGTGGGAAATTACAACTCGAGGTGAATTTTACTCTGCCTATACACCCTATCAGGCAGAAGCAAGCCAGGGTACGCTGCAGTTGCTTTATGAATATCAAACAATGATGTCACGGCTCACGGCGATGGATGTTTCGAATGCATCATTATACGATGGCGCATCGAGTTTGGCAGAAGCGGTATTAATGGCAGTACGTGCGAATCGAAAATCGAAATCAAAGCGAATTTTGATGCCGCGAACCGTCCATCCAAACTATCGCAAGGTAGTCAATACAATTGTTAAAAATCAAGGCATTGTCCTGGAAGAATTGGACTTTGATCTGCAAAGTGGCCACCTAAACCCAGCCTCTTTGCCAGAAGAACCCGGTGATATCGCCGCTTTAATTATCCCACAACCCAATTTTTTTGGCGTGCTTGAAGAAGTTGATACACTCACTGATTGGGCACACAAAAAAGGCATGCTGGTTATTGGCGTTGTTAACCCGATCGCTATTGCACTGCTTTCACCACCAGGGGAATGGGGCAAGCAAGGTGCTGATATTGTTTGTGGCGAAGGCCAGCCATTGGGTGCTCCGCTCTCATCCGGTGGACCCTATTTTGGGTTCATGTGCTGCAAACAGACACTGGTACGACAAATGCCTGGACGAATAATTGGTCGCACTACCGACATCGATGGCAAACAAGGTTTTACCTTAACACTTCAAGCACGTGAACAACACATCCGCCGCTCCAAAGCCACATCGAACATCTGCACTAATCAAGGCTTACTGGTCACGGCGGCGACTATTCATATGTCCATACTGGGTGCAGACGGCCTGGAAAATACCGCAAAAAGGTGCCACCACAACACACTCAAATTAATAGACGCATTAACGTCAATTAATAATGTTAAAAAATTGTTTAACCGGCCCCTATTCCACGAAGCGGTCATGCAAATTGACGCACCGGTAACCGAAGTGCTTAAAAAACTTGCTGGCAAAAACATTGTAGCGGGCTATGCGCTGGAAAATGATTACCCCGAACTTAAAAATACATTACTTGTTTGTGCAACTGAAACCCGTAATCAATCCGATATCGATAATTATAAATCAATCTTAGCCAACATCTTGGCTTAACATTTCGATCCAAAAGGAGACACTGAATGGCCAGCATCACGTTAAAAGGAAGTCCCTGCTCAACCAGCGGCGAATTACCCACGGTTGGTGCAAATGCACCTGATCTCAATTTAGTAGACAGCGAGTTGAATGAAGTTACTCTGGCCACCTATGCTGGAAAGAAAAAAATATTCAATATCGTACCCAGTCTTGACACGCAGATTTGTGCAATTTCTACCAAAAAATTTAACGAACTCGCAGCCAAACTCCAAGATACTGTCATTCTCATTATCTCCGCTGACTTGCCGTTCGCTCAGCAGCGATTTTTCAAAGATAACAAATTATCTAACGTTATCCCATTATCGATGATGCGATCTCGGAAATTTGCTAAAGATTATGGTGTGCTGATTAATGATGGTCCTTTGGCGGGTGTTACGGCGCGTGCAATTGTTGTGATTGATGAAAACGATAAAGTGATTTATACCCAGTTGGTACCTGAAATCACCCACGAGCCTGATTACGAGTCAGCAATACAATCATTGAGCTAGGCATTGAACTAAGCATTGAACTAGGCATGAGCTAAATCTCACCCCACTATGTTAATAAACACGGTTAATAAACACAGCCAACAGGCAAACACAATATAAAATATTATGCTAATATTTGAACACTCACAACCAGAGCGCATCAACAAAGCACAACATATTGATTCTGGTTCGCTAAGCAATACGATTCCAAAAGAATATCTCCGAAAAAAAAGCGCAAACTTGCCTGAAGTTTCCGAGCTTCAAGCAGTACGACACTACACCAGCTTGTCACAGAAAAATTTTTCGATAGACACACATTTTTATCCATTGGGCTCGTGCACAATGAAATATAACCCACGTTGTTGTAATTCTCTTGCGATGTTGCCTGGCTTTCTTGCGCGTCATCCCGAGAGTGATGCGTCCCTGGGCCAGGGTTTTCTTGCATGTATGTTTGAATTACAGGAAATGCTCAAAGAAGCAACGGGGATGCAATGTGTTTCTTTAGCGCCCATGGCGGGTGCACAAGGCGAATTCACCGGCATCGCGATGATCCGTGCATACCATGATTCCCGCGACGATCACGCCAGGACTGAAATTATTGTCCCCGACGCAGCACACGGTACAAACCCGGCCACGGCCGTGATGTGTGGTTATAAAGTCCGCGAGATAGCCACTCGGGAAGATGGCGATATCGATATTGATATTCTCAAAGACATAGTCGGCCCACAAACAGCCGGCATTATGTTAACCAATCCGTCAACACTGGGTGTTTTTGATCGAAATATCGAGCAAATGTCTAAAATCGTTCACGATGCGGGTGGGCTGCTTTATTACGATGGCGCTAACTTGAATGCGATTTTAGGTAAAGTTAAACCAGGTGATATGGGTTTTGACGTAATTCACATTAATTTACACAAAACGTTTTCCACACCCCATGGCGGCGGCGGACCCGGCGCGGGTCCGGTTGGTGTAAGCAAAAGACTCATTCCCTTCTTGCCAGTACCACACGTTGCCCGCGACGAGCAGCATTATCATTTATTGACAGAAGAACACTGCCCGCAAACCATAGGCCGCCTCTCTACATTTATGGGAAATGCAGGGGTGCTAATAAGAGCCTATATTTATGCACGTTTACTCGGCCGCGAAGGTATGAAGCGGGTTGCTGAATTTTCAACGTTAAATGCAAATTACATCATGGTAAAACTCAAGGAAAAAGGCTTCAATATCGCGTTGCCAACGCGGCGCGCCACACATGAATTCATCGTTACACTCAAAAATGAAGCGAAAGAAATGGATGTCAATGCCATGGATTTTGCCAAACGATTATTGGATTATGGCTTCCACGCACCGACAACCTATTTTCCACTCATAGTACCAGAGTGTTTACTCATCGAACCAACCGAGACAGAAAGCAAGGAAATTCTTGACCAATTCATTAATACCATGGCCAGCATCAGAGCTGAAGCACAAGATGACCCGCAAATAGTAAAAAATGCACCGCATAATTTGCCGGTCAAACGGCTCGATGATGTCAAGGCGGCAAGAGAATTAGATCTGGTTTTCAACCCCGGCGATAATAGAAAATTATGATTTGGGGAAAAACTGGAGCAGGCGTAAAATTATGACGAACAAAGGTGCAAAAGGTTTTACTCGCATATTCAAAGCCACTGGTTATTCTCTGGCAGGACTACGAGCAGCACTAGATAATGAGACCGCTTTTAAACAGGAACTATTGCTTTTCATCATACTGACACCAGTGGCGTTCTGGCTCGGCGAAAGCAACATCGAAACTGCCATTCTTATTGCTGCCCTTATGCTGGTTTTGATAGTAGAATTACTGAATTCGGCGATAGAAAATACGGTAGACCGGATCAGCAAAGAAAGGCACGAAATTTCAGGCAGAGCAAAAGACATCGCGTCCGCTGCGGTATTTCTTTCATTGCTTAACGTTGTTATAGTCTGGACACTGTTACTTACAAATTAGCTAACAAACTAGCACCATCAATCCATCACTAATAAAGTGTTAATAACTGACTAATAACTGACAACCATTAACCATAAAGGAATTTCTCTATGTCCGCCTTAATTTGCGGTTCTTACGCTTACGATACAATCATGGTATTCCATGATAAATTTAAAAATCATATTTTGCCTGACAAAGTACATATGCTGAACGTATCATTTTTGGTACCAACGCTACGACGCGAATTTGGAGGTTGTGCAGGCAACATTGCCTACAATTTAAATATGCTTGGCGAAAACCCCATCCCTATGGCCACTGTTGGCACTGACTTCGGCCCCTATTCAGAATGGCTGGCGAAATGCGGCATTAACACAACTCACATAAAACAAATTGAAGGCACCTATACCGGCCAAGCCTTTATCACTACCGACATGGAAGACAACCAGATTACCGCCTTTCACCCAGGCGCGATGAGCATGTCCCATGAAAATAGAGTTTCTGACGCTGTCGGCGTCACACTCGGCATTGTCTCACCTGATGGACGCGACGGCATGATTCAGCATGCAGAACAATTTGCCAAACAAAATATTCCGTTTATATTTGATCCTGGCCAAGGCATGCCAATGTTCGATGAAAAGGAATTGCTTGCCTTTATCGAACAAGCCACCTGGATTACGCTTAATGATTATGAAGCAGAATTGATGCAAAAACGCACTGGCTTAACCCCACATGAAATAGCCGAACGTGTATCTGCTCTGATTGTCACACTGGGCAGCAAAGGTTCACACATTTACACATCAAATCAACGATTTGATATTCCCCCTGCTGTTACTAAAACGATTAGTGATCCAACGGGTTGTGGTGACGCTTATCGCGCCGGCCTATTATATGGTTTAACGAATGACATGGATTGGGAAACAACCGGGCGAATCGCGTCATTAATGGGTTCAATAAAAGTAGAGGTCAACGGCACACAAAACCATTCGTTCGCATTAGATGAGTTCGAAACGCTGTTTCGCGATGTTTTTGGTAGAGATATGTAGTCAACATACTTAAACTTAAATAAATCACTCTGCAATATTCTTTTGTAATATCTTTATTGCAATAATAATACAAAATCTTTTTTTGTTGTTATTGGTGGTTTGCATTCAAATCCCTCGCATACATATGCAACGGTTTGCTGTTGCGGTTTGTTACTGACCAACGCTCCCGGCAAATCTGTTTCATCGCTGGGTATCGCAACTAAAAATCGTCTGAGTAAATAATTGTCTTTACACTGCTGAACCCAATCACCTAATAACTTTTTGTCGCCACGTAATACAATATATTGTTGCGGAAATAAAAATTGTTCTAATGCGAGCAATAAAGCATTGTGAATATACGGTATTTGCAGGATATCGTTCCAGGCTACTTTTAATGTGCGTTCTGCGGCGTCTATATAGCGACGTTCACCCAATAAATGACCAAGTCGCACGAGTACTGACGCTGCAATACCATTACCTGATGGCAGCGCATCATCAGAAAAGGGCTTGGGTCGCATAATGAGTTTTTCGTGATCATTCGCGGTGAAAAAAAACCCACCTTTTTCCTTGTCTTCGAATTGCAGCAAGACAACATCAAGTAATTTAATTGCAAAATCCAGATCATCTTTACGCCAACGCGCTTGCAATAATTCAATAATGCCATCGACAAGAAAAACATAATCATCAAGATAGGCGCTTAAATGTACCTTGCCATCTTTACAGGTTGCCAATAAACGATCATCTACCCATAATTTTGTTTTTATAAAATCCACTGCACGCTGTGCCGAATCAATAAATCTTTCTTCACCTAACAAGCGGCCTGCTTCAGCCAGGCCCTTTATCATCAGACCATTCCAGGATGTTAATATTTTTTCATCACGCCCTGGCTTAACGCGTTTCTCGCGCGCACTGAAAAGTTTTTCTTTCGCCGAAAACAATATATCATCAATCTCTTGTTCTCCTATCCCTATAATATTGGCAATGTCGCGAGTATTTTGCTTTACATTAAAATGCCACTTTCCTTCAAAATTTGCGCTCGTATCAAGACCGAAATATTTTTCCACCACACTGAACTCAATTTCATCTGTTAAAATATTTTTTACTTCTTGCCTTGACCAGGCGAAATATTTTCCTTCTTCTCCTTCAGAATCAGCATCCAACGTTGAATAAAACCCACCTGCTGGTGATTGCATTTCGCGCATCACCCATTCACCGGTTTGTTCGGCAATACGTTTAAACACAGCATTATCTGTCGCTTTATATGCCTGGGCATATAAACTCAATAATGGCCCGTTGTCATACAGCATTTTTTCAAAATGCGGTATTTCCCAACGTTCGTCTACTGAATAACGACAAAAGCCCCCGCCCAACTGATCGTAAATTCCGCCAGATGCCATGGCATGCAAGGTTTTTGATAATATATCAAACGCCTCTTCATCCTGCTCCCCATCAGCCTCTTTAATCGCCCAGTGTCGCAGCAATCTTTGCAGATTTGTCGGGTGAGGAAATTTGGGCGCTGCACCGAAACCACCGTAGTCACGATCAAAACTTTTTGCTAATTGTTGTCTTGCGATATCCAAAGGCACTGCGGTTAGCGGAGAAACACTCACGGTTTTTTCTTCAGCGCGTTGCAGTGCTGCCATGACAGATTCGTTTTGCTCAACGAGGTCAATCATTTGTTTTTGGTAATAGTCATGGATATGCACCATCAGTTCTTTAAACGAAGGCATACCATGACGCGGCTCGACAGGAAAATAAGTCCCACCGAAAAAAGGCACATGGTCATCCGGCATTAAGAACATCGTCAAAGGCCAGCCACCTGTTCGTTGCGTCAATAAATGATGTGCCGTTTGATAAATTTTATCCAGATCAGGGCGTTCTTCCCTGTCAACTTTTATATTAACGAAGTATTGATTCATCACCTTTGCCGTTTCGTCATCTTCAAATGATTCATGCGCCATAACATGGCACCAGTGACAGGCAGAATAACCAATGGATAATAAGATGGGTTTTTTCTCCTGGCGCGCCTTTTCTATTGCCTCCTCGCCCCAGGAATACCAATCCACAGGATTGTTTGCGTGTTGCAATAAATAGGGGCTGGTTTCATCGGCCAGGCGGTTTTTGTTTGCATCCTTGTTCATTTTTTACCTAATTTAGGGTGACGTTGTTACCGATTTAAAATAATATCATACCATATTACTTGGTTATGCGATTATGTTTCTATATTTGCGCAATTATTTTTTAGAACTATATTATGCCTTTTTAGATCTATAGGAGTGACAAA
>CAZZJI010000002.1:56079-122427 GCA_964654485.1 uncultured Gammaproteobacteria bacterium | reverse complement strand
GCATTAGCAAAATGTGCAAATGTGAATATTGAAACCATACGCTATTATCAGAAAGTGGGGCTGATTAAGGAGCCGAAGAAACCACTTAATGGATTTCGGCACTATCCTGATGAGAGCATATCTCGCGTGTTTTTTATTAAAAAAGCCCAGGAACTGGGCTTTACCCTCAAACAAATCCAGGAGTTGCTTACTTTAGGTGATGGCCATTGTAAAGACATACAAGTGTTAGCAAACAAGAAACTCGAAGAAATAGACTCAAGAATCAAAAACCTCAGAACCATGCGCAGCGCACTGTCAGATCTAGTGAAACAATGCGAAGTCTCCAGTGATGATGATGTTCATTGTGCGCTCGTTGAGTCGTTAATGAAAAATCATGCTGGTCCGTAAATTGTCCATTATTTATTTTTAAGTGAAATGTCGTTGATTTCTCTTTGCTTCTGACGTATTTCTTCCGGCCAGCGGCTTTTTATATACGCGAGTACGGCCCAAATATCCTCATCGCTTAACGTACTCTCCCATCCAGGCATGTCCGTTTTATAATTTTCCGGTGCATTAGGGGGTACCAGGCCGTATTTGGTTATATCAAATAACATCTGGTCAGGATGGTGCCAGGTATGGCCTGTTTCATCATGCGGTGGGGCAGGCAACTTACCATCGGGTTTGCGTTCACGCCAGTTGGGTTGGCCTTGCAGTTTCATGCCGTGGCACAAAGAACAAAACTGTTTGTAAACACGTTTTCCCTGCTCAATCTGTTTAGTTCCGTCTTCTGAAGAATAGCTTATGTTTGCGAAAAAGCCGGTAAAGACTATCAATAGTAATTTGCACATATGCTGTAATAAATAGCTGGATCGTTGTTTAAGTTGATTGTTCATTTTAGCTCTCCTTTGGCCGAAGTCTGGTTTGTAATAAGTTGATTCGATTCATTGACTTTCCGTAAATCAAATTCGCGCCAAATTGCGAATATCGCCGGAAATAAAATGAGTACAGTGAATAATGCAGATGCGATGCCGCCTATCATAGGTGCCGCGATACGTTTCATGACATCAGCGCCGCTACCGTCGCTCCACAGGATGGGCATCAATCCGAGTAGTAAGGCCAAACCGGTCATTAACATGGGCCGAATACGCCGCCCGGCACCTTCAACGATGACCGCGCTTAAGTCTTGCATCGACATTATTTCGCCTGCGGCTTTTCGTTGTTTATAGACCATGCCCAGGTATAACATCATCAATAAGCCCATTTCTGC
Organism: uncultured Gammaproteobacteria bacterium; assembly: GCA_964654485.1. Lineage (GTDB taxonomy): Bacteria > Pseudomonadota > Gammaproteobacteria > SG8-11 > SG8-11 > JAADIM01. Next base: position 121,181 of record CAZZJI010000002.1, on the reverse strand, counting down.
GTCCAGTCCGGCCAGTGCAATAATGCCGACCCACACGGCAATGCTGAGGTTATAGTCGAGAAAATAAAGTAGCCATATTGCACCGATCAATGAAAAAGGCACAGCCAACAATACAATAAGCGATTCAATCACTGACTTTCTATGTATAAACAACATAACGAAAACAATGAACAAGGTGAGGGGCACGACGATCATTAATTTGGCCTTGGCGCGCTCAAAATATTTAAACTGACCTGCCCAATCAAGACGGTACCCGGCTGGAACGTTTACTTGATCGCTCACAACATCACGTGCCAGGTTGACGTAATCGGCGATGCCAATTTTGTTGTTGACATCGACAAACACAAAACCGACTAATTGACCATCTTCATTGCGTAGCATGGGCGGCCCGCTGACAAATTCAATGTTCGCCAATTGCGCCAGCGGGATTTGCGCGCCGGTGGGCGTGGGCACCAGTACACGTTTTAGTGATTCCGGGTTATCACGATAATCGCGCGCATAACGTAGATTAATCGCATAACGTTCACGGCCTTCTATGGTTTCCGATACGGCGATACCGCCGATTGCGGCCATTATGACATTCTCAACATCGGCTATGGTCAGGCCATAACGGGCGATTTTTTTACGGTCGATATTAAAATCAAGGAAATAGCCACCCGTGATGCGTTCTGCGAAAGCACTACGTGTATATTGTTTGGTACGATCGTCGTTTTGCAATGCACGTTCAATTTCGACACCGGTTTTCTCGATTGTCGCCAGATCGTCACCAAACACCTTGATCCCCAGGCTGCTACGTATGCCGGTGGCGAGCATTTCCGTTCGTGTTTGTATCGGCATCCACCAGACATTGGGCATGCCTGGGTATTTCAATTTTTCATCCATCTCGGCAATCAGGTCGTCCCAGTTCAGACCGGCGCGCCACTGACTTTTCGGTTTTAATGTTATCACTGTTTCTACCATGGACAACGGTGCTGGGTCAGTCGGGCTGGTCGAGCGACCAATCTTACCGAAGACCCGCTCCACTTCCGGAAACGTAGTGAGTATTTTGTTCTGCGACTGCAATACTTTAGCTGCTTCATTGACTGACATACCCGGCACTGCCGTAGGCATATACAAAATACTGCCTTCATTTAATGGAGGCATGAATTCATTGCCCAGTTGAAGGAATACCGGGACAGTGGCAAGCAACGCGACGGCCGAAATGCCGACGACAAACCAACGCCAGCGTACAGCCAGTCTGACTATGGGGCTATAGGCCGCGACCAACCAGCGGTTTAACGGGCTTTTGTCACCACGAATACGCCCGCGTATCAACAATGCGGCCAGAGCCGGGATAAAGGTAATCGCCAGTAGGGCGGCAAATCCCATGGAGTAGGTTTTAGTGAACGCCAGCGGTTTAAACAAACGGCCCTCGGTGCCTTCAAGTGCAAACACCGGTAGGAATGACACCGTTATAATTAATAATGCGAAAAAAATACTCGGGCCTACCTCCTGCATGGCGGTAATGATGACCTGCTGTCGATTACCATGCTTGCCTTGCTCTTCCCATTGTTCGAGCCGTTTATGAATGTTTTCAATGATCACGATCGACGCATCCACCATAGCGCCAATGGCGACGGCGATGCCACCTAATGACATAATGTTTGCTGTGAGGCCTTGTTGAGACATCGGGATAAACGCCAGCAGAATAGCAACGGGTATGGTCAGAATGGCAATGAGTGCCGAACGAAAATGTAATAAAAATACAGCGATCACTAACGAAACGACAATCATTTCTTCGATCAGCGTGCTTTTTAATGTTTCAATCGCACGTTTGATCAGGTCAGAACGGTCGTAGGCAGTGACGATCTCCACACCCTCTGGTAGATTATTGCGGACTTCATCCAGGCGTTGTTTGACCCGGTCGATGACAGCCAAAGCATCTTCACCGTAACGCATGATCACTATACCGCCAACGGTTTCACCTTCACCATCGAGTTCCGCAACACCGCGGCGCGGAGCAGGTCCTTCGCTGATGACGGCAACGTCGCTTAACAGCACCGGAACGCCCTTTTTGCCAAGACCGATGACAATATCATCCAGTTCGTGCACTGATTGGATATAACCGCGGCCACGTATAAAATGCTCATGCCCGGAAATTTCCAATACGCGTCCACCGACATCGTTGTTTGACTGGCGAACGGCTTCGATGACTTTTTTTAGTGGGATAGCGTAACCGGCCAACTTGTTGGGATCGACGTGGATTTGATATTCTTTAACGAAACCGCCAACCGATGCGACTTCGGCGACACCCTCGACTGATTCCAGCCAGTAACGGAGTTTGAAATCCTGTAGAGAGCGTAAATCCGCCAGATTGTTATTGCCACTTTTATCAACCAATGCATATTGATATACCCAGCCAACGCCAGTGGCATCTGGACCCAGAGTAGGGCGTACGCCGTCCGGTAGCTTATCCAGCGCGGAGTTGAGATATTCCAGTACGCGCGAACGTGCCCAATAAATATCCGTGCCATCTTCGAATATGGCATAGACAAAACTCAGTCCCATATAACTCTGCCCGCGCACAAAGGAAACATTGGGTGCGGCCAGCAGGGTCGTTGTTAATGGGTAAGTAATTTGGTCTTCGACCAGGTCAGGACTGCGCCCCGGCCATTCAGTGAAAACGATCACCTGTACATCCGATAAATCAGGAATCGCATCAAGTGGTGTATTGATCAATGCACGGTAACCCCAAAAGGTGGCCGCGACAATGAGTAACAGCGTTAGCAAACGGTTGAGTGCACAATACGCTATAATTTTTTCAATAATGCCAGTCTTGTGTTCAACCGGATTCGGGAAATTAGAATTTGTTGTCTGTGGATCTACCATTGATCCATCCCCGTTTTTAACTTCGCTTCAGAAGCAATGAGAAAATTACCCGACGTCACAACCATATCACCACTTTCCAGACCCGCCAGCACTTCGATGTATTGCTGATTACGCGCACCGATTTTAATGCGTCGTGGTTGCAAGCGGCCTTCTCCTAGATCAACGAAGACAACGCGCGTTTGACCTGCATATAAAACTGCATTCTCCGGCACAAGCAAACGGTTTTTAAGTACTGCTTTGAGATGAATATGGGCATACATATCGGGCCGCAAAAAACCATCGGCATTGTCCAGTTCCAGTCGCACACTGGCGGTACGGGTGTCGTCTTGCATATAGGGATAGATGTAACTGATTTGCCCCGCATACTCACGGTCTTGTAGATCCGGCAGGATCACATTTGCAGGCATGCCGGTTTTCACCAGTGGTATTTCATAATCGTAAATTTGAGCTTTAACCCATACCGTTGACAGATCCGCGATGCGAAACAATTGTTCACCGGCTTTGATCGCCGATCCCTCGACGATATTTTTCATAATGACAATTCCATTGGCCGGTGAAAAAATTGTAACGTATTCGGCTGCCTTGCCATTTTTTTTCAATTTAGCGATTTGTTTTTCTGATAAATCCCACAATAATAATTTTCGATGGGCCGCTTGTAACATTCGATTGGCAGGTTTTTGTCTGTTACGGCGAGCTGTTTCCAGATATTCTTCCTGTGCGGCCAATAAATCAGGACTGTAAACAGTAAATAGCGGGGCTCCCTTTTGTACCGCGATGCCGGTATAGTTAGCGTGGAGCTTGCCTACCCAACCATTGAACTTTAGTGTGACATCAACCAGACCTGTCTCGTTATAGCTAATGCTGCCAGCCGCACGAATATTTTTAACCAGGTCTTGCCGTTCAACTTTGGAGGTCGTTACGCCGATCAACTGACGGCGATAGTTGTCCACTAGGATGGAATCCTCCGCCATTGATTCAGCAGAACCTTTACAATTTGCACAGCGCAGGCCTTTGCGACCCGTGGCCAGATCGTAGGTGATACTACCTTGTCCCATCGCTTCGGTTGTAATATCAATTGTTAGCGGCCATTCTCCACTCATGGTGGGTTCAAACTCACCTTCATAAACACCCGGACTGGTTTCTTGCATTTCCGCAGGCGCATACATTGCTGGCATGCTTCCCATAGACGGCATTACTGCAACAGTTTTGAGATGCGCGCCACGGATTGCATTGCCTTTATCATCCTCAACCTTTATTTTTACCTGGTTAATGCCGACTTTTGGTTTTTCCGGGTTTACGGTTACCTTTACGCGATAGGGGCCTGCGGGATCGAGTTTTTCCTGTGTACTCGCCTGTGTATTCAAAATAGCGCTGTCAGGATTGCTGCTCTGTTCAGTGCAGCCACTGATGGCAAACAACCCAAATATAAAAAATGCAGTCAACACAGTACATCCTGCTTGGTGGTAGCGTGTTTTATCAGAATTAAAGGGAGTGGTAGTTAATCCTGACGAAACGTATTTTGTCATTGGAAAATATAAAAACATAGCAATACCTTAAAAAATAACATGCGATAAAATTACTGAGCCGAACGCGTATGCATTAATTACATGTTGCGCGTTCAGCGTGTCGAAATTATTTAAGGGTATTGTTTAGATGCGAAGACGTCGCGTGTGCAGATATGTTGATTTGCCTGCCTTGGCAGACTGGATGCCGGAAATGATAGTGTACCCAGCATTGCTTGTTAAAGGAGTCGAAGAATGGGCAAAAGAGTTGTTAAGAACAACACCAGGAGGAGGTTGGGGAGCATCAAGATTGAGTATCCGGGCATCCGTGATATAAATGCCGACTGTGTTCGCGTTTATTGACGTGCTAACCGCCTGGTAGGAAATATCGCAACATTCCTTTGCAAGAGCAGGGGAGTGATTGTCACAATTGCCGTTGTTGTTAACATAGTTATCGCAGTTCATTTCACCTGGTTCATCACAGCAACAGCTAAATTGAATCACACCGTCGATTAGTGTGCAGGCAAAGACAGTGCGCATTTGTGGTAATAACCCCGCCAGTAATAATAACGTTATCACAAAGCGACGATAATTCAGTTGGCGAAATATATTCATATTTAATTTATCGTACAAAATGGCTGATTTATTAATCATTTAACCCGCGTAACTGCTGAAAGTTTCAATATTGGAGGAAATAACATATTTTGTCCAGCTATGCGTTTGTGGTCCTTTTTTAATTTTTTAAAAACACCGGAATGTTGTATCATTAGTTAGATCTATATCTATATAGAGCACCTTTTATTAGGTTACATTAAAAAATTTATAATTAGGATGTGTTTTCTATGACCACACTGACCCACCTTCAACGCCTTGAAACAGAATCAATTCATATTATGCGTGAAGTTGCCGCAACTTGTGAAAACCCAGTAATGCTTTATTCCATTGGAAAGGACAGTAGCGTGATGTTGCATTTGGCCATGAAGGCCTTCTATCCGTCAAAACTTCCCTTTCCAATCATGCACATAGATACTACCTGGAAGTTTCGCGAGATGATCGCATTTCGAGAGCAGTTTGCTGCTGATAATGGTTTGGATCTGATCGTCCATATCAATCAAGAAGGTGTGGAGATGAAGATGAGTCCATTCACTCATGGGTCTGCCGTCCATACAGACGTAATGAAAACGCAAGGCTTAAAGCAAGCACTTGATAAATATAATTTTGATGCGGCTTTTGGCGGAGCGCGACGCGATGAGGAAAAATCTCGTGCCAAAGAGCGTATTTTTTCTTTTCGTTCAGCTCAGCATCGCTGGGACCCCAAAAATCAGCGGCCAGAGTTGTGGAATATTTATAACAACCGGATACAAAAAGGCGAAAGTATGCGGGTTTTTCCACTCTCCAACTGGACTGAATTGGATATTTGGCAATATATCTATCTGGAAAACATTCCAATTGTACCATTGTATTTGGCTAAGGAGCGCCCGGTGGTTGAGCGGGATGGCATGCTGGTGATGGTCGATGATGATCGTATGCCCTTACAACAGGGTGAAGAGCCGCAAATAAAAATGGTGCGGTTTCGAACGCTGGGATGTTATCCACTAACAGGCGCTATTGAATCGACTGCGACTACGTTAACTAAAATAATTCAGGAAATGCTATTGACAAAAACATCTGAACGAGAAGGAAGGGCGATTGATAAAGACAGTAATGCCTCCATGGAACAGAAAAAACAGGAGGGTTATTTCTAATGTCAAATAAATCATACGAAGTTCAGCAATCCGAAAAAATCTCAGAAGATATTGAAGGGTATTTAAAAGAGCAGGAGCACAAAAGTTTTTTGCGGTTTATTACCTGTGGTAGCGTGGATGATGGTAAATCGACTCTTATTGGTCGTCTTCTCTATGATTCAAAATTGATATTTGAAGATCAGTTAGCAACCCTTGAAAATGATAGCAAAAAGGTTGGAACTCAAGGTGGAGATCTCGACTTTGCTTTGTTGGTGGACGGACTCGCGGCAGAACGTGAGCAGGGTATTACAATTGATGTCGCCTTTCGCTTTTTTTCTACCGAAAAACGCAAATTCATTGTTGCTGATACACCGGGTCATGAGCAGTATACCCGTAACATGGCAACAGGGGCTTCATCGGCAGATTTGGCTGTTATTCTGATTGATGCTCGCCAGGGTATGTTAACCCAGACGCGGCGACACAGTTACATCGTGAGCTTGCTTGGTATTCGCCATGTTATTGTGGCGATTAATAAAATGGACTTAGTCAATTATTCTGAAAAAACTTACCGGGAAATAGAAGAAGAATATCGATCATTTGCTGCAAACTTGAATTTTTCAAGTATAACTTGTGTGCCGATGTCAGCTCTTAAGGGAGATAATATTACGGACTCGGGTAATAATATGGACTGGTATGACGGTCTGACACTGATGACAGAATTAGAAACAATTGATGTCTCAAAGCAAACAGATGCAACACCTTTGCGGATGCCAGTTCAGTGGGTAAATCGGCCTAATCTAGATTTTCGAGGATTTTCAGGCACGATTTCATCCGGTGTGGTGAAGCCGGGTGATGTGGTTATCGCCTTGCCAAGTGCAAAAACCAGCAAAGTAAAATCGATTGTGACTTATGATGGCGAACTGAAATCAGCTGTTGCGGATCAAGCTGTCACTATCACTCTAGAAGATGAAATTGATATCTCCCGTGGCGATGTGATTACTGGGCTTGATCATAGACCGGAAACAACTGATCAGTTTCAGGCTCATTTGATTTGGTTGCACGATAAGCCTCTGTTGCCAGGCCGACCTTATCTTATTAAAACAACTAATAAAACAATAATTGGCGAAGTGACAGAGTTAAGATATAAAGTGAATGTCAATTCGCTGGAGCATGAAGCTGGTAAAGTACTGGAATTGAATGAGGTAGGCGTTTGCAATTTTAGTCTTGATGATGCCATTGTTTTTGATCCTTACCGGGATATTCCGGCATTAGGGTCATTTATCATGATTGATAAAATTAGCAACGCTACGGTTGCTGCTGGCATGATTGATTTCGGCCTGCGTCGAGCCACAAATATTCATTGGCAAGCGGTCGATGTGCATCAGTTAGCCCGTTCCGAGCAAAAACGTCAAAAACCTGTGGTACTTTGGTTTACTGGACTTAGTGCGTCTGGCAAATCTACCATTGCTAATTTAATCGAGAAAAAATTATATCTTTTGGGTAAGCATACCTATCTATTGGACGGTGATAACGTTAGGCACGGACTCAGTATAGATTTAGGTTTTGTTGAAGCAGACCGAGTAGAAAATATTCGTCGAGTGGGAGAGGTTGCAAAATTAATGGTGGATGCCGGGTTGATTGTTTTAACGGCTTTTATTTCGCCTTTTCGCGCTGAACGACGCATGGTTCGAGATATGTTGGGGGAACATGAATTTATTGAAGTTTTTGTTGATACGCCGCTTGAAATTTGTGAGCAACGCGATCCAAAAGGGCTTTATAAAAAAGCAAGAAATGGCGAAATCAAAAATTTTACAGGATTTGATAGTCCTTACGAAGAACCGGAAGCGGCAGAGATTCATTTGCATATGGCGGATATGAAAGCTGAAGATGCGGCAGATGTTGTTATTGCTAAGATTAAGGAAAAATATCTTTCAAACTAATAAATTTATAACAATTTTCCATTTTATCTGCTAGCTCCCGAGCGAGTATTCCGTCAAGGTGGTTACTAGTACACCGTCAAAATAGCCTTGACGGTGTACTAGGTGCGTGCTGCATATCCGCCCGCAATCGCAATGCCCGTTGCCAATATTGCGAGTAATGCCGAGCGTAGCAGTTTATTATGCATCATTTTTACTTTCATCATATTTTTTCCTGTCATCAGTGTTCCACTGGCGACGATTAATAGCATAATCCGTTATCCTACCCGTAAAAGGTAACGCAAGCATACCCGGTAGCCAGGATACTTGTTTCGGATTACGGTATTTATGGATGCCAATGATCATTCCTTCATGGCCACCGCGAGGCTGGGCGCGATAGGTTCCGAATAATCGATCCCACCAGGGTAGGTTGAAGCCAAAGTTACTGTTCGCTTCATCGTCTTCCACAGAATGATGCACTCGGTGCATGTCTGGCGTGACCACGAAACGGCGTAATATGCGATCAAGTGTTAGCGGAAGGCGTACGTTGCTGTGATTAAACATCGCGGTAGCGTTAAGCAGAATTTCAAAAATCACGACGGCGACAACAGGCGGACCAAGCACAATGATAGTGGCGAACTTGATGAGCATAGAGAGAATGATTTCGAGAGTATGAAAACGCGCCCCCGTCGTCACATCGAAATCCAGATCAGCATGATGTACCCGATGCAAGCGCCACAAGGCGGGTACCGCATGGACCAATACATGCTGTAAATAAATTATAAAATCTAAAATGATGACAGAAAGCAGCATGGCGATGAGATAGGGTAATTGAATATAGTTAAATATTCCCCAACCGTGTTCGGCTGCAAACGCCGCCACACCGACTGCAGCTGCTGGAAAGAGTAGACGCAAAACAACACTGTTGAGAAAAACGATTCCCAGGTTATTGGTCCAACGAACGATTTTGGATACCGTTAACGCACGGCATGGTGCAACGACTTCCCAAATGGCCATGACGGCAAAAATACCGAAAAAGAAGCTGAGCCGAACAGTGATCTCATTATTCATGATTAATTCGCTAAAATTCATATTATTAAACCTTTCTTGAGTGGCCCTTTTCAATAAAATAATATTTAAGATACCGCAGGATTAATACGTAAAAAATAAACAAATTGAATTGACAAAATCAATTATTCAATTAATATATTGAATATTATTTTATTAAAAAAGACACGAATGTCAAGCAAAAACACATTTAAACAGGATCTATTTACCCAGTTCGCCCGCATTGGCAAGGCGTTAAGTAACGGTAATCGATTGGAATTACTGGAGTTTCTCGCCCAAGGGGAGCGTAATGTCGAAGAACTAGCTGACTTATCCGGGCTATCCACCGCCAATACCTCCCAACACCTGCAGCAACTGCGCCAAGTCAGTCTGGTGACAACACGCAAGGTAGGACAGCATGTATTTTATCAGCTCGCTGGTGACAAAGTGGTGATGTTGTTGAAAGTATTGCGTCAGGTCGCTGAAGAAAATCTTGCAGACGTAGATCGTCTTATCGCTACTTTTTTAACGGTAAAAGATCAATTCGAACCGATTCCACGTGAGGAATTACTGAAGCGCGCCCGTGCAGGATTAGTTACCGTTATCGACGTGCGTCCGTCGCAAGAATACGCCGCAGGTCATGTGCCCGGCGCGGTGAATATTCCTTTATCAGAATTGGAAAACCATCTAAAGGACCTGGATACTGATCAGGAAATTGTTGCTTACTGTCGAGGACCGCATTGCATTCTGGCATTCAACGCGGTGGCGCGGCTTAGAAAAAACGGCTTTAAGGCAAGGCGTCTTGAAGATGGTTATCCTGAATGGAAGCTGGCTGGATTGCCTGTGGAGCAATAATCGATACGCTTTTTGAAACTTTACTGCAATTTCATACTCACAATTAGGCATGGGATTTATATTTGCACTACGTACGGCAAATATTTTTTATACAAATCATAAAGTTATACATTGATTGGACGATAAATCTAAAAATAACTTGATATTACTCATCAAAAACGTGCATTATCTGCTTATTATGAAACACGCCACTATACAATTTTTAATTTTCGCTATTCTTTCCAGTGGCTTAGCGTGGTCGTCAGACAGTCATAGTGAAGCATTTTTTGGCCATACCAGTGAAGTATTTTTAGATATAGACTCTCTCGATCAATCTGATGATATATTAGATGACCACTGTTGCCATGCCACAGCGCATATGACGGGGCTATTCAGTTTATCTAAAGAGGTATTTTATATACCTCGACACAGTGCCTCATCATATTCTGTAAATCGTTTTTATTCTCTTATCATAACACCTCCCACACCCCCCCCGACCTCATAATCTTTTTATCTGCTTAGTTAGCGCATTGCGCAGTTTGCGCGATGTTTTATCATGAATAAATGATTATGGATTACCGTTATGTTATCGAAAACTTTTGTTATCCTGAGTGTGTGCACTGGTATGTTCTTTGCTATTTCAGGAATAGCTAATGCAACAAATATAGAAAACCCCGTTATTAAAGAAAACAATACTCACGAATCAGGTGAATTACTGACCTTTGTTGAAGGCATGTTGTTGGAACATCCTGCAATTCTATCAGCCCAGGCGGACGTCGATATTGCGAAAGCGCGCGTCGAAGGCAGTGAAAAACCACTCTATAACCCTGAGTTAGAAATTGAAGCCGAAGACGCCGGTGTTTCTACCTATACATTGGGAATAACACAAACGATCGATTGGTACGATAAACGATCTGCGCGTTATGACGAAGCAGAGTTTTTATTACAAACCGCTGAAGCAAACTTGTTTTCGGTGAAAGAACAAGTGACGGGAGAGCTTGTAGCAGTGATAGTCCGGTATTTAAGTCGCCGGGATATGAATGATTTAACAAAAAGTCAAGTGCAATTGATGGATCGATTTGTCCAGTTGGTTAAACGTCGTCAAGTTGCCGGGGATATCGGCCAGGTTGAAGTTGATACGGCGCAACTCACGCTGACTGGGGCGATTATTAAAAATGCGGAATTTACTGCAAATTTAATAAATGCATCAGGTGACTTTAAGATTTTAACAGGTGTTGATGTTGATCCTTCTCTACCTTTTCCTGCCAATTTGCCGACAAGCATATCGAAAAATATTGATGTAGAAATGCTTGCTGCAGAAAATCCATTGGTTGTGGCTGCGCAATTAAAAGTTAAAGCTTCTAAAGCCCGTATCCGTGTAACAAAACAGGATCGTCGTGCTGATCCAAGCATTGGTGTCACTGCAGGCACTGAGGATGACGATACCTTGGTGGCCCTTCGTTTTTCAATACCTGTACAAGTTCGAAACAATTTTCGTAGCGATGTGACAGCATCAAGCCAAGAAGCAGTTAAAGAAGAACAGCAAGCGCAAAATATTTACCGGCAGATACTGGGGCGTATTGAGGCAACAAAAAACCAGTATATTGTGATGTCTGACGCGATGCAATTGTGGAGTCAAACAGGGAAAAAAGCATTGAGCAATCATCTGAAAAATTTGGAAAGACTTTGGGAAACGGGGGAGATCAGTACCACGCAATACCTTATCCAAGTACAACAAACGCTGGATATCCAACTCAGTGGCGTGAAATTAAAAGGCGATGTGTGGCAAGCATGGATAGATTGGCTTGTCGCAACAGGATCAGTAACAAAATGGCTTGCAAATACAAAATGAAGTCCATCCCGTTTTTGGAGAATTAAAATGAAAAAATTAAACACCTTGATTCTGGCTATTCTGCTTTCATTGTTTTCAACAAGTGCGTGGGTAGTCGAAGATCATGATCAGCCGCAACAACATAAAGATGCGCACGATGGCGAAAACAAACATGACGAAGAACATGAGCACGGTAGTGAGGATAAACAAGAAGACGAGCACGGGCACGGCAGTGAGAATAACAAAGAAGACGAACATGGGCACGGTAGTGAAAATAAACAAGGAGATGAACATGCCGAAGGCGCTGTGGAATTGAATCCACTGCAACGACAAACAGCTCAGATTGTCGTAACCGAAATTAAATTCAATAGTGTTCCGGAAGAAATAAGAGCGCCAGGTGAAGTTGTTGCTAATGCATATCGATCCACAAAAGTTACGCCCCGTATTGACGCACAAGTCGTGAAGCGCCACGCGCGTTTGGGCCAACATGTCCGACAAGGGCAAGTACTGGTGACCTTGTCCAGTGTTGATATGGCTGAAGCACAAGGTCAACTACTGGTTTCTGATCGTGAATGGAAGCGAGTTAAAAAACTGGGCCGAAAAGTGGTATCGGAACGGCGTTATATTGAAGCACAAGTCGCCTATCAACAAGCTTATGCAAAGGTCATAGCCTACGGTATGACAAAAACGCAAATAGAATCTTTATTGAAGCAGCAGGATGCGTCAAAAGCTACAGGTGAATTTGAATTATTGGCAGCCCAAAACGGCACGGTGATTAAGGATGAATTCATCGTTGGTGAGATTATTGAACCGGGACGCATTTTATTTGTTATTACCGATGAAAATCAATTATGGGTAGAAGCGCGCCTCACGCCGGAGGACGGGTCAAAAATCGAAACAGGGGCTGTTGCACGTGTATTAGCGGGTAAAACCTGGTTGCAAGGAAAAGTGGTTCAGGCACATCACACACTGGATGAAAGCACGCGGACACTCGCCGTCGTGATTGAAGTACCCAACGAGGATGACAAACTGCACCCCGGTTTATTTGTCGATACTTTTATCCTAAGCTCGAAACAAAGTGAGGCAATAACGATTCCGGAAAAGGCGACAATACGCAGTACCGATGGGGATTGGGTGGTTTTTGTTGAATTAGAAGCAGGGCATTATAAACCAATGGAAGTGAAAATTATGCGTACAGTTAATGACACGGTAGTTGTAGAAGGAATTAAACCGGGAACGCGCATTGTCACGCAGGGCGTTTTTTTCCTGCAGTCGGAACTTGCAAAAAGCGGCTTCGATATTCACAACCACTAATGAGGTAAGACCATGCTGAATAATATTATTGATTTTTCCGTGGCAAATCGTTTGCTGGTTGTGCTTTCATTGCTGGCGTCTGTGGTCGTTGGTGTATTAATCCTGCCGACCCTGAACCTTGATGCCTTTCCTGATGTGACCAATGTGCAGGTGACGATAAATACAGAAGCCCAGGGTCTGGCAGCGGAAGAAGTTGAACAACTGATCACCTATCCGATTGAAGCGGTGATGTATAGCTTGCCTGATGTAGAGGAAGTGCGTTCCATATCAAAAACCGGTTTGTCCGGTATCACGGTGGTATTTAAAGAGGGAACAGATATTTATTTTGCACGCCAACTTGTTTTCGAACGATTACAAGCTGCTCGCGAACAGATTCCTGAAGGAGTCGGCGTACCGGAGATGGGCCCTAATACATCTGGTTTAGGCCAGGTATTTCAATACATGTTGCGCACAGATGAACCCAGCCAATATGACACCATGGCATTACGTGGTTTGAATGACTGGGTAGTCAAACTTTTATTGATGCCGGTTGATGGCGTGACTGAGGTATTATCCTTTGGCGGGGATGTGCGTCAATATCAAGTACAGCTTGATCCGAAAAGTCTATTGTCTTACGGTATTTCTGCTGATGAGGTAACTGCGGCCATTGAAGCAAATAATCGCAATGCGGGCGGCTGGTATATGGACCGCGGTGCAGAGCAGTTGGTGGTTCGTGGTGTGGGCTGGGTACGCAGCGGGGAAGACGGTTTACGTGATATCGCTAATGTTTCTTTGAAAGATGTAGATGGTGTAGTGGTGCGAGTGCGTGATGTCGCAAACGTTGCGTTTGGCGCCGAAATTCGCCAGGGCGCGGTGTCGATGACGCTGCGTGACTCGCAAGGTGAACCTAAATACCTGGGTGAAGTCGTCGTCGGCATTGTTCTTAAACGACTGGGTGTAAATACCAAGGCAACGATTGATGGTGTCAAGCAACGTTTGCCCATTATCCAAGCCGCATTGCCCGATGGGGTCGTGATTGAACCCTTTTATGACCAATCTGAGTTGGTTGATAAGGCGGTAAACACAGTGGCTAAAGCGTTGTTAGAGGCTTTTGTGTTAATTGTGGTGGTTTTGTTGTTGTTTTTAATGAATTTACGGGCTTCACTGTTGGTGCTGATATCGGTACCAATATCTGTCGGACTGGCGCTGATGGCTATGGCTTACTGGGATGTGTCCGCTAACCTCATGTCGCTGGGGGGGCTTGCAATTGCGATTGGTATGATGGTGGATGGCTCCGTTGTCATGATGGAGCATATTTACGAGCACTTATCCCAGCCTGACCAGGAGCATCGTAAATTTATCCAGGCCAATGTTGCACCGGGTGATAAGCATCCTTTTAATGCAGCTCAAGACAGTCATGGCATGGCCTTAAGAATTCAACAGTCGGCCCGCGAAGTCGGTCGGCCGGTATTTTTTGCCGTGATGATAATCATTATTGTATTTGCCCCGTTATTTTCACTTGAAGGTGTAGAAGGAAAATTATTTCAACCGATGGCAATTTCCATCGTATTGTCGATGTTTGCTTCGCTGATGGTCGCGCTTGTCGTGATTCCAGCATTGGCGACCTATTGTTTTAAAAAGGGAGTAAAACATCGTGAAAGCCCTTTGCTTCGTCCAATTAAAAAGTTTTATCGAAAAGCGCTAAAACGTGCATTACAAGCAAGGCGTTCTGTTGTAGCAATTGCACTAACGTTATTTGTTGCTTCGTTATTATTGGTCCCCTGGCTGGGCACAGAATTTGTTCCCGAGCTAGAAGAGGGTACCATTAATGTCCGCGTTACACTGGCGCCCTCATCCAGTTTGGATACGGCATTAACAGTCGCCAAAACACTCGAAACGACGTTGCTTGAATTTCCAGAAGTCTTATATGCCTCCAGCCGTATTGGGCGAGCTGAGGTGGGGGGTGATCCTGAGCCTGTTTCTAATATTGAGATTTTTGTTGGTTTAAAACCGGTTGATGACTGGGTGTCGGCCAAGGATCGAATATCTATACAGAAATTAATGGAAGAAAAAATGTCTGTATTTCCGGGCTTACTGTTTACGTTTTCACAACCTATTGCAACACGTGTGGATGAGTTACTTTCAGGGGTAAAAGCGCAACTGGCTATCAAGTTATTTGGCCCTGATTTAGATGTACTTGCATCAAAAGGTAAAGAAATCGAAACATTAGTCAAAAACATTGACGGCACTCGTGGCGTTTCGATGGAACAAATAGCCGGTGAGGCACAGTTAGTCGTGCGGCCCGATCGTGATCGCCTGGCGCGTTTTGGTATCCCGGTAGATCAGGTGATGTCTCTGGTATCGGATGCCATCGGAGGGCAGAGCGCCGGGCAAGTGATTAATGGCAATGAACGTTATGATATTTATGTGCGTTTAGCGAAATCCTACCGTAATAATGTCAGTGTTATTGAAGACTTGATTCTTAAATCGCCAAGTGGTGCCTGGGTAAAATTACGCGACATCGCCAGCGTCGCCGTTGAATCCGGTCCTCCTCAAATTCGACGCGATGATGTGCAACGGCGCGTGGTCATCCAATCTAACGTAGAAGGGCGAGACATGGGCAGTTTGGTAGCGGAAATTGATCAACAAATTCAGCAGAAGGTCGATTTACCACCCGGCTATAGCGTCGTATTTGGCGGCCAGTTTGAAAATCAGCAGCGAGCGCAGGCCCGACTCATGATTGTCGTCCCGCTTTCACTCGCATTGATATTTTTATTGCTTTATTTCGCATTTGATTCCGTCGGCCAGGCCTTGTTAATTATGCTCAATGTCCCACTGGCGTTAATTGGCGGTATTGCTGCGTTGTTTTTTACCGGGCAATATCTGTCAGTGCCAGGTTCTATTGGATTTATCGCGCTAT
Source organism: uncultured Gammaproteobacteria bacterium (assembly GCA_964654485.1). Taxonomy (GTDB): domain Bacteria; phylum Pseudomonadota; class Gammaproteobacteria; order SG8-11; family SG8-11; genus JAADIM01. The sequence goes on along the minus strand of CAZZJI010000002.1, from coordinate 105,246 downwards.
TTGGTGTGGCGGTGTTAAATGGTGTTGTCATGGTAAATGCGATTAACCAACGACAGCCCAGTATTCATACAGTCACTGATGCTGTATTTGAAGGCGCGTTATCAAGGTTACGCCCGGTACTGATGACCGCGTCTATTGCGGCGCTGGGTTTGATCCCGATGTTATTAGCAACCGGTGTTGGATCTGAAGTGCAGCGCCCACTTGCGACTGTCGTCGTCGGTGGATTGATATCGTCTACATTACTTACCCTGTTTGTATTACCGGTGTTATACGGTTCATTCTCAAAAAGATTGTTAACCCGTGAAATACATGATGCATCTGAATAATAATATAAGGAAAACAATGATCAGTTATGCTTATTCAAGCAGAAATATAGCTATCTTTTAGGAAACTAAGAAAATTAGAAGATACCCATCTGTCTTAGTTATGTTTTGAATACTAAGGTTTATAATGCGTCATGGATGACGTATACACACCTAAAACTGGCAGCTATCGAACGGCCTTTACTCTATAGTAAAGGCCAAAGGCGACCTGTTTAACCTAAAAAAATCAGTTGAACCTACCTCTAACTACGTGCATTCATGCACGGGTGCGAACGACTAAGGTGCAGAATCTAAATAAAAGACTTTTTGTATTATTACTTTTTTACTTCGATGTATATTACATTTCGGTGGTGATGTTTATTTTTAGACAACTGGAACTTTTAGAGTGAATTCAACTCAAATGGAACGTGTAGCAAATGTTTTAAGTCAGTACACCGCTGGCACAACGTCATGCAGCGTGATCCATGAAGTAACTAAAGGGGGACATTGCGACGAATAAAATGTTACTACACACCCTGGTTGCAATTTAATAGATGTATCAGCAGTATCCTTCCGGTTTTCTCCTGTAATACCTCAACAAGATTTGCAATATTTTTATTTTATTTATTATAGAGGTAATTTACATGACTACAGGTAATGTTAAATGGTTTAACGATGCTAAAGGATTTGGTTTTATATCCCCCGATGATGGTGGGACTGATGTGTTTGTACACTTTTCTTCACTGCAGAATGAGGGTTTTAAAACACTGTCTGAAGGACAAACCGTAAGCTTTGAAGTAGAAAATGGTCCCAAAGGCCCCCAAGCCAGCCACGTCAGAGTCACAGGTTAATTAGCCGATTCTTTGATATATAACAAGGACCCCCACTCAGGTGGGGGCCCTCACAGTGTCTTAATTCCAGATACAAGGCTACGTTCACTTGACGATAGCTTTTAATACATCCGAACGGTTTATCATACCCACCAGGATATTATTGTGGATGACAGGCATTCCACGGTAACCTTTATCAACAAGACGTTTGGCAACATCGGTGATATTGTCCTCGGCCTCAACCACTTCTACGTTGCGATGCATAAACGCATCCACCCGTCCACCTCGTTCTTCATAATAAGCGGCATTCAAAACGCCATTAAGGCAATCTTTTTCTGACAAGATGCCAATAAAATTTCCTAATTGATCCACCACAGGTGCACCGGGCACTTGATTTTCACACAAGATATTGACGGCTTCCATTATATCCATGTCTGGTCGTAGCGTAACAATCTTACGCGTCATATGGTCTTTTACTAACATGGTATCCATCACCTATCTCCTACTGACAGGGTTGATTTCTTTTTTTTAGGACATGGTCGTTGGCATTGGCCGTCGCAATCGGAATCAATGCCCTGTAATTGATTCAACCCACCGCAGCTGCCTTGCAAAGCCCGGCGACCAAAATAAACACCAACACTCATGCTTAATATCATGAACAGGAATGCCAAAAAACTCAGTATTAATTCCATCATTTTCTAATTCCTTTTTGCAGTTTTACACAAGACTCTTGCGTCACTATTGAAGTGATTCCGCAACCACATTATTTTTTAGCCAAAATCATCAAATAAAATATCTTCCGGGTCCACGCCCAGATCATCAAGCATACTTACCACCGAAGCAGTTAACATGGGCGGACCACACAAATAATATTCACAGTCTTCCGGTGCAGGATGTTCATTTAAGTATTCGCGTAAAAGTACCGTGTGCACATAGCCGCTATAACCGAGCCAATTATCATCTGCTCGAGGCTGAGAAAGTACGACATGCCATTCAAAATTGTCGTGTTTTTTTTGCAACTGATCGAACTCGTGTTGGTAAATAATTTCCCGTTTGCTTCGCGCACCGTACCAGAAGCTGATTTTCCGCTTACTATGTAAACGTTCTAATAAATCAAATATGTGCGAGCGCATGGGTGCCATGCCGGCGCCACCGCCGATATAAATCATTTCAGTATCGGTGTCTTTGGCAAAGAATTCTCCATAAGGACCAGAAATGGTAACGCTATCGCCTGGGTGCAGACTATGAATATAAGAAGACACAACTCCCGGTGGTGCTTCAGGTTGATTGGGAGGGGGTGAAGCGAGACGGACATCCAGCATTACAATGTCATTCTCAGAGGGATAGTTAGCCATAGAATAAGCCCTTTCCACCGTGACCTTGGATATTGATTCATATCGCCACATATCAAATTTGTCCCAATCGGCTCGGTACTCATTCGGTACATCCATATCTTTGTAATAAATGTGGTGGGGAGGGCACTCAATTTGAATATAACCACCCGCGCGAAAATTAAGTTTTTTGCCTGAAGGTAGTGCCAGCGTCAATTCTTTTATAAATGTTGATATATAGCGATTGCTACGCACTGTACAATTCCATTTTTTAATACCAAACACCTCTGCGGGTATTTCGATTTTCATATTCTGCTTCAATGCCACTTGGCATGCCAGGCGGTCACCGTGCAGCGACTCCCGTTTGCTTATGAGAGATGTTTCCGTAGCAAGAATTTCTCCTCCACCTTCCGTTATGCGCACTTTGCATTGCCCGCACGTTCCTTTACCACCACAAGCAGACGCCAAAAACAGGTTGGTTTGTGCCAGGGCATTGAGTAATTTTTGGCCCACGGGTAGACGGAAGATTTTTTCCTCGTTTATCAGTACATCGATAGCACCACTGGCAACCAGTTTAGATCGTGCGAATAATATTAGCCCCACCAGTAATAAAATGATGATGCTAAACATGCTTACTCCAAGGATGATCTCAAGCATCTGGATACCCATATCGTATTTTGAAATGTCTCATCTATATAATAAAATATTGACTTATAATTGTATTCCCGAAAATGACATGAAGGACAAAGACATAAGCCCGGCAACAATAAATGTAATACCCAAACCTTGTAACCCTTCAGGCACATCACTGTATTTTAGTTTTTCACGGACCGCCGCCAGGCCGACGATAGCCAATGCCCAACCCAGCCCGGATCCCACGCCAAACACGACGCTTTCGGTAAAATTATAGGAGCGATTAAACATAAAGAGTGAGCCTCCAAGGATAGCGCAATTGACCGTTATTAACGGCAGAAAAATACCCAAGGCGTTATACAAAGCCGGAACATAACGATCCAGAATCATTTCCAGAATTTGCACCATCGCGGCGATTACACCAATGAAAATAATAAGATGTAAATAGACCAGGTTGACATCGGGTAATCCCAACCAGGACAAAGCGCCATCATTTAATAAGTAAGTGGCAATAAGATTATTTATTGGTAAGGTAATGCCTTGCACGACGACTACTGCGGCGCCCAATGCAAGTGCCGTTTCAATTTTTTTAGAGACCGCTAAAAAAGTGCATATACCCAGAAAAAATGACAAAGCAAGATTTTCGACGAAAATGGATCGTACAAACAAGGATAGATAGGTTTCCATCACATAACCTCAGTACGGTGCACCACATGAATTTGATACTCTGGTTTTTCCACTTGATCCGGCTTCCAGGTGCGGATCGCCCATATCAATAAACCGATAATAAAAAATGCGCCCGGCGCCAGTAACATTAAGCCATTGGGTTCATACCAGCCGCCATCTTTAACCAGTGGCAGGATGGTATAATCCATTAACGTGCCAGAACCTAATAATTCGCGTACTACGGCAACAATGATCAAAATCAAACTGTAACCCATGGCATGGCCTAAACCATCTAAAAAACTTGCCGTGGGTGGGTTATGCATCGCAAAGGTTTCCGCGCGTCCCATCACAATGCAATTGGTAATGATCAAACCGATAAACACCGAGAGTTGTTTACTTAATTCATAGGCATAAGCTTTAAGAAATTGGTCAACTATAATGACCAAAGATGCAATTATGGTCATTTGGACAATAATGCGAATACTGCCCGGAATATGTTTACGTATTAGACTTATTGAGACACTGGAGACGCTGAGCACAACCGTTACCGCCAGGCCCATGATAAGGGCCGGAGCCAATTTTGTCGTCACAGCTAAGGCTGAGCATATACCCAAAATTTGCAGCGTAATGGGATTCTTATTGACTAAAGGATCGATTAAAGGATCAAGTAAGTTCTTTTTTGTTTGTATTGTCATTGGCAATGTCCATGCGCTATAAATATTTAAACTCTATACTTCAATTATAGTCTCTGTGTAACCAAGGTCTTTCTACTGACTAGTCATTATGCTGACGCAATTTTGCCAGATAAGGGCCAAAACCCAATTCACCCAACCAGAAATGCATCAAATTTGTCACGCCTATACTTGTCAGCGTCGCACCGGATATACCGTCAACTAAATAGTTTGCCGCCGTGTCATCAGCATTTACCGGGCCCTTGCCAACCCGGATTAACGGCCTGCCTTGCGAGTCCAGTGCTTGTTTTCCAGCAAACTGTGCCAACCATTTGGGGTTGGTAACTTCTGCACCCAGTCCGGCGGTTTCAGTTTGTTCGTAAAAAGTGAGATCAGCTATGGTCCTACCGTCTGCACTGAGTGCTAAAAAACCGTACATGGTGGACCACAGCCCATAACCGTGAACCGGCAATACAATTTTGTTAATCTTTCCTTGTTCATCAGGTATTAGATAGACACGCACATAATTTGCCCGTCGTTTAATTCTTGCGATATCCTGCTTGGCAAGTAGTTCGATACTGGTGTTTTGGTCACGTGCTGTTTTACGTTCGTCAAATGTCGATTCATTAAAATCTTCTATATACTCACCGCTATTCAGATCAACGATTTTGGTCTGTATGTGTTGATTAAAATAGACATCCAGATCTACACCCGACGAGCGCAAGCCCGCCACCTTGAGAATTTCCATCTTGCGAGCAATTTGTGCATTGTTTTCCTGTAGCGACCGCAGTGTAACTGCTGCGGTAGACACCAATACGGAACATACCAAACATAAAATGGTCGCGACAAAAACTATTTTTCGCTTGTCGTCATTAGGTAAAGCGAGCAGCCTTTTGTGTATCGGTGTTGACGATGATTTAGGCATTGCGCTTTAACCTCCGTCGGATATTGGCCTGTATAACGAACCAGTCGATAAGGGGCGCAAATACATTAGCGAACAAGATGGCTAACATCATGCCTTCCGGATAGGCGGGATTCACCACTCTGATGAGGCCAACCATCACACCGATGAGTATGCCAAATATCCATTTCCCCGTTTCTGTCATTGATGCGGATACCGGGTCGGTGGCCATGAAGACTAATCCAAATGCATAACCACCTAATACTAAATGCCAGTACCAGGGCATGGAAAACATCGGATTGGTCTCACTGCCCAGCCAATTGAAAAACAGCGTCACGACAACCAGGCCGGCGAGCACACCCGCCATAATTCGCCAAGACGCGATGCGTGTATAAATCAATATTACTGCGCCGAGTAAGCAGGCCAACGTCGATGTTTCACCTATTGAACCTGGAATGAGGCCTAAAAATGCATTTTCCCAGTTTATGCCTGCTGCATGGACTGCCTCTACACCGCCACTGTTCCATAAAGCCAAAGGCGTAGCACTACTCACCGCATCAACTGCAACAGACGTCGCACTACTCACCACGTCAACCGGAACCCAAACCGAATTACCTGACATTTGCGCGGGATAGGCAAAAAATAGAAATGCACGACCTACCAGCGCTGGGTTGAGAAAATTCTTACCCACACCACCGAAGATTTCTTTGCCTATCACTACACCAAATGATATGCCCAATGCGACCTGCCATAATGGAATGGTCGCCGGTAAAGTAAGGGTGAACAATATGGACGTGACAAAAAAACCTTCATTGACTTCATGATTGCGAACGATGGCAAACACGATTTCCCAAGTAAGGCCGACCAGGAAGGTAACCAGATAAATCGGCAAAACATACATGGCGCCATGCCAGAAACACGCCCAGATATTATTAGGGTCATAGCCGATACCTATGTTGTCCAGGAATGTACCGCGCCAACCTGGTACGGAAGTAATACCGTTTGCCGTCATGAGGGCGTTGGCATCGTGACCCACGATATACATCGCCATAAAAAAACAAGGCAATACCGCAAAATACACTGTCATCATGACGCGTTTGAGGTCTACGGCATCACGCACGTGGGGCGAACCTTGGGTGACATCTTTTGGCGAATATAAAAAGGTATCGATAGCTTCAAATAAGGCGCCAAACTGTTCAAAGCGACCCCCCTTTTGAAATAAGGGTTCCATACGGTCAAGAAAATTACGTAATGGACGCATTAGCCTTCCTTAAAAATGTGCATTAGATTTTCGCGTAAAACTGATCCAAAATCATATTTACCGGGATCCACATAAGAGCACAATGCCAGGTCTTCCTCATCCAGTTCCAGGCAGCCTAACGCTTGCGCGGATTCGGTGTCTTTGACTACAAGCGAACGCAGTAACGGGGTGGCAAGGATATCCAACGGCATTACCCGCTCATAACTGCCGATAGGTACCATGGCTCGGGCGCTGCCATTTTGGGAGGTCGTCATCGCAAAACGTTTTTTTGGTAACACACTGGAAATAAAGGTACGGGTTGCGGAAAACATATCGCGGCCAGGCATTAAAAATTTGAACATTTCACGGTCACCACCTTCGCCCAATACGGTAATTTGATTGTGATAACGTCCTAAATAAGCAGTGCTGTCACTGGCCTGATAGCCGGATAATATTGAACCTGAAATCAACCTGCACCGTGTACAGTCCAGTTCACCTTGCACTAATTCATTGGTATTGGCGCCGGTGCGCGTGCGTATCAACCGGGGCCGTTGCACTGCTGGCCCAGCTAAGGAAATTATTCTGTGTAGGTCGCGTCTGCCACTGTTAAACAAACGTCCAATAGCAATGACATCTTGATACCCTATATGCCAGACTGTACGATTTGCACTAACCGGGCAAAGAAAATGGATATGGGTACCTACTAATCCTGCAGGGTGGGGCCCTGAAAAACTTGCGATTTCGATATTGGTTTTCTCATCTATCGGTAACTGCGCGTCCGGCGCTTTGCAAACGAATAGCGTGCCTTCGGTCAGTTTAGCGATGAGTGCAACGCCTCGCCGAAAATCTTCCGCTGCAGTACTAATAATCACCATGGGATCGGGCGCCAGCGGATTGGTATCGATTGCAGTGATTAATATGGCGTAAGGCATACTGTGAGGATCAGCCAGGGTGCTATAGGGCCGAGTTCGAAATGAAGTCCACAATCCGGAAATCAGTAGATTTTCTTTAATTTTATCGGCGGAAAGTTTGTAAATTGCGTCATCATCGAAAGTCGGGAAATGTACTTCTTCGTCACCATCCAAGCGAATAACAAACGTGGCGAGCACACGTTTCGGGCCGCGAAGAATAGCCTCTACTGTTCCACATCCAGGAGAAGTACCCATAATGTCAGGTAGTTTCTTGTCCCGGACCACGGGTTGGCCCAATTTGACGCGATCACCTTCTCGAACTAACAATGAACCCCGCCGCCAAATATAATCGCGCCCAACCAACGCCACCGTCTCTACCGGCTGCGCGTCATAGATCTTTTGCTCCGGTGGATTCGCAATTGGAATATCAAGACCTTTTTTTATTTTGAACAACGTGATTATCCCTTTAGCATTAGCTCATCTATTGAAATTTTTCTTTGCCCAGGTCTGGCTCGCCGCAATTACGTAAGATATGTTGACGAGCACTATCACGCAATACGAGCGCTATATTCCAGGTGTTGCTTTTATCTGGGACTGAGATATTAGTCGGATTAATCGGCGCACCGATAATAACTGTGATAGCTCCATGGTGAGGTAACCAGGAGTTTTCACGAAATATAGAACGATTACCGCGTATTGTGATCGGTATGATGGGGACGTTGGCTTGCGCCGCAATAGCAAACGCCCCCATGTGAAAGCGCAGCAAGCCGGGAACACGCGTGAATGTACCCTCTGGGAAAAATAGCAGTGATCGACCTGCTTTTGCTACGGATACCAAACGTTGTGCGTCTTTAACACTTTGCTGAATATCAAAGCGTTCAACAAACTCTGCTTGTATGCGGCGTAAAAATAAACCGGATATAGATCGCCTAATAAACGCTTCTTTGGCCACAAAGCTGAACTGTCGAGATAAAACCAGTACTAACAGTGGACCGTCAAGGTAACTCGCATGATTGGCTATGTACACACAGGGTTGCTCAGACGGTAGTAGATGTTCCTTTCCTTGTACTGAAACAGTTGTCCGCGTGGCTCGAGCGAGCAGGTGAGTGGCGAAGCGCATGATTGCCCAGCGCCAAGACGGGCGTGGTAGTACTATTACCGACAGCCATGTGACAGGGGCGAGTGTCCAGAAGACCAGACGTGCATAAAGGCCAAAGAGTGCTGACACCAGAACTCGTCGCGCACGCTGCAGTTGCGGTACCATGCCTACCAGAATTAAATGCATCACCTGCAACCACACTGCTTTTTTGGGCTTATTTATAAGGCCCTTTTCATAAATTTCTCGGCAGGCAGTACGGCGGATTTTTCCACTGGATGTTTTCAAAATAGTGTCCGGTGGTGCAAGTATCACCTCATCGGGTGGTGTACCGACCAGATCAATGGCCGTGGAAATAATTTGGGTGCGTAAATGGGCCAGTGCGCTTGTTTTATCTTCGCGCGTTTCCGCTAATATCACTAATTGTTCTGTGTTCGCGACGGGATCGGTACTACCAAATGCAGCGACCCTTCCTTTGCGGATACCCTCTATCTCTCCAACGGCTTCTTCCAGTTCATGTGGATAGAGGTTGCGGCCGGCCCGGATAATAATGTCTTTGCTGCGCCCAGTCAGATGTAACTCACCATTGGCAATATAAGCCAGGTCGCCGGAATTGACCCAATCGCCGACAAAAAGTCGACGGTTTTCACGTGGGTTGCGAAAATAGCCGCTGGTTACCGATGGGCCACAAAATTGTAAATGACCTTCTTGTCGGTCAGGCAGTTCCTGGTTTGTCTGATCCACTATGCGGATTTGGTGGTTTGCCAAAGGTGTGCCACAGGAGACAAAAGATAATGCATTGTTATCCGTTTTTTTCATTTCAACCGGAATAGCACGACCCGTGCGCATGAAGGGTTCGCGTTGGATTTTGTCAATGAGTGGACCGCGACCAAGCGGCGGAAAGGTTAATCCCACTGAGCTTTCAGCTAAACCATAGACCGGCATAAATGCCTGACGTCGAAAACCATATTGACTAAACCGTTCACAAAACCGTTGTGTTGTTTCCGGACTCACCTGTTCGGCACCATTAAAAGCAATACGCCAGGAACTGAGATCCAGTCCTTTAATATCCTTATCATCTAATCTACGTAGACACAGTTCATAACCAAAGTTTGGGGATGCAGAGAGGGTGCCACGGAATTGATGAATTGCCCGAAGCCAGCTTTGCGGGCGGGTGATAAAGGTCAATGGTGACATAATTACCAGTGAGGCAGCATAGTACAGGCTACCCAGCCAGGCACCGATCAAACCCATGTCGTGGTATAGAGGCAGCCAGCTTACAAAAACATCATTGGAGCTAGCCTGAATAGTTTCACCCATCGCCCGGATGTTTGCCAATAAATTAGCATGAGACAACACCACGCCTTTTGGATTGCCGGTGCTGCCCGAAGTGTATTGTAGAAAGGCGGTGTCGAAAGCGCCAATAACAGGCCGTTGATAATTTTTCGATACGAAACACAGTTCTTTCACTGTAACTACACTTCGTAATGTGTCGACCAGGGATTTAAGTAGGCCTGCAATTTTTTTTCCTTCGGGTACGGTGATGAGTGTCGACGCTAGACAATTGCCCAGAATGTTTTTGTGGCGACGCATATGGTCCTCGATCTGGGACGGTCGCACCGGGGGATAAATTGGCACTGGTACGGCACCAGCAAGCAGTATACCGAAAAAACTAAAAAAATAATCCCGGTCGGGAGGCAACATGATTGCGACTGCTTCACCCGGAACTACACCGTGTTGTTGTAGACCAGCCATTACAGTTTCCGCACCCTGCATGAGGTCACGATACGTGATGACATCTTCCTCTTCGTCACCATTATATAGCTTAATATGAGGACGATCCGGGTGGCTCAACACGTGCCAATCAAGGACATCAATTAGCGTCTTCGCAGAAATTGGTGCGGTTTCCTCTTTAGCGAGTGTGGTTTGACTGAGTGGCGTGATGTTTTCAATCACTTTTGGACTACTGGCGCTGAGGGTTGCACGTAATAAATCGCGTGGTGTTTCCGCTTCGATGAATATCCTTTCAGGGAAGGCAATGTGAAATTCATGTTCAATACGGCTTAACAGCTCTACACGAGCCAGGCTATCAAATCCCAACTCTCGATCCAGCGTGCTATCGAGATTAACAGTTTGTGTAATTAATTGTTGCGCATGAATTTCTGCTAACAGCTCGGTTATAATTTTAAGTACACCTGTTGCTGTCCCTTCTGCGTTTAGCTGTATCTTTTCGGTGTGAGCCTGATTCCCCATCCTTAAGCCTTCCTGTAAAGTAAACCTTCTCGTAAAGCAATAAACGGTTGCCTGGAATGATCAACTACACATTAGAATCATTATCCTCCAATTATGCTGATGTTGAAACTGAAATCATTTATAATTATAAATCCTCTGTATTTTTCTTGGTTGTTTATATTTTTTAGGTAGGGTGTTGTTGAATGCGGGTATGTGTGTTGCGGTTCCTTAAAAAATTATACGACGTATAAAAGAATAGTAAAATAGTGGCTTACGCTTCCCGCGAGGACAAACAAATGCCAAATACCGTGTGCGTGGCGCATCTTATCACTCAATGCGTAAAATACCATTCCTATGGTATAGAACACGCCACCTGCGGCTAGTAAGGCCATACCTATACTAGTTAAATTATCAATTAATGGATCAAGTGCTATTAATACTAACCAACCCATGATGATGTAAATTATTACCGACAGGATTCTCGGGTTTCTGTTCTTACCTTTATTAGGTAAGACTTCCCATATAATTCCAACAGCTGCGAGCCCCCAGATTACACTGAACAATGACCAACCCAAAGCACCACGCAGAGTAACCAGTGTGAAAGGTGTGTAGGTTCCGGCGATGAGCAAATAGATAGCGATATGGTCAAGTTTTTGGAAAAACTGTTTCGCCCGTCCTCTTAAGCTGTGATAGAGAGTAGAAAATATATAAAGAACAAATAAAGTAGTTCCGTAGAGACTGAAGCTGACAATTTTCCAAGGATCGCCTTGCATGGAAGCAAGAACGACTAACACGACAGTACCCGCGAGGGCCGCTACTGCGCCGAGCAGGTGTGTGATGCCGTTAAGTTTTTCTCCTTGATACATGGTCTCTTATAAGCGAAATATTATGTAACATGTTAACAATTTAAGGCGTTATTCCCAATTCTATGCCTACCTCTCTAAAGACATCAATGGCTTTGTCTGGATGTTGTTTAGTATGTGCTACGGAGATTTGAGTGCGAATACGTGCCTGGTCTTTTGCAACAGCCATATAGAAAAAACAGATGACATAGATACCTTTGTCTAATGAGCGTGTTGCCACCTGCTGAACCACATGTGCATCGTATTGCATGATGGGAACGATCCTACTTTAACCAATTATATATATGCAGGTCTGTGCCACAGATACTGGTTTTGTGAATTTTTATTAATAGGAGGTTTGTGGATAAACATCGCTCAGGCGGTATATTAGGTTTTTAGTCATCTATTTCAATTTTCATGCATGTCAACCTGTTATATGTCGTTAGGTAATACTATATTAATAATATAAACACGCTGTTGTTATTTTAAAATGGTTCAATAATGAATCTCTCCGAACGGATTCAATTAATTCTAAGAGGAGATGTTAATGTCCATAGCTGAATCAATAAGATCTTATTTAGCAGAACATAATATTGATTTTGAACTGGTACGTCACCCAAAAACATACACAAGCCGTGATGCAGCCCGCGCCGCGCACGTACCCGAAGATCATATTGCTAAAGCAGTGATAGTCGAAAACTTGAATGGTTACGCTATGGTAGTGATTCCAGGTAATGGCTGGCTCAAATTACGGGCGTTAAGAGAGGAAGTCGATAGGGATTTCATATTGGCTGATGAGTCTGAGGTTAAAAAATTGTTTGCTGATTGTGTGCCGGGTGCCGTTCCACCGCTAGGTTCGGTGTATGGACTGGATACGTATTTAGATGAACAATTAACCACACTCGCGAATGTTTATTTTGAAGCGGGTGACCATGAACACCTGGTGCATATCAATGGCGATGCATTTCACTTATTATTAAAAGGTGTACGTCGCGGACATTTTAGTTATAACGAGTAACACTATCAGTCGGTGTTCAGGCTGCTAAAAGGAATAATTATATAACGCATGAGAAATTTTTATGGAGTTCACCAAGCATTTTTTTATTTTCGTCTTCATTTTTTTTACGATGCTAGTCCATTCTAGCGTTGTTTTTTCTATTGATTATTTCGAGGCACGAAAACAGCTAATAAAAGAAATTAATAGGGATGTGCTCCTTACTTATTCTTCTACCAAGAAGACACAATTTGATCCTCGTGTAATGGGCGTCCTGGGAAAAGTGCCACGCCATCTTTTTGTTCCCAAGGCCTTGCAAGGGTCTGCCTATAAAAATCGTCCATTGCCCATTGGTTATGGCCAAACCATATCCCAACCTTATATAGTAGCGTTAATGACGGACTTGCTTGAAACTGATGCGGACGCGAGGATACTGGAGATAGGTACGGGCTCGGGTTATCAAGCGGCTGTATTAGCTGAACTGGTTAAATCTGTTTTTACTATTGAAATCATTGAGCCGCTAGCAGAACGAGCAAGAACGCATCTAAAGACACTTGGCTACGGGAATGTAAAGGTAAAGCTTGGTGATGGATATTATGGCTGGGAACAACATGCTCCATTTGATGGCATTATAGTGACTGCGGCTTCGAGTCATATCCCACCCCCATTAGTGAAACAATTAAAGCCCGGTGCTCGCATGGTGATACCGGTTGGCGGACGTTTTTTTACACAAAATTTGACTTTAGTTGAAAAGGCTGAGGATGGAACAGTTAAGATATATCAGATGTTACCGGTCGCATTTGTTCCATTAACAGGCGGACATTAGTTCCCAGTTTTCCAGAGGCCTGATAGCACAGGCAAATTATATCGAGACTGGCTATGAGTGAAGTGCAAAAAATAGGTTCTGCGCGTCCCCCCATCATCTCGATTGCGATGATTTCATTTGCTGTACTGAGCTACGAAGTGTTGCTTATGCGATTGTTCTCAATAATTCAGTGGCAACATTTCGCGTACATGATAATAAGTGTTGCATTATTGGGGTATGGTGCCAGTGGCGCGCTGTTAACAATCACGCAGGATTGGGTTAAAACCAGGGTAAAAGCGCTTTTTGTCATCAATATCAGTTTATTTTCGGTCTTCAGTATCGTCTGTTTTTTCATTGCTCAGGCTATACCATTTAGCCCACTGGAAATTTTATGGGACAGAAGTCAATGGTTCTGGTTATTACTGGTTTATCTTTGCCTTTTTTTTCCTTTCCTTTTTGCAGCAACAAGTTTGGGATTGGTATATCGATTTTATTGTTATCGCATAACAACGGCTTATGCCGCTGATCTTTTCGGTGCCGGGATTGGGGCTCTGGGTATTATTGCTGTTTTGTTTATTTTACCACCAACCCAGGCATTAATTTTTATTTCCAGTATTGGCTTTCTGGCAGCGATTGTTGCTTGTTTTGAACTAAAAATAGATGGTTATATATCGTGGTTTCTGGTGCTTTTGTTATTCTCGACCTGGATCGTTCCTGAACATTGGCTAGTTTTAGTTCCATCTATTTACAAGGCCGAAAGCCAGACACTTAATATAAAAGGAACAAGAATTATTGAGCGTCGCTCAAGTCCTTTAGGTCTGCTCAGTGTCGTAGAAAGTCCGGACATTCCTTTTCGATATGCACCGGGTTTAAGCTTGCACGCAGAATCGTTGCCGCCTTCACAAATTGCCGTATTTACCGATGGCGAGGGTATGACCGCGATAACCCGTGTTGAAGATAATTTGAATGACATGCGTGGATCACTGCACTTTTTATCGCAGATGATGTCAGCCTTACCGTATCAGTTGTTAGACCAACCTGATGTCCTGGTGCTGGGTGCCGGCGGTGGTGCAGAGGTTCTACAAGGCCTTTATTATAAAGCACGTCACATCGATGCTGTTGAACTCAATCCTCAAATGGTCGATCTGGTTAAAAAAAAATACGCAGAATTCGCGGGCCATATATACGATAACGAAACGGTGAATATACATATTTCGGATGCCCGGGGTTATGTTAATCGCAGCGATGCGCACTATGACCTGATTCAACTGGCCTTACTCGATTCATTCAACGCATCTTCAGCCGGGCTTTATTCGCTCAATGAAAGTTATCTTTATACCGTCGAGGCAATAGATGAATATATTAATCATTTAACCGACAATGGCATCCTGGCCTTGACCCGATGGGTAAAAATACCGCCAAGAGATAGCCTGAAACTGTTTGCAACGGCGATAGATGCATTAGAAAGAAGAGGCATTACAAACCCCGGACAACATCTGGTTCTGGCTCGAAACTGGAATATTTCATCATTATTGATAAAGCGGCAACCCTTTGATGAAGCAGAGCTGGATAAAATTCGGCAATTTACTCAAAACCAAGGTTTTGATCTGGCTTATTATCCCGGATTAACGGCGGGGGAGGCCAATCAGGTTAATATATTAGAGCCGGACTACTTTAATATTGGTGCGCTTGCTTTGTTGGGAGAACAAAGAGACTTATTTATAAAGCAGTATAAATACGACATTGAACCTGCCACAGACGATTGGCCCTATTTTTTTTCATTTTTCAAATGGAAGTTGTTAACAGATGTTGTATCGCTTCCGGCCAATCAGGGTATTTTATTGATTGAATGGGGAACGATGATCGTCGGTATGACGCTTTCTCAAGCTATTGTTGCCAGTGTTGGGCTGATTTTACTGCCATTATGGATATACAGACGAAGTCATAAAGAAATAATAAAAGAAACAAAAAAACAGGGCAGAATCTCATATATATCCGCATTTACTTATTTCTTCGCTATCGGTCTGGCATTTATGTTTATTGAAATGGCGTTTATACAGAAGTTTATACTTTTCCTGAGTCACCCTTTGTATGCAGTGGCTGTGGTATTGTGTGCTTTTCTGGTATTTGCGGGTATCGGCAGTGCGTTTGCCAAAAAGTTTATCGAAAAATTTTCTTATGAGAGTATTTTTTTCTTCATTATAGGCTGTTGTATTGTTTATATGGTTTTATTGCCGGAAATATTTAAACTTTTATTAGGGCAACCGGATGTGATTAAAATTGTGCTGTCGCTTGTTTTTATCGCACCGCTTGCCTTTTTCATGGGTATGCCATTTCCAATAGGTTTGAGCAGCCTGGCTGTTACAAACCCGGAGACGGTTCCGTGGGCATGGGGTGTTAATGGCTGTGCTTCAGTTATCAGTAGCGTGTTGGTTATTCTGCTTGCAATGAATTTTGGTTTTAATATCGTTATTGTTTTTGCGATGGGCTTTTATATGCTCGCTGGAATAGTATTTTACAAAAAATTATCAGGCAAGGGCTCTGTTTTATAAGTGCAACTACCAATTGCTTTATTAAAAAAAATAGGTGTACAGTTAAGAACAACAACACCATCTCTTTTCGTGGGAGGAAGGCACATGACATCAGCAGCCAAAAATGTTGCCAGGCACAAAAAACCACTACATATGTTGGAACATATAGCAGCTGAAGCTAAATTTACTGCCTCAATGACGGGCAGAAAGGCATTTGATGAACGTGTTATGGATGCGATGGGCGAGGTATCAAGAGAAAAATTCGTTCCGCTATCGGATAAACTCTTTGCTTACGCAGACCGCCCGCTGCCCATTGGTTATGGGCAAACCATTTCGCAGCCCTATATCGTGGCATTAATGACGGATTTACTCGATCTGACACCACAGAGCATCGTACTGGAAATTGGCACTGGTTCAGGTTATCAAGCCGCTATTCTATCCAGACTGTCTAAAAAAGTTTATAGTATCGAAAGTATCGCCGAACTATACGAAACAGCAACGAAACGGCTGAAAATGTTGGGTTATGACAATATCCAAACGCGTTGTAGCAATGGCTATCAAGGCTGGGTAGAAAAAGCCCCGTTTGATGGAATTATCGTAACGGCAGCTGCAACTCATATACCACCTGCACTTATCAATCAGCTCAAACCAGGCGGTCGCATGGTTATTCCTGTTGGTTTGCCTCATATGCACCAGGAACTTATGTTGTTTGTAAAGGAATTAGATGGATCAACGCATGCCGATGCGCTGCTTGATGTTGCTTTTGTACCGTTGGTTATCGAAAAAAACGATAACCATAAAATGACAGTATCGTGACATTAGGCGTAATTGAAATATTCAAGCTGGAGCACAGATGACTCTTGTAAAGCGGCTCGTGCTAGACATTCTAAAACCTCACCAGCCCAATGCGCTTGATTTCGCACAAGCAATTGCGGAACAGGACACAAGTTACCTGGTCAATTTAACAGTAGAAGCCGTTGATGAAAAAACAGAGAGTATTGTGGTCACTGTTAGCGGAGACGATGTTCAATTTAAAAGTATCGAAGAAATAATTAAATCGATGGGTGGTTCTATTCATAGCATAGATGAAGTTGACGTTTCTGGATCGTAATTATCGATGGATTGAATCACTATATAACGATTTTTAATCCAAATGAACTTACTTAAAAGTACACGTTCCATGCTTCACATCACCCGAGCAGATAAAATTGCCCGGCGATATTTTGTCACCAATGGATTTGATGGCGCACTGACTATGTTAGGATTATGCGTGGGGTTTTATGTCAGTGATAACACGAATACATCCGTTATTATTAGTGCCTGTTTAGGCGCCGCTATCGCGCTTGGCATGAGTGGTGTCAGTAGTGCATATATCAGTGAAACAGCGGAGAGAAAAAAAGAGCTGCATGAACTCGAAAAAGCCATGATGACAAATCTCGATAAAACGACCCATGGCCGGGCAGCACAGTTAGCGCCATTCATAATTGCATTTATAAATGGCCTGGCGCCATTTATAATATCCATCATTATAATATTTCCGCTTTGGTGGACAATACCTGAGTGGTTAGTGTTAGATCCTTTAGAAGTTTCAATCACAGTTGCTTTTATAATTGTTTTTTTTCTTGGTGTTTTCTTAGGTAAGATTAGCGGCACGTTTTGGCTATGGACCGGCATTCGAGCGGTATTAATTGCTTTAGTCATTACTCTATTAATACTTTCTTTTTGAAAACACTAGACTATTCAACGCACTTCAGTATCTTGGCTCACCTAAATTCTATCAGGGAGATGTTGTCTGATCTCCTTATCGCTAAGATCAATAAAATTTTTAGCTATTTCGGTAGAGATTATCCTGGTAATGTTAGAACCCATTTTTTTCCTTAACAAACCAAGGAATACAGGCGGGGCAGTAATAATTAGCTTGTCAAACTCTCCTTTGCTGTGACAAGACTCGAGCTTGTCACAAATTAATTTACTAAAATTAATTGCACCTTGTTGTTTAGGCGACAGTTTTGTTTCCAAGGCATGACGACCACCACTTTTTGAGCTGTCGAAAGAACGACCTGGTAAATCTGATGTCAAGTCAGTGATATGTTGTCGCCCCTCCGGATGTTCCAGGCTTAATAATTCGCTTAATGCACCATTCTTCTCAACCGAAAAGAATTTAGCTCGGCTTGTATCCGCAACCAACACCCATGTACTTAACATGCGTCATACTCCTTTCATTAAAAGATCATCTTATAAATTATGTTTTTTTGTTGAAATAATCTATTCGTATTCTCACCAATTGACATTATGAAATAATAAGCGCTTAACTGTATATTGCTATAAATATATTTAAAGAGATTCATTACTTGTTTCTATATAGGTGTTTACGCTAATTTTAATTGTGGTAGTGCGATGTAAAATAAAGATATGAGATAGCTAGATCAAATTTAACTAACTATTTAACTAACGATGAATAACCTGTTAAATACAGAAGTAAGAACATATAAACAGTTTATATGGCAGCCACCTATTGATATCTATCGAGATGCGCAAGGTTGGTTAGTAAAAATAGAATTGGCAGGTGTACGTAGCACTGATATCGATATTTCTATCGTGGGTGAGAGCCTGGTCATAAGAGGTAAAAGACGGGATTTTGCGATACAACGTGACCAAAAAATATATTCAATGGAAATAGCTTATAGCCGATTTCAAAGGGTTGTAAATATACCCAGTAACATGGACAACGTAAAAATAATTACTGACTATCAGGATGGCATGTTATTTATACGTCTGAAAATGGAGGATAAAAAATGACTACTGCCTCTGAAAACCTGTGTATACCGATAATTCCGCTCAAGAATACCACACTATTTCCTCAACTATTCTTGCCGATTGTAGTGAACAGACCGCTATCAATTAAAGCGATTGAGGAGGCTTTAGCAAGTGAAGATAAAATAATTGGTGTATTCGTCCAAAAAGACGCATCAATTGAAAAGCCAGGAATTAATGATTTATATAACACGGGTACATTAGCCGTTATAAAAAAAATGTTACACCTAAATAAACTCGTGCACATCATGGTGCAAGGCATTGAAAGAATAGAGCTTATTGATGTAGCAAAAAAGGAAAATTATTATAATGTTCATAAATTACCGCAGCCCTCCGATACGAATGCAGAAATAGAAGCCATACATCGTGCCATATTAGATTTGGCGGCAAAAATGGCTAAATTAGTTCAACCAGAAATACAAGTTGACGTTAATTACATTATTTCAGAGATAAATAAGCCACTCGACCAAGCCTATCTTATATCTACTTTACTCTCACTGTCTGTAGAAAAGGAAATTAAAATTTTACAGGCAAATACTCAAATTGAAGTGTTTCATCTTGTACACGACTATTTAATGCATGAAATACAAGTGCTGCAACTACGAAACCGAATTACCAATCAAGCTAAGTCGGAAATGAGCAAGCAGCAACAGGAATATCTGCTGCGCCAGCAATTGCAGGCGATTCAGAAAGAGCTGGGAGAGAATACGCCAGAGCAAGAAGATATTGTCGAATTGAAAAAACGCCAGACAGAAAACAAACTACCCGAAATAGTAACCAAAGAACTGGAAAAAGAGATTAACCGACTGGGACGTTTAACCTCTGCTTCACCCGAATACCAGATCATCCGCAGCTATGTGGACTTTCTATTAGATCTGCCCTGGTATAAAAACACAGAAGATAACACCGATCTGGATCGCGCCGAAAAAATACTCAATCGAGATCATTACGGGCTAATCGATGTGAAGCAACGGATTATAGAGCATCTCGCGGTAATGAATTTAAATCCGCAAGCAAAATCACCGATATTGTGTTTTGTCGGCCCACCTGGAGTGGGTAAAACATCCGTAGGGCAATCTATTGCACATTCGTTGGGGCGAAAATTCGAAAGAATTAGCCTGGGTGGTTTGCACGATGAAGCAGAATTAAGAGGTCACCGACGTACTTACATCGGTGCCATGCCTGGCCGTATTCTTCGCGCCATTCGCCGTACTGGTGTCAATAATCCATTACTGATGCTGGATGAGGTCGATAAACTGGGTTCTGATTTCAGGGGCGATCCTGCCGCGGCATTGATGGAGGTTTTAGATCCAGAACAAAATAAAGAATTTCATGATAATTACCTGGACCTTCCTTTTGATTTAACAAATGTTTTTTTTATCGCTACTGCCAATACGCTGGATAGTATTCCGTCACCTTTGTTAGATCGAATGGAAATATTGCGCTTACCGGGTTATTGCGAAGAAGAAAAGAAAAAAATTGCTCAACTTTACTTGATAAAACGTCAACTTAATGAAGCCGGAATAACACAGGATCAATTGAGTATCCCGGAAAAAACCTTATCCTACATTATACAGCGATATACACGTGAAGCGGGAGTCCGGGAACTAGAGCGTCAAATTGGGCGCATCGCTCGAAAAGTGGCTACTCAAATAGCACGCAATGAAAAGCAAATATCAAGCGTATTGCCTGAGAATTTAAGTGAATTACTTGGTACAAAATATTTTTATACAGATCAACTACGTAAAATATTACCACCCGGGGTCGCCGCGGGCTTGGCCTGGACGGAAATGGGTGGTCAATTGCTCTACGTTGAAGCAGTGATTTTGCCTGGAAAAAAAGACCTTACTCTGACAGGGCAGCTTGGTGAAGTAATGCAAGAATCTGCAGTAACGGCGCAAAGTTATATCTGGTCGCATGCTGATACACTGGGTATTGATACAAAGCTTATACAGACATCGGGTGTGCATATCCATATTCCTGAGGGTGCGGTACCTAAAGATGGGCCATCAGCGGGCGTAACGCTGCTTACCGCACTGACATCACTTTACAGTCAACAACAAGTAAGAAATGATATCGCCATGACGGGGGAAATTACCTTGAGTGGTCTGGTTTTACCTGTGGGGGGTATTAAGGAAAAAATACTCGCCGCCCACCGCGTAGGAATTCGAACCATCATTATTCCTAAAGCGAATAAAAAAGATTTGAGTGATCTTCCTGAGCATGTAGAAAAAGATATTTGTTTTATTCTGGTAGAGCGCGTTGAAGACGTATTGAAAAGCGCGATTCCAGAATTATTAAATGATGCCACAGTGCGAGCTGTTTCTTAACGCAGGTTTAGTACGATAAAATACAATTATTCGTTAAAAAATCAGGTGACAGATAATGTCCGGAAAAATTGAACTTCGCAAAGGTGATGCATTGATTATTGTTGATGTTCAAAATGATTTTTTACCCGGTGGCAGTATGGCAATTACAAATGGCGACATAGTCATCGATGTGCTGAATCTTTATATTGAATTGTTCAAGGAAAAGAAGCTGCCAATCTTTGCGACACGCGATTGGCATCCTAAAAACCATATTTCATTTAGTGAGCATGGGGGTATATGGCCACCCCATTGTATCGCAGGAACCAAAGGTGCAGACTTTGCGGATACACTGAATTTACCCAACAACACGATCGTTATTTCCAAGGCAGATAGAGCGGAAATAGATGCCTATTCTGGCTTCGTAAATACAAATTTGAACAAATTGCTGGAAGAAGCGGGGATTACACGACTGTTTATCGGTGGACTTGCAACCGACTATTGTGTATTGAATACCGTAAAAGATGCGATCAAGCATCAGTTCACTGTATTTTTATTAGTTGATGCGATACGCGCAGTTGATGTTAAGGATGGGGATGTCGCTGTACAAAAAATGTTTGACTTAGGTGTGTTGCCAGTGATTGACAAGTCTTTTAATTGATTGTTCGAGTCGTATTTCCAACTCGACTAAAATAGTATTTATTACAATCAGATTTTAGGGTTTGGGTGGTTACAAGCGTGATAAAAGGAATTAATAATCAACATGCAGATACATTGTTAACTGACTTGTATGAGTTAACAATGTTGCAAGGCTATTTTGAGCAAAAAATGAATGGCATCGCCGTTTTCGAGTTCTTTGTCAGGCGGCTACCAAACAATCGTGGATTTTTGATTGCAGCTGGGTTAGAGCAGGTTCTCCAATATTTCGAGACTTTTCGGTTTACTACTGAAGAGTTAGATTGGTTAGCTGCTAGTAAACGTTTTAATAATCGTTTTATAGATTACTTAAGTACACTTCGTTTTAATGGTGATGTGTATGCGATGCCGGAAGGGACCGTATTCTTTCCCGATGAACCAATATTACGCGTTGTAGCGCCGCTGCCGGAAGCTCAAATTGTTGAGAGTCGGTTAATCAATTTATTACACTTTCAAACAGTTATTGCAAGTAAAGCCGTACGCTGTGTATTAATGGCAGCAGACAAATTATTGGTGGATTTTGGCATGCGGCGGGCACATGGTGCAGAGGCAGCCTTACTGGCCGCGAGAGCAAGTTATCTGGCGGGCTTTTCTGGTTCAGCAACTGTTTTAGCCGCCAAGGAGTTTGGCATCCCCATATTCGGCACCATGGCGCATTCATTTATACAAGCACACGATGACGAGTTATCCGCATTTGAACACTTTGCAAAAGCGCAACCAGAAAACGTGGTATTACTGATTGATACTTATAATACGGAAGAAGGTGCTAAAAAAGTGGTTAAATTGGCACCCCGCCTGAAGCGCGAAAATATTAAAATAAAGGCGGTGCGTCTGGACAGTGGTGATCTTGCGTCGCACGCCAAAAAAGTACGCTCCATTCTCGATCAAGGTGGATTAGAGTATGTCACTATATTCTCTAGCGGTGGTATCGATGAATATCAATTAAACAAGCTACTCAAAGTTCAGGCGCCTATCGATGGTTTTGGTATTGGAACCAATATGGATACCTCCGCAGATGCCCCTTGTCTCGACTGTGCATATAAATTACAAGAGTATGCCGCTGTTGCGCGTCGAAAACAATCAGAAGGTAAAGCAACCTGGCCGGGTAGAAAACAGGTTTTTCGGCAAAAAAATAAGCAGAATATTATAGTAAAAGATGTGCTTACTTTAGAAAATGAGCAGCAAGAAGGTGAGCCACTGATTCAGCCTGTTATGAAAAACGGTAAACGCATACAACCGGCCAAGACCCTTGACGAAATTCGAGAAAAAACAAAAATTCAATTGGCCTGTTTACCAGAACCTTTACGTGAATTAGAGACAGACTATACATACCCTGTTTATGTATCTCAATCGCTAAAAGATCTCTCAACAGAGGTTGATAAGTATTTAGAGTCTAGCGGCTAATGACGGCAGTAAAACAGTGCGCTTCAACCGCCATCCGGATGTAAAACCTGTTTGTTTTAACAAAGTCAGCTTACCCAACCAGACTTTACATATGATAAGGTATATTATGAAAACAACGTGCAGATGATGTGCTTCAAACTTGACTAATTTGCTTGTTATTTGCTTGTTGTTGAGGAGTGGTAGTCATTATGCCGGGAAAAGACTTTAACTCAAGTTACCGTTATAACGCAAGCAGCGCTAATGAAACATGGCGTATAAACACCCCCCGTTGCGTTGCGAATTACAGGATCAGTCGTTACCTATTAGTTTCGGGTTTACTTTTTGTGTGCGCCTGGTCCGAGGCCAGCAGTTACACCTTGCCGACCAATGGCAATTCTCTTGTGGGTGGTATTCAGATTGTGCAGGTTCGCGCCGAAGAGACCTTGTTAGATATTGCGCGTCGCTTTGGCTTGGGTTACAACGAGATCACTGCGGCCAATCCGGATGTTGATCCATGGCTCCCAGAGCACGGCAGGCATATTATTGTACCTACGTGGTTTGTGCTGCCGCAGCCGCCATGGAAAGGGATCGTAATAAATTTAGCTGAACTGCGCTTGTACTATTTTCCTCAATCAAAGGTGGGAGAAGCGCGCAAAGTCATTACCTATCCTCTTAGTATTGGTCGCCAGTATAAACCAACTCCGCAGGGAAAATTCAAAATATTAATGAAAATCAAAAACCCAAACTGGACAATGCCGGAAGAGGCTTATGCCAGGGCTTTAGCAAATGGTGTTCTCTCGCCTCAACGAGTAATTCCCGCAGGCCCCGACAATCCACTCGGTGAATATGCAATGAGGCTCAACAACGATGGTTTATTTTTACATGGTACTAATAGACCATTTGGTATCGGTATGCGTGTTAGCAGTGGCTGTTTACGCCTATATCCAGAGGATATTAGGCAACTTGTTACATTGGTTCCTTTGGGAACATCGGTACGTATTGTGGACCAGCCTTATAAAGTAGGAAATAAAAATGGAATATTATTTATGGAGACACATATACCAAAGGCAAAAAGGGGCACTTCAAGCCACACAAACTTGACACCCATAGTGTCGGCGTTAGTTAACGCAGGTATAGGTGAGTTATCTTCATCAGAATGGGATCATATTATTGGCATGGCTAATCACCAAACAGGTGTACCAACAGCTATTTATGATAAAAATACTGCGTCTTTAAATTCAATACATTAAGCGACATGTTGTCGACAGCTATCCTGACACAGAGGGCCTGACGATGATGTGCTTAGCAAATTATCGTTTATTTGCTAATGGCTTTTTGAAACATGCGTTCAGCTTTTTTGTTGGCGCGCTGTGCTTCCGTTAACGCCCTTTGAGCCGTAGATTCAGCACCATTGGCTTTGTCAATGGCTTCTTCAGCCAACGTTATCGCACGGTCTGCCGTTCCTTGCGCCTTTAGCGCCATCGCTTTTGCTTCATCTGCAGTAAGTTGAGCAGCTTCAACAGATGATTCTAATTTGGCAAGGTCTGGCGTAGCGGCACAGCCTCCAAGCAGCAAGACCAATAGTACTAACAGTGGGATCGTAATGAGTGGAATGTTCATAGCTTCGATTCCTTTAATTATAAATATACAATTCCCTTTATATCAATTCATCACGACTCTTACAATAATAATAGTACCTTATTAAACTAGTGCACTGTAAGCCCACAAAGCGATTAATTATTTGGAATCGCTATAGAGTGTATTTATGCTTTGAAAATCAATAGAACTCTTAAAATAAGAAATTCTCAGAACAATGCGTGGAGATATACCGATCAGTTACTCAGTATTACTCCTAGCCCAAAATGAACTTTTGTATCCGTTGAACTGTTTTTCCCCCATAGATAAAGATGGTCTGCTTTAACAACGGGGTATATATAGGTCGATTCACCCACTTGTCCGGCACGGGAGCCGGTCAATACGCCAGCCACAGTGATAAGCCGGCCTTGCGCGTAATCAATTGTTTCTAAATATTCTTTTTTGATAATAAGAAATCTATCACGAGGTGTTTGCGTCGTATCGGGTTGCTGCGAGGAATTCAATGGGTAACTGAGTATTTCGAGCTGCGTAGCGTCTTCCAGATTAGTGCTACTGATAATGACACCCCCCCAAAGAACAAATGAATCTTTTGTATTTTCAATATCCGCTTTACTCTGTTGTGGTGTTAAACGCTGATCGTATCGTGCCGTATCATAGCGTGGTCCCGTTGCGCAAGCCGTTAATATGACTAACAGGATTAACATGAATAATTTTTGCAGCGGTTTGCTCATCGTCTTCATTGCGTACGACTACCAATAGGGATAATAATAATGCCGATAATAATAGTCAGGATACCATAGATAAAAATACCAGTTTGGCCTATAAACCCGTCTACATAAGTGCGTACTTCAGCGGCCGGTGTATTTTTCAGGGGTGCTTCCCGTATTTCTTTCGGTATTGTTGATATACAAGCTGATAAGAGGATAATGAATGGGATAATCAGTATTTGTTTTAGCAAGCGCGTTTTCATGAGCGATTGGACTTCAATTATTTGTCTAAGTTGCGTTGTGAACTACAGGAATAGTATAAATAAATTTAAATAAAACAAACAGATAATGTTAGAGTACTAGCCTTAGGTTGATTGGATATAGAAAAAACGGTAAATATACTTAAATAGGCTAAGGCTTATAGAAAGAGACAATACCACCCATTCTTCTATACTTAATATATAGAGTTATTTGTTACAAAAATGAGTTTAATCACATGAGCCCAAAAAGTACTCTTAACAAAACTCTTTATGGAATAATTCCGCGTAGGATTGTTGCGAGTGTATTAATGTTACTAGGAGGATTGATACTGTGGTTTGCACCAGAAACGATAACAGGAGTGGTGTTGTTGATAGTTGGTTTTACAATCGAAGCATTTGGTATATATTTTGCACATCGTACTGAAAAACAAAATAGAGATATATATTAATAATTTTGCCGTTGCAATCCATATTTTGGAATCTATACCCGTAGCAAATAGGATATAGGTGTCCATAGCAAGCACGCCCCCTTTTTTGCCCCCGGCGGCGTTGTTCCTCCTGATAGGGGGCTGCCATACTGCGTCCTCGCGCCTTGCCGGGAACAATAATGGTCATACTCTGAACACTCAAATCCTATCCGCTATGGGTAAGGCTTTGCTTTGCGTCGAAGTAGAACTCGGTTGGGCGACAACTAATTCTAAAAAAGAAACATTCTGAGATTAGTTGCTATTTTCCAATTCAACCTGGAAAACGATGAATATTGATACCCCATATGACTGGTAGCAGTAACATGACAAATACAGTAATCACGACAATACCCACAAGATTTAGCCAGATACCGGCCGTAGCCATTTGTGGAATACTAATCTGCCGGCTACTGAATACAATCGCATTGGGCGGCGTTGCAACGGGTAACATGAATGCAAATGAAGCTGCTATGGCTGCTGCCACCATTAGACCCAAAGGATGGCTCTCAATTGCCGATGCCAAGGCGCCCAATACAGGCACAAGCAAGACTGCCGTTGCTGTATTAGAAGTAATTTCTGTTAAAAACACCATTATTGTCACAACGATAAAGAGTACAATAATCAGGTTGCTACCCTGCAATACACTCAGTTCCTGTCCAATCCATTGAGTTAATCCGCTACTGGCAACACCATGCGCTAGTGCGAAACCACCACCGAATAAAATTAGAATATCCCATGGAATTGTCACAGCAGTCTGCCAATCGAGTAGAAATTCCATTTTATTTGATGAGGCAGGATTTGATCCAGCTGGAATTATGAACAGGATAATGGCACCAGCAATGGCGATAGTTGAGTCCTTTATCATTTTGAAAGCGTCTATATCAACCAGTCCGCGGACTATCCATGCAATTGCCACGCTGACGAAAACAAATAAAACCCGCTTCTCCTGTGTACTCATGGTGCCCATATTTTGGATTTCTTGCTCAATTGTTTTCATACCACCAGTTAATTCAAAATCGATGTCACGGTAGGCCAGTTTTGTAAGATAAAACCAAGCCACGACCAACATGACGATAGACAAAGGCAAACCAAACATTAGCCAGTCGACAAAACTGATTGTATAGCCGTATTGTTGTTCAGCAATACCGGCCAGAATTGCATTGGGTGGGCTACCTATTAAGGTTGCGACACCACCGATTGACGCCGCATAAGCTATGCTTAACATTAATGCCGTTGCAAACATCGCGTGGCCGGCCTGGTTGATTTCAGTGTTGTTTTTCTGCTTAAGCACCGCTATGGCAATCGTCACCATCATCATACATGTTGCTGTATTACTGACCCACATAGATAAGAACGCAGTCACAAGCATGAAACCCAACACAATACGTTCTGGTGTCACGCCGACAAGCCTGATGGTATGCAATGCGATACGTTTATGTAAATGCCATTTCTCTACAGCCTTGGCAATAAAAAACCCACCCATAAATAAAAATATAATATGATTGCCATAATTGGCGGACACTTCGGCTACCGTGGCAACACCCAGGGCGGGGAAAAGCACTAAAGGAAGTAGAGCGGTCG
The DNA here is from genome assembly GCA_964654485.1 of uncultured Gammaproteobacteria bacterium. Classification (GTDB taxonomy): domain Bacteria; phylum Pseudomonadota; class Gammaproteobacteria; order SG8-11; family SG8-11; genus JAADIM01. The sequence continues at coordinate 77,451 of CAZZJI010000002.1, read as the reverse complement.
CCGGTATCGGAATGGCTTCAGTTAGCCACCACGTTGCCATTAGCAATGCGATACCGGCGGTATACATTGCTTCTTTAGACATGGTCTCCGGCACGGGAATCACTATAAAAAAAATAAAAATTGCCGGCCCAAGAAATGACCCTATAGTTCTTCTCACTAAGAATTCCTGATCATCGAGGATATTACAAGATCATACGGCAAAATCCACACAGAGAATATATTAGTTACTCATTATTGCTATTTTTTTAAATTAAATGGAACGTTGGCCACTGCATTGGTGGACACAATAAAACATTACTTAATGAGAAATACCTATATAATTAAAGCCCCTTTTAGCGCTAGGATGTATTATTGAAGAATTAAAACGATTAATTACAAATCAGACATGAAATCTGCTGAGTGTTATTTAAGATGAACAATAATCAATGACGTCATTTTTTTTAAACCGAAAAAAATTTCAGAACCTTATTATCTCCTTACAAAGTGATGGGTATAAACTTATTGGACCTAAATTAAAGGATGACGCTATTGTTTACGATGAAGTGCATACTACGGCAGATTTTCCACTCGATATTCAAGATGAACAAGCACCCGGGCGATATAAACTAAAAAAGACGGGTAACGGTCGTTGGTTTTCATGGGCCAACGGACCGCAGAACCTCAAACCCTTTCTTTTTACCCCCAGAGAATACCTTTGGAAGGCGACTCGAAAAGAAAAGACCAACATTGACTTTACTCAGACAATACCGGCACCAGAACATCTGGCCATGATTGGTGTACGCGCATGTGATCTGGCCGCACTCGAGTTACAGGATAAGCATTTTTTGCAGGGAGAGTATCAGGATCCCTATTACAAAGCACGTCGTGAAAACATGCTTATTGTTGCAGTGGGTTGTACACATTCTGCAGAAACCTGTTTTTGTGTGTCAACCGGTGATGGACCTGAAGTGAAAGCAGGTTTTGATTTGTCATTGCTGGAACTTGATAACGGTTTCATTATCACTAGCGGGTCCGAACAAGGTCAAAAAATATTGGATCAACTTCATCTCAACACGGCCACTGAACAACAATTACTTGAAGCACGACATCAGATAGAATATACCGCCAAAAAACAAACGCGAACTTTACCTGGACGTAATTTACGCGATAGCCTATTCGAACAACTGGATCATCCTCAATGGCAAAAGATAGCCGAGCGTTGCCTATCCTGTGGAAATTGTACCGCAGTTTGTCCCACTTGCTTTTGTCACAGTGAACACGACGATGTCACATTGGATGCGAAGGAAATAAGTCATTATCGACAATGGAGTTCTTGTTTTACACAAGAGCATAGCTATATGCACGGTCTGGTTGTCCGAGCAGAAACGAAATTTCGGTATCGTCAGTGGTTGACGCATAAGCTTGGAAGTTGGCACGATCAATATGGCCGTTCCGGCTGCGTAGGCTGTGGCCGTTGTATCACCTGGTGTCCAGCCAGTATAGATTTTACAGAAGAAGTGAATGTCATTTGTGGAGAGGGCTGTTGTGGAGAAAGCAGTTGTGGAGAACGTAATGCATAATCCCTATCTACCTGATACTGCTGAAGTCATTGAGCGTATTCAAGAGACGCAAACCGTGTTTACGTTACGTTTGGCATTTACTGATCTCGAGAAAAGGAAAAAATATTCTTTTGTGCCAGGTCAATTTAATATGGTGTATTTACATGGTGTAGGGGAAATCCCTATCTCTGTTGTTTCAGATCCAAAAGACCCGGAGATGCTGGACCATGCGATTCGCGTTGTCGGGCGAGTAACCCAGGGCTTGAGTAAGCTGAATAAAGGTGATTGTATTGGATTACGAGGACCTTACGGACTAGGCTGGCCACTTGCAGAAGCACAAGGAAAAGATGTGCTGGTAATAACGGGTGGGCTGGGTTGTGCTCCCGTGGTATCCGTCATTAATTATATTAACCAAAGGCGTGATGATTTTGGCAAACTCACCATTCTGCAAGGTGTAAAGCTGCCAAAAGATCTTATTTGGCGTGAACGATATGAACAGTGGCTGCAACAGCCAGACACAGATGTATTTCTAGCGGCTGACAAGGGTGATCCGTCGTGGCCCTGGCATGTTGGGCTGGTGATAGAACTCTTTGATCAAATGAACATCAGTGATAATACCATTGTGATGATGTGTGGTCCGGAAGGCATGATGCGCGTTTGTATTCATGAATTAACATTAAGGAATGTGCCTGTAGAGGCCATTTATCTAAGTATGGAGCGCAATATGAAATGCGCGTTAGGGCATTGTGGGCATTGTCAATATGGGCCGCATTTTATTTGCAAGAATGGGCCGGTTTTTCGTTACGACAAAATCAAGGAAACATTTGGGCTAAAAGGTTTTTAAAAATGGATAAACCCAAAATAGCAGTACATAAATTTACTTCGTGTGACGGGTGTCAGCTTGCTTTCCTGAATCTTGGGGAGCAATTAATCGAACTTTTTACAATAACGGATATTGTCCATTTCCCCGAGGCGGGGCCTGTTAACCCTGATATTAAAGTTGATATTGCTTTTATCGAAGGCAGCATTTCTACGTCTGATGAAATCGCTCGTCTTCAGGCGATACGAAGCAATAGTCAATACTTAATTACGATTGGCGCATGTGCAACATCAGGTGGCATACAAGCACTGAAAAATATCCATGATACAAAAAAATGGATCAAAGATATTTATGCCAAACCGAAATACATCGATAGCCTCGATGCATCTACACCGATTTCTGATCAGGTCAGAGTGGATTATCAACTTTGGGGATGTCCGATCGACAAGCGCCAGTTAATTACAGCTATTCATTCGCTGTTATCCGGTGTGAAACCGTTTGAAGAAACAGAAAAAATATGTTTGGAGTGCAAGCGTAGTCAAGCTGTCTGCATTATGGTCGCTAAAGGGGTGCCCTGTCTGGGGCCGATCACTCGTACTGGTTGTGGTGCACTTTGTCCGAGATTTGGCCGGGATTGTTATGGCTGCTTTGGGCCATCTGAAAATACAAATACAGACTCGCTGACAACTTGTTTTGCAGGGCTCGGTTTACTTAATGAGGACATAGAGAAACGATATCTTTTTATCCAAAATAATTCGCCCGCATTTAAACAAGCTGCTATTAATCTGGGAAAAAAAGGTGCCAAATAATAAAAATAAAAGAAAAATAACTGTGCCAGTGCTCGCGCGCGTCGAAGGTGAGGGTGCATTAGATATTTCTATCAAACAAAATAAAATAGAAAGACTGGAACTGCGTATTTTTGAGCCACCGCGGTTATTTGAAAAACTCCTTGAAGGACGGCTTTATACTGAAGTACCAGACATTGTTTCACGAATATGCGGCATTTGTCCGGTTGCTTATCAAATGAGTGCTGTGCACGCGTTTGAAACATTGTTTGGCATCGATCCAGGTTCATGGGTGCGCGATATGCGTCGTGTATTTTATTGTGGCGAATGGTTGGAAAGCCACAGTTTGCATATCCATTTGCTTGCAGCACCGGATTTTTTAGGTTATGACAGCGCACCTGCCATGGCAAAGGAATATTCGCAAGAGTTACGCAGGGGGTTAAAATTACAGGCGTTGGGTAATGATTTAATACGATTATTCGGCGCTCGATCGGTTAACCCGGTAGGTGCAAAAGTGGGTGGTTTCACACGCGCACCAGCCAGTGAAGAAATTAACGCGTTACTGGATAAACTCCATGCGGCATTACCTGATGCAGAAGCATTAATTCATTGGACAGCCGCGTTAAAATTTCCAAAATTGGCGCAAGATTTTTCCAGTGTCTCTGTCAGTCATCCTCACGAATACCCAATGAATGAAGGTGATCTTATATCAACTCAAGGTTTACATATCCCTATTAATCAATTTGAGCATCACTTTGAGGAAAAGCAGGTTATTTATTCAACCGCTCTGCATTGTACTTTATCAGGGCAGCCTTATCTTGTTGGTCCACTGGCGAGAATGAACCTGAACTACGGTAAGTTACATCCTGAAGTTAAACAATCTATAGAAGAAACAAAAATTCAATTTCCCAGTCAGAATGTGTATCACAGTATCGTCGCAAGAGCGGCTGAAATTTATTATGCATTGATTGAAGCAATTCGCTTGTTAGAGAATTATCAAGTTCCCAAGTCACCTTTTGTTGACGTAGTGCCAAAAAAAGGCATTGCTTATGGCTGCACAGAAGCGCCGCGCGGTAGCTTATGGCATCAATATGAAATAAATAAAAAGGGTGTGGTGCAAGCAGCACGGATTGTGCCACCGACCAGTCAGAACCAGGCGCGAATCGAAGACGACTTGCGCTTCACACTGGAGCAATATGGACTGGATGCGACAGAAGAAAAACTGCGTTTTCAGGCGGAACAGGTTGTACGTAACTATGATCCCTGTATTTCGTGTGCAACACATTTTTTAAATCTGACGGTGACCAGACAATGACGAGGGCGTTGATTGTTGGTTTAGGTTCACCCTATGGAGATGACCAAATAGGTTGGATAGCCTGTGAACAATTAAAAATAGAAATTGGTAATTTACCGACCGTTGAGTTTGTTGTATGTGATCGTTCCGCTATAGAGTGGGTAAGTAAAATTTCCCATGCAAAACAAATACTCTTTATTGATGCAATGCGTTCAGGCGAAAAACCGGGCACAGTAAGGAAAATAGATTTAGGCACTGATCAATGGAACACCTGTCCGACCAAACTATCATCCCATGGTATTAGTATAAAAGATGCCATCGACGTTGCACTCTCACTTGGAGAGCTGCCCGAATTTATTTCTGTTTGGGGAGTAGAGATGGAGCAATGCAATTATGAAAGCGGCTTGAGTCAATCTGTAGAAAAAGCGTTACCCGGGTTATTGGCTAATATCAAGTCAGAGATATTGTGTTAACGATTAACGTCAATAAAGGAATTAATGGCTAACTTGAAATAGGGCAATGCAGGTGGGTGTTAAAAATGACCAAAGACACCGATATTAGTTTCAAACTGCGAAAACAAATTACCTGTGACACTGATGTCACAATTACCATTGCTGCAGAAAATCGCTGAACCATTGTCGAATAATGTGCCATAGGCGCGTACTTCCAGGCGAATACCGATTCGATCGTTGAGGAACCACTTTAGTCCGCCACCGATATTGAATGAAAATCGGGTCGCGGAATCAGACCCCGATATATCCGGACTCATATGCGTTAAGCCCAGGCCACCTGCCAGAAACGGAGTTACCTTATCTTGGTGCCGAAGTTCAGGCCACAGTTCCGGCCAGAGTGCGGTGCCGCCAATCTGGATATAATCAATATCCATATCAAACAGAATATTATTCCCGACAGAGGCGTTCGTTTTTAATCTGGAAGATTGATGGCTGTATAAAAACTCGTATTGAGCGCGCGCATCCTTGTCAAAACTTACCAAAAACCCGGCAATGTTATCGTCAGTGACTTTCAGTTTGCTTACGGCGGTGATGTCTGTAAATTCACCTCCAAAACGGTAGCCAAATATCGGTGTTATCTCAGTTTTTGCTTGAAGTGTCATCGTAAAGAATAAACCACTGATAAAAACGATGCGAATGCAGGTAGAATTTTTCATTTCCCCAAGTGACCATTTCTCCAGGTTAGCAATATATACCGATAAATAGCGGATAACTTTAGCTTATAAACTTTAGCTTATAACTAGTATATACCCCAATGGAACAACTATAATCCTGACAAGTATACTACTGTCAAGTTAGTATTGAGATCAAACCTGAAATTATTCATGCAGCTTTAGTTTGAAGTATTATGTCATATATATAGTGGAAAAGAATATTTCTAACCAAAATTGAGCATACGGCTATGTGTCTTGCTATACCAATGCAAATCAAGGAGATTAACGGATTCAACGCTCGTTGTGAGGCCAAAGGTGTGCAGAGGGAGGTGAGTCTTTTTTTACTCCAGGACGCGGATCTTAACCCAGGTGATTATGTGTTGATTCATGTTGGTTATGCTATTCAGAAGATAACTGAATCCTATGCCTTGTCAGCATGGGAATTGTTCGATGAACTGTTGGCAGCCCAGGCGGAGCCTGACAATGCATGAACTGTCGATATGTCAAAGTTTACTTAAGCAGGTTGGCAACATCGCTGCTGAACATAAAGCCTCTGTGGTTGAGATTATTTATTTACAAGTAGGTCCGTTGTCCGGCGTGGAACCCAATTTGTTGCTGTCAGTTTTTCCTTTCGCCAGTGCAGACACGGTCGCTGAGCAAGCCAAGCTTATAATAAGCTCAATGCCGATACGTGTTCGCTGTCGAGCCTGTTTTGCTGAAAGCGAAGTCAGTATTAATCGCTTGATTTGTGGACAATGCGGCGATTGGCAAACTGAAATATTAAGTGGCGATGAATTACTACTTGAACGGATTGAAATGCGAACTGAGCATTAGTGCAGACATAAATGAGGAAAAGTTATGTGTGATAGCTGTGGTTGTAATATAACACCGGGCAATAAACACTTGATCCAGCCTGATGGGAAGCTGGCGAAAATGCAATCTGGCACAACCGTCGTTGATGTATTAACTAATTTATTGTCAGAAAATGATCACCAGGCGATGCATAATCGCCAACATTTCGATAAACATCAGGTACTGACACTTAACCTGATGTCGTCCCCGGGCTCCGGTAAAACAGCTTTGCTGGAATCGAGCATCGATGCTTTGCAACATGAATTTAATATTGCGGTCATCGAAGGCGACCTGGAGACGGAAAATGATGCCGAGCGTATTCGTGCCAAAGGTGTCACCGCGATTCAAATTACAACCGGAAGCGCATGTCATCTGGATGCTCACATGGTCCATGATGCATTACAGCAAATTGATCTTGAGCCATTGGATATTGTTTTTATTGAAAACGTCGGTAATCTCGTTTGTCCAGCTAGTTTTGATCTTGGGCATCATCATAATATTACCTTGCTATCAGTCACCGAGGGTGATGACAAACCGGCCAAATATCCGGTAATGTTTCGGGTTGCTGATCTCGTGCTTATTAGCAAGTCAGATTTATTAACAGTGATAGATGATTTTGATCCCGCGAAAGCTGAACATTATTTAAGGCAGCTTGCGAGCACAGCGCCTGTTATCCTGTTATCTGTTAAGTCTGGTAATGGGGTAATTCTTTGGATAGATTGGCTGCGGCAGCAAGTTAAACAGAATAAAACACGGCTTGATCCTGAACATAGTAACGTTAGGTTATAAGCATTAATAAAATATATTCGTGGTCTTATTATTGGAAATATAACGGTTGAATAAAAACAATGTCTTTTACAGCGAAACACTCTACTGCAAAACATTGGTTAACCTTAATCAGAGGGTTGGACTTACCCGCTAAAATACGCATTATGAATGTTTGCGGTGGTCACGAGCGTTCGATTACCCTGGCTGGTTTACGCGACGTGTTGCCAGACGAAGTTGAACTGATTCCTGGTCCCGGTTGTCCGGTGTGCATCTGTCCCGAAGAAGATATTTATGACGCTATTCAATTGGCGCTGCACGAAGAGATTACACTTGTTGCATTCGGTGATATGTTACGTGTGCCGGTTAATGTCGCGAAGAAGGAGATTCGTTCGCTTGAACAAGCCAAGGCAGCCGGGGCTGATATCAAACCGATTGCCTCGCCGATAGATGCCGTCCGGCTGGCAACAGAACAACCCGATCGTCGCATCGTTTTCTTTGCGGCAGGATTTGAAACTACCATGGCGCCCGTTGCGGGCATGCTTGCCGCCGGTGTTCCGGATAATCTGCTGCTGCTGCTATCAGGTCGTTTGACCTGGCCGGCTGTGTCCATGTTGTTGGATTCCGGAACACCGGGGTTTGATGCTTTGATAGCGCCGGGTCACGTGGCCACTGTAATGGGCTCAGAGGAGTGGCAATTCGTTGTCGACAAACACCACATTCCTGCTGCCGTAGCGGGTTTTACAGCGGAAAGTCTACTGGCTGCGTTTTATTCTGTGTTACGGCAATGTATCGAAAATAGTCCATTTTTAGATAACTGTTATCCCGAGGTTGTCACTGCTCAGGGCAATATGGGTGCTAAAAAAGTTCTTTACAATGTGATGGACATTGCCGATGCCAAATGGCGCGGTGTCGGAACGATCCCAGATTCAGGTTTTGTTTTAAATAATACCTATGCTGCTTATGATGTGCACAAATATTTTTTGTTATTGCCGGAAAAGACTCAACGTAAACGCGCCGGAGAAATGCCGCCAGGTTGTGATTGTTCCCAGGTTGTTCTTGGGAAAATTTATCCGAATGAATGCCGGATTTTTGGTAAAGGGTGTACGCCACATAATCCAATAGGGCCGTGTATGGTCTCCGATGAAGGCGCTTGTCGTATTTGGTGGCGTGCAGGAGGGAGGCGCACAGCGTGAAAATGCCTCTGTGTAAAATGCAATGAACAAGACTCAGGCACGATTCTATCTATTAATCGGCCATGTGCAGGGTGTTGGCTTCAGACCTTTTGTTTATCGACTTGCAACGGAAAATAACATCCAGGGTTGGGTTGAAAACTGGATAGGACAAGTGGCAATACATGCGGAAGGACAAGCAGACAAACTGCGCATTTTTGAAGATGCGCTAATTGACCAGGCACCACCTCATGCATCTCCGATTCTGAGTGAATCACGGGAAACTGAATGTGCATATCATGATACGTTTAGTATTCGTGCCAGTGATGCCCGTGCAAGCAAGGACATTCGCATCGTAGCAGACTTGCCAGCTTGTACAGCGTGCCTTGAAGAGCTGTTCGATAAAAACAATCGCCGCTACAACTATCCGTTTATCAATTGCACTCATTGTGGGCCACGTTATACTCTGATTCGTCAATTACCCTACGACCGGGCCAACACCACCATGGTCGGTTTTCCACTGTGCTCGCGTTGCCAGCAGGAATACCAAGATCCTCTTGATCGACGTTTTCATGCAGAACCCATTGCTTGCCCTGAATGTGGTCCCGGCCTGACATATAAAGATGCCAAAGGGGAGGTCGCTGACACTGAAAAGGCATTACAGCGTTGTGTATATGCATTCCAGCAAGGGAAGATTGTCGCAGTGAAAGGTATTGGTGGTTATCACCTGATGTGTGATGCGCGTAATGATGCAGCTGTGTTGCGTTTAAGGCAACGAAAGCAGCGCCCTGACAAACCGCTTGCGGTAATGGTATCTGATGTACAATTAAATCAGATGGTAACAGCTGAAAATGAGCTGCACGAATGTCTTAACAGCACTGCTCATCCAATTATTTTATTGACTAAGCGACTATTGACCCAGCTAATGACCCAGACAAAGACGGGTGATTTGTCTGAATATATTGCACCGGGATTAAAAGAGGTGGGCGTGATGTTGCCATACAGCCCCCTGCATCATTTATTACTCAGAGCATTTAATGCGCCACTTGTCGCAACGTCCGCAAATATAAGTGGTGAGCCTGTGCTGACTGAAAACGAGGAGGTGGAACGGCGTCTTCACTGCGTGGCGGAGGCCTATTTACACCATAATCGCCCGATACAACGTCCGGCAGACGATCCCGTTTATCGGGTCATTCACAATAAAGCACGTCCGTTGCGTTTAGGGCGTGGAAATACACCGTTAGAATTACCGTTACCGTTTCGTATGCAGGTGCCTACTCTGGCGGTGGGTGGTCATATGAAAAATACTATTGCCTTGGCATGGGATGAGCGCATCGTTATTTCCCCACACATTGGTGAACTGGATTCCTTGCGCAGCCAGCAAGTATTTAACCAGGTGATCAGTGATCTGCAAACACTCTATCAAGTTGATGTTGAACAAGTCGTGTGTGATGCGCACCCCGGTTATGCCAGTAGTCGTTGGGCGTATCAATCAGGATTAACACTGCACCCTGTTTTTCATCATCATGCTCATGCATCCTGTGTCGCGGGCGAATTTTCTCACGAAAATCAATGGCTGGTGTTCACTTGGGATGGTAGCGGTTTTGGCACGGACGAAACATTATGGGGAGGTGAGGCATTATTCGGACAAAGTGGACATTGGCAGCGTGTTGCCAGTATGCGGCCATTTTATCTGCCCGGTGGCGAGCAGGCAGGGCGTGCCCCGTGGCGCAGTGCCGCAGCACTGTGTTGGCAGGCGAATATACAGTGGCAACATTCGGCATATAATACTGAACTGGCCCATCATGCCTGGCAACGTAAAGTGAATTGCCCGCAAAGCTCGGCGGTGGGGCGTTTGTTTGACGCCGCGGCATCATTAACGGGTTTAGTACAGATAACCAGCTTTGAAGGACAGGGACCCATGTTATTAGAGGCTTCTGCAAGCAATGGTAGCGCTGAAGCGATGACTCTACCGTTGAGCCCAGATGAAAATGACGTCTGGCGTACGGACTGGGAGCCGTTGCTAGCACTATTATTGAATGATTCTGTGCCGCTTGTTGATCGGGCCCGTTGTTTTCATGAGTCAATGGCGGTTGTTGTGCTACAACAGGCTTTACAAATACGCGCTGTGCAGGGCGACTTTGCTGTCGGTCTTGGTGGTGGTGTATTTCAAAACCGACTGTTAACCGAGCGTGCTATTGAACTGTTAGAGCAGCATGATTTTCGTTGCTATCTTCCACATCAAATACCAGCCAATGATGCTGGATTATGTTTTGGTCAAATTATGGAGTTAAACGGATTATTACAGGACTAATATATCTATTTGTGATGGGTATAAACTCGATATAAAGAAGAAGGTTAATCATGACACATATCACGTTGGCTCATGGTAATGGTGGGCGTTACATGCGACAGCTTATTGAGGAGGTGTTCGCCAGTCAGTTGGCCAACCCGCTACTTGATTCCAATGCCGATGCCGTAAAGCTGCCCGTGCTTGCGGGTGATCTGATGATGAGTGTGGATGGTTTTACGGTAAAACCTCTGGAATTTCCTGGTGGCAATATCGGTTCACTTGCCATTCATGGGACAGTCAACGATCTTGCGGTCAGCGGTGCTATCGCAAAATATCTCAGTTTGTCAGCCATTATTGAGGAAGGGCTGGAATTAAAGACACTGGAACGTATTATCCATGCGATGGCTGAAGCCGCTACTGGATCCGGGGTGCAGATTGTATGTGGTGATACAAAAGTTGTACCTCGCGGTGAGGGCAGTGGAGTGTATTTCACCACGACAGGTATTGGTGAAAGAAAAAAAGGCTTGTCTCTTGGTCTGAAAAATATTATCCCCGGGGATCAAGTGCTGGTCAGTGGGCCGGTGGGTGACCACGGTGCCGCTATTATGCTTGCACGCGAACAGTTCGGTCTTAAAGGCAATGTTCAATCTGATTCTGCTAATGTAATGGCACTGTGCAATGCACTGTATGACTTGCCTGGCCTGCGGTTCATGCGCGACCCCACACGGGGTGGAGTGGCCACTGTGCTGCACGAAATTAGCCAGGCAACAAAATACGGTTTACGCATTCAGTATGTAAATATTCCAGTGCGTGATCCAGTGAACGCTGTATGCGAGATGCTCGGTTATGATCCGTTGTACCTGGCTTGTGAAGGACGGGTTGTTACTGTGGTATCGAAACAAGATGTTGACAAAGCGCTTGACCGTTGGCGAGCTATGCCAGAAGGTGCTGATAGTCATCTTATCGGTGAAGTAGACAGTGGTATGTCGCGGGTTGTGCTGGAGACAGAACTCGGTGGTGAGCGTATTCTGGAGGAATTGGAAGATGATCCATTGCCGAGAATTTGTTAATTAAGGTGCCTTCCAGGTGTTTTTGGATAAAAAACAGGTTATTTAATCTGACACATTCGAACTACACATTATGAAAAAAAAATCTACCAATAAGGCCAGCATCACCACAGACCAAGCAATTAATGATGTGCTTAAGGCCGAGCGTGACGCCCAGCAACAAGTTGCACAATGTGTAGCAGATACTGAGCGTATCCTCGAACAAGCACGTCAAACGGCTCGCCGCATTGGTGAGCGAAATAACAATCGAATTGCCCGAATTCATCAGCGCTGTAGTCGAAAGATTTCTGACGAGATAACTCGTATGCAACATGTGTCAAAACAACTAAAAGAGGATGAGCAAGAAGATCGATTTGATATTGTAGCGATGTCTGACGTGCTGGATCAAATTGCTGTTGCGCTGACTACAACACAGCTTGATGCAACAAAAATTACTAGCACGAGATAAGTTCATGAATCAACTTGCAACATTCGCATATGTACAGGCCAGATTACATGCTCGCCATGGTGATCGGCCTGATGAACGTACCTGGCAACAGCTTGAAACGTTTAAAGAATTGGCGGGTTATTTGCAAAATGCGCGTCGTACTGTTTTACGGCCCTGGGTGCTGAGTTTGCATGAACACGATGATTACCATACGCTGGAAACCAACCTGATTAATCAATATCTTCTTTATATCGATGAGGTTGCGCTATGGCAGCCTCAACAATGGAAAAAATCAGTCTATTGGACTAAATATTTGCCTGATTTGCCCGCGTTTCAATACCTGTTGACCGGTAATACCGCGTTGACATGGATGCTAGATAATCCACGCTTAAAACGTTTTAGTATCACCAATCCGGAACTACGCATTGAGTACATGAAACAATCCGGTTACGCACCATTAATACCGGCATGGCAATCCGGAATGACATTACCCGATGCCTGGGTACAACACTGGCAAAGTTTATGGCCAGTGAAAAATACTAAACATGCTCAACCACTATTACAACTTATTGCACTATTAAATCAACACCTGGTTAGTTTTCGCCAAAGTCCTTTAAACCACACCTGGCAAACACGGGAAACATTAGTTAGACAACTGAGGATTTTGTTTCGTAAATATAACTTTCAAGCTGTTGCGACATTTATACATCTGGCACTGGTGGCGCTGGATATTGAACGTCTACGGGGTAATATCATTCAACGTAGTTTATTTGCCAGACGCCGGGAGGAGGGGATGTGACGCTACGACCCGTTTCTGCTCGTTGGTTTGAAATACTGATTGCTCGGGATGATTTATTGAAAATGGCTGACGCGCTGGCTCGCTCGGGAAATGTTGAGCTGGAAACACACAGCGAAATAACCAAACGGGCCATAATGCCTGATCTACGTGATCGGCTTGAAGACTACAACCGGCTGATGCGACGTTATCAAGTTTATTGGCCGAATCAGGATCTGTCTCCTTCCGACGTTCCCGGGCAACCCGCCGAAAGAATGGATAACGCCATGGAAAAGCTCAATGCATGGAAGCAGGCGGTGGACTCGGTCATTAACCTGGTCGAAACTTTGCAAAATGAACAGATCGAGTTATCCTTATTATCAGAATTTTTTATGAACATGCAAAGTGACATTATCGATTTCAGTTATTTTGTCAATGCTGGCCCGGTAGTTATGCCACGACTGTTTATTTTACCGATAGCGGCCCGCATCGCGCATTTACCCCCATCTGTGTTGATAGTTCGTGTTACTACCGATCAACATATTTTTCTGTTGTCTGTTGGATCAACCAGTGATCTTAATTCATTGCAGCACGACCTGATCGTGCTCAAAGGTCGTGTAGTAATATTGCCCAAATGGTTGGCGGGCAACAGATGGCAAGCCTATGACCAGGTACAACATCGTTTGAATAAAATTCAGCAGGATATACATCAACATAAACAGAGGATTGCTGAACTGTCTGAAACTCATAAATTAACCAAGGCGCTGGGTGATATTCAACAGATAGAGTGGTTTCTGACCCATATCAATGATTTACCAGTGACTGAGAATTTCGCCTGGATTACCGGTTGGACAAATGATGTAAGTGGTACGCGACTTAACTGCTTGCTAGAGAAAACGACAGTACGCGCAGTCATACATTATCCATCGCCGCCGATGGGTTTAAAATCACCTATGGTGATGCGCAATCCTGGATGGACACAGCCCTTTGAATTTTTTGCTAAGTTGCTGGGCACGCCTGCGAAAGATGAAATAGATCCCTCCATGTTGTTAACGGTTGTCGTACCATTGTTATTTGGGTACATGTTCGGTGATGTTGGTCAAGGCATGGTGCTTTTTATGATAGGTGTTTTGTTGCAAAAACGCTGGCCAATACTCAAGGTATTGATTGGCTGTGGTATTGCGTCGATGGTATTTGGGTTTATCTTTGGTAGTGTATTTAGCATTGAGCACGTGATTGAGCCTTTATGGGTTAATCCAATTGAAGAACCGCTACACGTTCTTTTTTTACCAATGATAGGAGGCATTGTCATTTTATTTCTCGGATTGTTGTTAAACAGCGTGCAAGCCTACTGGCGGGCGGAACTAACACGTTGGTTACTGATTGATGCCGCAGTTATTGTGATGTATCTCGGGATCATTGGTAGTTTTATCAATTTCTGGTTTATTGTGGCATTTGTCTTCGGTCTATGCTGGTACTTTGCAGGTAATGCAGCCGTGGCAACAGGTCACATCGCGCAGGCACTTGGCGTGGCATTAGGGCAGCTTCTGGAAAATTTATTGCAGTTAATAATAAATACCATTTCTTTTATTCGTGTTGGTGCGTTTGCCTTGGCACACGCAGGCTTATCGTTGGCCGTCATGGTATTGGCGAATACGCTGGATAATATTATATTGGCAGGTATTGTTATTATAACAGGTAACATTATTATTCTTGTTTTGGAAGGCATGGTGGTCTCCATTCAAACCACGCGTCTGATTTTATTTGAATTTTTTATCCGTTTTTTACGCGGCACCGGCCGTGTATTCCGGCCCCTGGTAGCACCACAAACCACAAAACAAACATCGCAACAACAACTGCAACAGCTGCGCAAAAATTACCAAGGAGAACAACATGGACATGCAAAGTAACAGGCTCGTCAAGTTTATTGCTGTCAGCGGCATCATCGTTGCCGCTGCCAGTCTACTATTATGGTTCACACCATTAGCACTTGCTGAGGGAACGGTGAGCGCTGCTCAATTGTCACCGGAGGTTTTGAAATGGGGGTTTTTGGCAGCGGCGTTGGCGACGGGTTTGTCTGCACTGGGTGCTGGGTATGCCGTGGCCGCTGTTGGCAGTGCCGCTATTGGGGCAATGGCAGAAAAACCGGAATTGCTTGGCCGTGTGTTAATAATGGTGGGACTTGCAGAAGGTATCGCTATCTACGGACTCATTATTTCAATTCTTATCCTCAACGAGTTGATTTAACATGACAGCGCCTGTTTTTATAGGTGATGAGATAAGTGCCGCCGGGTTTCGTATGGCAGGGGTAAGAATCAGAACACCACTGCTTGAAGCTAAAGAACTCATAAACGTGATTGAATGGGCCTGCCATCATGCAACATTGATATTAATTACCTCAGAGTATGCCGCCATGTTGCCAACCAAAGACTTTGAACGTTTCGTCAGTCAGGAATCACCAGCCATTTTGGTTGTCCCTGATATCAGGGCGAAAACAACAATGGAAAATTTAAATACACGATTGCGTACCCAACTGGGTATAGTGGAATGACATTAGCGCACAGTAAAGTAGCAGACAGTATCGTTGATGCACAAGTCGAGCGCTTATTAGACGTAGTGCAAAGTTATCATAAGGAATACTGCGAAGCAGAAAAGGCCAAAGCACGTCAGCAAGCCGGGGGACTCATTCAACAAGCCCATCATGATGCGCGCAAGCGAATGCACCAAGTTGTATTGGATAACCGTGAAAGAATACAACAGGAAATTGACGTAGCAAAAGCTAAACAACAAACCGAAAAAAAACAACGTCAGTACCGATGTGACCAGCGGTTATTGAAATTCGCTCTGGATAAATTGCAACAAATGCTTGTGTCACGCTGGCAATTACCGGAGCAACGCCGGGTCTGGATAGAACATATATTGGGTATTGCATCCACGATGTTGCTAACCGATGACTGGAGAATAGAATATCCCGCTGATTGCTCAGTGGCAGAAAAGCAGCAACTGCGTGAATGCATAACTAAACAAACAGCTAAACAAACTGTTAAGCAAACTGGCCAATCTTCAACATTAGTGGTAAATCGGGATATATCAGCAGGTATTCGTATTAGTTCAAATGGTTTGGTCGTCGATGGGACATTATCAGGTTTGTTAGTTAATCGTTCTCGTATTGAGGCGGAATTCCTTGCGCAATACAGAATACGGTGTGGTGATTTGCAACAGGCTGATAAAGAAAAGGACAAGCCAAGTGAGTAAAGCCACGATAACCTGGATCGGTGGTCCAGTGCTGCGAGCAAGGACAGAGGAAATTTTTCACATCAGCGAAGTTGCGTTAGTGGGTGATCAACGACTATTGGGCGAGATTATTCGTATTGATAAAAACGAAATCGTGATACAAGTTTATGAAGATACCAGTGGACTAAGACCAGGTGACAAAATAAAAAGTAATGGGTTGCCGCTGTCGGTTAAATTGGGTCCAGGGATTCTTGGCGGTATATTTGATGGATTGTTACGACCTTTATCATTAAACGGCGGCACTTATGTTCAGCCTGGTATACAACCCATTATCGCCAGTACATTCAGGTTCTCACCTGTTGTTCGCGTGGGGGATGAGTTAAAACCTGGCGCAGTCATTGGGGCGGTCATGCCCCTGGTGCAGGGGCGGCGACAGCACTGTCTCGTGCCACCGGGTATTTGTGGAAAAATACAATGGTTGGTTGCAGAAGGTGAATACGACGACAAACAAACGATATGCAAACTGCTTGATGTTGATGGCAAGGAACATGCGCTGGCTATGAGTCATGTTTGGCCAGTACGGAAACCACGTCCAATAAGAGAACGTTTATCAACCTGGGGACCCTTGTTAACAGGGCAGCGGGTTTTTGACAGTCTCTTCCCGCTCGCGTGCGGTGGTCGTGCCGCCATGCCCGGTGGTTTCGGCACTGGGAAAACCGTACTGCAAGAGAACTTTGCAAAATGGTGCGATGCGGATGTGATTGTTTACGTTGGTTGTGGCGAGAGAGGCAACGAAATGGCGGGCGTGTTACATGATCTGCCGAAATTGGAGGATCCTCGAACCGGACGGCCATTAATGGAGCGTTCAGTTATTATCGCCAACACATCGAATATGCCTGTTGCGGCACGCGAGGCAAGTATTTACACCGCAGTTACTGCAGCAGAATATTTTCGTGATCAGGGTTTGCGCGTTGCCTTGATGGCGGATTCGACCAGTCGTTGGGCGGAAGCACTTCGGGAAGTGTCCGGGCGTCTTGGAGAGATCCCAAGCGAAGCGGGTTTTCCGGCCTATCTTAGCAGCCGTCTTGCTGATTTCTATGAGCGCGCAGCGCATGTGCGTGCGTTGTGCGGCAAAGTGGGCTCCTTGAGTATAATAGGTGCAATAAGCCCGCCTTCTGCGGATTTTTCAGAGCCAGTGACGATTCACACAAAGCGCTATGTACGCGTATTCTGGTTATTAGATAGCGTCCGGGCGCAAGCGCGTTTTTATCCGGCCATCCATCCATTGCAATCTTATTCCGGTGATGTCGATGATCTGGTAGATTTTTGGCGGCAACACGATCATCCTGAATGGTTAAGCCAGCGCAGACGTTTTTTGACATTACTGGAGGAGCAGTCCCGTTTGGAGCGCATGGCACGCATAGTTGGCAAAGATGCGTTGCCGCCGCGTCAACAGCAAGTGCTAATTTGTGCGGAATTAATCAACGAGGCCTTTCTTCGCCAGTCCGCTTTTTCAGAAACGGATCGCTATTGTTCTCCAAGACGTCAAGCCATTATGATGCAACTGATTAACCATTTTATTGACCTATCTGAGCAGGCAATAGAGCATAAAGTCAATGTAGAACAAATTTCGGCGATGCCGATTATGCGGCGCTTGCGGCGCATGAATGAAGATATTGGTGAAGATGCGTTGCAACAATATGATGTTCTGTTTGGCGATATGGAAAACGCCTTCTCCAGTTTGCTTAAACAGGATGCGCAATATGCAGGTTAATGTCTATTCAAGTCACACTGCTAAACGAATTGAGGGCCCGTTGCTGACGCTGGAACGTAACGTCAATGTTGGCTTGAATGAAGCCGTGGAAGTATTGGATGAGCAGGGTAGAGTGCGGTTAGGTCGTATTGCTGCGTTAGGTGAAGATAGTTTAATCATAGAAGTTTTTGAAACAACCAGCGGATTGTCACTATTAGGTACACGGGTTCGTTTTTTGGGTGAGCCGTTGCACTTCGGTGTTGGTTCTGATGTGCTTGGCAGAGTGCTTAACGGCGTGGGGCGACCGCTGGATGGTGGGCCACCCGTGTCCAGCCAGCAGCGGTTAAGGATCGATGGCCTGCCAATAAATCCAGTCGCACGCGCAATGCCGACTGATTTTATTGAAACAGGTATCTCCACTATCGATTTGATGAACAGTTTGGTGCGTGGTCAAAAATTGCCTGTGTTCTCAAGTGGTGGCCTTCCACACGACCGTATGGCCACACAGATCGCGTGTCATGCGAGGATTCGGGGAGCTGAGGCCAAAGGTGATTTTGCAGTGGTGTTTGTCGCGATAGGTGTATCATATGATGTTGCCGAACGTTTCCGACGCGTGATGGAAAGTAGCGGTGCACTTGAGCATACCGTGTTATTTCTTAACCTGGCGTCCGATTCCAGTACGCAACGATTATTGGCGCCGCGTTACGCGCTGACCGCAGCCGAATATCTTGCGTTTATAGACGGCCGGCACGTGTTAGTGATCATGACCGATATGACGAACTATTGTGAAGCATTACGCGAAGTTTCTGCGAGTCATGGCGAAGTACCGAGTCGAAAAGGTTATCCCGGTTATATGTATTCGGATATGGCCAGTCTCTATGAGCGTGCCGGTTGCATTCAGGGACAGAAAGGTTCACTGACTCAGTTACCTATGCTGACGATGCCAGCAGATGATATTACACATCCTATCCCCGATCTGACGGGTTTCATCACAGAGGGGCAGATAGTGCTGGATCGCGAATTAAATCGACGCGACATCTACCCACCTGTCAAGGTGCTGCCAAGTTTGTCACGGTTAATGAAGGATGGGACGGGTAAAGATTTTACTGATGCCGATCATCCAGATTTGGCCAATCAACTGTATTCAGCCTATGCAAGTGCGGTGCACGTGCGTGTATTGGCGAGTGTGATGGGTACTGAAGGTCTGTCGAAAACGGATCGCATTTTTCTTGATTTTGGTGAGCGATTCGAACAACAGTTGGTGCAGCAAAGCCGTGCACGCTCATTGGAAGAAAGTATGGAGATTGGTTGGCGTTTACTGCGAACGTTACCCGTCGTTGAGCTTAACCGGCTGGATGACGAACAAATTCAACGTCATATCACGTGTGAGGTAAAAAAGGATGCTTAGTAGTGAACACGTAGCCACTCGCTCTGCCGTTTTACAGCTTCGCGAAGAACATGGCGTGGTTCTTGATGCCTATGATTTCCTGGATGAAAAACGTTTGTTATTGGCCGCCGAAATATTACGTCAACTGAAACGTTATGAGAAGTTGCTCGCGGAGTATAAAAAAAACCAAACAGAGGCTAAGCAGGCGTTTGAAGCCACGGTCAAAAGACATGGTTTGCATGGAACGCAAGTTTACCCGGCTCATTATCTTGAAGACGCTGAGTTTCGTACAAAAAAAACTCAATTTATGGGGGTTCGGTTGATCGACAGTAAAGTGGTATTGCCAGAGGATAGGTCCCGTGGCGTTGTCTGCAATCCCTCGCCGGAAGCTGGTTATTGTCGCAAATTATTTCTGCAATTATTAGATACAGCGGGAACATTAGCCGGGCTATCTGGAAATATCTACCGTTTATCAGCAGAATACAAACGTACCGAGCGCCGTGCGCGCGCACTGGAGAATGTTGTCATTCCTGATATTGAACATGACTTGCGGGAGATGTCTGCGCTGATTGAGGAACTGGATCAGGAAGATGTGATTCGTGTGTTTATGAAAAATAATTATTTGAACTAATTATTCCCAAACCTGCGGTGTTTTCACTGTGTTGCGGATGTTTGCTAAGAAGAAGCGGGGTCGCCAGCGTCCAGATACCAAAGATGATAATCATGATCGCGCTAACACGACGAACAGATGATTTTTGAATCCAGGCCTTAACATGCTGTGCAAATATACCTGTCAACAGCATGACAGGTAACGTGCCTGCGCCAAAGCTGGCCATGATTAATGCGGACTGCTGCCAACTTGCTTCTGCAGCGGCCAGAGTTAATGTGCTGTAAACCAGACCACAAGGTAGCCAACCCCAAATGATGCCGAGCATTAATGCTTGCCATGGTTGTGTGACTGGCATCAGTTTATTACCGATGGGTTGTAAGTATTTCCATAAGT
This sequence comes from uncultured Gammaproteobacteria bacterium, assembly GCA_964654485.1. GTDB lineage: Bacteria > Pseudomonadota > Gammaproteobacteria > SG8-11 > SG8-11 > JAADIM01. The sequence continues at coordinate 57,121 of CAZZJI010000002.1, read as the reverse complement.
GTGCGCCGAGGTTTTCCAGATGCGTTAGTATTCGCCACCAGCCAGCCAGATATAAACCCATGGCAATTAACATCACACCAGCAATAATACGCAAAACGGGTCCTATCGCACTGCCTTGGTTTTGTAGCCACCATCCAAGGCTGCCAATCAAGGCGCCAGCGATGCTGTAACTGACTATACGGCCGAGGTTATAAAGCAACAGAATAATGTTTCGCTGCCGGGGCGAGCGTTGTTGCGGCACAGCAAAGCATAAGGCATTCATGAGGCCGCCGCACATGCCAATGCAGTGAGCCCCCCCGAGTAAGCCAATGATGAAAGCGGAAATATAAGACAGGGAAGCATCCATTTTCAGTGTTGTATTTATTTTCTATTATAAGATGTAATATTCTCTGTTAAACTCTACATTAGAGGTTCCCTTAATCAAACTGTTTATTTATAGATATTTAAAATATTTGCTGCCATGGATATAAAAATAATCAGTAGTATTGTTGTTTTCAGCATTTTGCTGATAATAGTCGGGATATACATTCCGATCGACAACAAACCGCAAACGCAGTCTTTACCCTGGCAAATCAAGACAACGCCTCAAGGTTCGATACAGGTTTTTGGGCTGACACTTGGTGAAACTGTCCTGCAACAGGCAGAGCAAAAACTGAACACCGCAACAGAAATTAGTTTGTTTGTTACGCCAACCGGTCGTTATGTGGCTGAGGCCTATTTTGATAAAATCGTTTCCGCTGGTCTTAGTGCCAGAATGATTATGGTGATTGACTTGCCACAATCGCAACTTGAGGCTATGTATCAGCGCGGTACACGTATCAGCACATTAGGCAGTGGTGTCAATAAGGTAACGCTACATTCACAAGACATCACGTTGTTGCGTAAATCACCCATTACCAGTATTACGTATTTGCCTTATACACGTCTTGACGAAACCATGATCGTTAAGCGTTTCGGGCAAGCGTCACAAAAAATTACTGAACAGGGTAATGCCATGGTTCATTGGCTCTATCCAGAGCGGGGTCTGGATATTGCGTTAAAT
>CAZZJI010000002.1:39966-55979 GCA_964654485.1 uncultured Gammaproteobacteria bacterium | reverse complement strand
GTCCTTGAATATTATAAATAACTAATTATTTTCACTGTCAGGCCAGTTTTTTCCCGGTTTTTTTTCTATTTTTTTGGCTTTGTTTTCGTTTCCTGGCAGTAATGGGTCGTCATCGTCCATTAAGATACGGTTTGCATCGCCTTCCATGTCTTCGTATTGGCCATTTTTAATGGCCCAGACCAGTATCCCGACCATGATCAGGCCAAGAAAAATCATACCGGGAATAAGTAGATAAATTACTTCCATCTATTCCCCTTGTTTTTGCTTTCGTGTTGTTTTTCTGTTTTAAACAGCGTGCGAATACGTACTGCATTACCGATTACCAGTAACGAACTGACAGGCATTGAAATAGCAGCAATCAGCGGTGTGATTAATGCTGACATTGCCAGCGGCACCATGATGATATTATAGAGTATGGAAATTCCAATGTTTTGCCGGATAGTGCGCAAAGTGCGCTGTGATAATTGTACAGCAAGTAAAATTTTGCTGAGCTCATTGCTCATTAATATTATATCGGCGCTGTCACCTGACACATCTGTGCCTGAGCCCAATGCAATACCCACATCAGAGCGAACCAGTGCAGGCGCGTCGTTGACGCCGTCTCCGACCATGGCGATTTTTTTATTGCCTAGTTGTAATTGTTGTATAATGTGATCCTTGTCTTGCGGTAACACTTCGGCAATGGTTTCCATACCACCCAGTTTGTCCGCAATGGCGGTAGCAACAGGAAGTCGATCACCTGTGAGCAGCGTAGTGCGAATGCCGTTGGCATGTAATGTCTTGATCAATTTCTCAGCACCCGGTCGCAGCTTATCGGCAATCGCGATTAACGCCACCTCTTGGCCATCCAATGCGACATGGACACATGTCGTTCCTTGACGTTCCCAACGGTGTTTGTATTTATCTAAGTGGTTATTACGTTTGATCCCGTTTTGTTGTAACCATTTTGAATTGCCAACAATGATGGTGCGATTGTCTGTTTTGCCGATAACACCCAGGCCGGGTGTATTTGTTACCTGGGCCGCAACAGGTATTTTCAATTCAAGTGACGTTGCCTTGTTTATAATTGCCCGGGCAATACTGTGCTCGGAATAACGTTCAACAGCAGCAATTTGAGCAACAAGCAGATTGCTATCCACATCGTCGATTGTCTTGATTTCCAGTACCTGCATTTTGCCCTCGGTGAGAGTCCCTGTTTTATCAAATACAAAATGGTCAATACTTGAGAGCGTTTCCAGTACACTGCTATTTTTTATAAGGATACCGTAACGTGCACCCAGGCCGGAAGCAGATGCTATGGACATCGGTGTTGCCAATCCAAACGCGCAAGGGCAGGTAATAATTAACACGGCTGTTGCTGCCATTAATGCCAATTCAAAGCCGGTGTTTAACCAGAGGAAAAAAGTGATTGTGGCTAACAACAGTGTTACGGCAACGAACCAGGGTACGATACGGTCAGCGACGCGTTGAATGGGTGCCCTGGAAGCTTGTGCATCTTCCACTAAATCAATGATTCGTCCAAGGGAAGTATTTCGCAGTGTGCTTTTAACCTCAATGGTGAGAGGGCTGTCGATGTTGACTGTGCCTGCTGATACATTGTCATTGCGGGTTTTTCTGACGGGCCTGGATTCACCGCTTAGCATGGACTCATCTACACTACTGTGGCCTTCAACTATGATGCCATCGACGGGTATTTTATCACCGGGCTTGACCAGAACCGTGTCACTTTGTTTTACGGCGCGAATAGGCAGTAGTACTTCTTTGTCATCGCGAATTACAGTTGCACCCCGTGGTTGCAAATCAAGCAGGCGCTGCGTAGATGCGACCGCCTGGCGTTTGGAAATGGCCTCCAGGTATCTTCCAACCAGAATGATAAAAAGAAAATTTACCACCGTGTCATAATACACATCACCCACAGTGGATTGGGTCAGCGTGATATTCAGTGAATATAAGTAGGTTGTGGTTGCACCGATAGCGATGGGTAGATCCATGGTCAGGTGCAGTCTCCGTAATCCGGTCCAGGCACTGTGAAAAAAAGGATAACCGGAATAAAGCAGGGTAGGCGTTGCCAGAGCAAAACCGACCCAGTGAAACAAGTTACGAAATTCACCATCTGCTGCACCGCTATAAAGGGCAATTGAGATCCATAGCAGGTTCATCATGGTAAAACCGGCAAAAGCCATGCGAAACAATAAGGCGCGGTTTTGTTTTTTTAATCGTCCTTCAGCCACTTCCGGATCATAGGGGATTGCGGCGTAGCCTATTTTTCCCAGCTGGGTGATGATTTGTGAGAGTGTTAGCGTTTGATTGTCCCAGTTAACCTTAAGGCGTTTACCGGACAAGTTAACTTGCGCGTTTATTATCCCTTGCATTTGTTGCAGAGAGTGTTCTATCAGCCAAACGCAGGCTGCGCAATGGATGCCTTCGACCAGTAAATGTATTTCACGTTGTCCTGTCAGTGATGTGACAAATTCCTCCTGTACCTCATCCAGGTCATAAAGTGCCAGATCCTTTGGTGTTTCAGGAGGAGGGGCAAGCAGCGTGTCTTTTGGGGTGCGTTGATAAAAGCCATCCAACCCTGCATCGAAAATTGCGGAGCATACCATTCGGCAGGCAGGGCAGCAGAATGGCCGGGTAATGCCGGCGATATTTTTCTCAAATTTAATATTTTCTGTTACCGGTAAACCACAATGGAAACACCTGCCGGTTGCCTGCTCGCGACTGAGGTAGTTGTCTTGAAGAGGTTGTACTGAGCTCATTATTCTACTACTGTGTAATACTGGCTGTAATTCTATGGCTTAACTGATAACGCTCGTTACCACGTTGTACCTTAATATTTAAATCCCATGTACCCGCAAGCGGTAAACTGATTTTTTCCTGGTACAAGCCTGGTGCAATTTGTTGGAGCCGGATTGTGAAATCAGCCCTGGCATTGGAAGGGCGGTAGGCCACAAGGGTCACGTCAGCATTCTTTACCGGTAATCCATGTAAATCCACCGCACTGAAACGATAGGTGTCGGGGACACCGGTAATGATTTTTTCAGGTGTTTCCAGTTTGGTTTCCCACTTAAGTTTATTGCGTTCAGTCATTAATTTGGTCGCATTTTTTTCATATAGCTGCCCTTGTTCATAATAGTTTTCAGTGACCAGCCCTGGGTTACTGATAATTGACAGTATTATGAAGCCAGCGTTAACCGTCACGAAAACGATGATAATCAGGATCCATCCAAGAACCCACGGATTACGCTTTGCTTCACAGTTGTCTTGTGAATAATAATTTTTAAATTGATTGATTCGCTGTGTAATGCTCATGATTGATTCCTGTATAGTTTTAGTTTCCATTTATTTTTTTGGGCCAAAAAACATACTCTGATACTCAGCACTAAACTCAGGTTGGTCTATGCTCTGTATGCGCAGTGTAACGGCTATTCTTTCCTGTTTAAGTTCGTTTGCCGGTATGCGTAGAAAAACAGTATAGGCCGTTAAACGTTTCTTGGAAACCGCGAATGGTTTATCAGCGCCGACGAGCTGAATGGCTTCATGTCCTTTAACAGAAAGGCTGACGCGCATATCTTTTTTGGTTTTATTTAATATTTTAAGTTCGTACTTGTTTTGCACTGAGCCGTCGCTACGCATGACAAAAAGGGGTTGACGTTCATGCAAAACTTTTAATTCCAGGGTGGCCAGGGTAGTTAATCCGTAAATGATTGCGCCGATAGCCAATACCATAATAGCGGAATACACGATGACACGTGGACGTTTATAGAGTTTCACCGCGGGTATACCTTGAGTTTCATCAAGGGAAATATATTTAATCAAGCCGTGTGGTCGCTTGATCTTGTCCATAACCGCATCACAGGCGTCAAGGCATAAGCCACAGGTAATACAACCTTCCTGTTGACCATGGCGAATGTCGATGCCCGTGGGGCAGACGGCGACACACTGCTTGCAGTCAATACAATCACCTAGTTCAACATTTGTATTTGATTTACCTTTTTTCAGTTTGCCGCGAGGTTCACCACGGACAAAATCATACGTCGGCAGTAGCGTACCACAATCGACCATGGCGCCCTGGATACGCGCATAAGGGCAGAGCCAGAAACAGACCTGTTCTCGCATGTGGCCGGCGAACAGGTAGGTAAAAAATGTAAACACAGCGACGGGTATCCATTCAGCAATGCTTGCCTGCAGTGTTAGGTAGTCTATCCAGAGTTGATAGGCATCGGTAAACCAGGCAGTAAAGCTTATTCCGGTGAGCATGCCTATTAATAACCAGATCGAATGTTTAATAAGCTTGATGTAGAATTGGCTAAATGACCAGGGTGTCTGATCCATTTTCATACGTTTTGCCGGACTACCTTCCAGCTTCTCTTCAATCCAGGTGAAAATGTCAGTCCATATGGTTTGAAAACAAAAGTAGCCACAATAGACGCGACCCGCTGTTGAGGTCACTGCTGCCAGCAGTAGTGCAAAAAACAATAACACCATTGCCAACATCCAGACATCTTGCGGTAAAATCGTGATGTTAAAGATATGAAATTGCCGGTTGGGAATATCCCACAGAATTGCCTGCCGGTCACCCCACCTCAGGTAAGGACCAAGAAAAAAAGATAACCAGACCGTCATCGTAATCCACTTAATGTTACGATAATAACCTGACATACGTTTAGCGTGTACGGTTTTACCGCCCGTATTTACCTGCCAGTAGTCTGCTTCACCATATAACTCTTCAAGATGTTGCTTTATTTGTTCGTCGTGTTCACTCACATCAGACCCTGTTGAGTTTCGTATGATATGCGAGTTTCTCAATAGACTTAGTCTTGGGAATGTGTATGTTTAATGAGGTAAACAATGCGAACAGCTAAAACAATAAAAATTACAATACTGAGACCTATCCCAAGAAGAGAACCCCAGACTACTGCATCCATAATTTATCTCCTCTACTCTCGTAGCAAAGAAAAGAGTTGTAATAAATAATTGTAGCGGATGGCCTATTGGCCACCCCCCAGTTTGTGAACATAAACCGCCAGTTTTTTGATTTCAGTTTCACTCAGTTGGTCTTTGAATGCCGGCATCTTGGCTTCACGTGTTTCCTTGGCGCCCGGCGCATTAACACCATAGTTGATGGTGTATTTTATACTTTCTTCGCTGGCAGGCGCAAAACGCCAGATAGAATCGGTAAGGTTTGCGGAACCCATGGCTGGTATACCTTTGGCATCCGCACCGTGACAGCCGGTGCAGCCTTTCTCGGCGAACAACGCCTTGCCCGCCGCATGTTCGCTTCCTTTGCTTAATGCCATAAGGTGTTGGGTCAGATCGTTGGCTTCCTGTTCGTTGAGTGTGCTACCAAAACCTGGCATCATACCGGCACGCCCATTGTTAATGGATTGCTGGATGTTTTCTACAGTACCGCCATATAACCAGTCATCATCAGCTAACACTGGAAAACCGAGGTTGCCGGAACCGCCAGTACCATGACATGCTGCGCAGCGTTCGCCAAACAAGACTTTGGCTGAGCGAATAGTGTAATTCGACATTTCCTGATCATCAAGTATCGCCACAGCCGTCATGCCCTTGAGTTTTTTCTCAAACGGTGCGCGTATGGTTTCTATCTCTTTGGTGTTTTCCTGCAAGCGCTTCATGTGAGTCCATCCGAGTATGCCTTTGGTAGAGTCATTGATTAGGGGGATAGAGGGATAAAGTATTAAATAGACCACCACGAAAGCCCCGCTGAGATACAGGGTCTTCATCCACCAGCCGGGGGGTTGATTGGTCAATTCACGCAGGTTGTCGTCCCAAACGTGTCCGGTGTCCGGGGCATCAGTTGAGCTTTTATTGTTACTCATTTTTTGTCCTCCGTGCTGGCAGTATCTTCGTCCAAAGGAATATAGCGCATTTTTTCAAATTTTTCCTTGTTCGACGGATGAAATACATACACATAGATGGTAATCATAATGATGAAAACGGCAATAGTAATACCAAGGCCGAGCCAGTCATGGAATGTCATTGCAGCCCAGTCGGTCTGGAAGTATTCCTTTATGTTATTCACGGTATACCTCTCCAAAGTCGAGTTTAGCCATGGTGCCTAATACCTGTAGATAAGCGACCATGGCATCCATTTCTGTTTTTCCATCTGCAGATGACGCACTGGCTTCGATGTCTGCATCAATGTAAGGCACGCCGACAGTTTGCATCGCTTGCATATGGCGTTTGACTGTCGCGGCATCAAGTATGTTTTCCTGCAACCAGGGATAGTTCGGCATGACTGATTCGGGGACAACCGATCGAGGTGCAATCAAGTGTTTGATATGCCATTCGTCCGAGTACTTGCCACCGACTCGGGCGAGATCGGGACCGGTCCGTTTGGAACCCCATTGGAAAGGGTGGTCATAGATGGATTCTGTTGCTAACGAATAATGCCCGTAGCGTTCTTTTTCATCGCGAAATGGTCGGATCATTTGCGAATGACACAAATAACAACCTTCGCGTATATACACGTTACGGCCCATCAACTCCAGACCCGTATAAGGTCGTATACCGTCGCCTGGTTTCCAGTCTGCCAGGGTCTGGCCCGGTTTTTGCTGCCAGAGTATTTCAGGCCGGGCGTTGTGCTCCATGGTCTTGTCGATATAATACAGCGGTACAATTTCGACAATACCGCCGATGGACAGCACAAACATGAGCATGAGTAAAAGTGCCCAAATGTTGCGTTCCAGTTTATCCTGGAAGCGAGTTGAATGTATTTTATCAGCCATGTTGCCTCCTTTACGCTTGTGCCAGTTGAGCGCTAGTGCGCGGGGCCGTGCCTGCCTGGCGAATGGTCATCACTACGTTATAGAGCATGATCACGCCACCAGCTGCATAAATAAAGCCACCAACAAAACGCATGACATAATAAGGATGCATGGCCGCAACCGACTCGGCAAACGTATACGTCAGCGTGCCGAACTCATCATAGTCGCGCCACATCAACCCCTGCATGATGCCGGAGATCCACATTGCGACGATGTATATTACAATGCCGATGGTTGCCATCCAGAAATGTAAATTAACGAGCTTGACTGAATAAATTTCAGTATTCCACAAGCGTGTTAACAAATGGTAGATCGCGCCTGCGGCGACCAAACCCACCCAACCCAGTGCACCTGAGTGCACATGACCAATAGTCCAGTCAGTGTAATGCGATAAGGCATTAACAACCTTGAGCGACATGACCGGGCCTTCAAAGGTGGACATGGCATAGAATGCCAGCGACATGATTAAAAAACGTAAGACGTAATCAGTGCGAAGTTTATCCCATGCGCCACTCAGGGTTAACATACCGTTCACTGCGCCCCCCCATGAGGGCACAATCATGGCGATCGATATGGCCGCGCCGAGTGAACCCGCCCAGTCAGGCAAGGCGGTGTAATGTAAATGATGAGAACCTAGCCAGACATAACCGAACATCAGAGACCAAAAGTGCAGGACTGATAAGCGATAGGAAAAGATTGGCCGGTCTGCCTGTTTTGGTACGAAATAATACATGATGCCAAGAAAGCCAGCAGTCAGGTAAAACCCGACAGCATTGTGGCCCCACCACCACTGGATCATGGCATCCTGTACACTGGAAAAAATGGAGTATGATTTGAAGAGATCGACCGGAATGGCGAGGCTGTTAACAACATGCAGGTAGGTGATCATCACCATCATACCCAGAAAAAACCAGTTTGACACATAGATATGTGTACTCTTGCGGTTGGCGATGGTCATGATGAAGTTTAGTGAAAAGGACACCCATACCACGGCAATAAGAATATCGATTGGCCACTCTAATTCGGCATATTCTTTGCCTTGTGTCATTCCCAGTGGTAGTGTGATCACTGCCAGCACGATAATCAGGTTCCATCCCCAGAAAGTGAACCAGGCCATCTTGTTACTCCAGAGTTTAACCCCACAGGTGCGTTGCACACTGTAGAATCCAGTTGCCATTAATGCACAGCCACCAAAGGCAAAAATCACCGCGTTGGTATGCAATGGCCGCAGACGGCCGAAACTGATGTAAGGGCTATCGAAATTGAGGAATGGCCAGGCTAATTCAGCTGCGATATAAACGCCTAAAAACGTGCCCACCACCAAATAGATAACGGTGGCAACGGAAAACCACCTGATTATTTCAAAATTATACTTCTGTTCTAGTTCTGCAGTTGCCACGAATGCCACCTCCTTCAGGAAATAGTGGATTAATTTTTTTATTAGCAATGTACAAATGCATATTTAAAGAAGCATTTGAAATACATCTTTTGTTTACACAAGAATCCACCGGTTTATGTATGTAGTCAAGACTTTTTTTAAATTGATTCAAAAAATTTTACTCATAAACTTTATGGGTAGAGAAAATTTGAATATTTTAGTTAAATAAACTTGATTACTTTACTAAGAATATAACGGCTTAACTAAACGGAAAGGGCACGGACAACTAGAGAGAGCGCCAGTAAAATAATAATAGTACGTATTCGAATTCAGGTATGAAAAAATTTAAATAAAAATTATAAGTAAATAATATAAGTAGAAAAAATGTGGTAGGCGCTGGGGCCACTATGCCACTCAAAGAAGTGGCTGAGCCGAACGTTAAAAAAATTACTATCAACGAATAAGCTGTTCATGAGTGCGCCGATCAAACAGCGCACGCTCTATCGTTCCAATACGGCGATTCGATTGCGTAGATCCTCCAACTCTTCCAATAATTCCAAAGCCAGAGCCGCACCCGCAAGATTGAGGCCGAGATCTGATTGCAGCCTTTGGACAATCTGTACGCGGCGCAAACAATTACCACGGAAATGCCAATAGGTCTGATCAGCGTCCATAGGTTCAATCACTCCTTCTTCCACCAATGTCAATAACCAGTCAGCGGGTTTTCCGCAGGCGAGACTGAGTTCACCCAAGCTAAACTCAGCCGTTTCTTCAACAATAATGCCACTCAATATGGTTTGTCTGGTCACGCGTTATACTCCCATACTAATTCGTGGGTTGAATGCCAACTTGCTTGCCATCTCTTTATAAAATGCCTTGGCCTGTTCGTTATTGGCAGGTGGCGTCACTACACTCAACGTCACATAGATATCACCAGGAGGATTACCTGGAATGCCACGTCCCTTAAGGCGAAGTTTATTGCCGCTGTTTGAATCGGCTGGGATTTTAAGGTCGACTTTGCCACCTGGCGTGGGTACCTTGATTGTTGCACCCAGTGCTGCCTCCCAGGGAGCCACTGGCAGTTGCATATGTAAGTCACGACCCTCTGCCCGATAGAGCGGATGAGGTTTGAAATGAATTTCCAGATAGAGATCGCCTTTCGTTCCTTGCCCCATGCCTGGCGATCCCTGACCGCTGAGACGAATTTGTTGTCCCTCTTTGATACCTTTGGGAATCTTCACTTTAAGAGTACGGTTTGTTACGCGCATTTGGCCATGTTCATCCAGTGCAGGTGTTTGCAGACTGATACTACGCGTTGCGCCATGAAAAGCATCTTCCAGGTTCACCACAATTTTGGCGTAATGATCTAGACCACGGGTATTGAACTGAGTGTGATAGGCAGAATGAACGCCTCGCCCCTGTTGCCCAAACAGTTCTTCAAAAAAGTCACTAAAGTGGCCGCTATCCGCTCCGGTAAAACCGCTACTGTGAAACTCAAAGCCGGAATCCCAATTAGGCGGAGCGTGAAACTCCTGCCCAGCGTTCCAGTTGGCGCCGAGTTGATCGTAGGCGACGCGTTTTTCCGGGTCTTTGAGCACCTCATAGGCCTCACCGACCTCTTTAAAGTGCTCCTCCGCATTGGTTTCCTTGCTAACATCAGGATGATACTTCCGCGCTAACTTACGGTAAGTGCGTTTGATATCTTCCTGCGAAGCGTCACGCTTCAAACCCATGATTTTGTAGTAATCTTTATACTCCACTGGCAACTCCATTTTATGGAAAGACTTAACGATAACTTAATGCCGTATTACTTACCTGGTTGTTCGATTCCACTTACATTTTACAACATTAACCAACTAATTATCAGCAACAGAGCTAGCTGCTCAATTTTTGATTTGGTGTATACACCTACGTATTAGCCCTAATTTACTTATACATATTGATGTTGTAGAAATATAGGAAACTAGTTACCAAAAATTAGTTGAAAAGATGTTATCAAATATTTTTATGAAGTGAACCATAAGAGTCAGCTCATGGATACGTTGGTACTCGGTATTGGCAATACACTCCTGACCGATGAAGGGGTAGGCGTACATGCTATACAGTATCTTAAAAAACATTATAATGGATCCCCCAATACAGAATATCTTGATGGTGGCACCTTAAGTTTTACCCTGGCCGCACCTGTTGAACAAGCGAATAATCTGATAGTTATTGATGCGGCGCAGTTAAACGCAAAACCAGGGACAGTACGCATTTTTATAGGCGCGAATATGGATGTTTATCTTAACAAACAATCAAAACGTAGTGTCCACGAAGTGGGGCTTATCGACCTTATCGACATTGCACGACTCACAGAACAATTACCTGAAAAACGGGCCTTAATTGGCATTCAACCAAAAAATATTGACTGGGGTGAACAACCCACCGCTGTTGTACAAGCGGCGATTCCCATTGCCGCTCGTAAAACCGTTGAACTTATTAAGGAATGGAACATATGACCCAGTTAAGTGAAATTGCGGTTAAGGTTGTAAATATCAATGAACCTGATGCACCCTCGTCTCAGGTAAAAGCTTTACTGCAGGAACTTCAAAGTATGCTTTATAACCTGGTACATACGGGTGAGTCGGCAAGTGTCGACATCCGCAGTCTACCCATAACCCCTGGCGATTATGATTACTTGAAATCATTGTTGGGAGAAGGTGAGGTCAGCGCAGCAATAAATGCGTTGGGAACCACAAAAATTGTTGAAACTGAAATACCGGGTGTTTGGTGGGTGACCTATTACAACGCGGAGACTGCGATTCTAACAGAGATCATTGAAGTGACTGAACTGCCTGATATCCTCAAGACTCAACACCAGGATCTACAACAGGCAATAACATTATTTCAGTCAAAAATAGGTGAATTTAAAAAAGAAAGTTAGCGACTGATAAATAAAAGGAGGATACGATGTCTAAACATGTGACCCTTGCAGATATTTTACAACGGCAAGGTATCACGCGGCGTGGTTTCCTCAAATTCTGTGCTACCATGGCCTCCCTTATGGCCTTGCCACCCGGCATGGCGCCAGCAATTGCAGATGCTTTATCAAAAGCGAAACGCCCCTCAGTTATCTGGCTATCTTTTCAAGAATGCACGGGCTGCACCGAATCGCTAACGCGTTCCAATAAACCCACGCTGGAAAGTCTTATCCTGGGTGCTATTTCCCTGGATTATCACCATACTTTGCAGGCCGCTTCCGGAACCGCAGCGGAAGCAGCGCGCGAACAGGCCATGGAGCAGTCCTTTGGTAAGTATTTATTAATCGTTGAAGGCTCGATCCCACTGAAAAATAACGGCGCGTATTCAACTATCGCGGGTGTTAGCAACTTAAAAATGCTGCAGGATGTCGCAAAAGGAGCGGCTGCAATTGTGGCTGTCGGCACCTGTGCTTCTTTTGGTGGGTTACCGTATGCTTACCCTAATCCAACTGGCGCAGTGCCTGTTACGGACATTATCAAAGACAAACCAATTATAAACGTACCGGGATGTCCGCCGATTCCGGTGGTGATTACCGGTGTACTGGCCCACTATTTAACTTTCGGTACTATTCCTCAGCTAGACGAGCGCCATCGGCCCATTTCATTTTATGGTGACAGTATTCATGACCGTTGCTACCGGCGACCTTTTTATGACAAAGGAAAGTTCGCTAAAAGTTTTGATGATGAAGGTGCAAGAAAAGGCTGGTGTTTGTATGAGCTTGGTTGCAAAGGGCCCACCACGCATAACGCCTGTGCCACTGTAAAATGGAATGGAGGTGTCAGTTTTCCCATTGAGTCAGGCCATCCCTGCCTGGGTTGTTCTGAACCGGATTTTTGGGATGCAGGCAGTTTCTACACAGCTTTGGCGGAACCCACAGTGAATGTGAGCACAATTGCAGGCGCGGCCATCGCTACGGGAGCGGCCGCTGGTTTGGCTTTTGGTCTTTATGATCATCGCAAGCGCAAAAAAGCACAACAAGAACACGAAAAAATTAAAGTGGAGGACCTTGGAGGCTAGCCATGACAGAAATTGAATTACTTAATTGGTTACGTGGACCGGGTTTCCAGCTATCGGTAATAATATTTTTGTTCGGCCTGGTCTATCGTATTAGTCAAAATCTGTTGCTCGGACATAGAGCCAGTCTTGCCACACCACGAGGTCACCGATTTAGTTCCGGCTTGAACACGATATGGCGACGTTCATTTTTTCATGAGGGTATGAGCAACCGTGGTTATTTTACACTCATAGCCGGGTACACATTTCATCTAGGTTTTCTTATCACCTTGTTTTTTTTGAGCCAGCATATCGCTATGTTTCGTAGCATTATCGGCTTTGGCTGGCCTGCACTGCCACCCGCCATCATTGAAATGGCAACCCTTATTGGCATAGCGGCACTCATTGCAGTGTTGATCCACCGTATTCAGGATCCAGTAGTGAGAAAGTTGACAAACTATCAGGATTATCTGGCTTGGGCGCTAACCTTTTTACCGCTGGCTTCCGGTTTTATACTTGTGCACCCGATGGGCATGTCGTACACGTTGGCACTTTGTATACATATTATTTGTGCAGAAGTGTTATTGATTGCTATTCCGTTTACCAAGCTAAGCCACATGATTTCGATTTTTATCGCGCGTTGGTACAACGGTGCTATTGCCGGTTACAAAGGAGTGCAGTCATGACAACGACCGCACATCGTGCTATCAAATCTCTTGTTGAGCAAATCGATACGCCAAGTTCTATATTTTTTACCAGTTGTGTGCATTGCGGTATGTGTGCCGATGCCTGCCTGTTTTTCACTGAAACCCAGGACCCTAAATACATTCCCGTCTACAAGCTGGAACCCATGCGGCGGGTTTGGCAGCAGGAATATACGTTCTGGGGTAAGTTTATGAAAGCGCTTGGCCTAAGCAAACCCGTCACGGAAGAAGAGTTGCAGCAATGGGAAGAACTGGTTTATGACAGTTGTACACTGTGTGGCCGCTGCTCCCTGGTTTGCCCGATGGGAATTGATATTGTCTATATGATTCGTAAGTTACGCGAGGGTATGGCGGCAGCGGGACATGCGCCGACAGAGTTAAAAGCTGCGACCAAACGTGCCATCGAAATCGGTAGCCCGATGGGAGTCACTTTACAGACACTTAAGGCGCAGATCAAACATGCAGAACAGGAGACCGGCATCGAAATTCCAATGGATAAGCAGGGGGCGGAGTATTTGCTGTTGTTGTCATCTGCGGAGATTGTTCAGTTTAACGAAATCATTGCGGCGCTGGCACGTATCTTTAAAGTGGCTAATGTTTCATGGACCCTGTGTTCCGAAAGTTTTGAAGCGACAAACAGCGGTATTCAAATTGGCTCCTCGGATCTGGCCGCAGAATTGGTCGAACGTGTTGTGGCGGGGGCAGAAAAACTTAAAGTTAAGACGGTGATCAGTCCCGAGTGTGGCCATGCCTATACGGCATTGCGCTGGGATGGCCCCGATCTTATCGGTCGGCCTTATTCATTCAAGGTCATGCATATCATCGAAGTGCTTGATGATTTACGAAAGCAGGGGCGATTGAAAACAAAAAGTAAGGAAAACGCACGGTTAACATTTCATGACCCTTGTCAAATGGTACGTTGCGGGGGTGTTATTGAGGAACCACGTAATTTGTTGAATATGTTTGCCACCGATTTCGTCGAAATGAAGGAGCATGGCATTATGAACTGGTGCTGTGGTGGAGGAGGGGGTGTCAGTGCCAATGAACGTGCCAGGCCGCTACGTCTTAAAGTTTTCAATCGCAAGAAAAAGCAGCTGGATGAATTGAATGTCTCCACCATTGTTACTGCGTGTTCTAATTGTCGCAATATGCTGGAGGATGGACTTGAGAATTACAATATGAATATCAATGTAGTTGGCCTGACAGAAACATTGGCAGAACATATCGATACCACGCAAGGATCCACTGCAACAGGAGATAGACCATGAGCGAACGTATCGTTGTCGATCCGATTACTCGCATTGAAGGGCATTTACGCATCGAGGCCCGTACCGATGGAGATACTATTACTGAAGCCTGGTCTTCAGGCACGATGGTGCGTGGTATCGAAATTATCCTTAAAGGTCGCGACCCTCGTGATGCGTGGGCTTTCGCACAACGCATATGCGGTGTTTGTACTCTGGTTCATGGTGTCGCGTCAGTGCGGGCAGTTGAAAATGCACTGAACTATAAAATTCCACCGAATGCACAGTTGATACGTAATCTTATGATTGCCGCACAGTTTGTGCATGATCATGTGATGCATTTTTACCATTTGCATGCACTGGATTGGGTCGATGTTGTATCTGCATTAAATGCGGACCCCAAAGCCACTTCGGCGCTTGCTCAGCAGATCAGTCCCGCAAATCCAAAAGCCTCGCCGGGTTATTTTTCGGATACAAAGAAAAAATTAAAGGATTTTATTGAAAGTGGCCAATTGGGCATTTTTGCTAATGGTTATTGGGGGCATCCAGCCTATAAATTGCCACCCGAAGCCAACCTGATGGCGGTGGCCCATTATCTCGAAGCATTGCATTGGCAACGTAACGTTGTGCAACTGCAAACTATCCTTGGCGGCAAGAACCCGCACCCGAATTTTCTGGTGGGTGGCGCACCAACAGCAATCAGCGTTAATCCTGGTGGCGCAGAAAACGATCTTCCCGCCGGTGCCAGTGCGACGGCACTTAACCTGTTGGGTTTGCAGGAAATACAAAATGTAATTAATAAAATGGGCGAATTCGTCGATCAGGTCTATGTGCCCGACACATTAGCTATCGCAGGTTTTTACAAGGATTGGGCCTCACAAGGTGAGGGCACGGGCAATTTCCTTTGTTATGGCGATTTTCCTGAAGATGGCACCGATGATATTAACAAACTGCTGGTGCCACGTGGTGCCATCCTTGGCCGTGATCTTACCACGGTTCATGACGTTGATCTTGATGACCAGGAACAAATTCGTGAATATGTAGCACGCTCCTGGTACAAATACAGTGGCGGAAAAAATAAACCGTTGCATCCCTATCACGGTGAAACCGAGTTCGACTATGATGGACCAGAACCCCCCTATGAACACCTTGATGTAGATAAATCGTATTCCTGGCTGAAGTCGCCGCGTTATCGTGGCCATGCCATGGAGGTTGGCCCGTTGGCGCGAGTATTAACACTCTATGCCAAAGGTCATGAGCAAACCAAAGAGTTAGTCGGTATGACGCTTAATAAACTGGATCTTCCAGTTGAAGCCCTGTTCTCAACATTAGGCAGAACCGCAGCACGCACACTGGAAACCAAAATATTTGTTGATGCTTTGCAAACCTGGTATGACAATCTGCTTGCCAACATCAAGGCCGGCGATGTTGATACTTTCAATGAAGAATTCTGGGAACCTTCCACCTGGCCGAGTGAGGCGCGCGGTGTTGGTTTTACCGAAGCACCTCGTGGCGCCCTGGCGCATTGGATTGTGATCAAGGATGGCAAGATTGATAATTATCAGGCAGTGGTACCCAGTACCTGGAATGCAGGTCCACGCGATGCAAATGGTCAGCCGGGCCCTTACGAGGCAGCGTTAGTGGGTCATAAACTTCACGATCCAAAACAACCGTTGGAGATTCTGCGCACTATACACAGTTTTGACCCCTGCATCTCTTGTGCGGTCCACGTGACGGATCCTGATGGTAAGGAGTTGATCAGGGTGAAGGCAGTATGATGAGTAAATTATTTAAACCGAGTATCTAATGATAGAGGAGAGTTGAGCATGCACGTTAAAGCAGGACAGATGCTTATGTTATTTATATTGCTGTTGAC
>CAZZJI010000002.1:0-39866 GCA_964654485.1 uncultured Gammaproteobacteria bacterium | reverse complement strand
TGAGCATGCACGTTAAAGCAGGACAGATGCTTATGTTATTTATATTGCTGTTGACTCCAATTATTTTATTAATACTGGGTAATTATCTATATAAACTGATAGCGCGTGTTAATAAACCATATCGAGGAAGGAATGATCGCATTTGATAAACAGCATGCTATTGATTCGCTAAAGGTAACCCGCAAGTTGCAGCGTTACTCATTTTATTCTGAAGAAATCATTTTGCCGTATTCGGCTGAAAAATTATTTGACCTTGTAGCTGATATTGAACACTACCCGGATTTTCTTCCAGGTTGGAAATCGGTGAGTGTTAAAAAAAGTTATCAAAACAGACTTTATGTTGAGCAGGAATTCGGGTTTCCGTTATTCAGTTTCAAGGGTCACTCGGTCGCCGAACTGGATCGGCCACATCATTTACTTATCGTTGTCGAAGACGGCCCTTTTCGGCACCTGGAAATAGATTGGTACTTCCACAGCATTTCATCATCCGTAGTGCGTGTTTCACTGTCCATGAAAACAGATGCGAATTCTGGCCTGCAACTGTCACTCTTGCAGCAATTTTTGAACTATTCGACCGGTTCACTGCTTGAATATTTTGAGCGCCGTGCAAAAGATATCTTTAAAACTAAAAATAGGTCTGTGCTGAACAGAAGCAAAGGAGGGTAGCATGCAAATCCCAGTAAACAACGTCATTAACACTTCCAATTGGAATATTAAGAAATATTTTCTGGCCACGCGACCACTGTTTTTTATCACTTCTTTATTGCCAGTTATATTGGGTACCGCAATCGGCTATGGGCTTGTGGGTCAACTTGATACGCTGGCATTTATGCTCGCATTACTCGCTGTGGTTTTTGTGAATGCAGGGATTAACGTATTAAATGACGTTTATGATGATCTGGGTGGCACGGACAGAGTTAACATCAGTCATATTTCACCGTTTACCGGCGGCTCCCGGGTTATCCAGGAAAAAATACTCAGCAATGCACAAATGCGTCGTTTAGGTTATTTTCTGTTAACTTTAAGCGTCATTTTCGGTACCGGGCTGGCATTGTATAAAGGTTATATTGTTGTGCTTTATGGTTTAATTGGACTGTCCCTCGGGGTGGCCTATTCTGTTCCTCCATTCAAGTTGGCTAGCAGAGGATTTGGAGAATCGGCGATTGCGGTTGGAGTGGGTGTACTGCCGGTAACTGGCGCGGCATGGCTGCAGCTTGGTCAATTCAGTTGGGGAGCACTGCTGCTTTCGATTCCTGCCAGTTTGTGGGTGGCCAATATCATTCTTATTAATGAAGTACCCGATATTGACGCAGATGGAGCAACAGGGAAACGAACCCTGGTGGTACGCATAGGTCATCAATTAACCGCGGCTGCCTATTTATTATTAAATGTACTCGCCTGTATTGCGGTTTATATCACATCATCCTTTGGTTATGTGCCACTCGCAGCGACCATTTTACCTCTGATTTTATTGCTGCCTGCTATTTATGCGGGGCATACAATTTATTACTGGTCAGACAAGCCTGAAAGAATTGTTGTTGGAATTAAATTCACCATAGCTATTCACGCAATAGGTATCCTGTGGTTGTTTGCCTGGATAATCAGTATGGATTAGTAGAATTAAGTGAAATAGGTAGGAGGTTATACTAAATACTAAGGTGAGCCCATCATGCTGTCCACAATTCTAAATATTTTGCTGAAACCAAGTACGAAATATTCGGTCTTGGTTCTCCTGATAACGGGTCTACTAATAGGTTTTGCAACAATTATTGGCACCATAGTTATGGTCAACACAACGGGTAGTAATAGTTTCTGCCTGTCCTGTCATGAGATGCAGACCGCCTATGACGAATACACCGAGTCTGTGCATTATAGCAACCGCCTTGGCATTGTCGTCGGTTGTGCTGATTGTCACCTTCCGCATGAATACCCTGACAAGCTTTTTGCAAAAGCATCCCGGCTGATAGAAATCTGGTATCACATCAAGGGCAATATTGATACGCGGGAAAAATATGAAGCCAAACGATTAGAGATGGCACAAAAAATATGGAAGGAATTCGAATCTGATGATTCGAGACAGTGCCGCAGTTGTCACAATATCAATAACATGCTTAAAAAAGAGCAGAGTAATCATGCGATCAAAGCGCACCAGCGAGCCAAACGTACCCACAAGACTTGCATCAACTGCCATTGGGGTACAGCACATAAAGTACCTAAGGTACCTTTGCCCGAAGCAGCCAGGCCCAGTGCACCGGGACAACCAGTGCAATGCTCCGGCTGCCACAACAATTTTAAATTGGCATTATCGAACAATCATCCTCAGATAGTCGAACCCTCGCTTGAGGTATGTTTAAAGTGCCACGTACCCGGAAAAACAGCACCTGATAAGCAAAACTTCTTTTATACATTTTTGCATGATAGTCATGTCAACCGAATTGAATGTACTGGTTGTCATAAAACGACAGGGGAGGGTGGTTTTAGTTTATTGGGGTATGAAGAGTGACACCTTTATCAAAATCAAAGAATATTATAACTATATATGGAGGTGTATTGTGAAAATCGTAAGTTTCGTTATATTTATATTACTAACATCTTTTATTCACTCGACTGCGTTAGCGGTACCGCCAGGAAAAATTATTGAGTATACGAAGAACCCAATAGGGAAAGTGACTTTTTCAGGAAAGATACACGCAGATAAAGGTCTTAAATGTAACGCGTGTCATCCCATCTTGTTTTCATTAAAAAAAGGAACGGCTGAAATTAAACTCGTTGATCACGAGAAAGCTAAGAAATATTGTTTTTCCTGTCATAATGGAAGCAAGTCCTTCGCAGCTAAAGACAACTGTAACAAGTGTCACATAAAAGAAAAATAATTATTAATATGATATTTGAGCGATTTATTTTTAATAATATACATAATCTCAAATAATCAGGAGAATTAATATGAACCTGGAGAAACGTATAGAAGGTGGAAAAACAGTCATTAAAATCCTTCGGAATTCGATAGAAAAACATCAAAAAAGAATTCAAAGCGCTGACTGGTTGCCGAGTCTGGATAAAGAACCTGATTCAATAAATTCTGAATCGTATCTTTTGGTGGTAGATCTTGATGATGACAAAATGGATTTGGGTTTTTCAAAAGGTGATCTTGAAGACATCACAACAGATAAATATATCCGCAAAAATGTGGAAGAATATATCGACAAACTGGTTTCTAAGATATAGGTTGCGTGGACCTTTAGTTAAATTACTGGGAGCAATAGGTTTAAAAGTTTCAATTTACACCTTTTAATCGCCACTTATTCTCTGTGGTCAGACTCTGCGATCAGGTTTTGCGATCAGAGAGGCATAGTTACGTAATACCGGACCATGTTTAATAACTTGCTATTTACTATTTTTTTCGTATTTGCTGCCACCACAAGTTTGGCCAATGAGTATTATAGTCAATGTGATACCCCATTACAGAATACGGAACAAAAAAGAAAATTATATCAGGTAAACCTGATTGGATATGGTTTCGTCACAGCGTGGGGAGTCGCAAAATGGGATTATTTTACCCGTTCTATTAACGCAAAATCCGAAGGCTGGTTTTCAAATGATACTTCATCAGGTGGTGCAGACAAATTAGGGCATCTGTATTCCAGCTATATTGCTGCACATGGACTGTCTTATTATTTAGAGTCCAAGTGTTTCAATAAACAGGATGCCGCTTTATATGGTGCGCTTTCTTCTTTTGCGATTTTTACATATATGGAGTTGGGCGATTCATTCAGTAATTTCGGATTTTCATATGAGGACTTGATAGCCAATACGTTCGGCAGTGCGTTAGGCTATTATTTATATCGAACCCCGGCACTTTCTCGCAAAATCGATTTACGTTGGGAATACGGTTTTAATCCTGAAACTAATGATTTTACGACAGATTATGAAAATACAAAATATATTATTGCATTAAAGCTTAATGGTTTTGAAACCACACGAAAAGCCTTCCTAAAACATTTTGAAATTCATTTCGGCTATTATACACGTGGATTTGATGGTACAGCTGATAACAAAGAACGAAATCTCTACTTGGGTATAGGTTTAAATATAACGGACTTATTTCGGCAATACTCATATAAAAATACAGCAACCTTCCTTAAGTACGTGCAGGTACCGGGTACCTACGTCGAGTTTAATAGGGATATTAATAAATAATTTTTCTTGTTTTTGACCTCGGCAAGATCAATGCTTCGACGAACTCTTCTTTGGCACTCTAGACGGTGCTTCGGTGCATTCCAGAGTGGTCGTACAAACAACGGGCTATGGAGATCAACGCTACTGCTGTTATTTTACCCATAAGCACCCAAGTGGGGCATCGCCGGCCGTCACTCAATCGCATAAAACAGGCGCTGGATTTCCAAACAAGACCGATTCCCTCAGTGTGCGGAGGTATTCTCAATTATTGTGCGTTTATTATTTGTAAAGAATGAACTCGATATGCCGCTAGTCTCATTACACGTAAGTGCCGATAGAGTTGCTTTTGACTTGATAAATTGTATAGACTACGCCGGATATGAATTCTTTTCGCCAGATAAACAAACGGAGATTGCTATTGTGGAACCTGTTGCTCTCTCTGTCACTGCTGTGTGCGCAGGGAGTTAAGCTGCACGTCCATAATCTGGATCATGAGCATGATAACCACCATAGCCATTCCATTGATGAAGCGGGCGATCATAGCCATTTGAGCAAAGCTCATTTCGCTCACGACACATCCCACAACGAACAGCACGATGGTGTAGTATCCGAGGTCGATATCAGTCCTAATGGACTATTGAAAAATACCCACAACAATATTTTTGCGGTAGCGCTATTCGCTCTCTTTTTTACCTTGATGATATTTGTCTCTTCACGACAGTTCATTCAGCGCAGTCGAGAAAGTAAACTCATCCTTCATAGATACTACGTTCTTTCTCCGCCTTTACGGGCACCACCTCTGTACTAAACTAACCTTTTGAGAATTTCTGTCGTAGTTTAAGTTTAGCGTCAAGCTTTCTACGTGGATTGGTTTTGTTACGCCTTTTTTATGGCTGCAATTCATCGAATCATTTGTCTCAGAAGAACTCTCTATCTATCGGTTTTTTTTCGATTTCGCTTTTTTTAATACGAGTGTTGGACGATGCACAGCATCGTTTGTATGAAGCCGAAAGCCAACTAAATTTTTTGAAACAGATTGTTACGCTTGTATGGTGGCAAGCGTACACAAGGAGTTTGCAATGTGGGTATCTTTTTTTATACCGGGGCAAGTGGCTACGCGGTTGGTTGCATTTTGTTTGCTATTACTGAGTACAACCGCTGCTAACTATGTTGGTGCAGCCCCCGATTCAGAGGCTAACAAACGCACGATTAGCCTGCATGAAGCCGTTATTAGAACCATTGAACACAACCCCGATCTACGGTCTTTTGATTACCGACTTAAAGTACAACAAGGGCGAGTGCAACAAGCGGGATTAGCCCCCAGCCCTGAATTGAGCTTCCAATTGGAAGATGTTTTAGGCACGGGGAATAACAAAGGGCTGGATAGCGCACAAGCGACCCTCAGTATTAGCTGGGTGCTTGAACGCGGAATCCGCCAGCGCTACGTTGATGCTGCACGCGCGGGGTCATCTTTAATCGAAGTTGAAGCGGATATAAAACAGTTAGATGCGGCGGCTGAAACCGCACGTCGTTATCTCGTCAGTTTGGCGTATCAAGCGCGTGAAGTGAATGCAGATAATACCGTTCAGCTCGCAAAAGAGACTATCAGTTCGGTACGTAAACGCGTTAAAGCAGGCAAAACACCTGAAGCTGAACTTTCCAGGGCACAAGCTGAATTGGCACGCAGAAAACTGGAGCGTGAAGATATTGAACATGAGCTGTTGTCAGCGAATCGTCGCTTGGCTGCCCAGTGGGGAGAAACGACGCTGACTTTTGCGCGGGTTGAGGGTGACATTACCCGCCTTCTTCAGGTGGCATCATTTGAAATACTCAAATCCCAATTACCACAAAATCCTGAGTTCGCCCGGCTATTGTCGGAGCAGCTGTTAAAAAAGGCGGAATTACAACTCGCACTGGCTCAAGACAGACCCAACTGGCGTGTCAATGCGGGGATTAGTCACCTCAACAGCAGCAAGGATCAAGCCTTTGTCGCAGGCTTTAGCATTCCGTTTGGCGAACGCACGCGTAATCCAGGCCGCATTGCAGAAGCCCGTGCCAATCTAGCTAAAACAAACAGTGAAGAACATGCCGCACGTATTCATATCGAAACTGCGCTTTACGTCATGTATGAAAAATTACTACACAGTTTGCATATCATCGAGTCGGTACGTGACGCGATTATCCCCCCCCTTGAACAGGCGCTCACAGAGACACGCCGGGCATACAACCTTGGACGCTACAGCTATCTGGAACTGCGCAGCGTGCAGACGGAATTGCTGGATGCACACAATGCGTTGGTTGAAGCCAGCATTGATGCTCACCGCAACATCATTGAAATTGAACGATTGACGGGCGTGCGCATTGCTGCGCAACCGCCCTCTCTTTTGAAACAGCCAAATCCATGAGGTCCCAAATGAATAACACAATGAAAATATCCTCACACCGAATTTGGCTACCGCTGCTGTTAGTCACATTCCTGATCGCTTGTGGTGGTACAAATTCAGAACAAGCAATGTCATCCAAAGGTGGTCATGGTGAAGCAGTTGAAGCTGAACCTGAAAAAGGCCCGCATCGCGGACGGCTGTTAAGGGATGGCGACTTTACCCTTGAACTCGCCATTTTCGAGACCGGTGTGCCACCTGAATTTCGTGCTTGGGCGACGAAAAATGGCAAGACGCTTAGCCCCAATAACGTCGATCTCAACATCAAGTTAACCCGTTTGGGTGGCCAAATTGATGATATTAACTTTGCACCGAAAGGTGATGCGCTGCGCGGAGATACGGTTATCTACGAACCTCATTCATTTGTCGTTACGATTAATGCCACGCATAACGGTGTTACACACACCTGGCAATACGATAACTTTGAGGGTCGCACCAGGATTGAAACGGCGGTAGCCGAAGCTTTGGAAATCGGCACCTCGGTTGTGGGTTCCGTAGTAATGCAAGAAACCATCAGCGTGTATGGTCAGATTACAGTCAACAGTGAGCGCATGCGCAGAATCACTGCCCGTTTTGATGGCACGATTAAATCGGTCTCAGCCTCACAGAATGAGCAAGTTCGCAAAGGTCAAAAACTGGCCGCCATTGAAAGCAACGAAAGTTTGCGCCTGTTTACCATTAGCGCGCCGATCAGCGGCGTGATCACCCTGCGTGATGCCAACGCCGGAGAACAAACAGACGGGCGTCAACTGTTCACGATCATGGACCCCCGTTCGGTGTGGGCGGAACTGTCGGTCTTTCCGGCTGATCTGGCGCAGGTAAAAATGGGCGCAGCGGTTACGATCACCGATACCACCAGTGGTCATACAGTCAAGGGTAAGGTTTCTCAAATTAATCTACTGGCGGAAACCGACCAATCTGTCAATGTTCGTGTGGTGCTTGATAATAAAAATGGTCAGCTGCACCCAGGCCGTCACGTTAGCGCAAACATAACCGTGGGAGAGCGCACGGCGGCCTTAGCCGTAAAACGATCAGGCTTACAAGCCTTCAGGGATTTTACCGTGGTGTACGCAAAAATAGGTGATGAGTACGAAGTTCGCATGCTCGATCTTGGCCTGCAAGCAGGCGAATGGGCCGAGGTGCTGGGTGGCCTGGAACCCGGTACTCGTTATGTCAGCGAAAACAGCTACGTCATCAAAGCCGACATTGAAAAGTCCGGCGCATCTCACGATCACTAAAGGCGGCTCATCATGCTAGAAGCAATTATCAAGTTTGCACTTGCCCGTCGAGGGTTAGTGATGGTGCTCGTCTTTATCGTTATGGGACTGGGCGTATGGAAATTTACCCAGTTACCAATTGACGCCGTACCGGACATTACCAATATTCAGGTTGTCATCAATACTGCGGCTCCTGGTTACACCCCGTTGGAAGCAGAACAACGAGTGAGTTTCCCGGTAGAGACCGCGATGGCGGGCCTGCCAAAACTTTCCTATACCCGTTCACTCTCACGTTATGGTCTGTCTCAAGTGACGGTGGTGTTTGAGGAAGGCACGGATATCTATTTTGCCCGGCAGTTAGTCAGCAGACGCCTGAGTTCTGCCAAAGGCGACCTGCCGCCCTCGTTAGAACCGACCCTTGGCCCGATTGCAACAGGCTTGGGTGAAATTTTTATGTTTACCGTCGATGCTGAGCCGGGTGCCAAAAACAGCAATGGCAGCCTGATTACGCCCATGGATCTACGCTCAACCCATGATTGGATTATTCGTCCTCAATTAATGCGTGTTGCCGGTGTCGCGGAGATAAATCCCATTGGTGGTTTCAAGAAAGAGATCTTGGTGGCACCTGAACCCGCCAAGTTATTGGCTTATCAAATGAGCTACGCTGAGCTTGTTAACGCCATACAAAATAACAACAACAACCGTGGCGTTGGCTTCATCGAACATAACGGTGCTCAGTGGTTGATGCGCGTGCCCGGCCAAGCCAGCACACTGACTGATCTGGGTAATATTGTAATCCGCTCGCATCAAGGCATTCCTGTTCGGGTTAAAGATGTGGCCGACGTTAGCCTAGGCAAAGAGTTGCGCTCGGGTGCGGCAACGCAGAATGGCCGAGAGGTGGTGATGAGCACGGTTTTTATGTTGATCGGTGAAAATAGCCGCACTGTTGCCAACGATATCGCGCTCAAACTGGAAGAGATTAAAAGCACTCTGCCGGACGGAATCACCGTCACGGCGGTATACAACCGAATGACGCTAGTGGATAAAACGCTAAAGACCGTGCAAAAAAATCTATTGGAAGGCGCACTGCTGGTCATCGTGGTTCTTTTTCTATTTTTAGGAAATGTTCGCGCAGCAATTTTAACCGCTGCGGTTATTCCGATTGCCATGTTAATGACCATCACCGGCATGGTGCAGACAAAAACCAGCGCCAATCTCATGAGTCTGGGGGCGCTGGATTTTGGCTTGATCATCGATGGTGCGGTGATCATTGTCGAAAACTGCATACGCCGGTTGAGCGATGGCTGTAAAGATGGGGGTAAAGAGGGCTTGTCACTCAACGAACGTCTGGCTATCGTCTTTGAGGCAACCCGCGAGGTGATTCGTCCGGCGCTGTTTGGTGTCTTTATTATTACCGCCGTCTATATTCCTATCTTTGCGCTCAGTGGCGTGGAAGGAAAGATGTTCCACCCCATGGCGATCACGGTCATCATTGCCTTGGTCAGCGCGATGATTCTATCCATTACCTTTATTCCCGCCGGTGTGGCACTGCTGTTTAAGAAACCGATAAAAGAGAAAAAAAACAGGGTCGTTCAGGCGGCACGCTCACTCTACAAACCTGTCTTGTCGCTCTCCCTGAAATTTAGATGGGCTGTTGTTGTACTGGCGTTCACCCTGGTTGTCTGTTCCGGCTTCCTGATCCCCAAACTCGGCTCCGAGTTCGTGCCTGACCTTGATGAAGGTGATATCGCCATGCATGCCTTACGCATTCCCGGCACCTCACTCAGTGAAGCCATTCATCTACAAAAAGCCCTGGAATCAGAGATAAAGAAACTACCGGAAGTTGAACGGGTGTTTGCCAAAATCGGTACTGCCGAAGTGGCGACCGATGCAGTACCGCCG
Source organism: uncultured Gammaproteobacteria bacterium (assembly GCA_964654485.1). GTDB lineage: Bacteria > Pseudomonadota > Gammaproteobacteria > SG8-11 > SG8-11 > JAADIM01. The sequence goes on along the minus strand of CAZZJI010000002.1, from coordinate 30,130 downwards.
AGTGTTGCAGATAATTTTATTATCCTTAAGCCCCGTGATGAGTGGCCAGACCCCAACAAGGCAAAAGCTCAATTTGTCGCTGAATTAGAAGCCCTGGTGACACCGATTCCCGGCAATCGCTATGAGTTCTTGCAACCCATTCAGATGCGTTTTAATGAGCTGATTTCGGGTGTGCGGGCGGAAGTGGCCGTCAAAGTATTTGGTGATGATTTTGATCAGCTTATTGCGTTGGGTAGCCAGATAGAGAAGGTCATCGGAGGTGTGCCGGGCGCTGCTGATGTTGGTGTCGAACAAACCACGGGCTTACCGGTGATGACGATTGAACCCAAACGTGAGGTCATGGCACGTTATGGCTTAAGCATTGTTCAGTTACAGGATTTGCTTGCCACCGCGCTCAGGGGAACCGTCGCCAACCAACTGTATGAGGGGGATCGTCGTTCCGATATCGTAGTTCGATTAGCCGAGCATCTACGCACCGATGTCGATGCCTTGTCCGATCTTCCCATCATGCTTGCGGATAATTTATATGTGCCGTTGAAGGAAGTTGCCAACCTTCAGTTAGTTATGGGTTACAGCCAGGTGTATAGAGAAAATGGCAAACGTCGTGTCGTTGTCGCTGCTAATGTCCGAGGGCGAGATCTAGGTTCGTTTGTCCAGGATGTTCAGCAGGCAATAAAACAAAATGTCGATGTGCCTGCGGGTTATTGGGTGGAATACGGTGGGACTTATCAAAAGCTTCAGTCTGCCACTCAACGCCTCTCCATTGTGGTGCCAATTACATTAGCACTGGTGATTGGCCTGCTTATAATGGCATTGGGTTCTGTCAAAGATGCCGCCATTATTTTTTCGGGAGTGCCTTTGGCGCTAACCGGGGGAATTGTTGCGTTGTTATTGCGAGATATTCCTTTCTCAATTTCAGCCGCCGTGGGCTTTATTGCACTTTCGGGGATTGCAGTGCTAAATGGTTTGGTCATGGTCTCATTTATTCGAGACCTGCGCATTCATGGAAAAATACTCCATGAGGCCATCATTGAAGGTGCTTTAACTCGCCTGCGTCCCGTTTTAATGACTGCCTTAGTGGCTGCACTGGGTTTTGTTCCAATGGCGCTGAACACAGGCATCGGTTCGGAAGTGCAGCGTCCACTGGCGACGGTGGTCATCGGCGGGATTATCTCATCGACATTATTAACCCTGGTGGTACTACCCGCACTGTATCGGTTGGTGCATGGCCGACGAGCTATGTTACATAACTAACATTCTTCCGGCGAAAGATAAAGTGGTGGGCTACGTACCGCAAGTGCGAGTGGACGTGCTGCTGGCGGCCGCCGATGTCGACACCGTGCTCGCCGCATTGATCGCGCATTTAAGCGGGCAGGGCGTCTACTGGGTGACATCGGTAGAGCAGTACGGGCAGTTGTAGCAGCGGCGCCGTTATTAATTCAGGTTAATCAAGTCAAGTTTTGTTATATTTATCAAAAAGATAATTAAATAATAAGCATCTATATATAGGGCTAACCTTTGCCAGCAAACCGGTTTTAAAACGTAAAACATCCTATCAAAACTACCGTGGTTAACAAGAAGACCCTTAACTTAATCATCCATTGATACAACCTTCCAAAATTACAACCTTTGGCTGTACATAGCGCAGTTGAATTTTTATTTATTGTACACATTATCGAAATAGGTGACGTTGGTGTTGATAAAGATTTTATCCACGGAGTTTGTTTCGTAGGTCAGTGTTACCCCCTGGTTTCCAGATACTGAATGCAACAATGGGAAGTCGTCATTGTACAAACAACAGAAAGAGTAAGGAGAATGAAAATGAATAATATTATACTGCGGCCCATTTCAGTGGGTGTTGCATTCGCGATATTAATTATCTGGTTTCAGACAGCATCAGCGGCACTGCCGCTGATGCTGGATGATGATGGTCGGCCAACCTTGGCGCCAATGCTGAAAAAGGTAACGCCAGCAGTGGTAAACATCTCGACCAAATCCCATGTAAAGATCCAGCAGAATCCGTTGTTTAACGATCCATTTTTTCGCCGTTTTTTCGATGAGCCGACTATGCCACAACAACAGGAGCGTCAGGCGCTGGGTTCGGGAGTGATTGTCAATGCTGACAAAGGATACATTCTGACCAATAATCATGTAGTAGAAAATGCTGACGAAATTACAGTGACACTGGAGGATAAACGTCATTTTGAGGCAAAAGTGATCGGCACCGACCCCGGTGCCGACCTGGCAGTCATCCAAATCAAGGCCAAAAACCTGAGCATGTTGACTATGGCCGATTCTGATACGTTGGAAGTCGGCGATTTTGTTGTCGCGATAGGCAATCCCTTCGGCCTGGAACAAACTGTGACATCCGGTATCGTCAGCGCGTTAGGTCGTTCGGGTCTGGGTATTGAGGGTTATGAAAACTTTATTCAAACCGATGCCTCCATAAATCCGGGAAATTCCGGTGGGGCGTTGGTCGATCTCGATGGTAAACTGGTGGGGATCAACACCGCCATCGTGGGCCCCAGTGGTGGTAACGTAGGTATCGGTTTCGCAATTCCCAGCAATATGGCACGCAGTATTATGACTCAGCTGATCGAGTATGGTGAGGTGCGCCGAGGACAATTAGGCGTGATGATTCAGGATGTAACACCTGAACTGGCTGAGGCGCTGCGTATCAAACACCATACTGGCGCGGTCATTGCCAAAGTGGTCAAGGATTCCGCTGCCGATAAAGCAGGGCTGAAAGTGGGTGATGTAGTGACAGCCATCAACGGTAAGGACGTACATACCGCATCACAATTGAGAAATGCCGTGGGCACGCTGCGGGTGGGTGACAAAGTGACATTAAAAATCATCCGTGATGGCCGCAAGCATAAAATAGACGCCCGGATTGCCAAACCTAAAAAGACAACCGCAGTAGCCGCCGGCCTTCCCGAGCAACTTTCTGGTGCCACGCTTGGCTCGATCGAACCAACTCATCGCCAGGCAGGGAAAACTGACGGCGTGGAAGTGATCGATATAGAGCGCGGCAGCGCGGCGGCCATGGCAGGGTTGCGCAAAGGTGACATCATCGTCTCGATTAATCGCCAGCCAGTGAAGAGTATCGAGGATGTGAAACGCGCTGCCAAAAACAGCGAGCGTGGTATTTTGCTCAATATACTCCGTGGTGATGGCGCGCTGTTTTTAATCATACGCTAACGGTAAAAACGGAGTGCATGGTGGTGGATCCCCGCTGTGCCTCATCCTATTAACCAGACCCGAGCACACACAGTGTAGAAAAAAAGTAACCAAACGGCAGGAGAACAGTGCATGAAACCCGAATCAACTTTTTTTAAACAAAGCGTTCAATCTCTTATGTGTTCTCGTTTTCTTTCCGGCCTGGACGAGACTGTTGTCGAAGAAATCGTCACACGTTGCCGCCGCGAAACCTGGAAGCGCCATCGCCAACTTCCATTAGAGGAGACCTGGCAGCGTTTCCATATTCTACTATCGGGTCGGGTGCGACTAAGCCGCAGCAACCCGGAAACTGGTCGTATGATTACCTTGTTTCTAATCGGCCCCGGTGAGCCGTTTTGCCTTTTCAGTCTGCTCGATGGCAAACCGCACGATATCTTGCTCGAAACCCTGGACGATGTCTCTCTTGTCAGCCTGCCAATGGAGGAAGCCCGCCAATGGCTTTACGATCACCCGGAATTCAATCGCACCCTGCTACCTTATCTCGGCGAACAAATGTGCATTCTGGCCAGACTCGCCGCCGACCTCGCGCTACATGATACTGAAACCCGTCTGGCACGCCTAATTCTGCGTCATGTGGATGCGTCTGAACAGCAGCAGCAACACGTCACACCGAACCTGATCAATGATCTCTCGCACGAGTCCCTGGCTGAGATGATTGGCAGCGTGCGTGTTGTGGTCAATCGCCAATTGCAGCAGTGGAAACAAGCGGGAATCGTCGATATCCACCGTGGCCACCTGGAAGTGGAGGCATTGCAAGAACTGGCGAAATGTGCCGAAGAAATTCCTCTTCAATAAAGGACAGATTCGCTACCTGTGTAACCTAGGTAGCGGAAAAAAGTTTTACAATATGAGATTCTCCTTTTTTGCCAAAGAAACCTTAAAGTTGAACCCGAAATCAAAGGAGGAAAAACGATGTCTGAACAAGCGATAAACAAAACCACTTCACCTGAAAATGTTGGAATATTACAGCAGCGAGAAGGTCGCTCTCTAAGTCCATTTGCTGAAATGGATCGTCTGTTTGAGGGGTTTTTTCCAAGCGGCTGGATACGCCCATTGCAGCACGTGTGGCCTGAGTTGGCAGCACCATTTGCAGGGCGTGCACCAAAGGTCGATATCTTGGAACGCGATGAGGAGATTGTCGTGCGTGCAGAATTGCCCGGCGTCGACAAAAATAAATTGGATGTCTCGCTAACCGACGACAGCGTGACAATCAAAGCAACCATGAAACAGGAAAATGAGGAAGAGATAGGTGATTACCACCACCGTGAAATTTCACAGGGGTCTTTTTCCCGCAGAGTTACACTACCGATCGTAGTTCAGAGCGATAAGGCTCACGCCGCTTTCAAAAATGGTGTGTTGACGTTGACCTTGCCCAAAGCGGCACCGGCTAAGCGCCATAACATCAAAGTGGAGTAAGTCTAGCAAAAAGTGCCCATGGTGGGCATGAGAATGTTGTCGTACACGATAGAGAAAAGCAACCCTAATTTCGGAGGTGATCATGTCTACACTTGAAGAAATACGTGGTGGCATCAATCGTTTTTGGGATTCGTTGGCTGAGGGCTGGCGTCATCTCGTCTCCCGTACCTCAGACGCCCTGACTTACTTTCATCCAGTAAAGTCTAAGGATAATGAGGATGTGGCTGCATCGATCAGAGGCAGTGAGTGGGGTTTGCTAGCCGCTGATCTTTATGATGATAATGAGACGGTGGTAATACGACTGGAAGCCCCAGGCATGAAGCAAGGCGATTTCGATATTTATATTAGTGACAACGTGCTGATAGTCCGCGGTGAGAAACATTATCAGCAGACGCGTAACGAAAGGCACTATCAGATCTCGGAGTGCGCCTATGGCGCCTTCGAACGGGCGATTCCGTTGCCGAGCAATGTTAACGGAAGCTTGGCCAAAGCCAAATATCGCCAAGGTGTGCTGAGCATCGAATTACCGAAGACTGGAACAAAACGTCATAACATTGATATTCAAACCGGCTGAATTATTTATATTTTACTGTGACCAACCGTAGATAACATTTTTTAATTTTTAATCTAAGACCACAAGAGGAAGAGAACGATTATGGCTAAATCAAAAATACCTGCGAAAGAGGAACAAAAACCTGTGTCAACCAAACTGGACGTTCAGCTAGACACCATTGAGGAGCGGAAGAAAATCATTGCCGAAGCAGCTTATTTTATTGCCGAGCATCGCGGTTTTACTGCAGGCGCGGAACTCAGTGATTGGCTTCAGGCAGAGCGTGACATCGAATCCACATTGTCACATCATTAATTTTGACGCCTCGGCTGATGGCGTGATTCGCAATCGTATTCTCGAACCAATGTGATATGGCATTTCCACAGACGCTGGCGTTCACCGACCCTGTGCGGGTGTGATTGTTTCCCTGGAAAATTCACATAAATTTAACAATTAATATTAATTCCCCCCCACTATTTTTCCGATAAATGGGTTCATACCAGCGGGAAAATTATGTGATATTGCGAACTAGATTAAATAACCCTCTATTGCTAGCGCCTACATTTCTTCTTATGGTAGCCCTGTTTTTAGTATGGAATGTTGTTACGAAAAACAACGAATTTTGGTCCTACCAACAAAAAATAGCAAAGCAGTCGGTTAACGGTGCTGCTAACGAAATTTCGCTAACAATACGGGGGTTACGTACATCACTGGATTTGTTTGCACGCGGACATCAGGATTTATTACGACAATTCGCCAGGGATCCGGATGATGGTGGCGACCAATACATGCGTATCACCCAATTACTCTCACGCTACTTTCCCAATTACCATGCTTTTACTCTAGCTAACGTCGATGGTGAGGTAATTTATGATGATTTCGGAGAAAAAATAGGGGAGGCTTGTCGTGCTGATATCCGCAACTATGTTACAGGTGATCATCAGGCAGAAGTTTATATTCACCCTGGGCCAGGTGAGTATCATTTTGATATTATATTGCCCTGGAAACAGGATTCGCAAAATACGGGTGTTTTCTTTGTCAGTTTCACGCCGGAAGTCGTTACCCGACTTTTGAATATCAGTGAAATTTCGCAGCATCAGTTGATATTATTGCGCACCGATATTGAAGCGCTTATCGAAATAACATCTAAGGGCGGACGTAACGGATTAAAACGTGCGATACATATCAGTGATGAAGAAAAAAAACGCTTATTGTATTCCTTGCCCGTTGAACTCACTAGATGGAATCTGGTAGACCTTCCTGATGAATCCCTTTTTGCCAGTTACTGGCGTCAAACACGCAATCAAAATTTATTCATTTTTGCGCTCTTCATTATTGTGAGTGCTTTAATGCTGCATTTTATACGACGAGAAGAAAACCGTCGCGCAGCCGCTGAACGTGCATTACAGGAATCTCATGGCCAGCTTGAAAAACGGGTAACGCAACGAACACAGGAAGTGGTCCTTATCAATGACAACCTGCAACGCGAAATTGACGTACGCATCCAAACTGAGCAGAAAATTCGTAGACTTTCACGGGTTGTTGAGCAAACAGATGATACCGTTTTGATTACCAATCGAAATGGTATTGCCGAGTATGTAAATCCGGCTTACGAACAAAAAACAGGTTACTGCTCTGATGAAATTCTCGGAAAAAAGCCTAATATCGTTAAATCCGATATGCATGATAAAGAGTTTTATAAAAAACTCTGGAACACTATTTTAGATGAAAAAACATTTCGTGATGTGTTTATTAACCGGCGCAAGGATGGCAGCCTCTACTACGAAGAAAAAACAATTACACCAATAAAAAATGAGCAGGGTGTAGTTACCCACTTTGTCGCAACAGGCAAAGATATAACTGAACGAATGGAAGCCCAGGAACGCTACCAGCACCTGGCGCACCATGATGCATTAACTGATCTTCCCAATCGAATATTACTACTTGATCGAATGCAACATGCATTAGCTCAGGCGCTACGAAGCGACTGGTTAGTTGCAGTGCTGTTCCTGGACCTGGATCGTTTTAAAACTATTAACGATAGCCTGGGGCACAGTATTGGAGACAAATTGTTAATGGCGGTGACCAAGCGCTTGCAACAATGTTTACGCGAAAGCGACAGTATTGCTCGAATAGGCGGAGATGAGTTTTCAATCATACTTGAGAACATCCATGAAATTCACGATGTTACTGTTGTCGCAAAGAAAATACTGGGGACGATCGCGCAACCTTTTCTGATTGAGGAATACGAAGTGTATGTGACTGTGAGTATCGGCATCACCATGTTTCCATTTGACGATGACGATATTGAATCATTGTTGAAAAATGCTGATACTACAATGTATCGCGCCAAAGCATCTGGTGGAAACACGTTTGAGTTTTTTACGGCTGAAATGAGCAAAGATGTTGCCAAACGCATGGCTATGGAAAATCGGTTACGTCACGCACTTGAGCAAGATGAATTTGTGCTTCACTATCAACCTCGCGTTGACATACGTAGCGGCAGAATCACCGGTGCAGAAGCGTTGCTTCGTTGGCATGACAAAGAGTCGGGCTTGGTATCCCCGGTGGAATTTATTCCAATGTTGGAAGAAACCGGTTTAATCCTCGAAGTCGGAGAATGGGTGATTCGCACTGCGTGTCGAGACTTTAAGGCACTAGAAAATTTTAACCAGTCACCCCTAAAAGTTGCGGTAAATCTCTCCTGCAAACAGTTCCAACAAAAAAACCTTGTCGAGATAATCAAAAATATTCTTAATGAAACTGGTTTTACGCCAAATAGACTTGACCTGGAGATTACAGAAAGTTTGTTGGTGGAAAACATTGAAATGACCGTTAAGATACTCAATAAATTACATGGTATGGGAATAGATATTGCGATTGATGATTTTGGTACAGGTTATTCATCTTTGAGTTATCTCAAGCGATTTCCGATAGACCATCTTAAAATTGATCGATCATTTATAATGGATATTGCCAATAATGAGGCAGACACTAAATTAGTTAAAGCCATTATTGCTATGGCACATAGCTTACGTATGGATGTCGTCGCAGAAGGCATTGAAACTAGTGAGCAGTTGGAAATTTTACGCAATCTCAATTGCGAAGAAATTCAGGGTTACTATTTTTCTCGCCCATTACCCCTAAATGAATTCATTAACTGGTGTCACAATTCTAAAATGATAATTTCAGAAAAAATTATCGTAGAAACCAAAGACGAAGGGATAGCTTGTTCCCTTCGTCCCATTTTTTAAAAAACATAAATGTAGTGTTTAGTGTTTTTTTCCTCCAATAGAAGCGAGATATTGTATGTAAATCCTGTTTTCACTTTCATGGCCGGATTCGTCTTTCATAAACTGAAGACGAATAGTCCCTAGGGGATTAGGAGAGTAATCCACCACGATTGCGCTACGCGTAGGGTCTTTTTCAGCAATCAAACCCGTGTCTTCTTCTGATAACACCAAACCTGCCAGATCAACATCACCATCAAAATTAGACAGCGTGTTATCTGCTTCAAGCAAGTCATATCGAAAACCAACACTCCATAATAAAGACAGTCTGTATACTGCCTGCAAGTAAAGGCCTGTTTGTTCACCTTTATAACCTGCTGCGGAAAGATCGGTCAACTCGGTATACTCGATTTCACCGTCTTCGTCACGCTGGAAGTATTCAAGCTGAACCTTAGTCTGACCCACTGAATCGTGACCATTGGGAGAAAACGTTAAAGCGACATCGAAACCAGTAACATCCGTAGTGCCATTAAGCACTTCCAAACTACCTTCGCCAGCAACTTGCTCACCGGTACGGCTATTAAAATCAGAACTATAGAAAGACAGCCCAGTTTGCCAACCGAAATGGTGTTCATCATTATCACCCAATTTGATAAATACTACTCTGCCTTTGTTATTCGCTTCACTTGTTGTTTCGCCGCCTGGAAAACTTGTCCCTGTGGTTACTTCAATACCCGCGTCTAAATTAAGCGCCGATTTATATTTCCAACTCAGTTGTACCCCAGTATCTACCAGATGCGTATTAAACATAGCCACATAAACCAACGGTACATCCGCAAAAGCCTGTCGATGTTCGTGTACTTCGTTATAAATACCAATAGCGGAAAAAAATTGTCCTGCCTTAAAATTAAGGCCGTTCCCTAATACACTGCTTTCAATATAACCCTCTTCTATATCAATTTCGGTTGAACCATCGTGAGTTTCGATTGAAGTATGAAAGAAACCAGAGGTACTATCGCTTAACTTAGCAAAAAAATTGAGCTCGTTATGGCCTGTACTAAACCCTTTGGCATAAATACCCTCATCGCTGGCTAACTGAAAACCCGGCAATTCAAACGAATGTCCTTCATCGTAACTTGCGTAACGGCCTTCGACAATAAAACTGATAGCTGGATTAAAATTATTTGATGACCTTGGACCGCTATCAGCATGGCTGATTGCAGGGATCATTGGTAGCATTACAATAAATAGCACTAGTATAAATCTGTTCTTCATATCGATAATCCTTATCTTAAAAAGTGATACACGCAGTACTGCACACTTAAAACAAAAAGCGTGAAATACATGAAACTATAATCAATCGATAATTAAGCTGAAGGTGGCGCTCTTGATCGGAAAAAAAGCGTGATACGAGGTATAAATGCTCGGTGATGTCGATACGAAGAATTAATTGTTCGACTAGAATCAAATTCAAATGCAGCAGGCGTTATTGCATTATCATAATTGTTCGCCAACGTGCAAATCGGGCACGTTGGTGGCATTTCCATGAATGCATGATGGGTACTTAGAAAAATAAAAAATAGCTGTGCTAACAAAAAAAACGCAGTGAAAAAAGCTATTTTTGTATTTTTATTTAATAACATTTAAAAACACTTAATCATTGCTTCTGCCTCCTGACGGCAGTTCTTTCTGGATTGCCTGTTTAAGGACTTTCTTTAAAAGCATTTTATCAGAAAATCTGACCAACAATTGAGTAAACAACTATTAACTATACGTTAATCACGTACAGTTACAAGATTTGTTTTAACCGATTGGCAATCAGTTTAGGGGCTAGATGCACAAGCAAAGTCTGATACCACTTCCGAATTAATTAATAGAGACTTGGTACTATCGATTGTTTTTACATATACTATCGATTGTTTTTACATAAAGAGAATCATGTTTCTTAATGCCGTTATTATATTTCTTGGATATTTTATCCCAAAACATCTTATGCTGATGCATTCACTTCACTCTCCGCTAACGAAATGACGACATTTCCTTTTTTGTGCCCTTTGTCTACATATCTGTGAGCCTCAACAATTTGTTCCAACGGATAGCATTTATCAATGACTGATTTTATCTTCCCTGCTTCAACGAGTTCTTTGAGGAAGCTTAGATCTTTGGCATTTTCAGGTGAGTTTTCCCCAAGCAGCAGTTTTTTGCTGCTTGTCATTTTTGTCCATAACATTCGCATAGCGGGTAACGGTACAGTGATGTTCAAATAGATTCCTTGTTTCTTTAGCGATCTCATACATGCTGAAAACGAACTCTTGTCTACCGCTTCAAAAATAACATCATAAGTTTCACCGTTTTGGGAAAAATCCTCTTTAGTGTAATCAATGACTTTATCGGCTCCCAGAGATTTCACCATTTCTAAATTCGTGGTACTGCATACCCCGGTAACTTCTGCTCCGAAATACTTGGCTAGCTGTACAGCATAAGTACCTACACTTCCTGAAGCGCCGTAGACCAGGATTTTTTGTCCACGCTGAATGTTTGCTTTTCTAAGATAGTGTAACGCTGTACGCGCCCCAATAGGCAGGGCAGCGGCTTCCTCATAAGTTATATTGGACGGTTTAATGGATACCGCCGCATCTTCCGGCAGACATTTATACTCGGCATAAGCACCAAAACTCATTAGGGTGGCTGCAAAAACCGGGTCGCCTTTCTGAAACAGCTTTACATCTTTGCCTACTGATTCAACTACCCCGGCTAACTCCATTCCCAGTATTGGTTTTTTTGGTTTTCTAAAACCAAGTCCAATTCGGGCAGGGAACCAGAAAGAGAGAGGAACTGTAAAACTTCGTACCCGAAAGTCTGCGGCTGTTACTGTTGTCGCATATACTTTTATCCGTATTTCATTATCCTTGGGAGTCGGTTTTTCTACCTCTTTTAGTTCAAGAACTTCCGGTGGTCCATATTTTGTGTATACAATTGCTTTCATAAGACTTCCTTCAGATTTGTATTGATTTACCCCGACCTGCTGCGGCGCTTGCGCAAAAGAATCCATTCGACCACGGGTCTGCAGCTTAGACCTGAGTCTCGGCAAGTGCGGTTTCCTGCCGACACAGACCACACTGAGCTGTCGGCAAAACGCGCGATCGCCGAACGAAAGGCAATGGACGTTTTCCAGGCCAGTTGCGCGCAACCAGCTTTCCGCCTGGGCGGGTGTTACCCCATGCGTTCGCCACTTGAGATGCACAAACATCCCTAGGGCGGAACGACGTGTGAGGCACGCGATTAGGAGGCCGCCGGGCTTCAGTACTCGCACCATCTCATTGAGCGCAACGCGAGGATCGAAGAGGTGTTCCAACACATGAGCGGTCATCGTAAGATCAAAAACACCATCCTCGTAAGGGAGTTCGCGCACGTCGCCCAGGCGAAGCGTCACCTCGAGATCAGTATCGCGAAGATTACAATTTGCCCGCTCAAGCATGTTAGGTGAAATATCGATAGCGTCGAGCTTGAACGGCGTTCGTAATACACCGACCAGTGCGCTTGACAGTGCGCCCGTGCCCACACCACAATCCAGTACGTGTGGTTGTGCTCCAAGAATTTCCAGTGCTTCCTCGCCCAGCACTCTGCGAAAGAACGTCGCATAGGCACGTGGATAACCAAACCGGTCGAGCATTTGACCCCATCCCGGTGCAGCTTGGTCATAGCGATGGGTAAGCTCAGGCGAGCTGAATGCCTTACGCTGCACTGAGATCTGCCAGGAACCAAACCAACGGGCAAATACGGGAATGGTCTGTTCAGTGTATCGAATATTGAATGACTTGTTCATTGATCGATCATTTGTATAGATTTCTTTTATTTGCTTAGTCGATTGCATCTACACTTGATTTCCATACCACCCATAAACAACACTGGCACTCCGCCACCGGCTGAACTGGAAATTTCGCTAATTTCCGGATTGTTTATGCAAACGGTATTGCAAGCTGTTGCACCCTCCATAAACATTTTCCGATCATCGGTGGAACTACATCCGATGGTGACAGCGGCTAACATCACTAGTACTGCTATCTTCATTTTGTTATCTCCTGTTTTATTTTGGGGACAAGTTGCTCTTGTATAACTCGTAAACAGAAAATATAGGGTATTCATGCGGCTGCGGTCATCGCCCCAGGGATTGATCGGTGGCTCCGCCGAAAGTTGGATCAGACAAGGCGTAAAGTTGGGGAATCTCCCCCATAAGGGGGAGACCGGAAACCGCCTGATGGGGGTGACGGCGTTAGACGAGGTGGCGTACTATGAGTCAATGTATCAATCGAACTATCGACCGGGCACCAGGTGTGTCATCATCGAACGATGGTGAAACACACGGCTTTAGACCCGCAAGCCCTGTTCGGTAGCGCTCGACAGCCACTGCGGGGTCCGTTCATGCGTTGGCCGCGCGCCGCAGACGCCGTGCTCGCCATCGTTGTATTCCTGGCGACCCTGTTGCTGTCGTCCGAGGACCCCAACCAAGACATTGTCATTCGCGCCATCAGCGACATCCCGATCGCAGATTATATCTTTATCGCGGTGGCCAGCGGCGCCCTCTACTGGCGACGATACCGGCCACTGGTTGTGTTGGGGCTGACCCTGGTCGCATTGGCGCTGTCGACGACACTCGGCTACCCGTACGATTATTTCGGTCTACCGATTGCGCTATACAGTGTCGGTCGTTACGTCAGCCACGACCGATGGAGCGACGCCGGATTGGGTGCCGCTATCGCCGTGGCCGCAATCAGCGAACTCGTTGTAGAGGGGCCGATTGAGGATATCGGCGGCGCTTTTTTTGTGTTGTTCCTGGTGTGGTTCATCGGCAGACGTATCCGGATTCGTGGCGACTACCTAAGACTCCTCCAGGAGCGTGCTGCGCAACTCGAACGGCAGCAAGAAAGTGAAGCCCGCCGAGCGGTGACCGAGGAACGAACGCGTATCGCACGCGAGTTGCACGACGTCGTGGCCCACCAGGTGAGCTTGATGACAGTGCAAGCCGGTGCCGCCAAGACCGTTGCTGCCGACGACCCGGAAGGCGCTCAGCGGGCCATGGAAGCGGTGGAGAAGGCGGGGCGCCAAGCGCTCAATGAGCTGCGCCACCTGATGGGAGTACTGCGACCAGACGCCGATGTCGACGGACTCGGTCCGCAACCCGGTGTCACAGATGTTCCCCGGCTCGTCGAACATCTCGGCGAGGCGGGTTTGCATGTCTCGCTTATGATGAACGGTGTACAGACCGATCTGCCGGCGCGTGTGGACCTGTCCACGTACCGGATCGTCCAAGAGGCACTGACCAATGTGCTCAAGCATGCCGGACCTAACGCCAAAACCGAGGTACGACTCAACACCGACCACCGTGGGGTTGCCATCGAGGTACTCGATAACGGGCACGGTGTCTCCATTTTACCTGGATCAGGCCACGGGATCGCCGGCATGCGCGAGAGGGCACAGCTATTGGCTGGAAGCTTCGACGTCGGGCCGCGTCCCGGTGGGGGTTTTCAGGTCGTCGCCTATTTGCCCATCGGAGAGGAACCGATATGAACATTCGTGTCGCCGTGGTCGACGATCAGGTATTGGTGCGGGGCGGGTTTGCTATGGTCCTCGGGCACCAGGACGATATTGAAGTTGTGGCTGAGGCCGGAACCGGGCTCGAGGCGATCGAGGCCTCTCGAACCCATCGTCCGGACGTGATCCTCATGGACATCCGGATGCCGCAGATGGACGGCCTGGAGGCGACCTCGAGGATTATCGAGGAAGCCGACTGGCCGGTGCGGGTGTTGATCTTAACGACGTTCGACCCCGACGAGTATGTCTACAAAGCATTGCGCGCCGGTGCCAGCGGCTTCGTACTCAAGGACATCCCACCCGAGGAACTCATCACTGCCGTGCGCACGGTAGCCGATGGAGGCGCCTTGCTCGCACCCTCCATCACCCGGCGTCTCATCGGTCAGTTTGCCGAGCACCTCGCTATCGACACTAGGGTGTCCTCGCGTCTCGAACGGCTCACCAGTCGCGAACGCGAAGTATTAGCTGAGATTGCCCGCGGTCTCAACAACACCGAGATTTCAGAGAAGCTCTTCATCGGTGCAGCGACCGTGAAATCCCACGTGTCGAGCATCCTTAACAAGCTGGGTCTGCGTGACCGTGCTCAAGCCGTAGTGTTCGCATACGAGAGTGGGCTCACCGAAGCCGGTAACCATGACATCGGTGATTGAAGCGTTCATTTTTTGATACTTTACCATTGGGCTAATAGTAAAGAATTTGACAATATTTCTTTTTATAAATTCAGCTGAAGGGCAGGGCATGCTGAAAGTTAGCGCAAAGAGATAAGATTCAGCGATGGTTATGTATTTCAGAGATTAATCTTGCTAAAAAAATATCCATTGAATAGGTGCCAAATATAGTACTATATTTAGTACTAGTTAAATAGATTTCAAAGGTAATACATAATATGAAATTAAGCAAAGTTGTGAAGCCGATTAGTTACTTAAAACAAAACACGGCTGATGCCGTGAAACAAGTAAATGAAAACGCCAGTTCAATAGTAATCACGCAAAATGGTGAAGCCAAAGCGGTGTTGGTTGATATCGCAGAGTATGAGCAAACTCAGGAATCTTTGGCGCTACTCAAATTGCTTGCACAAAGTAAAGATAGTTATAACCAGGGCAAACATAAAACAGCGAGGAAAGCATTTAGTGATATACGAAAAAAGATTAAGGACAATAACGATTGAAGCAATATCAAGTACGAATCACTTATGATGAAGAACAAGATCTAGTTGATATTAAGCCTCGACCAACAACCGGAACGCGGACACTATCCATCAGAACTAGATATACGGGGTGTTAAACATTTTACAGAGCTTCACTTCAAACCGTATCGTGTAATTTATGAAATTGTAGGCGTTCGTGTAGTTGTATTGGCCTGTATAGATGGACGTCGTGATATACAGGCACTATTGGAACGCCGATTCTTTAGGTGACATGACTAAACGCGCTATTCAATGCTATCATGGGTTGTCGTCGAGGGGAGTTGTGTCGGTATTGCTTGCTGAGGCTCTACTTTTAGATCCAGGCGTTGGTATACGCCTTTTATATTCAACGTAATGGTAACGGGAGAACGGGTTTTATTTTTCCAGTACCAACCGTGCTTTCCTTCAAACGGTGTCGTTAAAGAGCCATTTGCCTGGCTGTCAGTGCTTTTCTTATAACTCTTGAAGTAGCCAGTCGTATCACCTTTGGGTTCACCGTGAAAATCATAAAACAGTTTTTCACCGTCAGTTTTCCATGCGTATTGAAGCGTTGCACCTTTCGAAAGTAGAAGCTTGTATTCTTTGTCATCTCTGGCTGGAATGGTTATTTTGATTGTGTCTTTCCAGGCAGGATTATTCACATCATCGGCGATGGTTTTTTTTATATCTAAGCGTTGATAAACACCTTTTGTTCTCAATGTAATAGTGACAGGAGACGGGGATTTATTTTTCCAGTACCAACCATGTGTTCCTTCAAATGGTGTTATTAAAGACCCACTTGCCTGGCTGTCGGTATTTTTCTTGTAGCTCTTGAAATAGCCAGTCGTATCACCTTTGGGTTCGCCATGAAAATCGTAAAACAAGTTTGCACCGTCGGTTTTCCATTCGTATTCTAATGTTGCATCTTTGGTAAGTGAAAACTTATATTCCTTATCGCCTCTGGCTGGAATAGTGATGCTAATGGTATCCTGCCATGCGGTTTGTTGGGCGTCGCCAGAAGATTCAGCAACAACCACTTCAATATTGCTCGTTTCTTTTTCGAAGGCCTCTGGTTCTGCACTTGCATTAGCAATAAATTCTTCAGGATTGCTGGTGTGCGCGTAACCGTGCATCTGCATGAGAAATAACAGGCTTCCGACCAGAATCAAGCCATAGTTTGCGATCATACTGAACGTCTTGAAAAAATGGCTTTTTCGCCAGGCAGCAATGAGCAACAACATCAAGGCAAGTGCGCTAACTTGCCCCAATTCGATGCCGACGTTAAACGAGATAATGTTGAGCAACAAGCTGTCTTCGCTAAGCGGTAATTCTTGCAAGCGAGTGGATAAACCGAAGCCATGAATCAGGCCCAAGCCCGCGATCATAAGCAACATATTGGGTGGTGGGACGCTGAGGTATTTACGGAAACCATCAATATTGGCAAACGCAATGTAACAGACACTTAAGCCGATGACTGCATCGATTAAGAAATAATTTAACTGGATGCTATTAAATGTGGCGTAGATCAAGGTCACGCTATGACCAAGCGTAAATGCGGTAACGTATTTAACGATATCACGAAAATTGGTCAGGAAAAAGATGATCCCAAACACAAACGCCAGGTGATCGTAGCCGGACAGCATGTGCGTTGCTCCGATCCACATATAACGCAGATTCCCGCCATCTATAATAGCCTGTTTGTCGGCTTCAGACATACCGTGTGCATAAGCAGTTTGTGATAGCAGACTGAATATTAGCAGGCCGACAACGGCATAAATAATACGGGTAAAAAAGGTTGTTGTAGGTAACACTAGTGATCCTCCAAAAATGTTATTTTATTTTCATTTTTCAAATTTTGGTTAAAGGCGTCCGTTCTGCTCTACGGCGGAGACCCAGTAGATGCCTTGCCCTTCAATGCCGCGTGTTGTACTGCGCAATGTGTCAAGTACTGAATTTACATCATCGTCTTGAAGTAAAATATCTACGCGTACATGCGGTGTATAACCGACCACTTTGTCGCGCGCTGATAAAAAAGCATCGCTTTCGACTTGCTGGCCGTGTCCTTCCACATGACTAAAAGTAAAACCAGATACCTGCTTTAGTGAGCGCAGCTCATTGGCAAGATCCTGTTGAACATTGGTGTGAACAATAAGTGTTAGATGTTTCATGCGTGTTCCTCCACAGTAAAATGAGTTTGTTGTTCTGCCTCTCTATTTTGCCAGGCGGACAGGGCAGCCGTGTAAATGCGCCTTAAGCAGTATCGTTAAAACGATACGTACAACACATTTACAGTAATAAAAAACATACGGTGTTGCGTGGCATAAACCTAGATAAGGTCTATACAAACGATGACGACATCAGAAAGAAAGATTTAGAGTGGCGGCGCGCGTAGGGGAGGAGAAAATCGCCGTGGAAAAATAGCGACTTTTTTTCGATACCGTAGCAATATCTGTTGATAGAAACCAACAAGCAGTAAAGTAAACAAGGTGGTGAGTAAAGCCAGTGTAAGTATATTGCTGCTGACTTTTTTCAGAAAACCAACCGGGTTTGCATCAAGCTCTAATAGTACCTCATCGTGATGATTGATATGCGAAATGTCGGTAGAAAGATGGACTTCACTTAGGTGAGAATGCTGAGTCACCGCCTCGGTGGCAATAGGATTATATTGTTGATCATGATCGTGTTCCGGACCAAAATTGTGTACATGTAGCTTCACACTTTGAGTACACAATAGAGATACGGAGAGCAAAAGTACCCACAGGTATAAAGTTGGTTTTTTCAGCTGACGGAAAATAATCATCGGTTGCAGTATAGGCGAATTTATTGGCCAAGAACAAGTTCAAGCCCTGTAGGACGGTTTTAAGCCAGGCGTTTCTCAATCAGTTTTTGAATACACTTTACGCAAATGTCCACTTAAAAGTGGAAACAGATGAAATCTATCTATTTGATTTTATTAAACTTATATATTCTCCTTCCACTGTGAACTTTTGGGCATCAGTACTCAAACTTTTCGATATTGGCGAGCACACCTGATGCCGTTGCCTAAACGTGCAATATATTCAGGGAGAGACCTCTTTGTATTCAGGTTACTTGTTGTTTTTATCAGGGATAAAAAATATCAATATTCAAGTGGATAGTAGCAGTTCCCGAATAAGTCAAATTTGCGACCTTTGTTTTGATCAATAATCCACCAATTTTATTTTTTAGCGACTAGCTTGATAGTGTGTATTATATTCATTAACATACACTGGCACTCACTGGCCTGGCACTTTTTCTGCCTACTTAATGCTTCCCACTTGATGAATTGGCCCAGTATTTGAAACTCAGCCACAGCAAACTGTACCGGATGGTGCAGGATGGCGTGATCCCAGCATCCAAGCTCGCCTCTCAATGGCGTTTTGACCGACACGAGAAGATCGACACATGAACGCTTAAACGCCCCTGTGCGCTTTTGTCCAATGTGCGGTGAGATATTTGAGCAATGGATCAGAAACATCATCGGGTCGGACTTTCGCTGGTGCGTAAGGCTGATGGATAAACGCGCTAATCGGCAAATGATTTCCGAACTCGTGCAGAACGATATCAAATGAGAACAAGGGGGGGAGGTCCAGAGAAAAATTCATTCATTGAACGAATATAACAGGAGACGCAACATCTATGAGAAAGATCAGTATTGCTATCGTCGAGGAAGAAAACGGATTGAGTATCTCTGATACACATTCTTGCCCAGATTGCGGGAGGGCAAGTGATGACCTATTCCAGCTACGCAGTTGATACTACTAAAATTACGACAGCACTCTTGCTGGCGGCAGGGACGGGAACACGTTTGCAGCCATTGACCCTGGATGCCCCCAAGTGTCTCACTGAGGTAGGAGGAATTCCTATCCTGGA
Source organism: uncultured Gammaproteobacteria bacterium (assembly GCA_964654485.1). GTDB lineage: Bacteria > Pseudomonadota > Gammaproteobacteria > SG8-11 > SG8-11 > JAADIM01. Next base: position 11,046 of record CAZZJI010000002.1, on the reverse strand, counting down.
GCGGCTGATCAATATTTTGCGTGCGCAGGGAATCAGAAGATTGGTCGTGGTGATCGGACACTTGGGCGATTGTATTCAGGAATTTCTGCATCAACACGCCAGTGATATGCAAATTGATTACGTCTTCAACCCAGTTTACCGAACAACCAATAACATCTACTCTCTCTGGCTGGCCCGGCAGCAGATCCGGGAGCCGTTTTTGCTGGTGGAGAGTGACCTGGTTTTCGAGACCTGGATGTTGGACGACATGATGCAACCTGACAAGATGGCAGTTTCCCAAATGCTTCCCTGGATGAACGGCACGACAGTGGAACTCGGGGGGGAGCCTGGGTTGGAACAGCGGGTGACGGCTTTTCGTATGGGTGATGATAATAGTGATGTTGCTCGCCAATATAAAACAGTCAATCTCTATAGCTTATCTCTTGATTCATGGCGCAAGATTGAAGAAAGGTTAAGCCGCTATGTTTCACAAGAGCGGCTTGGCGAATATTACGAGGCGGTGTTTGCCGAGTTGGTCGCTGACGGTACTCTTTCTTTCGACGCCGTATTCTTCGATGCAGACCGATGGTATGAGATTGATACCAGGGCGGATCTGCACGAAGCGGAAAATCTGTTTTCCCGACTTCGTTCCATCGCTGGCCGTTCCCTTATGGTTATCGAACCGGCGGCTACCCTTGCCTGAGATCAATCACGCATCAGTCAACCAGTACTGGGAGACCGTCAAGTCCTCGATCCTCGGGCCGTACATGCTGGCAGACTTTGGCTTTCCTATGAGTGCGGGTGATTTTCGTTTCCAGGCAGAGATCCGGACCGTTGAGCGCCTGCTTCACAACGTGCAGTATAACGGCACGGTGCTGGATCTTGGCAGTGGTGTCGGATATTGGGCTGAAGAATTCGCTCGCCGCTTCTCCCGGGTGGTCGCAGTCGAAGGCAGCAATGCACTCTACCCGGCGCTGGAGGCACGATGCACCCCGTACGACAATATCCGCGCAATACACGGTAATGTCCTGTCGTTCGAACCTGACGGCCACTATAGTTTGGTTTTCGTCGGTGGCTTGCTCATGTACCTCGACGAAAATGACGTGATCGCTCTGTTGCAAAAGTTGATCCCGTGTCTCGGGCCGGATGGGATTATTCTGTGCCGCGAGTCCACGGTTCGGGGTGAAACGGTGACACGCACTGGCGACTATCCCGTCGTTTATCGTTCTGTACAGGACTACAAACGCATCTTCAAACAATGCGGATTGACACTCGAACATATCGAAAAAAACGAGCCGTATGCTCTGATGCAAATGGGGTGTGAACTGATCAAGAAATGGAAGGCATTCGTGCCCGAGCGTTTTCAGATGTTACGGGTTGTCGGCTCACTGACCTACTGGGCCATGCGTTTGGGAGATCCCTGGATAAAGCGCCTCCCTAAAGTACTTGGTATCCCATTCCCATACCTGGAAAACCATTTCTTTGTGCTCGAAACCAAATCGGTTGTTAATAAGTAAGCTGTTATAGATTAACATATGGAAAAATACCAAGTTTACCGGCATTTTATTTATCCTAACCTGGCTAACATAACATCGATTCTTGGTGTGTTGCCGCTGGCATTGCTGTTTCTGGAAGAGGGTTATCGTTATTTAATCCCGTTAATCATTTTTAATAATGTGATGGACGATCTCGATGGTATCTTGGCGGCCAAGTTAGATATCCGCAGTCAGTTCGGCGCTGACCTGGACAATGTCTGTGATGCAGTTGCTCATGTGGCCCTGGTCCTGGCGGTGGGCGCACATTTCGGCGGACTGGTCTTGATGGTTGGCATGATCGCAGCGGCATCCATCATTATTCGTGCGACTTCCCGGGTCAATCCGGACAGAGTGATGGGTGGCGGTACGCCGACTAATGAGCTCATGCGCCACATGCTGTTTGTTCTGCTGTTAACGCAAATGTTTGATGTTGATCCTGGGCTTTATCTGATTCTGATATTTATATTACATTCGGTGACAATGATGGTGCCGTTCAAATTAACGGTCATGATTAGAGGGTTGGCAAAGACCGCTACGGCAGTGGCTTTTGTGAATGTGGCGCTGGTGGTGGCATGGCTCATACCGGCTACTACAGTATTCATCGCAGCAGCCTTCATCTCCACCTATTTGTATTCATTTATCGTTGGAGGGGGGCAATGGATAAAGGAACGGAAAACCAAAACGTGTTGATAGAAAGACTATAGTTTGGAAGAGCAGTTTTCTTATTCCGAATACCTGGTTAAAGAAGGGCGGTTATGATATGTCAAAGCGATCATCATTATTCGGCCGTCTCCTATGTTGGTTAGGTTTTCATAACTTTCACGTAATCGACAAGACATTTGAGTTTAGTGGTGGAGGTGGTATCGAAAGGCTTGAATGCCAGCGATGTGGTATGATCAAGAATCGCCTGACATGACGATAGAGAAATATTATAAACGCTCAAACGCACCTGTGCGCTTTTGTCCAATGTGCGGCGAGATTGTGAATAACGATATTATTCCTTCGAGGAAATGCGGTGAGAAAATACATGAAAGAATGGGATATGAGCGAAGCAAATATTGTGTGGACTGTGGCAAACAACTCATTTCTTAGTGGTGAAGGCTATACAGCGGTTCATTAAGGTGTCGATTCTCTTGAAAAACATGGATAACTACCTGGATGGGAGTTGGGAAAAATTTGAGCAGTGGATCAGAAACACCATCGGCTCGGACTTTCGTTGGCGCGTAAGGCCGATGGATAAACGCGCTAATCGGCAAATGATTTCCGAACTAGTGCAGAACGACATCAAAAAGAACAAGGGGGTTTTTCCAGAGAATAATTCATTCATTGAACGAAAATGACAGGAGAAGTAAAACAAGTGAGTAAAATCAAGATTGCTATTGTCGGCATAGGAAACTGTGCCAGTTCCCTGATACAAGGTATCCACTACTACCGGGGGGGAAACCCGCAAGATGCCATCGGCCTGATGCATTGGGAGATTGGCGGATACCAGCCCGGTGACATAGAAGTCGTCGCGGCCTTCGATATCGACAAACGTAAAGTCGGTGTCGACGTACACGAAGCAATTTTTTCCGCGCCCAATTGCACGACGGTGTTTTTTTCCGATATCGCTGCGTCCGGCGTCACCGTACAGATGGGTAAGATACTGGACGGTTTTTCCGACCACATGAAGGATTATGATGAAAAACGCACTTTTGTGTTGGCAGACGAGCTGGAACCCAGCGAAGCAGATATCGTTAAGCTACTCAAAAACAGCGGTGCACAAATCCTCTTGAATTACCTGCCAGTTGGCTCCGAGGAAGGGACCCGCTTTTACGCCAGTTGCGCCTATAAAGCGGGGCTGGCTTTCGTCAATAATATCCCGGTTTTCATCGCCAGTGATCCCGAGGGACAATGGGCTCGCCATTTTGAAGAAGCTGGTTTGCCCATTATCGGTGACGACATCAAGGCCCAGTTGGGGGCGACCATTGTCCATCGTACGCTCACCGACTTATTCGTCAAACGGGGTGTAAAGCTGGAGCGCACCTATCAGCTCAACACCGGTGGTAACACCGATTTTCTCAACATGCTCAACCACTCACGCCTAGCTTCCAAGAAGGAGTCCAAGACCGAGGCGGTGCAGGCCGTGACCGGCAACCGTATGGATGACGACGACATTCATATCGGTCCGAGTGACTATGTACCCTGGCAAAACGATAACAAAGTTTGTTTCCTGCGTATGGAAGGAACGATGTTTGGTGATGTGTCGATGAACCTCGAATTGCGTCTGTCGGTGGAAGATTCGCCCAACTCGGCAGGTGTGTCCATTGATATGATTCGTTGCGCCAAACTGGCGTTGGATCGCGGCCAGAGCGGCATTCTGGAGGCACCATCAGCCTATTTTTGCAAACATCCACTACGGCAGTTTACGGATGATGAAGCTTTTAAGATGATGGAAAACTTTATCAAAGGTGAATGATCAAGGGTGAGTGAGACTATTGGTATGAAGTGCTTGATCATCGCCGCTGGTAAGGGCAGCCGGTTGCAATCCAGGGGTGATAGCAAGCCCCTCATCCCTATCCTGGGCATACCGCTGATTGAACGAGTCATCCATACTGCCATGGAAGGTGGTGCGGATGAATTCTTTGTGGTTATTGGCCATCAGGGCGAGCAGATAAACCATTTTCTGGGACGTCTGGCGGATCGTCTTGCGATTAGGATCACGCCTTTGGTGAATGACGATTGGGACAAAGGAAACGGCCTTTCGGTACTCAAGGCACGAGACATTTTGCACGAACCGTTTTTGCTGCTCATGGCGGATCACCTTTTTGATCCCAGCCTTGTCCGATCATTGGCGGCGTTGGCATTGGGTGATGGGGAAATCGTACTCGGGGTGGATTGCAATACTGGCAACCCGCTCGTCGACATGGACGATGTCACCCGCGTCAAGCTGGAAGATGATGGCCCGACGGGCAGTAAAAAGATCAGTGAGATCGGCAAAGGACTGGCTGACTTCAATGGTTTCGATACGGGTATCTTCCTGTGCTCACCCGCTATCTTCAAGGCACTGGAGCAAAGCAAAGAAAAAGATGGCGACACAACCCTGTCTGGGGCAGTACGGATTCTGGCCGCTGAAGGGCGAGCCAAAGCAATCTTGTTGGACGGATTCTGGATTGATGTGGATGATCCTGCCGCATTCCAGCGAGCGGAACAGGCATTGTTAACACGACTGCGTGACAAGCCCAACGACGGGCCTGTTGCACGTTATTTAAACCGCCCCCTCTCCGTGCGGATATCCCGGTATCTGGTGCAGCGCGATGTGACGCCCAATCAGATTTCCCTGTTCTCGTTTTTGTGTTCTGTGCTGGCCGCTGGGTTGTTTATGCTGGGCGGGTATTTTTTTCTGATCGTTGGCGGTGTGCTCGCCCAGTTCGCGTCCATCATCGACGGTTGTGACGGCGAAGTGGCTCGGCTGAAGTATCAAAGCAGCGACGTTGGCGGTTGGTTCGATGCAGTACTGGATCGTTACGCGGATGCTTTTCTGCTGTTCGGTTTGACTTGGCACCTGTTGGCGATGGACGTGAGCGGCTGGATCCTGTTGGTCGGTTTCATGGCCATTATCGGCTCGTTCATGTTGAGTTATACCGCTGACAAGTATGACAACCTGATGCGTGAACGGGTCCAAGCCGGGGGCAAAGCGGGGTTACGGATGGGGCGTGATGTGCGCGTGTTCCTCATTTTTCTCGGCGCAATAACCAATATGGTGTTACCCATTCTGGTATTGATCGCCGTGGTGATGAATCTTGAGACCCTGCGCCGGGTGAGAATTGCACTTGATGGACAACATTGACTACGCAAAGGAGAAAATCCGTGCGGTGATCGCCAGTTCGCGCGTGCCTGAAGATCCCCGTCACGCCGACAACACGCTGGAGTGGCTTTTGCGCCTGGAGCCGGATGCTGGCGAGGCCCTGCTGGTGGCGGCCCTGGCCCATGATATTGACCGGGCAATCGAGGAGACCAAAGTGAAGCGTGCAGATTTCGACGATTATGACGCCTTCAAGGTGGCCCACGCCCGACACAGTGCGGAACTATTGTACCCGATTTTAACCGCATGCGATGTGGCGCGGGATATTGTGGACGAGGCTTGCCGCTTGGTGACGGTCCACGAGGTGGGTGGCGATCTCGACGCTGATCTGCTCAAGGATGCAGACAGTATTTCTTATTTCGATGTTAATCTGCCGCTCTACTATCAGCGCGAGGGGTGGGCCGAGACCAAACGGCGATCACTCTGGGGCTATCGACGCCTCTCCGCGCGTGCGCGAAAGATTGTCGAGGGCATCGGTTATGAGGAAGAGGCGATGAACTGTCTGCTGCGGGAGGTGATTCATGACAAATCGGCACAGTTGTAAGCAGTGACTGAAAACAGCTGATTTGTACAACCAAAGGCCGCCTGTAAGGTGGCATCGCCAAATACAAAGTAATGGCCGGTTTTTATTGTGTGTGCATGCGGATCAATTCGTGTCTGTTTTTCAAATTGAAGAAAAAATAGCACTTAATTCATGGGATGATATTACCCGTCGTCCTTGCTACGAATCGCCGGTTGAACCCAAAAAATTTCGTTTTGTGCGTATCGTGGCCGTTTATTCCTTCAAGGATCAACGTGCTCATTGCGGTGTAAGTGATTGCCTTCAGGCCCACAGCAAGGGCTTCCTGGTGGTCACCTCGGATGAAAAGGAGACCAATTTCTGTGAAGCTTGTGGACAACGGTTTTTCGATATGAGTTTTGAGGGACAAAAAAAGACACTTCAAGAACAGGCCTGCATTAGAGAACAGAAAATTCAATTAAATACGATTCTTGAGCAAGCCAGCGTTATTAAAGAGCGAATAAAAGAACTCAAGCAGGTGCCCAAAGGAGCTAATTGGCTTTACCAGGTATTAAGCAGCTTTTGCAAAACCTACCCGGCAGATCTAATTGATGTATTAAAAGAATTGGCGACGAATAGGGATGTCAACGCTATCTTTGCGGCCTTTGCTGAAAATGAAGCCGATCCATCTCAACGGGAGCACGTCGACAAGCTGCAGGGATTAGGCATATTTGAGGCAAATATTCGTGATGAACTCATTGGCAAAATCTTAAAACCGCTAATAGAACTGGAAGAGCTTGCCACCGATCCAGACGCAAACCCGTCTCTGACGCGTTATTGTCAATGGGTGGATCGTTTGGAAGAACAGTTTGCTTATTCTGAATACCTGGTTAAAGAAGGTAGGTTCTTTTTCGACACGGAGAATCTGAAGCGACTAAAGAGCATTCCGCTACCAGAAGTTAGCGCTCGCCGCTTCCGGTCAGTGCGTTGGAACATTGATAATGCCGCAGCCAGAAGAAGGTAAGGCTGCATGCACACTCTTCCAGGGGAAGTATGATATGTCAAAACGATCATCATTATTCGGCCGTCTCCTATGTTGGTTAGGTTTTCATAACTTTCGCGTAATCGACAAGACGTTTGAGTTTAGTGGTGGAGGTGGTATCGAAAGGCTTGAATGCCAGCGATGTGGTGTGATCAAGAATCGCCTGACATGATGATAGAGAAATATTATTTGAGTATTTTATTATGAAGAGAAGGAAAGACTAAATGGCAACCGTATTAATTGTTGATGATTCACCGACTGAAACTCACGTTTTAAAAACGATGCTGGAAATAAATGGCTTTAATGTCATTACCGCCAGCAGCGGTGAAGAAGGTATCGAATCCGCTAAAGAAGATAAACCGAACCTGATATTAATGGATATTATCATGCCTGGCTTAAATGGTTTTCAAGCAACACGGCAAATTACCACAAATCCCGAAACATCCCATATTCCTGTCATCATCGTGACCACAAAAAACCAGGAGACGGATCGCGTTTGGGGTCTGCGCCAAGGTGCGAAAGACTTTATCAACAAGCCCGTGTCCGAAGATGAACTGATAAAAAAGATTCGCGCTGTAATAAATGGATGAAATTAACGAAAGGCGATGAAGAAGGGTTTGAGATAGGCTTGCAACATACGATGTAAACGCAAACAAGAGTACCGAATCTAATATGAAAATAATACTTGCCTTATTAGTAAGCCTGGTTGTAAATTGTTTCTTTGTAGCTCAGTCATTTGCAGCAGCGGAAACCATTTTGTTAAGAATAGAAAAAAGCCGGTCATCTGATGATATTACCGAAGCGGAAGTCGCTTCAATCGGCGCCTTCAGTATAAGTGCTGGCAAGGTTGGGCATTTTGATTTGATTAATTTTAAGTCTGATATTGAAGGTGATATCTGGGGCCTGGATTTTGGTCTTGGTTACACATTTACCCGTGGGCCTTCTCCGCTGACCATGTAAAGTGTATCCCAATCTGGGGGGGGGCTAGCGACAGTACCTTGGTCAATTCGTTGCAGTTTATCAAATACAGAGTAGGGCAGTGATACACCCTGGCTTCGGATTTCAATTTTACTATCTGGGTAGTCATAAATCGTCACACGCTTGCGGCGTAATGACCGTGTACGAATGCTGTCTTCGATCAGGTATAGGATCTTGTTGTATTGCACTGTCAGGTTATTAAATTTTAATGAAGGTTATGTTTTTCTGCAAGTTTTTCTGACGCAAATGTTGGCCGAAAATCCACGTAATGCTGGCGTATCAAATCCAACGCATAGTCTTTAAGTGCATTTGGTGTGATGTGGTTTCCTGAGCGTCCACGTCGTTTAGAGGCCAGCGCTGGCGGTCCTTCTTTTCGATAAGCTGCGATTAATCGTGGCGCTCGCTTCCGACTGAGATAGCCGCTTTTCAATTGTTTTTTGAATAACTTCAATGCGGCTGAGTTCTTTTGTACTCATGGTGATTAGTATCTTCATCCTTTGTCTCCCAATTTCTCTCGTCAGTGCCGGTTAAACTGGCTTTGACGACCTAGGGGGGGGGACATTTCTAAATTGCTAGATGGGGACATTATTATGCTGCTGTTCATTGCGCAATATATGGTTGTTCGGGTAGCGTTGCGTGTGTAGGTATATTAAATAAGACTACTGTCTAGCTCAATTCAATTCAAAGCTGAATTAAACGTATATCGTGTGTTGCGTATTCTCTATTTGTAATATGTTGCGTATTTTACGCAACATAACAGCATATTATTTTTCGGTAATATCAATTAAATGATTGGCTAAATGAGTAAATATTGTTCATGTGTTGCGTTTCTTTGTGTCTCTGATAAACCGTACTAACCCATAAATATTATAATTAATTCATTATATGACCTAATTGTTGGTCCAATCCGAAAGAAATAGGTAACCCACATGTCTTATTATTTTATAAATAGCCACAAACCAAAAAGACTGGTAAATGTTCACACTACTTGCTATTGGTCAATGCAGTTATTAAGTTGAAGCCGTTTTCATCTGGTGTGTTCTGGAATAGAATATTCATATCGGGCATAACAGAACACGCAGTTACTAAACATGGCAATCAACAGATGTCGCAATGACTTGATACCCTTCACTTTCGTATTGGTTGGGTTATAGTTCATTCATCACTTTGTCATCAGTCACAATCAGTATTAATTTTTATTCATAATATGAATCTAATCAGAATTGAAACTTTAATTTATATCGCCTTTATTGACTAAAGGCTTACTATACTAATATTGATGCAGACACACAGATAAAATAACAATATGCGCACCTTTTTAAATGTCCGCTCTTTATAAATTGATATGTCCTCGTTAATGAAAAATAAGATGTCAGAGAATCAAGAATCCAAGCCCGAATTCGATATAGCTGTCGATCTGTTAATAGATCACTGCGAATATTTTTCTTCTAAAGAAGGTACTGATAAGTTAATAAAATTGATTCATAGAGAACTCGGTATACCCAAGCTCGCCGCACGGGGATTTGTAAAATACTTGGCGCCGTGGGTTCTGGGGCGCGCACGACAAGCTGGAAAAAAAATCGGTTCAGCATGGATGGAAAAACTACATACGAATCTCAGTGGAAAATTCAAACTTTATCGACTTATGACGACTGACGTAGCCGGACTCCTACTAGCTAAAGTCAACGATAGTCATTCAAAACTACAAGAAATAGCTGATCAAAAGCAACTAGTCGACGCTGTCTTACGTGGTACAGAATCAGCGCCAACGATGCTAGACAACAATGATTTATGGCAGAATTTGAATGATCCACAAAAAGCATGGGTGGCGCTTTGCGCAAGAGATGATCAAACACAAGATAAACTGAGCAAAGTAATTGATGGGGTACAAGCACTTAATAACTCATTAATTCCTTCGTTAAACTTGACGTTGGATACTGATGTCCTTGGCAACGACGACGAGAGAAGCTTTTCCTGGTTTCTCTATGTCCACCGTCAAACCACATTAGTAGGTCGTGACATTGAACAGCAGAAATTAAAAGAATTTTATGAAGCAGATGAAATGTTTCAATGGTGGGTTTTAGAAGGGGATGGGGGCATCGGGAAAAGTAGATTGGCACTAGAAAGTGCAATTGACTTAGATATGTATTGGGACACTGGCTTTTTAAGTATGGACCAGTTGGTAAAGTTGGATATTCAGCGATGGCGCCCTACCAGTGCAACACAGATAATGATTGATTACGCTGCGGCTTATATAAAAGAAACTACTCAACTAATAGATACGTTGATAGAGAAATGCAATAAGTATGATTACCCCGTGCGTGTCTTGCTTATAGAGCGTCATACGAAAGATCAACCTTGGTGGAAAGAGTTGCTATCCTCCGGTGGACTCAAAGGAGAAAAGAGAAAACAATACCTGCATGACAACAAACTACTAACGTTAGCACCATTGGGACTTGCTCATCAACGTGAGCTGCTTCAGCTCTATTTAGATGCGATTGGTAATAAAACGCATATGTTACTTGAGAACATAGAAGATGAATTTTGGAATACTCTTGATTCGATTACAGATCATGGGCGACCATTATTCTTGGCAATTGTCGCCGTCGCGATCGCAACAGACGGAATTAAAGGCGTTCGGAATTGGGAAATGAGCAATCTTCTTGAAAAGCTCTTAGACAGGGAAAAGACGACGTGGAAAGAACGATGCGGGTTTGACAATATTCAGTTAGAAGACAGTGAGGTGATGTTTGCTTTTGCAACCTTATGCGGTGGGTTAGATTTTAGCGAAGACAAAGATGAAATTCTGCGAACCATTGATAATTATCAACTCATCCAAGGTAGTTTGAAACAAATTGGAAAACGGTTGAAATCGCAGACCGGACAACAGAAAGCGTATGCGCTAGAACCGGATATTCTTGGAGAATATTTTCTGTTGGATGCCCTTGGAGAGGATGAACACGACTCCTCTCAAAAATGCAAGAATATCCTGTTAGCCGCTTGGTCCTACCGGAAAATGGAATGTGCGCAAGTAATTGAACATTGCACTATGGATTTTGGGAGTAATGAAATGCCATTACGATGGTTGAAGCTACTGCAAACCAATAACAGTAGATCAGTTAATGCTAATTTTGTCATTACTGAACTATTATCCTTAGCGATTATCCAT
>CAZZJI010000001.1:92912-144515 GCA_964654485.1 uncultured Gammaproteobacteria bacterium | reverse complement strand
ATTCAATTGTAAATATTCGAATTAGCAACCCTCAGAATTCTCATAAAATTATAACTTTGATTTATCTTTCCTAATGATAGTCTACTGTAAGTCGTTTTAATATATAACTCTAATACAGCATCAAAACGATATGTAACCCTGCGCAATTATCAATCACGTCATTTAATTCGACAACGTCTAAACTAAAATTAATGGAACAAGTTCGTCGGGAAATAAAACTCATCGATACAGTTTACGCACTGAAACCGCCTATACATAAGCTGGATTAAACGCTATATCCTTTTTCATAATAATTCCATACGGGGGATCAGGTTGCTTGTATCAATTTCAAATTGTTGAAGGTAGCTATGAAATTATTTTATATATTATACAAGCAACCTGACCCCCTGCTTTTTAGAATAAAGTAAAGATGAGACTAGACTCCTGATATTTTGTCGAAATAAAAGCCGGTGGTTCCTGTTAATTGATATCAGGATCGATTACTGGCAAGGAATATGAATAGAAAATGGTGGCTATGGGTGGACTTGAACCACCGACTTCAGCATTATGAATGCTGCGCTCTAACCAGCTGAGCTACATAGCCACATGAGATGTAAATAAGGAAGGCAATTTTGTATATTTGACGGCAATATGTCAAGAAAAAACCATGCTGCAAACAATATTAGACTTTAATATACTTCAATAATTACAGCAACTTAATGATTGCATAAAAAATTTCGTGGCACTAATTTGCTCCTCCTGTATTTTTGAAATGCGAGCTAGATACAGTATAGGCACTTAAACGTTGAATCGAAAATGAACGACATCGCCATCATTAATGATGTAATCTTTTCCTTCGAGGCGCCAGCGGCCTGCTTCCTTTGCACCTGATTCGCCGCTGTAAGTAATGAAATCATCGAACGAAATAACTTCGGCACGAATAAAGCCTTTTTCAAAGTCAGTGTGTATTACTCCGGCGGCTTGTGGTGCGGATGCGCCTACCTTAACGGTCCAGGCACGCGCTTCTTTTTCGCCGGCAGTAAAATAGGTTTGCAAGCCAAGTAATGAATACCCACAACGAATAACGCGATGCAGGCCTGGTTCTTTTAAACCCATATCGGAAAGAAAATCTTTTTTCTCTTCATCGGACATATCGATAAGGTCCGCTTCAATGGAAGCGCACACCGCGACAATTTCTGCATTTTCTGTTTTAGCAATTTCCTTTACGGCGCTCAAATGTGGATTATCTTTAAAGCCATCTTCGGCTACATTCGCAATATACATCGTCGGCTTGATTGTGAGTAAGTGAAGTTCTTGCAGCATCAACACCTGGTCATCCGATAATTCCATGGAGCGTACCATGTTGCCTTCATCCAGGTGAGCACAGACTTTTTCAAATAAATTCTTTTTTGCAATGGCTTCTTTGTTTCCCGCTTTTGATTCTTTTGTTGCTTTTTGCACGGCTTTTTCTATTGATTCGAGATCAGCAAGCGCTAATTCGGTATTTATTACTTCAATGTCAGAGCGAGGATCAACCTTTCCTTCGACATGTACGACATTACCGTCATCGAAACATCGTACGACATGGCCAATCGCATCGGTTTCGCGAATGTGTGCAAGAAATTTATTACCTAAGCCTTCTCCTTTAGAGGCACCGGCAACCAGGCCGGCAATGTCAACAAACTCCATTGTGGTATGGATTACTTTTTGCGGGTTAATAATTTCGGCGATCGCATCCAGACGCGGATCTGGAACAGGCACCATGCCAACGTTGGGTTCGATTGTACAAAAAGGATAGTTATCTGCTTGTATTTCGGCTTTGGTTAATGCATTAAATAACGTTGATTTTCCAACGTTAGGTAAACCGACTATGCCGCATTTGAATCCCATATGAATCCCTCGTATGTAACTTTCTACTTCCCTGTAGCTAAGGGTCTGTAAATAAATAACTTCACCTTCTTGACTGCCGATTCATCCCGTCTGACTGCGTTACGAAAGCTTGAAATATCGACATATTTCTGCACTTTCGCGCCTTGCCAGACGGGTGCCTCAACACCCAAGAAGGTGAAGTTATTTATTTACAGACCCTAAGTCAAGGTTTTAGTGAATGTAAGTGGTTCTTGGCTTTATCAACATCGCCGTTCATTATTTCCGGTAAATAGGCCAGTATCTCGCCGATAATTTTGTCCAAGCGTTCTTTATCCGATTTTGACGGTGTTCCCAATACGTAATCAGTGCCACCTTTTTTTTCTGCCTGGCCTATGCCGATTCTTAATCGCATAAAACTGTTGTTACCCAAAGCAGCGATAATATCCCTAATACCATTATTACCGGCGTGACCACCGCCTTCTTTTATTTTGATGGTGCCGGTGATCAAATCAAGCTCGTCGTGTACGACAAGAATTTCTGCAGGTGTTATTTTGTAATACTTAGCCATTGCGCTGACTGATTGACCGCTTCGGTTCATATAAGTATTGGGTTTTAATAACCAAACATCACTACCTGAATTGTATTTACCCGCATTACCGTGGAATTTTTTTTCGAGCTTGAGATTGATGCCTTTTGATTTCGCGAGTGTATCTATAAACCAAAAGCCGACGTTATGTCGCGTATTCTCATATTCCGAACCAGGATTACCCAGCCCAACAATAAGTTTTATCGGCGACGACAACGTCGGCTTTCCAGTAGAAATAAATCAGAAATTAATTAGAACCAAAATAATTAAGATTTATCTCCATCATCATCTCCACTTGCCACCGCTTGATCATCATCTGACGAAGCGACTTCACTTCCTGGCACGGGTTCTTCAGCAACGGCCTTCGGCATATGAATATTTGCTACAGGTAAATTATGATCTTCACCATGGCTTAACGCGACAATCTCAACACCACTGGGTAACTTAATATCAGCTAGATGCGTAGACTCATTCATACCTAATTTTGACATATCAACTTCAAGAAATTGGGGCAAGTCTTTTGCCATACAGCGTATTTCCACATTGGCCATTTGATGCGAAATCAAACCACCCGCTTCTTTTACGCCAGGGGCAATATCTTCACCAATGAAATGCAATGGCACTTGCATAGTAATTTTTTCGGTTGCACTGACACGCAACAGATCTAAATGTAAGATTCTTGCTTTGCTCGGATGGCGTTGCAAGTCTTTAAGTACTGCCTGCTGTTTATCACCAGCAACATTAATCGTCAAAATATTAGAATAAAAAGCTTCATTTTCCAGCTGATAGGCTACATCTTTGTGCAAAAAAGTAAGCGGCACAGGGTCGTTACCCGAGCCATAGATAATTCCAGGTACTTTTTCTGCTTTGCGCATGCGGCGTACAGCGCCCTTACCCATATCTTTGCGAATTTCTCCATTTAAAACGAATTCAGTACTCATTGTTTATCTCCAGGTGTCACTGTCATTAAAATTTAAATCTTTATGTCTAATCCATTAACTTATCTAAATAGATAAACTTAATCCATGAACATCGAGGTTACGGATTCCTCGTTACTCACTCGTCGCATAGTCTCGGCCAGTAGGTTGGCTATACTCAATTGACGTATTTTTTTACATTCTTTTGCATCCGCCCGTAATGGGATGGTATCTGTTACCACTAGCTCATCCAAAGCCGAGTTTTGTATGTTGCTTATTGCTGCGCCGGATAAAACCGGGTGAGTAATGGAGGCAACGACTTTCTTTGCGCCGTGTTCTTTTAATGCGGCCGCTGCCTGACATAAAGTGCCCGCTGTGTCTACCAAATCATCTACAATGACACAGGTTCGGTCTTTTACATCACCAATAATATTCATAACTTGTACTTCATTTGGTTTGGGGCGACGTTTGTCAATAATAGCAAGCTCAGCATCATCCAATCGTTTCGCCAACGCCCTCGCTCGCACGACGCCGCCAACATCTGGCGATACAACAACCAGGTTTTCATACTTTTGTTTCCAGACATCGCCCAGCAAGATGGGAGATGCATAAATATTATCGAGCGGCACACTGAAAAATCCCTGTATTTGATCAGCATGCAAATCCACGGTCAGTACTCGATCCGCGCCCGCGACGCTAATCATATCAGCCACGACCCGCGCGGTGATAGGCACACGTGCAGAACGCGGTCGGCGATCTTGCCTTGAATAACCTACATAGGGCAGTACCGCTGTAATCCTGTTCGCTGATGCACGGCGTACTGCATCAATCATCACTAACAATTCCATTAAATGGTCGTTTGTCGGCGCGCATGTGGGTTGCACTATGAATACGTCCCGACCACGTACATTATCCATAACTTCTACCATAATTTCGCCGTCGCTGAATTTATCAACGACTGCTTTACCCAGAGACATACCCAGTGTTTTTACAACTGCCTGCGCCAATTGCGGATTAGCATTGCCGGTAAATACCATCATTTTTTGACTGTCGGTCACGCTTCGGCTTTACTCCGCTTGATCAAGGCTTGTCTATGTATATATGGCTGGGGTGCCAGGATTCGAACCTGGGTATGCAAGGATCAAAACCTTGTGCCTTACCGCTTGGCGACACCCCAAAACTTGGCTAACTTATACTTGCTTGTTTATGCAGGGGTGATACGTTAACCCCCTTGGCGACAAACCCATGCCATTGCGTGGGTAGTCTTCTTGCGATATTCTCTGCTAACTGTTCAGACTCAAACTCGGCGAATATACACGCACCAGTACCGGTTAGTCTGGGTTGAGCGTAGTCTGCCAACCACCCAAAAACCTTATTTATTTCAGGGTATAAGCTTCTTACCACTGGCTCAAAAGTATTTCCAAATTCGGTATCTTCAAATTTGGTGTTTGCAAAACCAAAGCCCGTAAAATCCTGTTTCCTGCGTGCCGCGAGGAAATCGCGTATTTTGATTGGAGCAGCGTCCCGTGTCAATTCCGCTGTGTTAAATATTTCCCCGGTTGACACATGGCAAGGCGGTACAATGACCAAATACCAGGGCTCTGGCAGGTCTATATCCGTTAATTGTTCGCCAACCCCTTCGGCCCAAGCCGCATGTCCACGAACAAATACAGGTACATCCGCCCCCAATTCCAGCCCCAATGCGGCTAATTGCCCTACCGAAAACTTCAACTGCCACAATGAGTTAAGTGCTATTAGTGTGGTCGCGGCGTCAGAACTGCCGCCGCCAAGACCGGCGCCCATCGGAATATTTTTTTCGATCTGAATGGTGGCCCCCAAGGAGGTTTTAGCTGCTCCTTGTAATAATTTGGCAGCTTTGATGGTTAAATCGGATTCTTCGTCAATATCTGTCAATTGCGCCTGCCTGCTAATTGTCCCGTCTTCGCGCACCGTAAATTGTAAGCGATCATAAAAATCAATGAACTGGAAAACCGTCTGTAGTAAATGGTAACCATCCGCACGTCTGCCGATGATATGCAGAAAAAGATTCAGTTTTGCCGGGGCAAGCCACGTCTTAGATGGGCCAGTAGGGATACCGGATAAACCCGGCCGTGTTGTATCACACATCTGATTAATCTGTAGTTAATTTATAACAGAATAGTTAACTGCGTATTTTACATCACCCATCTATCGATAACGAGGCGAATATTAAGATTATCGTTGCTTAGAAATATCTTTTTTGGTAGCTCCAGCGTGTCAGTAGGGGCATAACGCTTGAAATCAATATCCCAATCAGCTTGTTTTAATTTTAGCAGACGCCCTTGCTCATCGAGTTTGAACTCATATTTTTCAGTCGGCGCCGGTATACCGATCACCCAGCTCACCAGAGTATTTATTGGCAAACCCCAACCCAGCTTATTGTAAATCAGTGTTTCCGCATCCTCTGCGCGAAATTCTTTTTTATTGGCGAGCTTCAACACAGCGCTGTCTGCATCACCTTGTAATTGCAACATACTTTGACCAAGCGGCGTTTTAAAATCAATTTGATATAAGCCCGGTTGTTGATCCCAATAGATGAGACCACTCCATGAATCATCCTCGGTTTTAACAACCACACGTCCGACAAACTGCCAGGTTTGCAATTGTGTTAGCTCAGGTTTTCTTACCTGCCAGGCCCACAAAGAATCGGCTGACGGGGGAGGAAACGAAGAGAATGTGCTGCAGCTCGCAAAAACGATACTAAAAAAACCAAAAACAAGATACTGCCTCTTCTCTCTATGTCGAATAAAAAGTTGAATAAAAAGCCGAAAACGCTTGAAAAAAACGTGAAAAAAAAATATCTCACAAACCAAAGCGCCTCATCACTTCAAGTATCACTTCACTGTTTGGTGTTTTTTCCAATGCCTGGTTCCAAACGTTTATTGCCTCTTTCTTTCTGTTTATAACCCAGAGCACCTCACCCAAATGGGCCGCGATTTCTACATCGCTCATGATTTCCATTGCTCTTTGCAGATATACTAGTGCTTCTTTATGGTCACCCAGACGATAATGAACCCAACCCATGCTATCAACAACAGCTGCATCTTTGGGTTCTAGTTCAAAAGCGCGCTTAATGAAAAGCAATGCTTCTTCATAGCGCTCTGTTCTATCCGCCAACGTATAGCCTAGCGCGTTAAGGGCTTGAACATTGTTCGGCTCACTTCGCAAAATGGAACGCAAATCATCTTCAAGAATATCCAGTCTGTCAATTTTTTCGGCCGCAAGTGCACGTGCATACAACAGGTCACTTTCATCAGGCATATCTCGTAGAGCGCGGTCATAAATATCAAACGCCTCACGGTAACGACCGGCGTCAAGCAAGACATCACCTTCTAATAAATAGAGTTTCAACTTGTCTTGCGAATTATTTGCTTTAATCGAATGGATGCTCTCAATAGCTTTATCAAATTTCTTTTGTTTAGATAACAATGTCACAATTCGCATTTTTGCATCAATATAAAGTTCACCACGACGTACTTTGCTATACCATTGTGCCGCTTCATCAAATTTATCTTTAGACTCTGCAACCTGTCCCAAATAAAAGCTGGCCTCTGGTTTTCTGTTTTTTTGCATATAAAGACGTTTGAAAAACTTTTCAGCATCATCAATTTTTCCTGCCTGTAATGACAACAGCCCAGCCGCATAAGTCAGGTCTTCGTTATCCGGTTGTAATTCTGACAAAATAACATACTGCTCTCGCGCCTTATCCAATTCCTTGGCATCCATTAACATACGTGCGAAAGATGTACGCAAATTAATAACATCGGCCGCCTTACCCTTGGCGATTTCGGCTTCGTAATAGCGGACTGCTTCTTGCGGTTTGTTCTGCAATTGCAATATACGGGCGCGCAATACAATCGCATCTAACCAATCTGTTCTGACTTGCAAAACCTGGTCTACAGCACCCAATGCGGGTCCTAAACGCTTCAATTTCATATTCATATTTGCATAAGCAAATTGAACGTATACATTGTTGCTTTGTTTTTTAACCAGCCTTTCCATCAATTCGATGGCGATATTTCTATCTTTTTCTCTTGATAACTGCGCAGCCAATTGCATCAATACAGCTTCCTGATCGTCACCGGCATTACTTATTAACGTTTCTGATTGAGTGAGTGCTTCATCCAGTTTCTTCACTCGTAACAACATAATGACCAATGCTTGTCTTGCTTCCCTACTCTCGGGATCGATGTCAGTCCACAGTCTGGCTGACTCTAGTGCCTCTGTATTAGCTTGTGAAAATTCAGCAATACGGGTAGCACGCCGGGTAATTTCCGGGTCACGGGTTTCGCGGGCAGCGCGTACATAGTTTTCTACCGCGACATCGATTTCACCTCTTTTTAAAGCTATCTCGGCGAGTAAAAGGGTATAAAGCAAATCAGGAGAAATAGAACTGGTTTCTTGTGGTTGTTCATTAGCCGTATTCACCTTTATAGATCCTTCCACAGCCACTCCACTGGACATAGAGCTGCATGCAAATAGGAAAAAAGGCAACACTGACACCAGCGCTAAACACAGAACTTTAGTTTTCATAAATGACTCCACACAAATGAAACTGCTCCCAGCTGGCCTACACCCGAACGCAAATACCCCAGCACTATAATTAACGGTATTTTTCTTGGATACCTTGATAATGATTTACTTACGATCGCCCCGCTTCAGTTGACCAGAACACGATGTATAATCATTTGATATTTAACTATACCTAACTTTTAATCAGGATTAGAACTAATAATTTAATAGATCACATAAAAATTAATTCTATTTCCACTTTTTTTAGATATATCACTGATATATATACAATAAACTAATTGGACGACAAAACCGATATATGATTGAATAAAATAGAATAAAGCCTGATAAGATACTATTGAAAATTAGAATTATTCAGCGGGTACTATTATATATACCTATAATCATTAATCGTTTTATTTATCCAATTTATCAATATGTTAAATTCGCTAGCCAACACATTCAACCTTATGCTGGTCTTACTGGCAGCCGCTAATTAGCCACACCGAGTAAATCTGCCTATTTAATGCATATATGACCATTCTAGCCATCGGAATTAACCATGACACCGCACCGGTAGAAATTCGGGAAAAAATCGCGTTTGCGCCTGATATACAGCCTGAGGCGTTGCAAGACCTGATTTCAACTCAAGTGGTTAGTGAAGCGGCTATTCTGTCTACGTGCAACAGGACCGAAATTTACTGTGGCTTGAGTCAGGATAATAAAGAACTCAACGTTATAGATTGGCTAAAAAACTACCATAAATTGAATAACGAAGATATTTCGCCCTTTGTTTATTCTCACCCCGACCAACTCGCCGTACGCCATATGTTACGTGTTGCAAGCGGACTCGATTCGCTGGTACTGGGTGAACCACAAATATTAGGCCAGCTAAAACAATCGTTTTCTACCGCCAACAATGCAGGCACCATAGGCAAACTGCTGGGACGGCTTTTTCAGCATACCTTTTCCGTCGCAAAACAAGTAAGAACCGATACCGCAATCGGCGCAAGCCCGGTTTCTGTTGCCTTTGCTGCGGTGAGCCTTGCGAAACAAATTTTTAGTGACCTGAACAACCATACTGCGTTGTTAATTGGCGCTGGAGAAACCATCGAGCTTGCCGCACGACACTTAAAGGAAAGTGGTATCGGCCGAATGATTATTGCCAACCGCACAGTGGAAAAAGCGCAGAAGCTGGCAAATGAACTTCATGCCTACGCTATCCCGCTTGCCGATATAACCAGCCATCTTGCCGAAGCAGACATCGTCATCTCCTCTACAGCCAGTAATTTACCGATACTCGGCAAAGGGGCAACTGAAAGCGCCTTAAAAGCGCGTAAGCGTCGTCCTATGCTGATGGTCGATATCGCCGTCCCACGAGATATAGAACCCGAAGTAGATGAGCTAGATGATGTATATCTCTATACGGTGGATGATTTAAAAGAAATCATCCAAGAAGGGCTTAAATCGAGACAAGAAGCGGCAGAGCAAGCAGAAGAAATCATTGATAGTCAAGTAATCCATTTTATGGGTTGGTTGCAATCGCTAAGCGCGGTTTCAACAATTCGGGCGTTTCGTAATAGTGCAGAACAACTTACCAACAGTGAACTGCAAAAAGCACAGCGACAACTGGCTAATGGTGTCGAAGCTGAAAAAGTGATTCAACAGTTAGCACGTAATCTAACAAATAAGTTTATTCACATCCCTAGCGTTAATATTAAACAAGCCGGCTACGATGATCGCACCGAGCTAATCGATGCCGCCATTGAACTATTCAATTTAAAAAACTCTGATCACTAACGATTCCTTGGTTCACTTTTAATTCACTTTTAATTCAGTTATGAAACCTTCCATTCGAAGCAAGCTAGAAAACCTGTCCGAGCGCCACGAAGAAATTGCTGCACTTTTGTCTGACCCAGACGTAATAGGAGATCAAAATCGTTTTCGCGCACTCTCCAGGGAATACGCACAAATCGGCCCGGTAATAAACTGCTACCACAATTATCAATCCGTACTTCAAGATGAAGACGCCGCTAACACTATGCTCAAAGATGACGATGAGGAAATGCGCCTCATGGCAGAAGAAGAGCTGCAACTTGCACTAACACGCAAAAAAACACTAGAGCTGGAACTGCAAACATTGTTATTACCATCCGACCCTAGTGACGACAAAAATATCTTTCTTGAAATTCGCGCAGGCGCGGGAGGGGATGAAGCCGCTATTTTTGCCGGAGACTTATTCCGTATGTACTCTAAATATGCAGAACACCAAAAATGGCAAGTCGAAATAATAAACGAAAGCCTTGGCGAACACGGCGGTTACAAGGAAATCATTATTCGCATAATAGGTAACGGCGCTTATTCTGGATTAAAGTTTGAATCAGGCGGACATCGCGTACAGCGCGTACCAGAAACTGAATCACAAGGCAGAGTACATACCTCCGCGTGCACTGTAGCGGTACTCGCAGAAGTTGAAGAAATCGACGAAATTGAGATCAATCCAAGTGATTTGCGAGTCGATACGTTTCGTGCATCCGGTGCAGGTGGTCAACACGTTAATAAAACAGATTCAGCGATTCGCCTGACTCACTTACCCACGGGTGTCGTCGTAGAATGTCAGGACGAGCGCTCGCAACATAAAAATCGTGCACGTGCAATGTCATTGCTACAAGCCAAATTACTTGCCGCAGAACAGGAAAAACAACAAGCGGAAATTTCCGAGACACGGCGCAATTTAGTCGGCAGCGGTGACCGTTCGCAACGAATACGAACATATAACTACCCACAAGGTCGTGTTACCGATCATCGAATTAACCTCACTCTGTATAAACTGCAAGATGTGCTTCAAGGCAACATGAGTCAACTTATTGAACCTTTAAAAAACGAACACCAAGCAGACATGCTTGCTGCAATGGCCACCGATGAATGAACAAACTACCATATATCAAACCACTAAAAATATTGAAGTGCGTTTAATCGGTGCTTGTGACAATGATTGTAACAACTCAGCCTTAGAAGCAGAAATATTGCTCGCTCATACACTGGGTAAATCCCGCACTTATCTTCGCACCTATGCAAAACAGCCGATAGACTCAACCACGATGGCGCAACTCAATAGTGTGGTCACACGTCGAATCAATGGCGAACCTATTGCTTATATAACCGGGCACCGGGAATTTTGGTCCCTGGATTTACTCATTAATAAAAACACATTAATACCTAGACCAGAAACAGAAACGCTGGTTGAATTGGCCTTGCGAAAAATACCCTGCAAAAAATCCTTGCGTATTGTCGACCTAGGGACGGGTTCAGGCGCTATTGCACTGGCCATCGCAAGCGAAAGACCAAACTGCACCATTATTGCCACCGATGTTTCTGAACAAGCGCTCACTATTGCCAGAAAAAATGCAACAAGACTGATGTTAACGAATATAGAATTTCACCATGGCAGCTGGTTCGAGCCCATCAACAATCAAATGTTTGATATTATTGTTTCAAATCCTCCCTATATTGCTAATAATGATACGCATCTGCAAAAAGGTGATCTACGCTTCGAACCACTGTCTGCGTTACAATCAGGACATGATGGGTTGAATGCAATAAGGCATATTATCAGAAATGCCACAGCCCATCTTCACAGCGAGGGCTGGGTACTGATGGAGCACGGTTACGATCAGCGCGACGAATTAATCGCGCTACTGAAAAACAACCATTATCGCAACATAACCTGGCACAATGATATCCAAAATCAGCCACGTATTATTCTCGGACAAAATAAGCTCAGAAAACATACGGACTCTACCTGAATATGAACGACGACCAGTTACTCCGTTACAGCCGTCAAATTATGCTTCCGCAGCTTGATATTGAAGGCCAGGAACATTTATTGAATTCGCATGCCGTTATCTTCGGATTGGGCGGCCTCGGTTCACCTGTCGCAATGTATCTCGCTTCTGCGGGCGTTGCTCAGCTTACCTTGGTGGATTTTGATAGCGTTGATTTAAGCAACATTCAACGTCAAATACTTCATGGAACAGCGGATATAGGCAAAGAAAAAACACAATCTGCACTAGAGACATTACTAAACATAAACCCGGAGATTAATATTTCGCTAATTAATAAGCGCATTAGCAAAGAAACGACAGAGAATTTATTTACAGAAATTATTCAACAAGCAAATGTCGTGATTGATGCCACCGATAATTATGATAGCCGCTTCTTATTGAACAAACTTTGCGTCAACTCAAGCACACCGCTGGTCTCTGGCGCTGCTATCAGAATGGAGGGGCAAGTTTGTGTTTTCCTGAATGACGGCCAGGGTGGCCCCTGCTACCGTTGCCTTTATCGAGACGAAGCCAATAATGAAACTGAAAGCTGCTCTGAATCGGGTATTTTGTCGCCTATTGTTGGCATTATTGGTAGTATTCAGGCAGTCGAAGCCCTGAAAGTGCTTGCCCAACTCGGAGAAACCCTCAATAATCGAGTATTGCTGCTGGATGCAATGACAATGGAATGGCGGTCAGTAAAACTGAATAAAGACCCCGCCTGCCCAGTTTGCAGTAACTAATTATAGCGATATCTAATTGATTTTTATGAATTTATTTTTGCCTATCGCGTTTTTTTTACTAAAGATATCATCTTTTATTCCGATATATACAATAAGTTTCACACTAATCAGGATTTACAATCAGTTTATAAATATGATCGTATTTCTGTTGCTCAAAAATAATTCGTTAGCGAGAATAACGTAGATGAAGGTACTGTTAGTAGCTATTCATTTAGTAGCTATTCATTCATTATACAAATCCACACCTTTCCTTTCAAAATTGGTGATTGCACTCACATTCGGTTTATTTAACCTATTTAGCTCATTTAACACCGTCTATGCAAATGAAGAAGATGAAAAAATCATTTCAGGCGCAGGTGCGCATTTTGCCTGGACGATTTTTGATGCGCTTAAACAGGACCTTGAAGAGACCGTGAACCGGGAAATCAAATTATACGGCAAAAATTCTATGCTGGGACAAGGATGTAATGCGGGCATCAAAACGGCCAAGAAAAACTCACCAAGCTACGAATCGTTTGGTTTTCTATGCTGCCCGCTAAGCAAGAAAGAAATAAAAAAAGAGGGTTTAATTGTATATCCAATTGCATTGGAACCCGTTGTGATTATGGTGAATAAAGAAAACCCAATTCGCAACCTAACTACAGAACAAATACGTTTTATTTTTTCCGGAAAAATAAAAAACTGGAGCGAAGTGGGTGGTGTAAATGAACCTATAGTAGTAATTACACGATTACATTGTAAAAAAAGACCAGGGCATTGGAAAACCATTTTACCAAACCCTAAACTATTTAGACAAAAACGCCTGAATGTATCAAGCTCTGCTGAAATGGTTCAACGAATTAGTGATTTCACGTGGTCTATAGGTCACACGGGGTCAACCTGGGTGAGAGAACCTAATCTGAATGTAAAGCAAATAAAAATTGATGACGTAGAAGCGACGGCTAAAAACCTCAAGGAAAAACGATACCCATTTTACCGACCGTTGTCGGCTATAACAAATCAGACACCCTCTGAAGATATTTTAACGATAATCAAGGAAGTTCAAACTGGGCCTGCCTTTAGACAGGTAGCAGAAAAATATGAACTGCTGCCAACGAATAATCTAGATTAACCTACAAGACTATGTTTGCCAAAACATATCGTTTTCGACTTATTTTTTATAGTGCGTTGCTTGTCATTTTCCTGTCAGCAACGTTAGCTTATTCATATAAACACACCCATGATGTTGTTTTGAGCGAGGTAAAAAACAACCTCGACAGGACAGTGCAATTATTTAACAACCAAATCACTAACGAAAGAAAAGAATTAAAACGATTTTCTAACATCGTCAGCGACGATTTACGAATACAAGAGTATATGTTCGTTGTAGTTAGAGTAGGCAGTGACAGCAAGCCGTTGGTAAAACTTTATGATCGGCTTTTCGGATGGTTACCTATTGACAAAAAAATGATTGTATCTGACAACGGTGAAGTCCTTATTGGTAACAAACACACTGATTTGGCTGCATGGGTAAACAAACACAAACATCAGGTTATTGGAAAAGTTTATTATATAGAGTCTGAAAATGGACTGGAGATGGTATCAATTTCGCCAATAATTTACCAGCAGGAGCGACTTGGGTACGTTGCATTGACTCAAAAAATTGACGATGCTTGGCTATATGCTCGCAAACAAAACAGTAGCGAGCAATTGTTTTTGACAAAAAATGGAGTCGTGCTACAAAGCACGCTCGCACACACCAATTCAAATCAGTTTAATCTACAAAGCAACAGACTAAGTATAAATGAGGAAACATTTATCACTTATCCAATAAATTTGCCAAAAATTGATAACGGCTCCCCACAATTATGGTTTGCGATTTCAGAGACCCATTTATTTAATACGCTTAGTAATCACGGTCAAATTACTCTAATACTTATAGTTACTTGTAGTGCGGTTATTCTTTGGTTAAGTATACTTATTTTTAAGAATTTCAGTAAACCTATCACTGAACTTATGACCATCACTCGGGAAGTATCAGAAGGTCGATTGCCACGCATGGCAAAATCAGAAGCACAAAATGAAATCGGCGTATTAGCGAACAACTTTGCAGATATGCTGCAAGCACTACGCGAAAAACAGGCCGAAATAGATCGTGTTCACAAACGCCTGGAAACATCTTCGATTACAGATACGCTTACCGGTATGTTCAACAGAAGACATCTGCAGGAAATATTCCCCAAACTATGCGCTCAAGCAAAAAGAGACTGGCGCAGCATTGCTGTTATTATTTTGGACCTGGATCATTTTAAAAGAATAAATGATGACTACGGTCATTTAGCAGGTGACCAGGTATTAATGAATTTTTCTGATATTCTAAAAAAACATTTACGATCAAATGACTTTTTATTTCGACTCGGGGGGGAAGAATTTTTACTAGTGAGCATTAGTAAAAACATAGACGCGACCATATGCATTGCGGATAAGATAAGATCAGCAACAGAACGAAACATTGTCACCTACAATGGAATTGATATGGCATTAACCGTAAGTTGTGGGATCAGCTCAATAAAACCAGGAAATCAGGATGCATCCGCACTGCTACCTATTCTACTCACGCAAGCTGATAAGGTGCTATACGAGGCGAAAAACTTCGGGCGCAATCGTGTATTTGTTTATGATGATTCAACAGGGCATGGCTACGACGCAATCCAAACCGATACTAACACTAACAACGTATCCAATACCTAAATACAGACCTAATTTTTATTCGCCTGAAATTATCTGAATAGTTTTCCCCAACCAAATAGGCGAAACCAGCTAATTCTCTTTTGTTATTTGTGCATCACTATTTTCTGTCGAAATTTGAGCAGATGTATCAACAGCAGGAGATTCGACTGCTGCCTGACCTTGCGTAACAACGCCTTCGTTGTTAGTTGGCACAGCACCAGGTGTGGTTCCCGACGCAGGGACTGGTGTAGTAACTTGCTCAGCTTCAGGTAAAGAAACGGCTGATTCTCCAATAATAGCAGCAGGCGCTGGAATTGGCACATCAACCGGTTCAGCCGCACTACTTGCTGAATCGACAATTTCTTTGGGTTCATTTGTCTGACCAGCAACAATAGCTTGTGCTCCAGCAGGTTCACCGCGATTGACCGGTATTTCTGTCGCGACATCAGCAGATGTATCCTCTGCCGCAGGCTGCGTATTTTCAAGGCCCTGCGCTGATGGCGCGGCATCAACCGTATCGGTTAAAGGTGCCGTGGCCACAGGCATGACCGATGTATGCCCTTCTATCGCGGGTTGCGTATTTACAGGGTTCTGCGCTGATGGCGCTGCAACCATATCGGTTAATGGTACCGCCGCCGCAGGTTCGACTGAGGACTTGGCAACTACCCTAGCCTGTGTTTTTAATCGTGAAAACTCTTCATCCGCAGCTTTCCTTGCTTTAAATTCTGCTTGCTGCATTAGTATCTTAATATTATTTTTTTCAATGAGTGGATCTTTGATTTTAGCACCAACATCAACGACGATATTATCCGAAGGAACTGCTGATATGGTTTCTTTATCCGGATGTTTTTTATCTAACAAGTTGCTGATTGTGCTTGGTGACTGCTCTCCATCCCGCGGCAACGTCATATAGAAACCAACCCCTACCGCAAACAATATAGAAACAAAAGAACCGATGAGTATGTTTTTGCCGGCTGAGGAAGTCTTTCTTGGCGTTGATGAATCCTGAAACTGTATATTTCTATTTGTAATAGTAGGATCATTACCGAGTTCGCGCGCCTCGAATACAGTTGCATTTGGATTCGCCTTTTTAGTAACAGTCGGCGACTTTGCTGCAGGTACTTTTTGGGATGACGGTTTTTTTTCCGACTTATCCGCCAGATATTCCTCCGACTCCGCATCTTCCCTTAGGCCCAGTGTCGTTTCCCATAGTAATGCATCAGAAATCCATCCTGACTTTCTCACTGAACCAATATTCACACCAACGGTTTCTTTTTCACACAACAAGTGCTGCGGCGCGGTTGTAACAGAATCATTTTCTGAAAAATTATCTTGAGGTGGCGGGATTCGTTTTTGTTGCAATCGCTTTTTCTTTTCCACTTTAGCTATCGACCTTTGTCTTGCAAGCGCCGCTTTTTTTTGTGCTAACAATTTTGCCTTTAACTTACCAACTTCCTCTTCTGCCTTTTTTCTAACCTGTTCAGACATAAATGCCCGCTCTTGTTCTTCATCAGCTCGTTTCATCGCCTCGACAATTTCAACTTGCTTCCTGATTTCTTCCTCTGCAGCTCGTCTAGCATGTTCCGCTTGGGCAGATTTATTCAATGCTTCTTCTGCACAAATTCGTGCAGCCTCGATTTCTGCACGAATTTGTGAGGTTCCTTTTTCTGCGCGTTCACGCGCAACAGCAGCGACTTGCACATTTTTTTTACTTTTTTCTATCGCCTCTAATCTTGCCGCTTCAGCTTCTTCATACTTTCTTGCTTCCTTAACTGCGCGTCTTTTTGCTTCTTCTGCTTCAGACTTTAATTGCGCTGCCATTGCTTCAGCTTCCAGCTGTGCAGCTTCTGCCTCTTCTGCACGCTCTACTTCCTTCTCAAGTTCTCTTATTTTTTCATCTTGAATTAGTGCGATTTTTTTTGCGTTTTTTTCAGCCTCAATGCGCGCCGCTTCCGCTTCAGCTTTAAGCTGTGCTTCTACTTCCTTCGCCCTACGTAAGGCTTTTTCAGCCATAAACGCTTTGTTTTTCTCGTCCTGCATTGTTTCCTTTATCTCTTTTAATTCTGTTTCAAGCTTTTTCGCATTTTGTTCCAACAACTCATCTAATTGCGATTTTGCCTCAATCTGGGCATCACTAATTTCAGTTTTTAATTGCTCATTTTCAGCTAACGCTTTTTTATGTGCTTGCTCAACGTTTGCAGCATGCAATCTTTCTGTTTCAATCTTTTTTGACAAAGCTTCATTGTCAGACGAGACTTTTTCATTTTCGATCAACACTGCATCCAGCTCGTCCTCTGCTCTTTGCAATGCTTCTTGATTCGCGCGTACTTTACGAGATTCTTCCAAAAACTTTGCATGCAGGCGTTCGGCGTTGCTGGCCAATCCGGCCAACTCACGTTCAGACTGCCTTTTCGCTTTTCGCAATTGCGCTTCTAATTCTCGTTCCAACGCAAGTTGGGAACACGCTTTTTGTTCTGTCAGCGCCCGTTCTGCTCTTTGTTTTTCCTCGTCAAGTTTTAACTGTAATTCAGCTTCCGCACGTGAATTTTGAATGTCTTTTTGTTTAAGACGTTCGTTTATTTCGTTAATTTCAGCTCTTAAACGATCCGCCTCTGCTTCGGCTAACTTTTTGTCTTTTATCGCTTTTTTTGCTTTTTCCTGCTCTTCCTCTGTCTTCAGGTGCGCATTCGCAATAAGCTGATGGTCATCAGGGACGTTTTCGGCAATACTGCGGGTTTTCTTTAATTTCCGCGTGGAAACCTTCGAATCCTGATCGCTATCCTGGTCATTCTGTAATTCAGCTTCATCGGGCAGAAAGCTTATAACATCCGCAACAAGTGCAACATCTTTGCTGGCAACAACATCACTATCTGTAGTGATGTGCGATGCTTTTAGTTTGACTTTTTCTGTTTGTGGAACACTGGCCAGACCATTTTTAAGAACAACACTTTGATACCCCGCCCGTGTTAACAAAAATGCGGCCGCAGAGCTTTTACCTTCATCATCGCAGTAAACAACATATTTTTTTTTATTATTGAGGTCAGAAAGTTTAAATCTGAGTACCGCGAGAGGTATATTTATACTATTGCTAATTCCGTCCCTGGTATGCTCCGATACATCTCTAACATCCAGAAAACAAACGTCGCTTTCGACCATTGATAAAGCTTCGTCATAGGTGGCAAATGTTAAAACTGAACTGGCAAGTAATTCAAGAAAATCTTTTTTCTCCAATCGCATCAAAACACCGTCATCCAGCATGCGTATGGTGGCAGAACGCTCTTCATTTGCGATAAGCGCTTCTTCTCCAAAACCATCACCGACTCCTAATTCAGCCAATCTGACGTCCACCCCCAGTGAAGATGCCCTGCGGCTAACCGCACACCGCCCTTCTTTTACGATATAGTAAAACTCATCATGCTCGCATTGTTTTATTATAGTATCTCCGGCCTGGGCTTTTATCTGTTGCATGCGCATCATTAAGGCTTGCATATTGCTCACCGGTAAATTCATGGTCGTAAGCGATTGAATAAAAACAGTCATCCAGTCCCGATTATCTTCCCCCTCAATTTCACTGACTTCATAATTATTTTGGTTATAGTCACTGAGTATGATTTCCAGCAAACCTGAATCAATACACAACACCCTCACTTTGCTTTTTGCTTTTGCCGTTACCGGCCTTGGCTTTGCATCAAACAAGGCACACTTCGCGTTTTTCGAACCACCTTTTATTGCTATTTTGTTATCGCCAGAAAAAAACTCCATCTCACCGGAAAGCAGAAAAAAAGTGTTATTGTCATTATCACCTAGAACGAAAAGCGTGCGTCCACGCGCAAGATCAATAACAGACGCCTTACTGGAAATTTCTTTTAATTGCTGCGGGGAAAGTCTCTTCAGTGGAGCAAGGGATTTTAGTACTTTTGAATCAATACTCGGCTTATCAAGCTTTTTTACAGCGCTCATCGTCGTTCTTCCGCCTCCTAACACGCTAATCCTAGCGGTGCTTTATGTAGTCCGGGGTGTATAGATTGATTCTTTGAACGTGAACATCTAAATAGATGTTCTTCAGAATTGACCTGTATAAATCACTCCAAACCTCAATGTATATCAGTAGGCTATTGGAAAAACGTTTGGGCCACAGTGATAATGATCACAGGTTAAATGAGTTGGAGCGCATACATTTATATATTTTCTAGACATTTTAGATTAATTTTATATCGATCATTCGTTATATAAAAATCTGTATTGTTTATACAAAATACGCCTATCAATACTAAGTTGTTGGAGTACCTGGCCATAATAAACCTTGCTCAAATGCAAAACGGTTGTTACTGGTTTCCAGGCACCATGGTAGAATATCCGCTGCCGGTACTGGACGACAGACCAGGAAGCCCTGCACTTGATCACAGCCTCGCGTACGTAAAAAATTAAGCTGTTCTTCCGTTTCAACTCCTTCGGCCATCACACGCAAATGCAAACTTTGCGCAAGCGCGATAATCGCCTCCGCAATAGCCGCATCATCGGAATCTGTGGAAATATCTCTAATAAAGGATTGGTCAATTTTAAGCGTATTCAGAGGAAACCGCTTTAAATAACTCAGTGAAGAATAGCCTGTACCAAAATCATCAATCGCCAGATGAACACCTAGCGCACTCAAATCCTGTAACTTGGTAATCGCCGAATCAACGTCTTCCATCAAAAAGCTTTCTGTTATTTCCAATTCTAAAAATTGAGGATCAAGACCAACAGAATCGAGAATGCCAGCAATAGTTTCTACCAGATCATTTTTGCGAAACTGAAGTGCAGATAAATTTACCGCTATTCGCAATGGTGGTATGCCGGCACCCAGCCACTCGACAGCTTGCTTACAAGCCTGCTTTAACACCCATTCGCCTATTGAAATAATGAGACCCGTTTCTTCTGCGAGCAACATAAACTGGTTTGGGTACAACAAACCAAGATCAGGGTGATTCCAGCGTAACAACGCTTCCATGCCCGTGATTTCACGACTGTGAAGATCTACTTGTGGTTGAAAATGCAAAACAAATTCATCACGTTCTAATGCATGGCGCAAACTGCTTTCCATAATTAAATGCTCTACTGCTTTTGCATTCATGTCAGCAGTGTAAAACTGATAATTATTTTTTCCATATTCTTTGGCACGATACATCGCTGTATCTGCATTCTTCAGAAGTTCATCGATATCCAATGCATCAATTGGAAAAATAGTAATTCCAACACTTGTTGTGACAAAAACTTCGTGCCCGTCGAGAATAAAGGGTTTGCTCATCACGTCCAGAATTTTTCGTGCAACAATTGTCGCATCTTCCGAACTAGTAATGCCTTCAAGAATAACGGTAAATTCATCGCCACCTAATCGCGCAACAGTATCTTCTTCTCGAGCGTTAGTCAGTAGTCTTTTCGAAACGGCTTTTAGCAATTCATCGCCAGCATGATGCCCCAAGCTATCGTTAATCATTTTGAATCGATCAAGATCCAGAAATAAAAGTGCAACCAGATGATTTTTACGATGCGCCTGTGCAACAGCGTGCATGAGACGATCGCGAAATAATGATCTATTCGGTAAGCCAGTGAGTGAATCAAAATTCGCAAGCTGCACCAAACGTTTTTCTGCCTGTTTTCGCTCTGTAATATCTGTCGCGACACCGATTACACCTACTACCTCACCGCTTTTATCGCGTATAACCGAATACCAACATTCAAACACGATATCGTTAATTTCTAAAACAGGAGAAACCTTTTCGCCGCCGAGTATTTTCTGAAAATCTTCGTAAAAATGTGGGATGTGCTCAAATAGTTCAAATGCTGAATGACCGACTAAACCACCTGGCTTAAGTCCCAAACGTTCCAAGCCTTTACCCTCAGACAAAGTAAACACACCATTTACATCTAATGAAAATAAAACCACCGGCGCATTTGTGATTATCGTTCCCAGACGTTGCTTGCTCGCCTTTAAGGCGCCTTGAATACGTTCATGATCACAAATATGCGCTTCCAATAAATTATTGGACTCAACGAGCTCTAGCGTCCTTTGCTCCACAAGTTGTTCAAGCTCTTCGTGATTCGTCCATAACAATTCCTGCATCACTTTGGATTCAGTCACGTCACGCATCAACGCGGTATAATAATCGTCACTACCGATACATAGCTTGCTAATCGTTAGCTCCATCGGAAATTCGAAACCATCTTTACGGTATGCGTTTATATCATTCACGCGGTCAAACGGGTAACTGCTATCTATTTGAACACTTGCACGGATATTGTTTAATTGATTACTTTCATTATTGGTATTTTTTCCAAAAGGTGAGTCTGGAATTAATATACTGACGTGGAATCCAACTAATTCGATCGTTTGATAGCCAAAGATAAACTCAACAGCCAAGTTAATTTCTTTTATTATCCCAAATTGATCAATAACCACGACGCCGTCTGTCATTTTATCGACAACATGCTGTGCAATAAAATCTGATACCGTTGGGGCTAGAGACTGACTTGCTATGGCACTGCCAGCAACAGAAGCAATAATGCCAATTTTATTAGATTGATTATAAAACAAACTGATCTCCCTAGTCGGTAAATGAAAAAACCGGTACCCAATTATTTGCCAAATTTAACAGAAGTCAATGCGATAATTGAAGGAAGTATCAGTTAAATACAGAAAAAATATAAACAAGTGATTACAATGATTTTGTTTGGTACACCATTATAAAAGCTAACTAACTTGCTCGTATCAATAGAGAAGTCTCGTAATATTAAAGAAGTAGAATTAGAATAAATAGTTGCTGAGGCTATGTTGCAGAAATATTTTGTATAAAATAAACGAAAATGCTCGCTTATCTCCCATCTCTATCATCATGATAAATACGGATAATGAGAATTATGGACAAAATTACTGCGACTATTGAAATACTGCCAACCATACACCAGAGAAATTGTTCCATTTTATCGCCAGATCTCTAAACTGAAGGTCAACAATAATTTCCAAATAGATCGTTGAACAAAATTAACAACAATGCAGTATTTTTATCTTGTTAAATAGAGTACGTGTTATCACCCGGCAGACTAAAATCACTGTGAATGAAAGTAATAATATAATTGCTTACTAATTTTCCTATGCCGACAAATCTATCAATTTATCCAAATTAATGAATATATTACAGTTTATTAGTGGGCTGCATTTTCTCTCAGAAAAAAAGCGTATTGAATACTATCCGCCATTTTGGCTAATGCGCATAAAGGTCATTGAAATAGGCACAGACTGGCAATCGGTTAAAATTAAATTACCTTTAACGATGTTTTCCCGCAATAGGGGAAATAGCATGTTCGGTGGCTATCAGGCGTCTATTGCCGACCCCATTGCCGCGTTAGCCTGCGCAAGAAAATTCCCAGGCTATTCAATCTGGACGCGCGCCATGCATATTGACTTCATTCGTGAAGGCAGTTCAGACTTGGAGTTACGCTTTGTTTTTGACACTGATACAGAAAATGAAATCAGACGAGATCTGGAAAAATTCGGTCGCAGTACACCAACCTTCAAATATGGACTCTATCTAAAAGATGGGGTGCAATGCACACAGGTCAGCAATACAGTCGCGATTCGTCCCAAAGGTTATGTCGGTAAAAACAAAATCGGCAAAAACAACGTTAGCAAAGGCAATGTCATTAACAATTGATATGCACACTGATACGGGAAAAAAACGCTACAAACCGTCTATAGGTATCAGCAGTTGCCTACTAGGTAATCATGTTCGTTATGATGGTAAAAACAAACGCAACGACTTTATTGTTTATAACCTAAGTAAACAAGTTGAATTCATAGCAATCTGCCCGGAAGTAGGGATCGGTTTAAGTGTGCCCCGCGCGCCGATCCATTTGATCGATAAACCGGATAAACCTGGCGCTGTCTTTATTCACGACCCACATATTGAGGTGACACAATCTTTGGCTACATACGCCAAACAAACGTTACAGGAGCATCCTGATTTAAGCGGTTTTATTTTTAAAAGCCGATCGCCTAGTTGTGGCCTTTATGACGCGCCGATTTTTTCAAGTACAACCAGTCAATTCCTGAAGAACAGCTCGGGAATCTTTGCGAATGAAATAATACGGCTGTGTCCACAGCTGCCCGTCGAAAATGAAGAGAGCCTACAAAAATATAGCAATCTGGAAAATTTTATTCGTGACGTGAAAGTGTTTTCACTTCTGAATTATTAGGCTCAAATATCATAACCAAGATGTTTACGAATTTTTTCCCTGTGGCGGACAAAATACTTCGTTTGAGTGGAAGGATTGTGTTTTATGGGCGCAGGTAAAGTCGCAACCAGTTCAACAGCCTGCGAAAATGAAAGCTCACCAACTGACTTCCCCCAATAAAAACGTGAAGCCGCTTCAACGCCATATATACCGCGACCAAACTCTGCTATGTTCAAGTAAATTTCGATAATCCTTTTCTTGCTGATATTGCGCTCCATTAGGTAAGTCAGAATAAACTCATGCCATTTACGCAACGGGTTTTTAGAGGGTGATAAAAACAGGTTTTTTACGGTTTGTTGTGAAATGGTGCTAGCACCAAAAATCAATCTTCGTTTCGATAAGTTGTATTGCATCGCTTCCCTGAATGCCTCTTCATCAAACCCATTATGTTGAAAAAAACGACTGTCTTCTGCAACAATTGTTGCGCGAACAACATGATCAGGAATGCGCGATAACGACACAGGATTCCATCGAAGACGCGGCCATTGTTTTTGCTGCGACCTATCGTATGTGTATTTTTGTATAAAGCGAGACTGTGGAATAGCACCTTCTGCGTAAAGCGCCCAGTCTGGCGTGATACTAATTAAATAACCGACATCAACAAGCGTGAGTACGATTAAAAGGCGCCAACCCCACTTGATAATTTGCCTAATTTTAGGTCGGCGTAATTTTACGTGATTTTTTTGTGTGCGTGATTTCCGGGACATCCGATTACTTTTGCGTTGTCGCTACCCCTAACGGTATCGGATAAATTAGGGTTATATTTAAGTAAGACTGAAGGTCTTCATTAACCACAAATGCCTAATAACCTACATAAATATCTAAAGACACTACACGAGTACACTGTCAAGGTGTCTATTGGTTAAACTAACAGCGGCTAAACCTATCTGCCCGTGCTTTTCGCGGTTTCGTCTTCCAGATCCAACCAATTGGATAAATTATACGTCACTAAGGTATCAACGATTATATGAGACAAAACAACAGGCCAGATACCATACGGCAATATCCATAAGCCAACCAAAAAATAAGCAATCGCTTTTACTGAGCAATATAATTTGGAAAATTTAGGATAGTTATACACCCAAAACAATATTGAGGCGACACCTACTGATACAGGATCTATCCCGACAAATAAAAGTGGTAGTAGAAATACCCCATCCTCTGCGCCAACTAAACGAGTATCCCAGGTACGTTTGCTTTTTATGAACTGTTCTTGTTCGTTATAGCTTTCGACGCCATTAATATTCTGAAATGTTACCACGGTCAAAATGTAAAACAAGAATGCACTAAAACAAACTAACAGGCCCATCATCAGCCAGATAACATCAAACGTGAACGGTGTAATTAGCAAGTGTACAAAAAGCAAAATCGCGCCAATCACTTTTAGAAAAACCGAGTTTCGAGATAGGAAATTTCTTACCGATTCCATTTTTTACATCTCCAAGATATTAAGTTCATCTGCATCGCCCGAAAAATTAAATTCAACTACAACGGGGCGCGTAGATAGTAAGCAGATAGTATTAAATTTGGCTTAATAATTAAGCTTCTTTTCCGCGTTGTTGTTATTGTTATAGCCATCACGGATAGCGTATAACCGCAAAACAACAAAACCTCAGGAAACTGAGCAACTATCAAGTAAAATCGGCTAGAAAATGACCCGAGCCAGGGGGGAAATAAAAAAGATAAGCGGTACCTGACAACGCCAGCAATCAATCACTTACGAAAAGAACTTGTGCTTAACAAACAAAGAATATTCCCGCCTACGCGACACCAACTTCAGCAACTTCAGAATAGGTGAGTTTACGAGATTCTGAAATGGGTTTGCTTTCCAACTCATCGTTTTCTAATAACGTGGTCTCCAACACGGGCGGGTTTAACACTGGGGATTCCAACACAGTCGCTTTCAAAGCGTAGCTAGATGGATCATTAATTAGTTCCAACGGCGCCGGTGAATCCATTTGTATCTTTCCGGTGACGGCCGCACCGTTATCCACATGTATGTTTTTACTGTATAAAGACCCAAATACCTTCGCATTAGATAACAATAAGAGCTTATGTTTGGCTACAATATTACCCTTCACTGCGCCATCTACGATCACGGTATCAGCAATTATATTGCCTACCCAAACAGCACCAGAGGAAATGAGTAGCGTATTATTGATAATACCACTCCCCTCTATTCGCCCCTCTAATTTAATTTTGCTATTGCTTCGCAATTCGCCAATAAGTGTCGTCTCTTTAGAGACTGTCATTTCATTTTTCATATGCTAGTTTTTTATAGAATTTTTTTACCCGATTTTATACAGAAAAAGCTATATAATAAAGTTATACATCATTTAATAAATAACTAACTTTCTAATAGATAACTTTCCAACGTTCTCTTTTTCTAGATTTTCTAGAATGAATATTTTACTTCATTTTCTCATTTTAATTTCGCCATAAATTTAACGTTATTTAGTGAAAATTGCAAGTTATAACGCTAAAAATTTTAAGCTTTTCAGAATCTTAAGAAGCCGCTAACAGAGAAACATCAGCGCTATCAATAAGATAAGGACCACTGCGTTTGCCACACCTAAAAGATTGCAAGATAAGCTAAAAATTAATCGATGAGTTGCTTATCAGGACTCACTAAGCTACCTTACCCTAGATTCAAATAACTCGCGTTTTGCACAATTTACAAGAGAGCTTGCAGCATGAAAAAGTGGCAGTGTTTGGTCTGTGGATTTATTTACGAAGAAGCCGAAGGTCGGCCAGAAGAAGGTATTGCAGCCGGCACCAAATGGAATGACGTTCATGACGATTGGATCTGTCCAGACTGCGGTATGGGTAAAGGTGATTTTGAAATGGTGGATATCACCGATGTCGCATAATGCACAACTAACAACTCAAGCAAATCGGCGCCAACTGACTCTTCCTTAATTCTCTTCTGACTCTTCCTTAATTACCTTAATTGCCCCGGGTAACTACATAATTGTAAAAAGATAGCTGCAAAAAGCAAGTAATCGAACTTGGCAAGCGCCCCTTGCCAGCCCCGCTACCAGGTCTTGCATCAAAAATGACGCTATTTATAAAAAATATTCTTCTGTATTTTTCCTTCTCCCTTTTGGCAATCAATAAATATTGTAGAATCACAATCGCTTTCAATGTAATTCACAGAAGTGAGCATTCCATCCTGCGTTTCTATTTGTAGATCAGGGTCATGATCAATTTTATCAGTATCACTAGGAAGTGCGCTAGGTAATGCAGGTAATAGTATCTGCGATGTTTCAGGTAATTCTGAATCGGGAATCTGTTTGTCACCCAGCGGATCAACAAGCACGATCATCGCAAGCAATGAAACACCCATCGCCAAATAAATCCAGTTGCCATGAACAATATTTTTCAGACTTTGTACCCAAGACAGCTGCACCATCCGCGTTATATTGCCATCTCCAAAATTACAGGCCAGCATCCTATGCGCAACTTCGTTAGTCTTGCGGGGTAAGCCTTTTGCCATTTTATAAATTGCTTTGACATCCGCAGGTTTAAAAGGCTTATCTATCAACATACCCGCCACCGTCATACGATGCTGAATATAATTTGCAGTGTCTCTTTCTGATAGACGTGGCAAATATATTGAATAAACCCACTCATTAGACAAATCGCGAAGCAGTTTATCACCCAATAACACTTTAATGCTTTGCTCTGCAAAAAGCACAATGCTCATATTCAGATTCTTTTTTATAATTTTTTGTTTGAGCTTTTGTAGTGTAAAAATCACTTTTGAATCCAATTCGTGCGCATCATCAATCACCAGTACAGGAAAGCGGTTCTCATCATTCAAAAACTGTACACGACTTAAAATACCTGAAAATTGATAGCGGCATACAGGCGCATTAATGCCGCTGGCTACTTTTGCCAAAATTTGACGCTCATTGCTCACAGCCCCAACACTAATCTCAAACGGCTGCCATGTTTCCTTCGCCAAAGCAACAAACTGTCTTAATAAAGTCGTTTTACCACCACCCGCGTCGCCGGTTACACACAACAACGCTTTATTGTTTTCGACCATATGCAGCAAGGTTTGCAAACGCTGTTTCAGCGCGGGTGATTCAAAATAGAACTGTTCCTCAGAGACCACAGAGAAAGGATTTATATAAAGGCCTAATGCTTCGAGGTAGGGGGCATCGCTTTGACTACTGACCACACTGGGCCAAGTGACACCACTGGAAAGAGAATTTTTATCCCCTTGCGCATCTAATTCACCAAATACATCAGCATGTTCTGCAAAATTTGACAACATGACTACATCTGCTTTTTAAATGTTATTAATTAACAATGACATAGGATATAAACATTCCCAAACAGTCTATAAACCCATCATTAACTTAAATACCATCGGAAAAATAACGATATTCTTTAACCGACAGTTCTCTTTAGCCGTAAGTTCTTTTAACCCAAGTCCATTAAATTTTCCCAAATTCCATATAATACAAATGTGAATCAGTTATCAATTTCGATAGAAGTTTTAATCACATGCGCCGCCTGCGCAGGTAGGAAATAAGTATATATGGGCACAGAATGAAGAGGATTAGATGGGTCGTAGTGTAATCCATAAAGGGCATAAAATTTCGCCGCCAATTGCGCACCCACT
Source organism: uncultured Gammaproteobacteria bacterium (assembly GCA_964654485.1). Lineage (GTDB taxonomy): Bacteria > Pseudomonadota > Gammaproteobacteria > SG8-11 > SG8-11 > JAADIM01. Next base: position 116,433 of record CAZZJI010000001.1, on the reverse strand, counting down.
TCCCGGCGTGAGACTAATTCTAAAAGCTTTCCATTGCCGATTTTGGCTGACATAGCGTCAATCGATTGAAACGACTGCATTATATCCTTGGGGATTTCTTCATTTCGCTCAGGCTTGGTAAAAACCTGCTCAAGCAGACCCTCGGTATATAGACCGGTGGGCGCCATTGTATTTACACCGCTGCCTGCCAACGCCTTGATGACTTCATCCAGGCTAACTGCCACACGACAACCCCCAATGACCTTTGTAAAACGCATCGCCAAATGATGTGCCGTATAGCCGTACACGTAATTCCAATGCTGAATAATTTGCTCGGGATACCCTCCGTCTGACTGATCAACAAAAACTCGTAACACTTGCCCATTTTCAAGCATTTTATATAAGGGATAGGCATTCCAACCTTCCGCAAACTGATAATAATTTTCACCCTCAACTTGCGACGAAACATAACCGTGTTCTGTGCAAAGTAATTTCACAATACGCTCTGCATCTTTTCGCGAAGACGATCCACAACGAATTGCCATATGGTCAAAATTTACTGTCCAGCCTTTTTGTTTAGCCAGCATGAGTGACGCAATGTCAGCGCGGCTATTTAATAATGATTCTACAGACTTTACAGCAGCATAAACGTCCAGATCACCCACCCAATTAGCAATCAATTTAGCCTGCTCATCTGTTAGGTAAGATTTCGCAGTAGAAAAATTTTTACTTAAAAACTGTTCTGCATAGTCACTTACGTTGTCATACGCGCCATCGATATCTTTTTCAAACGGCAAAACCTGTCGAGCGCTGTTATAGGCGCCGATCAACTCATCAACATTACTTACCTTACAAAAAATTGTGTTGGCGGAAACGGGTTGTGGAACAAAAACAAAAGGTGTTAAATCCAGATTAGCAATATCACCATCGCTTTTAATGATTTGTAACTTGCGATTATTGGCAATGTGTAATTTCAGTAGATTATTGGATTTTGTGATTTCCTGGGCAAGATTAACCGCAAATTCATCATGGGAAATAGGCATAATTCACCTTTTTCGATTTAGTTACTAGATTTAGTTACTGTAAATTGGACCTTTTTGAAGGTCCTGAGTTCATATGCCTACATCGGTCAATTCGTTTTTTTCTGAAGACAAATACTTGTACATAGCGCCATTTGCAGATAACACCCTCGCTGATGGTCTTTCATTAATCCACGCTACAACTGGCGCGATAGGAAATTCAGGCCTAATATTATTGAGAGGGTTGCCGATTACTCCACTTAAGGGGCACGAGTAAGGCATCACTAAAACCCTGGAAACAAACAAATTATTCTTTTTCAACGGCTTTTATTGTAAAAAATATTGAAAAACAAGCAAAAAAGGAATTATAAATGCATCGTGTTCTGGTACTAGGCGCAGGAAAAATTGGCTCACTGATTACCTGTCTTCTTGCTGAATCAGGCGAATATGACGTTTATCTGGTTGAACGCAGCAAAGAAGCATCGGGCTATTTGCGTAATACAAGCGATTTAAAGCATTTAACATTCGCCTCGCTCGATGCATCAAACGAGCAACTGGTTTCTGACTATATTAAAGAAATAAAACCCAGCGCTATTATCTCTGCACTGCCCTTTTATTGTAATCCAATGATCGCACGCCTGGCGCGCGACAACAAAACGCATTACTTTGATCTCACAGAAGATGTCAACGTTACCAACCAAGTAAAAGAATTGAGCAAAAATGCCAAAACCGCATTCGTACCACAATGTGGTCTTGCACCAGGATTTATTAGCATCGTTGCCAATGATTTGATGCAACATTTTGATTCGCTCGATACGGTTAAAATGCGGGTCGGTGCATTGCCGGTAAATCCAAGTAATGTATTGAAATATTCTCTCACCTGGTCAACTGACGGGCTAATAAATGAATATGGAAATCCGTGTCAGGCAATTGAACACGGTGAAGCTGTGCTTACACAGCCCTTAGAAGGTTACGAAACAATTACTCTCGATGGTTTGTTGTACGAGGCATTTAATACGTCAGGTGGGCTAGGCTCCTTAGCTGAAACTTACGCCGGTAAGATCCAAAGAATGAATTATAAAACAATGCGCTATCCAGGGCATTGCGAAAAAATACAATTGCTCATGAACGAATTAAAGCTAAATGAAAACCGGGACACTTTAAAACAAATTCTTGAAAATGCCATTCCAAAAACAACACAGGATGTTGTCCTTATTTATGTATCCGTATCCGGCATGAAAAACGGTCAATTGTATGAAAAAAACTTTGTGCAAAAAATTTACCCTGAAGAAATAGCCGGCATCTTGTGGTCCGCAATTCAAATCACAACAGCGTCAGGTATTTGTGGGGTGCTGGATCTGGTACTGGAAAATTCAAACGCGTACCGGGGTTTTGTTACACAAGAGAGCTTTTTGTTACAGGATTTTTTAAACAATCGCTTTGGCAAGTATTATGCCACTTCCAAATCATAAAACAGGTTAAACAACGACATGGATTTTCTCGAACGACTTGGTATTCAAAAACTGAACTCGGGATGTTGCCTCGACGCATCACAATGGGTGAATACCACCGGTAAAGACACATTAGAATCTTTTAACCCCGCCACAAACGAATTAATTGCCAGCATCGCATTAACTACCCAGAAAGAGTACCAGCAACTCATAAACAACGCCCAAGCAGCGCACTTTAAATGGCGAAACGTGCCCGCACCGCTGCGCGGTGAACTGATACGCAAGATAGGCAATGCATTGCGTAAATATAAAGATGAATTGGGCAGCCTGGTTTCCTTTGAAATGGGCAAAATCAAACAAGAAGGGGATGGCGAAGTACAGGAAATGATAGACATGGCTGACTTTGCTGTTGGCCAATCGCGTATGTTGTATGGAAACACCATGCACTCCGAACGTCCACAACATCGAATGTATGAACAATGGCACCCGTTGGGCATAGTCGGTGTTATTACGGCATTTAATTTCCCCGTTGCTGTGTGGGCCTGGAATGCGTTTATCGCCGCCATTGCGGGTAATGTGGTCGTCTGGAAACCCTCAACGAAAGTGCCGTTGTGTGCTATTGCCGTGCAGCATATTTGCAATAAAGTTTTAACCGAGAACGGCTACCCAGGTATTTTCACGCTGTTTATCAGCAAAGATAATTCAGTAAAAGAACAATTTATTGCAGACAAACGTATCGCGCTTATTTCATTCACCGGCTCCTGCTCAGTTGGCCGTCATGTTTATACAACAGTGGCTAATCGCATGGGGCGCTGCCTGTTAGAACTCGGTGGCAATAACGCAATCATTGTAGATAAAGAAGCGGACCTAGACCTGGCGCTGCCCGCCATCTTATTTGGCGCGGTCGGTACTGCAGGACAACGCTGTACCAGCACCCGCAGACTGTTCGTACACAAATCAATAAAAGAAGAACTCGTTAACAAACTGACGCACGCCTATAAGCAAATTCGACACGGCGACCCACTTGATGAAAATGTCTTGCTAGGCCCGCTGATCGATCAGTCGGCAGTTGATGCATACAAGTGCACAATGAACGAAATTCGCAACGCGGGTGGCGATATAATCGTTGGTGGTGAACCTATAACAGGCAAAGGACATTTCGTCCAAGCGACGCTGGTAGGCGCAGAGAATCAATGGGACATTGTACAGCAGGAAACATTTGCACCGATTCTATATATTATTTCTTATGAAAAACTGGAAGACGCAATCGGCATGCAAAATGCCGTCCCGCAGGGTCTTTCATCCGCGATATTTACCCGAAATCTGCAAGTGGCAGAATTCTACCTTTCAGCAATGGGAAGTGATTGCGGAATTGCGAATGTTAACATTGGCACATCCGGCGCAGAAATCGGCGGTGCTTTTGGGGGAGAAAAAGAAACCGGCGGTGGGCGTGAAGCGGGTTCCGATGCATGGAAGGCGTATATGCGACGACAAACCAATACAATTAACTGGAGTAATGAACTGCCGCTCGCGCAGGGAATCACCTTTAAATTAAATTAAGTATCTTGAACTCAAAGAAGCAGCAAAAAAGCGAATGTAAGTTATTTCGACTGAGAAAATCATCCTAATGACAACGATTAATAATCAAAAAATTGTATTCGCGCTTGTGTTCGTGCTATGGGCGTACGCCATTTCCATGGGATTACACCCGGGCATTTTTTTACATGCAGCAACTTTATCTGACGACTCTCAATCTGACAAACAGCAAGTAAAGGAACTGCACAACAGCAACAACAATATAAGTGAAAGCTGCATCGCCGAACAACAATGGTGGCTCCCAAAGGAAAACAAGGAAATTTCCAGATCCGAGCTATTAAAGGATATCTCGACAAAACGCGCAGTATTGTTAGGCGAACATCATAACAACGAAGAACACCACCGCTGGCATTTACAAACCATCAAATCCTTATATTTGATTAAAGAAGACTTGGTACTGGGTTTTGAAATGTTCCCGCGTCGTTTACAGCCTATATTGAATCAATGGGTAGATGGAAAATTAACTGAAAAAGAATTTGTTAAAAAACTCGACTGGGATTCTTTTTGGAGTTTTGATATATCTTTGTATATGCCCGTTTTTAAGTTCGCAAAAAATAATCATCTGCCCATGCATGCACTCAATGTAAATCGCTCATTAAGGGAAAAAGTACGTAAAAATGGCTGGAAAGCCATTCCTGATAGTGAAAAAGAAGGCTTATCCGACCCCGCGACACCGAGCGTTGATTATTTAAATTTACTCGCCGCAAGCTATCTACTACACAAACCTTCGAGGTCACTGAGTGGCGAACAATCGCCTGATGACATCAAAAAGGACGGTGAAAAATTTTTTCTATTTGTACAAGGGCAGCTATTATGGGATCGCGCTATGGCAGAAGGCGTGGCATCTGCGAGCAGTGCAGCAGATGGCACTTTGTTCATCGGCATGATGGGAAGTTGGCATATCATTAACCGCCTTGGTGTACCTCATCAATTAGCCAGCCTGGGAATAAATGATGCAGCAGTACTGGTGCCCTGGGATCGCCATTTTGAATGCACACAAATTACCCCCACTTTTGCTGATGCAATTTATGGTACGCCCCTAAGCTCTGTCAAATGAGCACTACCCTTCCTAAAACACCATTTCATATTTATTTTATGGGTATTTTGTGGCGGGGTTACGGGATTTTTTTACTACACGCCATGGGATCATTTGCCGCTATTAACGGTCTAATCGTAACCGCGTAAAAACGCCGCCAAGCCCACAGTAAATTTTATTTAGTATTGTTAAGGTGTGTTTTCATTCGGATAATAACGTTAAGATACGGCTCAATTTAGCAGACGCAAACAATATGTCTATATTTTCACCACATTGTTTATTATCAACGCTTCTCTTCTAAAGTAAAGATTCATGATATTAATTAATAAACCCGAAAATCAATACTATAGGTAATTAACATGTTTAAGCCTTCACTGAAAAATTTTAGCAAAACACAAGCCCTAACAATTTTGCTTGTTTTTACCGGCACGACCTTGCTCGCTTCATGTCAGTCTGTGCCAACCTCACCGCACGGTAAGACAATAGGCATGCGCGATATAAATCACGGACACCCTCATACCGATACCTGGGAGCCAGACAAACCCGATTCTTACAAAGTACCCGCAGCACTGCATTTGGCTGCCATGCCTGATTTCGATGACGTCATAAATGAGCTACTGCGTAAGCGATTTATCTTTATTGGTGAAAGTCATGACCGCATTTCACACCACTTAAACCAACTGGAAATTATCAAACGCATTCACACCGTTGACCCCAATATTGCTATCGGCCTGGAATTTTTCCAACAACCGTTTCAAACTCATATGGATGAATACATTAATGGCACCATCGATGAACGCGAATTTCTTAATAAAACTGAATACTTTAGTCGTTGGCGTATCGATTATCGCCATTATCGTCCTATTATTCAGTATGCCAAAGAACATTCTATCCCCTTGTTGGCACTGGATATGCTGGAAGAAATTCAACGCAAGATAGGCCGCAAAGGTGTTGACAGTCTGACAGAAGATGAGAAAAAACATCTCCCGGACAAAATTGACCGCTCAAATGAAAAATACCGTGAACTTCTGGAATCTATATATAAAAGACACCCGACGTCGGCCACCGACAACAAAACTTTTGATAACTTTATTGATGTGCAACTAGTTCGCGATGAAACTATGGCGCAAAATGCAGTAAACTATTATAATAAACACCCGAAAAAAAGAATGATCGTACTGGCGGGTGGAGGCCATTTGATTTACGGATATGGCATTCCACAACGGGTAACACGCCGATTGCCAAACATTGAGTCTGCAATCGTATTAAACGGCTTACTTAATAAGCCCAGCCCTGACCTGGCTGACTTTGTATTATTACCAGAACCATTAAAACTCTCCAAAGCAGGACGTCTTGGTGTCATCATGGATAAAGCTGAAAGTGGCAGTATCACTGTCTCTGGTTTTTCTAAGGACAGCCCAGCCAAACTTGCTGGCGTACAAAATGAAGATCACTTCAGTAAGGTGGATGGCGTAAACATAGAATCCATGGCAGATGTGAAATTTGCATTACTGGAAAAACAACCTGGCGATAAAGTCATACTAACAATGAAACGCAAAGGCTGGATAGGCAGCGACAAAACCATTGATGTCGAAGTTACCTTATACTAAAAAAAACAGTACTAAAAACAGTACTAAAAATAAAAGCGCTTTACTAACAGCAATATCCCTAGCAACATTTTTTGTGCTAAATATTACTGCGTGTAGCTCATCTACCTCGAAGGAAAGCAGGCTCAATGTTGTGACGCCACCCCCTGGGTTCATTGCTAACGAACAAAAAGGAGAGTCACTTTATTCTGAATTTTGTTCCGAATGCCACGGCACAATCTCGAATAGCACAATCTCGAATGGGAAATCGAATGTAGTATCAAATGGAACCACGCAGGGACCGCCTTTGATTCACCATATCTATAAACCGGGCCACCACCCGGACATGTTTTTTTACAAGGCGGTGCAATTCGGGACTTACCAACATCATTGGCGTTTCGGAAATATGCCGCCAGTGAAAAATATCACTCCACAGCAAACCGGGCATATTATTAAATTTATACGAACAAAACAATCAGCCATTAAGCATAAGCGGTAGTCAGCAAACGCCAGCTAATAAATGGTAAAACAATCTATTCTAACAACGCTCGCACCCAACGCTAACACCAACAATATTTATCACAACCGGTACCACAAACAAGCTGCTTATCAAACTGAAGCTCACTGCCATTAACGATACCGTATTGTTTCGCATCAGCAAATGTTTGCTGCACCCTTCCGGTAAATTTAGTGTCGCAAACTTTGGTGACTTCAGCCCAAAACAGGCCTGTTTCTTTGCCTACTTTCACATAACAACCTGGACCCAATCGAGCCAACACTTCGGCAGAAGGTTTGGTATTGCCTGGAGATGCTACTGCTTTCATTATTATTTCCCCACTATTTCCTTATGCTCTGCTTATCTGAATTATTCTATCAAAGTATAGCTGAACCTCAGCTTAATGCAGAACACCTCAATTTCCGTCTTTTTTAGTCAACTACTCATGGCCGATCCCTTATTATCAACTATTTTTGCGATAGCAGTTCATTGCGTTTTGCTTTAGTGAGATAGCGCCACGGCAACGGAAACAATCCGGGTACATAACGTTGATAACGGCGATAGATTTCACCATGAAACACAAGCAATTTCTTCTCTTCAAACCAAGACCCAACTATGAAATATAACGTTATAAAGACTGCCGAAAGCAAAAATGCGGCGTCCATATCTCTGCTCCAAATAAAAACTATTGCCAAAAAATACCAGGGGTGCCTGACAAAGCGATGTAACGGCGACAGGCAAAATTTTTCCTGATCTTCAACATGTGCATTGGCAGATCCAACCTGACGTACACCGAGAAAACCCATGCCGTCATAATAACGCATACTCCACACAAACCCGATCAGCGCCAACAAACCCAAAAAATTCGATAGATACAACCCGACGCCTTTCCATTGCCAAAGCACTTCTCCAGCAAGTGAATGCATTAACCATAACGGAGGAATAATTAACACGATTGCGAGAATATTAAAAGCAATACGATAATACCGGGAGACAGCCGGAAATTTTTCCGCAACCCGCCGCTTTAAACTTAGTGATGCAAATAACGAATGTAATAAAAAATAGACTAACCAAACAAAAGCCAGGATGAGAAGATCAAAATTTGTAGAAAACATAATAGCTAAATAATTAAGGTTTTTCCATTACAACCAATGTATACCCAAGATTCACATAATCATTAATTTGTGCAGGCCCAACGGGTGCGACATCGACATAATCAGGAAAACTCTCTTCGTCTTCACGATACCAGGATGCATGAGTGCCACAAATATGGACGGGGATGTCGTCATTGTTAACCAACTGCTTCACTTGCTTATGGATAGAGGGGTATTTTTTATCGTTTTTCTTCATCAATGCGAACTGTTCAGAACCATGAGAAACCACGGCGATATTGATATTGGGAAATGTTTTTTTTAATATTTTTGCATACTTGCGAATATCAGCAAGCGCCCAGGAAAGCGCATCTTCTTCCCCTTCAACAATTTCAAAAACAACGCCTACCGGCGGATCTTCAGGATGCGTCAGTATGATATTAATTTCACTCTCAACACTCGAAAAGGCAAATGGCACCACCAATAAAAATAAAACCATAAAAAAAACTATCTTAGCAAAACGTAACATCGTCATCGCCTCCAAAAAAAACTTAACCCGCCCATAAATAATATAATTATTTCGAATAAAACTTATTTTGCATAATAGAAGTATCTATCCAACAAACCAGGGTCATCAAAATGTCGCCGCCCTATAAAAGCGGTCGCATGGCGCCCCCATTGACGCATTGCACCTGGTTTGAGCACACCCATAGGCCATAATATCCAGCGCTCTGCACGCTCAGTTCCTTTTATAAGCCCGTCCCAATCAAACAAGCTTTTTCGATCCCCCGTGCTAGATGAAAGCCCGGACGAACCACCCAATGCAAGTGAGCGTAATAAATCATAGTCTTTCAAAATATAAGGTATGCCTGATGCTTGCGCCATCACAGTGACTCTTTGCAAATAATGTGTTCTGCTTTCCACATGTAAAACAACTTGTTTATCAAAGACATCCGGGGCAAGCTGTGGCACTAGGGGCGCTTCTTCATAAACGCCAGCAACATCTTCTCTCAAGGTTAACCGCGTTGTCGGTAAGAACATGTGATAACACCCGCAGTTATGCATAACATCATATATAAGTGGCCGCCCATCGGGACCAATTGTTACACGCCAATTAAGACCATCTATATGACCTCCAAGAATATCAAATGTTCCGTCAATTGGCCTTTCTGGAAACCACATAACATAATTTAGCTGCAATAATATCTGCTGCTCAAACCAAACGTGTGAAACCAAAGTATACAACACCGGGGAACCGGTATCTATTTTGGCAATACGCTCTTCATCCCACAGCGGGGCGCCTAAGCGGTCATAATTACCTTGTATATCGACTTTTATGATTGGCGCAAAAGTCGCAAATAATCTTTGCTGTTCTTCCGCAGAGGGTTCCGGTATAGCCAATTCGTTATTTGCAGAAGTGCTTAATATTTTTTGTACTGCCTGCTGCGATAATTTCTCTAAAGGATTTGCCTGAGTGTCCATTACATAATATTGAGAACGGCCTTTAACCTCCAATTGATGCAACGGCAGGTTAAATGTATCGAGTGTTTCCTGGTGATAAGAATTAATACCAAGCTTTACGAATAAACCTGTTATTGGATATATACCAACAACTCTACTCAAAAACTGATATTCATCGGGGTATGCTTTTGAGTCAATCAAGGTATCTCGTATATTGGCGTCAACCATATCTACGTTACGAAGTACATCTCCACACATTTTCACAATATCAAAAAGTGTTTTTTTAGAGGTGTTGTCTTTAAGGAAAATGGGATAGAATTTGACTTGCAGTTGTTGGCGGACTGCTTTGGGCAGATTGCTTAATTCGATCTTCCTTGCTTGCTGATCCAATATCTGCAGTCTAGCGACCCAGGCAAAAAAACGCTGGTCATTCTCTGCCAGATTATTGAATGAAGCTAAAAACCGGCTAATGCGCAAATAAGGAAAACCGGACAAACGGAATTCACCGGCATCCACAACAGATGTAAGAAACACCACCCGGTCAATTTCCACAAAAAACTCTGAACATTGTTGTGTTTTCGAATGCTGCAGGTTTTCTAACAAGGGTGAAGAAATATCAGGAACCAATGGCGAATAAGCACAATTGCTAAGCAACAAAACGACTGGAATATAAGCTAGCAAAAACATTCGTTGACGGCAGCGCTGCCTGCTGCCTTGCTTTCTGTTTGGATTTTCAATCAGCTCGTGCTTTTTAACCAAATCGTATAGATATGCAAGGCACATAGGATAAATTGACCCGATATTTTTAGTGATTGTAGTTTACAATATGGCATTATTACACAGGCTTATTACTCAGGTAAGGACCTAATGATTGGAACGATAAAACAATTTTTCGACACACACCTTGTTCTCGGGCGTGAAAACAGCCAGGAAAACAACGACCATGCACTGCAATTGGCGTCCGCTGCGTTATTAATTGAAATGACTCGGGTAGATGACACAATTAAAGAAGAAGAGCAGCAAACAGTAACCAATGCCATAAAAAAAACCTTTCAGCTTTCTGTAGATGAAACAACTGAACTTCTCGAACTCGCTGAACAAGAAGCCCAACAGTCAACATGTTATTATGAGTTTACATCACTCATTAATAAAGAATTCTCCCAGGAAGAAAAAATAAAACTGGTTGAACAAATGTGGCTAGTCGCATTTGCAGATAAAGAACTGGAGAAACATGAAGAACACCTGGTTAGAAAAATTTCAGAATTACTCTATGTTTCACATAAGGACTTCATGTCCGCCAAGCGTCGCGCCCAGCGAGCATAATTTATTAGGCAATTTATTAGGTAATCGTTAGAATTGGTGACGAACTAATAGTCAGACCTGAACCTGGGGTAAGATTAGCAGCCGCTGAACATCTTATCGGCCAACAGCTATACGACTTAAGTATAACAAATTTCTATATCCTCTGAATGGCGCGTTAAAAATCGTGGTAAAAAAAATCGCCTTCACACGTTGATATATTTTTCTGGCTAAGATAGTCTGGTGTTATACGTTATTACTATAAGATCGTCAGACCCTAGCCCAAAGAGACTATATAAAAGAGACAAAGATAAAGATCTTTTAGAAGATCCTCTATCTAAAATATCTTATATAAAAAACCCATAAAGAATTCAGGAGAACATATGTCTGTAGATACACCAATACAAGAACGGCGCGGGAGTTCTCACGAAAATATACTCACACTCGTCTCTTCACGCACTGATACCCTGTCTCTTTACTCACAATTAGCCGCTAAAACACCGTTTAATCCCGACAAACCTACTCAGAAGCTACTGCAGGAATTTTGCGAATCCCTGATTGATTACACTGCTTCGGCGCATTTTCAACTATACCGGCACATCGACGAAAAAAAGGAAAGAAGAGAACCCGTACAAAATATTGCCCAATCAATTTATCCCCAAATTGCCTCAATAACGCAGAAAATTCTTGACTTTAATGACAAATACGACTGCTCCGACAAGTGTCAGAATTTTAATAACCTTGATGTTGATTTATCGGCGCTAGGCGAATTGCTCGCAGATCGAATCGATATGGAAGACCAGGTAATCAACGCGTTGACCGTATCCACCAGACCCTAAGCACCCAACCCAACAAGCAACCTGGCACGCCACGCCACCCCGCTTGTCCGCGCAGACTTTGATGCAAGCGCTTTCGTTATCGTCCCCTTGCTTTCAGGCATTGCTTGTTTTTAGGCATTGATAAGGGCTTGCAAACCCTGGCGTTATAATTTTTCCCTTCTCACAATTTTAAGGATACAATTGCTCCACGTGCGCGTCGCACACTGTTTATTAGATAATTTATTAGATAAAAAAACACAGAAATAAACCTAATTGAGGAGGGAGCAAAAATGGATGAAGAAATAAAAAAGAAACTCAGCAACGCAGACACTTGGCTGCGGGGCTTTTTCATGTTGCTTTTCGTCATCGTGTTGGGGGCTGCAAAGGGTGTCGTTGTCGGGCTGGTCATTTTCCAGTTTTTAACCAGATTATTGACGGGCGCAGTCAATGAACGACTGGTTCATTTTAGCGAACACCTCGCACAGTACATTTCACAAACAGTGCTTTATATATGTTATGTAACTGAAGAAAAACCTTATCCCTTCAGTGACTGGCCGACATCAAGCGTTATAAATAGCACTGTTACGAAACCTAAAAAGAAACCTTCCAAAAAGAAAGCTGCGGAGTCAAGCGATAATGTTGATAATGTTAAAGACAGCGCCACAGCAGACAAGCCCATTGCGAATAACGCCAAACCGGATGAACCTATTAATTATCAATGAACGTTTCAGCGTTATATTTGTCAATAAACATCTCAACTAATAAATTAAGAAGTGTCGGCTTGCATTAAATGCATATTTTTCGATCAACACAACCCGAAAAACAAATTTTTAATATAGAAACGTTGTTTTTTGGGTTATTGGTTTTTTTATGGGCGTTTGAGGCGCAATCCAGTCAATTAGAAGAAGGTGTTGCGGCTTATAAAAGCCAGGAATACGCACGCGCCTACCAAATATTAAAACCACTCGCAGATAGCGGATCAGCAGAAGCACAACGCCGATTAGGCGTCATGTATCGTCACGGACGCGGTGTTCAGCAAAATGATGAAATCGCGATTAACTGGTACCGCAAGGCGGCTGAACAAGACCATTTACTGGCTCAAAACAGCCTCGGAATCATGTATCGCTTTGGGTTAGGCGTAAAAAAGAACCCCAAAGAAGGTGCATACTGGCTGAAACGCGCAGCGAGAAAAGGATATCGCAAATCTCAGGAAAATATCGGTATTATGCTGATGCAAGGCGATGGTATTAAACAAAACTACAAAGAAGCAGCGCACTGGCTCACGCTGGCCTCAAAGGCGGGTTCTGCCAAAGCCCAGCTAAACCTGGGATTGTTGTATTTATCAGGTAATGGCGTAGTACAGAATGAATCACATGCGATGTTATGGATACGCCAAGCGGCTAAATATGGCAACCAGAAAGCACGCCTCGCATTAGCAAAAGCCTATCGAGATGGCTTATACGGTTTAACCAAAGATATAGAGTTGGCGCGTCAATGGTATGAAAAAGCGGGCGTTCCTTTCAAATAAACATCACGATCATAATTATGAAAGTTCAAGCAAAGCAATACACCTTTTTTAATTCGCTGTTTATTTTGCTGATTCTTGCCCACTATTTCATTTCTGTTGGCGTTGCAGATAATCAAACCCCGCTAAACAGCTTTACGCTTATTTATTCCGGCAACCTCAACGGTGAACTGGAACCTTGCGGCTGCGCGGAAGAAACTGATCTTGGCGGCATTAAACGGCGCGCGTCAATGATCCAAACACTAAGAAAAGAAAACCCGGGGATGTTCCTTATTACCTCTGGTGGCCTGATAAGCAGTGAATCTCCGCGCGACAAACTGAAAAGCGAATACATTCTGAAAGGCATCGCAACCATGAAATACGATGCCATCGGTGTTCAATGGCGCGATCTCGCCTATGGAAAAGAATTTATCAAAAACAATTCATTTGCGACATCACTTGCGACACTGCCGTGGGTCGCCTCAAATTGGCAAAACGACAGTTTTGTTAAGCAAGACGTCATTCAACGCGGCAACATCAAACTGACCTTCTTTAGCTGGCTCGACCCCAAAAAATCCCCGCAGCAGCAAATGCAGGGAAAACATCAAACGGTGAATAACGATAAAGCTGCGCTGGCCAAATTAATCAAAAAAGCGAAAATGGCAAACAGTGTAACTGTACTGGCAACAACACTTACGCTTGAAAAAGCACTAAAACAAATTTCACTTGAACATGTTGATATTTTACTTATACGCTCTGCACATGAAGTCTATGGCGAACCAACAATGCACAAATCCACGCTGGTATTGCAACCCGGCTCAAGAGGAATGCGCCTCGGCAAGGTAGATATAAAGCTGAATGAGAAAAACGATATAGATCAGTTTGAACACAAAATTATTCGCTTGCCCGACACCATACAAGACGCCGCAAATCTGACCCAATGGTACGACGAATACAATGCCAAAGTTAAAGAAGCCTATTTAAAAAAGGTGGCCCTGAGAAAAGAACAGGAAACCGGAAAAAGTCCCTTCGCTGGCGAAGAGACTTGCAAAACCTGTCACATCAAAGAACATAAAATTTGGCAAACAAGTAAACATGCAAGCGCATTCGAACAACTGGAAGCCGTCAATAAAGCCTTCGATCCAGACTGTATTGGCTGTCATAGTGTGGGTTTCGAAAAAAAAGGCGGCTTTATTGACTCAGCTGTCACTGCAAATCTGCTGAACGTACAGTGCGAATCTTGTCACGGCGCCAGCAGCGAGCATGCTAACAGCGACGGAAAAACAAAAGTAAGCAACCACAATTGGTCACGAGAAAAAATGTGCGCTCAGTGCCATGTCGGTTCGCATAGTCCAGGTTTTAAAACAGAAGACTATTGGCCCAGGATTATTCATGGGCAGGCAGCTAATTAACCCAACAAGCCTATATTTTGACCACAGAGGACAACGTAAGAGGACAACGCAAGAAGACAAGGAGAAAGCGAATATTGCGCTTTTCCGTGTCCTCCACTCCGTGGCGAAAATTCCTGCATCAATAACCCTTCAACAGTAAATCTACACTGGCAATCTTCCCCTATAAGGTGTAATTTTATGTCCCTTTTTTCTTCGGATTGAGAATGCCTAAAAAGTTATTCATACAGACCTTTGGTTGTCAAATGAACGAATATGATTCGTCAAAAATGGCGGCTGTGCTTAAGGCCTCGCACAGCCTGGAACTGACAACTACCCCGGAAGAAGCGCATGTGGTTTTATTAAACACATGTTCTATAAGGGAAAAAGCACAAGAGAAGGTGTTTTCTCACCTCGGTCGCTGGCGTGATATTAAAAAAACCCGCCCTGAACTGATCATCGGGGTGGGCGGCTGTGTTGCCAGCCAGGAAGGTGACGCAATTCGCCAACGAGCGCCCTACGTCGATATGATATTCGGCCCGCAAACACTGCACCGCTTACCGGGCATGCTCGAGCAAGTGCAAAAATCACGGCGACCGGCTATCGATGTCAGCTTTCCGGAAATAGAAAAATTTGATTGCCTGCCTAAACCCAGTGCTAACGGTCCTGCCGCGTTTGTTTCCATTATGGAAGGCTGCAGCAAATACTGCACGTTTTGCGTGGTTCCTTACACACGTGGCGAAGAAATCAGCCGACCATTCGATGACATAATAACTGAAGTGACCCAACTGGCAGACCAAGGCGTTAAAGAAGTGACATTGCTGGGACAGAATGTAAATGCCTACCAGGGCGATATGACGGACGGCGATATTGCCGATTTGGCGTTGCTTATTCGTTATGTTGCGGCGATACACGGCATTGAGCGTATTCGCTATACCACGTCACACCCGGTGGAATTTTCTGATTCACTCATCGATGTTTATCGCGATGTACCCGAGCTTGTCAGCCACGTACACTTGCCGGTACAAAGCGGATCTGATCGAGTTTTAAGCTTAATGAAACGCGGCCACACAATTTTAGAATACAAATCCAAAATACGTCGTTTGCGCGAAAATCGCCCTGATATCAGCCTGTCTTCCGATTTCATTATCGGTTTCCCAGGTGAAACAGACAGCGAGTTTCAGGCGACAATGGACTTGATAGACGAAGTAGGATTCGATCACTCCTATAGCTTTATTTATAGCCCACGACCCGGCACATCTGCCGCCTCTTTGATTGATTCTAATCCAATAGAAATAAAAAAAGCGCGGTTAAAGACCTTACAAAATCGAATTACTGAGCTGGCAGACGGCATCAGCCAGGCCATGGTGGGTAGCCAGCAGCGCATTCTGGTCGAAGGCCCATCGAAAAAAGACCCTAAACAAATCTGCGGCAGGACCGATAATAACCGTATGGTCAATCTAAAAGGTGACGCTAATTTGATTGGAAAATTCATTACTGCCAACATCACGCAAGCACTACCGAATTCCTTACGTGGCGAGCTGACTAACCCTTCTTTTTCGCAACCTACTGCTGCCTTCGACAGACCGGCATCACAAACACAGTTTTGAAAAGCCAGCCAACTTCCAGCGACTTTATTCTACAACCGGTAGACAATGCCCGTCTGGCCAACTTGTGCGGTCAATTCGATGAACACCTGCGCCAAATAGAACAACGCTTGAATATTAAAATTAATATACGCGGCAATGCATTGAGAATAATTGGTGATGTTGCCGCTGTTAGATCGGCGAGTAAAATCTTAAAATCGCTATACAATGAAACCTCAAACGAGTCGCTTACACCAGACATTGTTCATCTTCATATACAAGAAGCGAATGCAAGTGAAGATGCGCAACAAAATACAGAGACGAAACATTCATCTAATAAAATAAATACTATAAAAGATATCATCATTAAAACAAAAATTGCGACCGTAAAAGGTCGTGGCGAAAATCAAAGAAAATATCTTCACAACATTAGTACGCACGATATCACTTTTGGTATCGGGCCAGCAGGCACAGGAAAAACTTTCCTGGCAGTCGCATGCGCTGTTGCTGCGCTGGAACGTAGCGAAGTAAATCGATTGGTTTTAACCCGCCCCGCGGTGGAAGCCGGGGAGCACCTCGGATTTTTGCCTGGCGATTTAGCACAAAAAATTGATCCCTATTTGCGTCCTCTGTATGATGCGCTTTATGAATTACTCGGATTTGATACCGTTACCAAGCTCATAGAGAAAAATACTATTGAAATCGCACCGCTTGCCTTTATGCGCGGCCGAACATTAAATGATGCCTTTATCATTCTTGATGAAGCACAAAATACCACAACCAAACAAATGAAAATGTTTTTAACTCGCATGGGCATGGGCTCCACCGCCGTGATCACTGGTGATGTAACGCAAATAGATTTATCACACGGCACACAATCCGGTTTAAACCATGCAATCGACGTTTTAAAAAGCGAAAAAAAAATAGGCTTCACCTTCTTCAAATCAAAAGACGCAGTTCGCCACCCCTTGATACAACGCATCATTAGCGCTTACGATGATCATGAAAACGGCAACAATCCGGATGCCGATGACCAACCAGGAAAAGAGAACAGCTGACTTGGACATAGACATGCACATTGACGTGCAATATGCGCTTGATGGAACAAATATTGATGAGCTTCTACCCCCCGACGCATCTGATTTTAGAACGTGGGTAAATGCCGCATTATCTATGCAAAAATCTATGCAAAAAGAATCTGTACAAAGAAAACCTGTTCGAAAAAAAGAGGGGCAAGAAGAAGATGCTCAACTAACCATTCGCATTGTGGATGAAAAAGAAAGTGCTTATTTGAATGAACACTATAGACACAAAAACGGTCCGACCAATGTATTATCATTTCCAGCGGAATACGCTGACGATATTCCTGTCACACTGCTTGGCGACATTATCCTCTGTGCGCCACTTGTACTTAAAGAGGCAAAAACCCAAAACAAGGATATTCAGGCGCATTGGGCGCACTTGACAGTGCATGGCAGCCTACACCTACTTGGGTACGACCACAGCAATGCACAAGACGCACAAAAAATGGAGTCGTGTGAAATTGATATATTAAAACAAATTGGATTTACTAACCCATATATTTAATAATATTGAATTAAATCATGTATTTTATCTTATATAAAAAATGAACGAAAACTCACCCACGCCACCCACGTTAGAAAAACAGGGTCAGGAATCTGAAAAAGCTCAGCAACAGTCGTTATTGGAACGCCTCGGTGAAGTCTTACTGAGAATTCCAAAAACACGCGAGCAGTTAATTTATTCGTTACGTGAATGCGAACAACGCCATATCATCAACCCAGACACGCTCTCCATGATCGAAGGTGTTATCCAGGTATCAGACATGCAAGTTCGAGAAGTCATGATCCCGCGCACCCAAATGATCGTTATCAACCAAGAGCAAAAACCAGCAGACTTCTTAACAACCGTTGTAGAATCAGGGCATTCACGATTCCCTGTATTGGGCGACTCCCAACACGAGGTAATCGGAATTTTACTTGCCAAAGACTTGTTGACCCACTTTACAAATGGTGAAAATAACGAATTCAATATACGTGACATCCTGCGTCCGGCAGTATTTATTCCTGAAAGCAAACGCCTGAACGTATTATTAACAGAATTTCGCTCCAATCGAAACCACATGGCAATCGTTGCTGATGAATATGGCGGCGTATCTGGCCTGATTACGATTGAAGATGTATTGGAACAAATCGTCGGTGATATTGAAGACGAATACGATATTGACGAAGATATCTTTATACATAAATACAGCGACTCAACCTATACCGTAAAAGCACTAACACCATTAGAAGAATTCAATGAGTATTTCGGCTTGGAATATGAAGAAGATGAAATCGATACCATAGGTGGATTGGTGATGCGTAAATTTGGCCATGTCCCGAAACGGGGCGAAACTATCGCAATAGGACAATTTCGTTTTAAGGTACTGCGCGCAGATAATCGTCGCATGCATTTGTTGCAGGTGCAAAAACTTGACTTAAAATCTGATAAGGAAAGCAACGAAAAATAACAGAACGTGACATTTCCTGACCTCCTACAAAATATTTCCCAGCATCGATGGCGCGCTAATTCTTTAGCCTTGTGCTGCGGCGCATTAACAACACTGGCATTTGCGCCTTTTGATTTATTTCCGATCAGTCTTGTTACCAGCAGCCTGTTGTTTTATTTGTGGCTCAGCACACCTGCTAAAAATTCCACAAACTTTTTCGCAAACTCTTCTGCAAAGAATGCAAACAATAATTTTTGCGGCCGAGCATTCATGCACGGATATCTTTTTGGTGTCGGTTTATTTGCAACGGGCATCCCCTGGATTTATGTAAGCATGAGTCAGTACGGCGGTGTGCCACCTATGCTAGCAATATTGCTCACCGCATTGACTGTCCTTCTACTGGCGTTGTTCCCGGCAATGGCCGGCTATTTCTTCCGCCGCTTTTTTTTCACAAACACTGCAAACAAGTCCTGTATAATTCTATTGTCAACCTTGTTTGTTCTGTTTGAATGGCTTCGAGGCTGGGTATTTTTTGCCGGTGTGCCCTGGCTGTTAATAGGATACAGCCAAACTGATGCCCCTCTAATCGGCTTTGCCCCTATCATTGGTGTATACGGCCTTTCATGGATCGCGCTAGTTTGCTCGGCGCTTATTACCTATATTCTTTATAATGGAAAACCCGTACTCAAATTCAGCCTCGCTGCCCTATTTTCAATCTATGTTGGCGGCGCACTGCTAAACCTGATTCAATGGACGAGTCCGATTGGCACGCCGCTAAAAGTCACGTTGATACAGGGCAACATTCCACAGGATCAAAAATGGCTTGCGAAAAAACGCCAACCCACCATTGACCTATATACAAAATTAACCAAAGAAAACTGGTCTAGTGATTTGATTATTTGGCCGGAAACGGCATTACCCGCTTATTATCACCAGGCAAAACGCTTTCTGGACGCACTACAAGAAGAAGCCATACAAAATAAAACAGACATAATCATTGGTTTACCTATTATGGATGACGATAATACCCAGTACTACAATAGCGTAATCAGCCTGGGGGAACGGCCCGACGTTTATCACAAACAACACCTGGTGCCTTTTGGTGAATACATTCCTTTTAAAAGCCTGGTAGGCGACGTAATGAAGATATTTGATGTGCCGCTGCCTAATTTCAGTAAAAGTGAAAACAAAAACCGTACACTCACAATCGCCAATCATCAAGTCGGTATCTCGATTTGTTACGAAGACGCCTTCGGTGAGGAAGCCATCATCGCTATTCCCGAAGCTCATTTGCTGGTTAATGTAAGCAACGACGCCTGGTTTGGCAACTCCACGCAACCATCGCAACATTTACAGGTAGCGCAAATGCGTGCGATTGAAACAGGCAGACCCTTATTAAGAGCAACCAATACTGGCGTTACAGCCATTGTAGATCACAAAGGACAAATTCAATCGAAACTACCCCAGTTCGTCGCACAAGTATTGAATGGTACAATACAGGCTATGTCGGGTTCGACGCCCTATAGTATCGTAGGAAATTGGCTCATCATAAGTTCACTCATGTTGATCATGGCTTACTTTGGTTTTTCCTGTAGAAGACAAGCAACTGAATTCAAGCGGCCGGCCGCTTGAATTCAGTTGCGTTGCATTTGGGGCACGGCGGGATATGCCCGGTTTTATGAAAATGCAATTCTTCCCCACAGGATTTGCAAACCAGAGTACCGATCCCGGTGATTTCGCCCGTTTTCCATACACCAATTTTATTTGCACGGTCCGCTAATTGCGCCAGCTCCAGTTTGGTTTGGTCTGCCACGACGGCGAATGTATCAATAAATCGATCTTCGATTAACTCAATGTCGAATTTTAACCAGTCAGCCAATTCTTTGCCGTTTTCTTGCAAATATTGTCCAGCGTCTTCAAGGTCCCGTTGTAGATAGTCGCCCAGCTTATCAATCTCTTCGCGGGTCAACTCGTCAATTTCACCCGCTTTGTCCTTTGCGGCGTCTATTGCGTATTGAATTTTCGGACCAAATTCTTTTCCCGCATCGTCAATGAAGGTTTTCACATTTTCCAACATACGATGATAGGCGTTTACATGTTTATCTTTTAAATCACCCACTTAGCACCTCCTAATCTCTAACCCCTAATCTCTAATAAGGAATCTAATGAGGAACCCTTGATGAATTAAGGGTCTAGTACTATTTTGCGCCTATCACGGCCACTCTTTCAAGGTGAATTCTAAGCGAAATTCTCGAGCATGCCCAATATTTGCCTGCAGGGATTGCAGGCAAGGCTAAGATAGCTAATCCAGCGTGGCTATAAACGAATCTGCCTGGGCTATAGAGGACTGCATATCTGAGATGAGCTTCGTCACGTCTTTGCCAATACTGACGACTTCTGCACCCAGGCCACCTATGGCCCGGGCATTGAGATTATGTTTCAGATAAAGCACATGGTCCTGAAAACGCGACAGTACTTTATCCATACTCTTCCCTGCCTTAACCATTGAGCGGTTCAAGGTCGTATACTTTTTCCGAGTTGCCCGAAGTTTCTTTTTGCTATCGGTTTTAAAACGGGCATTGGATATCAGCGCTATTTCTTCTTCCCATTCCTCAAACAAATCACGGGCGATTGTATCAACTTTTTTAATACGGTCTTTGACGTCTTTAGCACGATCTACAGATTCCTCATAGTCATCATTCAACGCCTCATACGTTTTCTCAAGTTGACCACCGTCGAAATTCTGTAATTCTTTAAGGCGTTCCAAAGCACTCTTGAATTGTTCCTGTGCATCCGCCTGTTCTTCACGCGCTACTTCGACGTTATCTCTAAGCAAGTCGCGCTTGTGCTTACCCATTTTCTCCCAGGCAGCGTAATAAGTCGTGCTGCATGCGCTTAGCACGGCGACACCACAGAGGATAAGCAGCCATTTACTAGAACTCATCACTGGCGCCGTATTATCATTGTTCATTTTTCAGCGTCCATGTATTTTCAGAATTGGAGGGAGATCAGGGGGCGATAATATCCAGTAATTGTTCCGAAGTAAACCGCCCATACCAGACGAGGGGTTTCTTGCTGATATCTGACAAAATCAATCAACTATTCCTCAGCCTCCCCGTTTGTGCATGCCGTATCGCTAAGTCCAGCAGACTCCGGGAGACGATTCTGCACCTCCGCAACAGATTCCGCTGAGGAGCCTGAAAAAGTTTTATGTCAAGGAAACTTGTTATTTACCTGATCACGCATGATAATAAGGCCTGGTCGGAATTGTTTCGTGCTATGACATGAACTTTTTCTGCCTAGTTTACCTGACATTAATAACCCTGAACACAACAGAGGAGAACAAACAAGTATGACAAAACTATCTGAAATTGAGGGTATCGGCGACACATATGCCGCGAAACTTGAAGACACAGGTATTAGCTCCATAGAAAACCTATTGGAGGTTTGTTGTGAAAAAAAAGGGCGTACGGAAATAGGTGAGAAAGCAGGTATTAGTGAAAAGCTCATCTTAAACTGGGTGAATCGCGCAGACTTGGCCAGAATCAACGGCATTAGCACTCAGTACGCAGACCTGCTGGAATGCGCCGGGGTTGATACTGTACCGGAATTGGCTCAACGCAAACCTGAGAATCTACATACAAAAATGATCGATGTGAATGAAGAAAAAAAACTGGTTCGCAAAGTGCCGGCACTCTCCCAAGTCCAGGACTGGGTGACCCAGGCGGAAAAATTGCCTCGTGTCGTATGTCATTGACCGAGTGCTCCACTGTCCGTAATACAAACCGAGGTTAATCTCGCCGACAGGACAATCACTGTGCAGTGCCCATGGATGCTTTATCTCGTGCAGTTGGGGAAAACCAAACAGGCATGACATGATAGGGTAATTCAGGGGATTAGCTTTAAATGGGGGTTCGTTGACATGGCTACCAAGCAGCAGAATGGATGGCCGTGTTGAATACAACTAACAATTTGCCTTAACAAGGAGAGTAATAGAAATGAGTATGATAGAGAATAAAAGATTTGCTGCGCTGATTACAGCGACCGTGTTCCTGCTAATTCTTGCAGGCTGTGAGAAAGCGGCTGACTCGACGCAAAAAGCGGTGCAGGATACGAAAGAAATGGCCAGCGATGTTGCCGAAGATGTAAAGGAGGAGGTAGCCAACGTCATAGATACCCCCAGTGAAACCGTTAGCGATGTGGTGGATGAGATCAAAGACGGCGCTGGCGCGATTGCAGAAAACACAACAGAATTGGCCGCTGATACTGTTGAAGGTGTGAAAGAGACGGCGACTGAGCTGCTTGGTACCTCCACGGAAACGGTGGCTGGTGTCATGGATGAGGCCATCTCCAAGGATGACGCATTGGCGCTGGCAAAGAAAAGCGGCTGCCTTGCATGCCATAAAATTGACGATAAACTGGTGGGTCCGGCGTGGAAAGATGTGGCCACTCGCTACAAGGATGACCCGCAGGCAAAGAGCCTTCTGATAGAAAAGGTCAGCAAGGGTGGCAAGGGTAATTGGACTGAGGTGACAGGTGGCGCACCCATGCCCCCGAATTCACCGCGCGTATCGAATGAAGATATCGACAAGCTGGTGACGTTTGTGCTTTCCCTCTAAAATCCGCAGATCGCTGTGATATCAACTGTGATATCAACAAAGAAAGCCGCATTATCGCGGCTTTCTTTTTATCCATATGG
>CAZZJI010000001.1:48762-92812 GCA_964654485.1 uncultured Gammaproteobacteria bacterium | reverse complement strand
CTGTGATATCAACAAAGAAAGCCGCATTATCGCGGCTTTCTTTTTATCCATATGGCCCTACTGGCTATAGAATCTACAAATAATAATAGATACGACCCGTCTTGTAATCGGGGGAGTGATGGCAGATAACAACGCAATACTGATTGGGTTGGGCACAGAAAAGCTTTACCTTGAGTCGGCCTTGGCCAATCGTCACGGCTTGATCGCGGGAGCGACGGGTACCGGCAAAACGGTTACTCTACAGGTGTTGGCGGAAGGTTTCTCGCGCATCGGCGTGCCTGTTTTTTTGGCAGATGTAAAGGGGGACCTGACGGGTATCAGTCAGCCAGGTTCTCCGCACCAGAAGGTTGATGAGCGTATCACGGCAATTGGTATTGCAGATTTTCAGTTCAGCGATAATCCCACTGTATTATGGGACCTGTATGGCGAAAAGGGGCATCCGATTCGCACGACGATATCGGATATGGGACCAAGTCTGCTGGCTCGTCTGATGGACCTAAATGAAACCCAGCAGGGTGTATTAGCGCTCGCTTTCGAGTTTGCCGATGACGAGGGTCTGCTGCTGCTTGACCTGAAAGACCTGCAAACCACACTCAAGTTTATCGGCGACAATGCGAAAACTTTCCGTACCGGCTATGGTAACGTCAGTGCGGCATCGGTCGGCGCTATCCAACGTCGGCTGCTGATGCTGGAACAGGAGGGGGCGGAACAGTTTTTCGGTGAACCGCAACTCGATTTATGGGATTTTATTCGCACCGACTCTGCGGGCCGAGGGCATGTCAACATCCTTGCCGCTGACAAACTGATGCAAAACCCGCGTCTCTACGCAACCTTTCTATTGTGGTTATTGTCAGAATTATTCGAAAATCTACCGGAGGTGGGTGATCTTGACAAACCACGTTTTGTTTTCTTTTTCGATGAGGCCCACCTGCTTTTCACGGGGGCGCCTAAGGCGCTTATCGAAAAAATCGAAATGGTGGTGCGACTGATACGCTCCAAGGGTGTAGGTATTTTTTTTATTACCCAGAATCCGCTTGATATCCCCGATTCCGTGCTTGGCCAGTTGGGGAACCGGTTTCAGCATGCCTTGCGCGCCTTCACGCCGCGCGACCAAAAAGCGGTGCGCGCGGTCGCGCAGACCATGCGCGCCAATCCAAAACTGAATACTGAAGCCGCTATCATGGAACTCGGTGTCGGCGAAGCACTGGTCTCCGTGTTAGACCTAAAGGGCAGACCGAGCATCGTACAACGGACTTTAATCAGACCACCTGCGTCGCATATCGGGCCAGCCAGTCATAGTGACCTCGAGCGGCTAAAGAAAAGCAGTCCGTTTGCCGGGCGTTATGATAACGCTGTCGACCGTGATTCCGCTCACGAACGCCTGAGGGCACGGGCGGAAAAACAGGCAGTAGAAGCCGAACATGCCATTCGAGAGAAAAAAGTAAGCAAGCTGACAAAACGCAGCAGCGGTGGTGGTCGACGCCGACAAAGCATTGGTGAAACATTGCTCAAGAGTGCCGCACGCTCGATCGGCAGCAGTATGGGCCGCCAGATTTTGCGGGGAATTTTGGGTTCGATCTTTCGTGGCCGGTAATTCCGTATTATGCAGGGCGCATTCTAAAAAAAGCGCCCACAATGTATGCACCCTGCACTCGGTGGTGTTGCCTAGCTTATATTTAGAACAGCTTTTTGGCCATGTCCGCGATGCCGTCAATACCCCCGAGCGAATCGAGCAGGTTTCCACCACTGCTGGATTTATCCACTACCTGCGGCAGCGCCTCGGACAGTCCGTTGAGCACAGCACCCTCATCAGTACCCAACTGTGACGCCACTTGCGAGATCTTTTCGCTGCCAAACAGTTCCTTGACCTGATCGGCGGAAATGGCTTCATTGTCGCCGTCTCCCAGCCAGGATGCGACAACCGAACCCAGCCCTTTTTCCTGTAGGCCTGAGACGATATTCCCCAGATTGAGATTGCCGTCATTATCGGAAAGCAGGCCGCCCAAGGCAGAAGTAATGCTGTCCATGTTGCCACCACCACCCAGCTTGTCCTTGAGAAGTGAAGCGCCTATTTGCATAATATCCATTGTCATTCCCCTTGTATCTAATTTTGTATTTAATTTGATATACGACGTAACTCTTGAGAAAAAACTTGAGAAAAAACATCAGTTAATTGTTTACGTTTTTATTACTCTTTATTATTACTCAACAGACACGATATCACTATTCTGTTTATGTAAGGCCACTCTGTCTCGCAAGAGCGAGCAGCTCGATTATACTACACCAGCAATTTCTACAACGCCAATTGATTTCAGGTAAATATGTGTTTATGCTTTCGCATCGCACACTACTGCAAGCAAACGCCGCTTGAGGCTTGAGGATAGTTAACTGATTAGTTAACTCGAGAAATAACAAACAAGTGCGACTAACAATCGAAGCCGCTTTACACTTTGGAGCCGCTTCGCTTGACAATAAATCCTATGAAAATCATCGAAGTCGTCGCCGACGCACAGCACCTGAAAACGATCAGAAGTATTGCCACACAAAAGGGCGCTCTGGACTGCTGGTCCTTCGGAGCTGGTACTGATGAACCACGCTGCGTGACGCGCATGGTGGTCGATGACGAGAACCGCCAGGCAGTGCTCGATGCCCTGCAAGCCATCCTTGGAAAAAACCCGAATGCGCGCATCATTGTATTGCCAATAGAGGCGACGTTACCCCGTGCCGAAGAAAATAAGGTTGAGGACAAAAGCAAGCCTAGCAATGCGGCGGGCACCTCACGCGAGGAGTTGTATCAAAACATCTCGAAGAACGCCGTGCTCGACGCTAATTTCTTGCTACTGGTGTTCCTCTCCACCATCGTCGCCGCTATCGGTCTGATCGAAGACAACGTCGCCGTCGTGATCGGCGCCATGGTCATCGCGCCTTTGCTCGGCCCAAATATCGCCTTAGCCTTGGCCACCGCCTTAGGTGACACCGAACTTATGTGGCGTGCGCTCAAAGCCAACTTATCGGGACTGGGCTTAGCCTTTATTCTGTCATTGATTATCGGGTTGGCGTGGCCACAAAACATGCAAAGCCCGGAGCTTCTCGCCCGCACCGTGGTTGGACTGGACTCGGTGGCCCTGGCACTGGCCTCCGGAGCGGCCGCAGTGCTGTCGCTTACGACGGGCCTGTCCAGTGTATTGGTCGGCGTGATGGTCGCCGTGGCGTTATTGCCGCCGACGGCGACCGTAGGCCTAATGCTGGGATCCGGTCAGACCAGTTTGGCGTTGGGCGCTTTGCTGTTACTGGGAGTCAATATCGTCTGCGTCAATCTGGCGGCCAAAGTGGTCTTTCTGTTTCGGGGTGTCAAACCGCGCACTTGGCTGGAAAAACAAAAAGCACGCCAGTCAACCACCACGTATATTGTGTTCTGGGTGGTTTTACTGCTGATATTGTTAGTGGCGATTTATCTGCGGACGCGGTTCTCCGTAGACCAGTGACTACGCGCAGTCAACAAAGCACAATCAAAGCACAGTTAACTAACTAACGCGCAGCTGCATCATCGCCGCCTTTACAAAAGACTCGATCACTCTTTCAATTGTATTTTCAATGCGCCGTCCGCTACGTGAACCGTCTCAACACCATCCGCAAATGATTTCCAAAAACCTTCCTCATTACCAAATTCACGCACCAGGTCGATATTTTTCAGCCCACCTAGCCACGCATTGGGTATCGGCACCCCCATAACACTGACCCCCTTCAACATCACTACAGGGCGTTCTTGACGATAAGCGAGCACAACACCGCCACGCACTTTGATAGTTTTTCCACCAAACAGGGGGAAATCCTCATCAACCGGCACCAATAACTTTGCACTAATCAAGTCCTCGGACAAATCGATCGCCAGTTTATCCGCCAGGTCCGTATTTTTCGCTAACAATGCATTCACTTCATTTTCCGTTAGAGATATTTCCCTTGACGCGCCCTCTTCGCTATACGCTTCGGGCTCAAGCGCTGCGCTGGAATCATTGACGCCCGCTGGAGAACCCTGCTTTTCGCGCATAGCAAGCGATTCCAAGCGTTCCAATTTGTCATCCAGGACGCGCTGCTCTTTTTTATTCAGCGTAACCGGGGTGAACTGGGAGGGAAATAAATAGGAATCTAAAGCCCAATACGAAAAAGCGCCAGTAATTATCACCGCCAATAAAACAAACAATATGATATGCACTCGGTCAAAACGCTTTACCGATTGAGCACGTATTACATCACTACCCGTATCCATCGCTAAATAGTGACGCATGAAAAACTATTAGTCAAAAATTATCTTTTATATTTCGCTCTAAGATGGAAGCTGCGAGCGTACCAAGGAGTATGAAAACCTGTTCAAAATAGGATATAGTACAATTTTTGTTGTCGCCATTAATGAGAACACAAAAGCCTGAAATATGACTAATAAACCCGACAGAGATATTGAAAAAACCTATCCAATCAAAGAGATCACCGCCAAACTAAGACGCTTGGCCGATTGCCTGGATAATGACAAACTCTTTGAAATCCAAATTGCCGGGGAAAGGATTTATATCCCGGCCCGGGCGACATTCAGCATAGAACACGAGCGTGAAGGTAATAGTGAAGAGGTGGAATTTCAATTCAAATGGAAAAACAATTGATCTGCATTTTACATGATTTAAAGTAAGCTCTGAAATTAATCAGCGGTTACTCAGCCAAAAAAAACCCAACAGGAGAAAATAAAATGGCGACATTCACGCTTAGCAAAAACGATAAAGGTTACCGTTTTGCACTAAATACAGAAAATGGAAAAGTAATCGCTAATTCTGAAATCTATAACAGCATTGCAAGCGCGCAAAATGGTATTGCATCAATCAAAACAAATGCGTCGCATCGGGAGCAGTTCCAGATTGCGCAGCAAAGCGGTAAATATTTCTTTACGCTTAAAGCCCGCAACCATCAACCCATAGCGCACTCACCCCAATACCGCAACGAAGCCGAAGCAGTCGCAGGCATTGAATTGCTACAACAAGACGCACCCAACGCCAGCATTGTTGATAATACATAATGTTTTGAGTGCTCCTCCACGTTACTGAAATAATTTTAAAATTAGAGGCCGGGAGTGAGGAGTGACCCCCTGACAGGGACTGCCAGCCACTTTCGTACCTGATAGCCGTTTGGGCATCACCTGGATATCAATAATGCGCTATTTTCATCGGTCCCTTCCCTTATTGCTCGTTGTGCTTTTTTCCGGCATATACGCGACTGCACCAGCAGCACAATCAGATAGAAATCTGGTAATAATCAGCTCTTTTCCCGCAGAGATGACAAGCATATTCAGCGAGGCATTCGAGAAAAAGAACCCCGGGATCCGCGTTGAGCTCATTAAGAAAAAGACATCTGTGGGACTTAAATACATTAATGAAAATAAGAATGACAATAGTGCGGACCTTTTCTGGGTGTCTGCCCCGGATGCCTTTGAAGTTCTGAAAGAGAAAAATCTGCTACAGCAATATCAGGCTACGGCGCAAGACTTGCCAAAACGGATCAGCGGTTATCCGGTCAATGATCCGGATGGTTATTACACTGGTTTTGCTGTCGCAGGCTATGGCATCATGTGGAATAATGACTATTTGAAGGCACATAACCTGCCAACGCCGAAAGAGTGGATAGATCTGACCAAGCCAGTCTATCGTGGTCATATTGGATTGTGTTCACCTTCACGTTCAGGCACAACACACCTGACGATCGAAGCAATCCTGCAATTAAAAGGCTGGAAACCTGGCTGGTCACTGGTGAAGGCGATTTCCGCCAATGCCAAAACCATTACCAAAAAAAGCGCTGATGTTCCCAATGGGGTCATCGCGGGTGACTTTGGCGTGGGTATCGTGATTGATTATTATGCTCTGACTGCAATGGCGCAGGGCCAACCCGTGGGCTTTGCCTACCCTGGTGCAACCACGTTGGTGCCGGCCAATATCGGAATGCTTAAAAATGCGCCCGAGGCGCAACTGGCAGGCCGCTTCATCGATTTTATCGTCTCACCCGAAGGACAACGCTTGTTACTGTCACCCCAGATCAGTCGGCTACCCATCTCGCCCGATGCCTACGAAGATGGCCAGGACATGAAAGTACCGGCATTTTTCCCGCGGCCGTTTACTGTACGTCAACTGGGTGCACATATTGCCTTTGATGTGCAAAAAAGCAGGCTCCGCTATAACGTGGTTAACTCGCTGTTTGATGCAATGATTACTTATCGACTGGATGAGTTGCGCAGCGCGATGCAGGCTGTGCAGGCAGCGGAACAACTTATGCTATCCACACCCGCCGCCGGATTACCAGCTGTTGCCCGCGCGGTTATTCAAGGCCGTGATTTGATCCGCTGGACACCCATCGATGAGTTAACCAGCAGAGATCCCAAATTTACCGCAAAATTCAAAAAAACGCGTAAGCAGGCATCCGATATCATCGACGGGGAGCAAGGAAATATCGAACAACAATGGGATCAGCATATCGTGGAAAATTACGCCAGGACACGCCATATTATTGATCTGGCTTATACACCACCGGACTCATAGGCGGTTTTTATGAGCTCTTCTTCAGCAGTTCTTTGAGTTTTACCACACGATCAGTATCGTTATTCTTGTGTTGATCATGAATTCTCTGAATCGCGGCCATTCGTGAATCGATATCGATCTCAAGGTCTTCTGCCAAACGAGGATTTTCTTTCAGCACTTTTTCAACGGATTCAAGTGAGAGCATGGCGACCTGGAGATCATTTTTCGCATCCACATTGGCCATGTTGTCACAATGACGCAGTGCCGATTCAATACCAAAGGCTTCACCAGGCAAAATACTGCCCAAATCATGCTCGTTCCCTTTAGAGTCAATCACGGCTCTGCGGGCGCTGCCGGATAAAACAACATAAATATTTTCATTCTCGTCACCGCTCCGTATAACCCGCTCGCCCGAACCAAAGCGGGCGGTTTCTGCATTGACAAGAAGCGTATTGAGCTGTTCCCGGCTGAGACCAAACACATCCAGTTCCATCAGTTTTTGCCGCAATGTGTCAGGGGTAACAGTGTCATCTTTGCCTAGATTCATCTCAGTACTGGAAAAATGAAAAAGCTGGTGGTCTTCAAACGGAAATACAATGCCGTAACGTTTGGCGGCGTACCAGGCACGCGTCAGATAGGCATCCCGAACCGCATCAATATCGGCATAATCACTAAAATAAATCTGTGCTTCAAAGGCGCCCGCGTCGTCAGCCAGCTCACGCAATATCACTTGGGGTGCGGGTTCTTCGAGTACAGCCGGTGTATTCCGGGCAGCCTCCAGCAGCGCCTGGCGGACCATGTTGGGCGGATGTTCTTCGCAAAACTGAATAATGACACGCTCCATATGCACCCGTTTTGGCCGACTGTAGTTGTGAAAGGTGTTACTGGCCAGCACCGAGTTGGGGATAACCAGCAGATCACCCTCGAAGGTTTCCAGGCTGACGGAATGCCAATTAACGGTAATCACCCGGCCCACCACGTCGCCCGTCTTCAACCAGTCCCCTACTTGAAACTGGCGAGCAGAAATCAGCGTAATGCCCGCAAACAATGCGCCCAGTGTATCCTGTAGCGCCAGGCCCAGCACAATGGAACCCACGCCCAACGCGGCCAGCATCTGACCAAGATCAACACCCCAAATCAGGGAGGTAACAAAAGCGACGCCGAAGGCAACAAGAAATAGCCGTGCGATATTCAGCACGAGCGTGGGGACACGACTTTGCCAGCCATCGCCTGCTGATTTTTTCAGCCAGAACATATTGAAAACCGACAGCACAAGATAGATAAGGCTGATCCAAAAAATGGTTGCGGTGGCACGAACCGCCACATTTTCCGACTCAAAACCCACCACTTTGGTCAGTAACAGATAGATAACCAGGCTGGGAAATACAAAATATTGTGCATTACCTAAAAGTGAACGTGACGGTTCATGCTTTTCAGTATCCTCAATCCGGTAGAGCATTTCCCCGAACAGAATCATCAGCAGTGGAAAGCCAATTAACAGCCCGATCCCCCAGGCAAGCCAGATATCTTGGGCTAATGTATCAAACACCGGTCATCGCCTATCCACTAAACCAACATTCAGACACCAGGTCTGTAACTCATTTTCACTGCCATCAACGCGAATAGCTTCTCCGTCACTGAAGTCGTCCTTGTTGTGCAGTTGTTCATACACCGGTTCGCTAATGCAGATACAACCCGGGGGGGCAATTTTTCTGATTTCATCGGCGATCACCACTGTTTTGCCCCAGACATCGTAGCTAAATTGATCACGACCGACGACCCCAGCCAGCACGGTTCCTGAATGAATGCCGATACTGAGTTCCGGGGCCAGATCATATTCTCTACTGATACGTTGGGCGAGTACCATCATTTCCTGGGTGAATTCCAGCGCCCGTCTGCCGTGATCCAAACGCGGTACGGTCACACCACAGGTCGCCATATAGACGTCACCCAGGGTTTTTATTTTCTCTACCCCGTATTCGGCCGCGCTTTCATCGAAGCTGGAAATCAACTGATTAAGCCGGGTCAGAATTTGTTCGGGAACATCTTTGTCATGGTCTGGAGTCAGCCCTACCAACGTGGCGAATATCACGGAAACATTGGGCACCCGGTCAATGATATGCTCATCACCGGCCCGCATACGCGCTACGATGGGTTCGGGCAAGATATTGCGCAGCAGTAACTCGTTCTCATGGTCTTTTTCTTCAATAAGTTGTTTTTGCTTGCGGATGCCTTCGACCATGGTATTGAATGATGCTGTCAATTCACCAAACTCATCATTGCTGGTCACAGCAACTTTAACGTCGGTACTGCCTTCACCTACGCGTTGCAGTCCCGCGACCAGCGCTTTAATCGGCGCGACAACGTATGCCGCGATCAGGATCGCCAGCAGCGTAACCACCACCCCCAAAATACTGGCTGAAACCATAACCTGGCGCAGAAAACGATTAATCGGTTCATTAATCTCGGCAATATCCATCTCCGCAAGAATCACCCAATCCAAACCGTGAGTACGAAGCGGAGCATAGGCGCTCATCACAGGCACACCGCGATAGTCAATCACCTGCTGTGTGCCACTCTTACCACTGAGTGCGAGATTAACGGTTTCCCCGGTAACCGGTTGAAACAGGATAGAGGTATTGAGTTTGACTATCCGCTGAATTTCACCTGCGGGCATACCGATGTTGCGCAGCCTTTCCAAATAACGCTCACGCCCCTGAATCAGAAAGCGTGAATCAGAACGCATTAGATAGTTGCGCCCTACCAAATAGACCTCGCCTGTTGCACCCATGCCGCTATTTTTCCAGTCCTGATTACTGGTCATCACTTTATTCAGCTCATCACTGGGAATCTGCAGTGCAAGTATCCCGGCAATCTCCTTACCATCATAAACCGTGACCGCAACAAATGCCGCCGGTGCGCCATAGGAGGGAGTATAAATATCGTAATCCTGAAACCTGACCCGCCCCCGCTCTTTGGCACGTATCACTTCCTTGGCCAAGGAGCCAAGATTGGTCGATGCATAAGGACCATTATTGAGATTGGTGGCGAAATCGGTCTCTTTAAAGACCGAATAAACAATGTCGCCGGTTTCATGGTCGATAAGGAAAAGATCGTAGTAGCCAAATTGCTGATTCAAGCGGCGCAGACTCTCGTGATAACGCTCGTGAACCTGCGCATAATAACCCTCATCTCCTTTGGCAATAACGAGATTATCTTTTTTCCCCACCTCATTGGGATTGGCGGCGAGATAGTGATACTGCAGATAACGGGCGGCGGCGGCATCCGGCAGGTAGTGGCGACTTTCCGGCTCGCCCCCCATTCGATCACGTAAAACGGGAATAAACTGATTGCGATAATAATCAACCAGTTTTTTCTGTGACTCATCCGCCAGAGACTCACGCCCCGCCAAACGAAACGCAGTACGAAACTCGTTCAATGCATCGACGATGGTGCCGTTTTCGGAAAGAGCCAAGACCTGGTCGCGGATATCGGAAAAATACGCCTCTATTTGCTGGGTTTTGGCCGCGCGTAAGGTTTTCAGTTCATTATTGGTCGCCTCTGCCAGGGCGTCTTGTGCTGAACGGTAACCCTGATAGGCAACAATCAGGATACTGATAATACTTGTAAGCAGTAAAGTAACGACCAGTTTGGAACGAATGCTAAGACGCACAGGAAATTTCATGGACTACACGCCCTAAGTAGATGCAGCTAAAAATTTTGCCTGTTCAATCCAGTCGGATACTATTTCTCTGGACGGATTAACACGCGTGCGATGCTCTTTGGCATTCACCTCCTCCATCTTGGCAGTCAGTACCGTTGCGTCCTGTTGTGCCAGTTGCTGCACGGATATAATAGCGGAAGCCTCAAGCAGTTCTGCAAACTGCCCACGGACACCCTTCACACGAATCAGGTCAGCCATGCTGACCCACTTGCCGATCACAAATTCCTGCAGTTTCATGGCGGACGCAATTTCTTGTCGAAGAGCCGATGTATTTGCTTTATCAAGCAAATCACGGGTTGTTGTTATGTCCATGGCACGCAGCAACTTACCGTAACCCGGACCAATGCCTTCGATTTCTTGAATATCATAAACATCTTTAGGACCATCGACATCACCGACCCCCAATGAAGAGGCGGATGCCTCAAGATCAAGGGCTTTTTCCCTAAACTGATTACGCTCACCGACCAGCCTGGTGATTTTTGCATAAAGATCACTATTATTGCTCTCTAACCGCTTCAACTCATCTTGATATTTTCCACAAAACAGGGATTTCAATAACCACCCAATGATAAAACCGATAATGGCGGCGATAAGCAGACAAAACAACATTTGCATAATCAGATAATCCATTACTCATTCTCCCAAAACGTTAAATTCAATACGACGGTTTTGACCCCGACCTTGTGCCGTGGTGTTATCCGCTAGCGGTTTTTTTTCACCATAACCCACCGCAGACAAACGATCTGCGTTTACTTGGTGTAATATCAGGTAGTCCATAATGGACTTGGCGCGGCGACGGCTAAGATCAAGGTTCATGGAATAGGAACCGCGGTCATCCGTGTGTCCGGCAATTTCAATCCTCGCATCCGGGCACTTTCCGGCTGTGGTCACCAGTTTGTCGAGCAACTCACGGCTGCGGGCACTGATTGCCACACCCGCTGTTTCAAAGTGTATTTGGCGACCGGTGAGCAGCTGATCGAACTCTTTCTGACAATTCAACCCTGCCGCAACGGATTCCGCTACGGTTACATCGAATGCAAGAGAATAGTGTTGTGGTAGTTTGCGGGTTATATTTTGTTGCAACTGATCGCGTAATTTGACAGCCGATGTTCGGCCAGCAACGCTGAGTGTGGATTTTGTGAGGCGGGAAGTCACCTCCTGATAACGATCAAGATCGACAAGCATGACCCCTGCAACCACGGTATTCCAGTCCACAGGGGCGCCTGCGGCAATATCAAGCTGATCCATAACAGCGCCATCGGTAGCATTACTAGCGGCATTAATCATCGCGCTACGTGCGGCTTCATCAACTACGTACCCTTTAAGCGTAACGTCTTTGCCATCATAAATGATGGTCAGTTCATAGGGATCAGGTAGCGGGGCGGCTTTGCTTACAATGAGTTGATTATCGACAGAGCGAACTCCCCAAGTTTGCTTGGCAATTTCACCGGCCTGATCACGCAATGCCGGAGAGGGTGCCGATCCGCTTAAGCGCAGTTCTCGACCATCTGTAGTCACCGTTGCCCAGACGATGTCCCGAGATATTAACTGCCGATGAACCCGGTCAACCAGGTCAACCTCTATGGCCGACGCTCCTGGTCGGATACAGAAAAATGCAAGCACACCAAGCGCGATTAAGCCCAATAACAAAATCAATAATCGTGACATTTACTTGCTACTCCTTAGCTCTTAGCGGAAGTCTCTTAGCTGAAGCCTCTTAGCCGAAGCGATTTTACGCAAGAGCGTAACATACCCGCATCGAGTGATAAAATAAACAAATCAGCTTCTTATTCCCTGTCCCCACTTTGCCACCCGCACGCCATTAACCGGTATTTCATAGTAAGTCGCGATCGCTTTGATGATTCTCTTTAATGGATACCGGATGCCTTCGCCCTATTTTATCGATAGCAATGGCCAAGGATTGTAGCTGACCGTAAGCATAAAAATTTTTGTCGCCGTTGATTGGGGGGTGTTTTTTTAACTGATAGAAATGCGTTGTTTCATTGTCATTAGCTGCATTTACATACATAAATAAGCTGTATCTGGATATATCCGGCGCCTGCCCCGCCACGACGATTTATTACATGATAATAGGCATCTTCGTATTCTATTCAAAACACCTTATTATATTAAGTCAAAATTTAACCAACCAGCCCATTGCTCACATAATTTTATCTTTAAAATCATTCACTTAGAATCTCTTGTCGCTAACTAGGCCCCCCTGACGGTTATTATTTTGTGCCTATTGTTGCTACTCTAAATCCAACGCAAGATTTTGGGATCCAGCAGTCCTGCTGTATCCTTACCCTCCTCGCAAAAATGGAAAAACAAAAGAGAAAAACATGCAAGAACAGTATCACCCAGAAAAAATAGAACAATCCGCCCAGGCTTATTGGCAGGAAAATAACAGTTTCGCCGCCAGCGAAGACCCCGCTCGCGAAAAATACTACTGCCTGTCCATGTTCCCGTACCCCAGTGGGCGTTTTCACATGGGACATGTTCGAAACTACACCATTGGTGATGTTATATCCCGCTTCCAACGCATGCAGGGAAAAAATGTATTGCAACCGATGGGCTGGGATGCGTTCGGATTACCGGCTGAAAATGCAGCAATTCAAAACAAAGTGCCGCCTGCAAAGTGGACCTATGAAAATATTGACTACATGCGCGAGCAACTCAAACGCATCGGCTTTGCGTATGACTGGTCGCGGGAAATAGCGACCTGTCACCCCGATTATTATCACTGGGAACAATGGTTATTTACCAAGTTGTTCGAAAAAGGATTGGCCTATAAAAAAGTATCCGCTGTAAACTGGTGCCCCGTTGATCAAACCGTGTTGGCCAATGAACAAGTCGAAGACGGCTGCTGTTGGCGATGTGGCACCCAGGTTGTCAAAAAAGAAATCCCGCAATGGTTTTTGAAAATCACCCAATATGCCGATGAGTTACTCAATGGACTGGACAAGCTGGATGGGTGGCCCGAGCAAGTACGCACCATGCAACGAAACTGGATCGGCCGCTCCGAAGGCGTCGAAGTTCAGTTTACCGTGCCAGGGAGTAAAACGCCGTTAAAAGTATTCACAACGCGGCCTGATACGTTATTGGGCGTAACCTACCTGGCTGTTGCACCAGAACACCCGCTGGCAACACTCGCCGCTCAGTCCAATAGCACGTTAGCCGCTTTCCTGAAAGAATGTAAAACAATCGACACCAGTGAAGCTGCATTGGAAACGATGGAGAAAAAAGGCATGGATACCGGGCTACATGCAATCCACCCAGTCAGCGGAGAACAGTTACCTATTTTTACCGCGAACTTTGTGTTGATGGGTTACGGTGAAGGTGCGGTCATGTCGGTGCCTGCGCATGATCAACGAGATTGGGCGTTTGCCAAAAAATACAAACTACCCATCCGGCAGGTCATCTTTCCACTGGATGAGAGAAAAGTAAATCTGCACGAAGGTGCTTTCACTGAAAAAGGAAAATTAGATCACTCCGACCCATTCTCCGGCCTGACTTCACAACAGGCCTTTAATGCAATTGCATCTTATCTGGAAAAAAACAACCAGGGAAAGAAACAAATTAATTATCGGCTGCGCGATTGGGGAGTTTCCCGGCAACGCTACTGGGGTGATCCGATTCCGATTATTTATTGCGATAAATGCGGTACTTTGCCGGTACCAGAAAAAGACTTACCGGTGATTTTACCCGAGGATATTGCTTTCGAAGGCGTGGGTTCACCCATCAAAACAATGCCGGAATTTTATAAAACCCAATGCCCCAAATGTGGCGGCGATGCCGAACGCGAAACCGATACTTTTGATACGTTTATGGAATCCTCCTGGTACTACGCGCGCTTTTGCTGTGTTGACAACCGCAGCGCAATGCTGGATGAACGCGCCAATTACTGGCTTCCTGTCGATCAATATGTGGGTGGCATCGAACACGCGGTATTGCATTTACTCTATGCGCGTTTTTTCCAACGATTAATGCGTGATGCGGGCCTGCTAGAGCACGATGAACCATTCACCAACCTGCTCACACAAGGCATGGTATTAAAAGACAGCGCAAAAATGTCTAAATCAAAAGGCAACACAGTCGATCCGCAAGGCTTAATTGAAAAGTATGGCGCAGATACCACCCGTTTATTTATGATGTTTGCCTCCCCACCGGAACAATCACTGGAGTGGTCCGATGCAGGCGTAGAGGGTGCTTTTCGTTTCCTCAAACGATTATGGAAACGGGTATATGAACATCTCGCACAAGGTTCAAATGCAGCAACGGGCTTATCTTCAAGCGAATTCGAGACACTATTTCAAAAACTTTTCCAGAAACATTCCGA
Organism: uncultured Gammaproteobacteria bacterium; assembly: GCA_964654485.1. GTDB lineage: Bacteria > Pseudomonadota > Gammaproteobacteria > SG8-11 > SG8-11 > JAADIM01. The sequence goes on along the minus strand of CAZZJI010000001.1, from coordinate 78,198 downwards.
CGCACAAACTGCAGAGCAAACTAATGCACAAAAACATATTCGTCGATTAACACACGAAACGCTCCACAAAGTGACGGATGATATCCAACGCCGAAATACATTTAACACGGCAATTGCGGCTGTGATGGAATTAGTTAATGCGCTTTACAAATTTGACGACAACTCAGACACCGGCAAAGCCGTTATGCAAGAAGCGTTGGACATCTGCATATTGATGTTATCGCCTATTATCCCCCATGTGACCCACACACTGTGGCATGCTATGGGACACCAAGAAGCTATTATCGATACACCCTGGCCCAAAGTCGATAAATCTGCTCTGATTAGAGACAATATTGAAATGATTGTGCAAGTCAATGGGAAATTACGAGGCCGTATACAGGTAGCCGTAAATGAAAATAAATCTGAAATCGAAAATACCGCTATGCGCGATGACAACGTAAAACGTTTTATTGATGGCAAAAAAGTCAGAAAAATTATTGTTGTACCAGGAAAACTAGTCAATGTCGTTGTCAGCTAGAACAGGTTTACTTGCCGCTTTGCTAATCTTATTAGCGGGTTGCGGGTTTCATTTACGTGGCTCGGTGATTTTGCCTGAACTAATGGCGACAACCTATATTCAGGATAGTGTTCCAAACAGCTTAATATTACCCAAGCTGAAGCGCATGCTGATTAAAAACGATGTCAATGTAATCGATAAATTTGATGTCGCAGCAAACAACCAGCCAATTAAAATCACGGACCCTACTTCTGAACAAACAGCAGTCGCGGTATTGCAACTCTTAAACGAGAACTTCAGTCGGCGACAACTGTCTTCAGGCTCATCTACATTAATTAAAGAATATGAATTGAATTACGCTATCACATTCACTTTATATAAGCAGTCTTTAGGCAAGCAGAACAACGATACGTTACTTGCCAATCAAACAATCAATATCACCCGAGAACAGACATTTGATGAAGCACAAGTATTAGCCAAGACAACGGAGCAACAAAAATTACAACAAGAAATGATTCGCGATGCAGCCAGACAGATATTAAGGCGACTACAATCAATACAATATACAAATACTAATGCGAATAACATCTAATCAACTCAACGCACACCTTAAACAGCACAAAGATAATCTGCTGCCTGTTTATTTCGTTTGCGGCGATGAGCCTTTGCAGCTAAACGAAGCTTGTGACAGCATCCGAAAAAGTGCTCGCCAGTCTGGTTATGACGAACGCCAGATTTTTCACGTCAGTAGCAGTTTTGATTGGGACACATTGCTTGCCGCTGCCAACACGCTGTCATTATTTTCTGAAAAACGCCTGATCGAATTGCGCATTCCCAATGGAAAACCGGGAGACAAAGGCAGTAAAGCACTGATTAAATATATCAACAACCTTCCCGTTGATACTGTTTTATTGATCATAAGCGGAAAAATTGAACCACAATCTCAAAAAAGCAAGTGGTTCACACACGTCGAAAAAACCGGCTTAGTTTGTCAAATATGGCCTATAGATGTCGCACAGATGCCCGCTTGGATCGATCAACGCCTGCGTGCAGCAGGATTAACACCGACCAACGATGCGGTTTCCCTATTGTCAGAACGTGTTGAAGGAAATCTACTTGCAGCCACGCAGGAGATACAAAAATTATTTTTAATGCACGGAAAAAAGAATATCGATGCCAATGATGTACTTGACAGTGTTTCTGATAATTCGCGTTTTTCGGTCTTCGCACTCACGGACGCTGCTCTCACTGCGGATGCCGCACGGGTTACACGAATATTGCACGCATTGCGCAGCGAAGGCGTTGAACCGATTTTGATACTGTGGGCCTTAAGCAGAGAAATTCGAGAACTGGGCACGATGAGTTCAGAAATTACAAAAGGCGCCACAATTGAATCTGTTCTGGGAAAATATCATGTTTGGGAGAAGCGAAAACCACAGTTCAGAAAAAGCCTGCAACAACACCGCGCTTTATTCTGGCAAAACTTACTGATTCGATGCGGACACATAGATAAAGTAATAAAAGGCGCAGAAACAGGCAATATATGGGACGAACTGTTACAATTAAGCCTCCTGCTAACGGGAATCAGACTGTTTTCAAGATCTGCTTAAAGCTGTGATGTGGCCGCGACCCTTAAACCAGTATAACTATTTGTTTTTATTAATTTTATGAATCATTTTTAATTAATGGCAAAACCACTGACAACAAGTCATCTAATTATTGTCAACTTATTTTTGTCAATATAGGAAGAGCAATAACCCAATGGACGTAAGAAAGTATATATCTGAATTGGGGCAACAAGCCCTCAATGCATCACGCGTATTATCGCAAGCATCAACAAATGCAAAAAATACGGCGTTACTCGCGATCGCTGACGTTATTATTGAAAACAAAAATAGCTTGCTTGAGATAAACAACAAAGACTTAGTGGCCAGTAAAAAACTTGGCCTGGATGCCGCACTGCTTGATCGCCTGGAATTGAACGAAGACCGCATCGTTGCCATGGCACAGGGACTCAGAGAAATTGCAGCGCTAGCTGATCCAATTGGTGAAATCAGCAACCTGGCCTTCCGGCCTTCCGGGATACAAGTTGGAAAAATGCGTGTGCCATTAGGTGTTATAGGCATTATTTATGAATCCAGACCCAATGTCACCGCGGACGCAGCGGGGCTTTGCCTGAAATCGGGTAATGCCACCATACTCCGCGGTGGATCTGAAGCAATACATTCTAACCAGGCGATTGAAGGTTATATTCAAGCCGGACTGGAAAAAGCAGGGTTGCCTGCAAGCTCTGTTCAGGTTGTTAAAACAACCGACCGTGCAGCAGTCATGGAACTTGTGCGCATGAAGGAATATGTTGATGTAATCGTGCCACGCGGCGGCAGGGGTTTGATTGAAAATATTAGTAATGAAGCACGTGTGCCCATCATCAAGCACCTGGAAGGCATTTGCCACGTTTATATTGATGACAAAGCAGATAAACAAAAAGCCATCGACATTGCGATTAATTCAAAAACACATCGTTACGGTGTCTGCAATGCAATGGAAACACTGCTTGTCGCAAAAGACATAGCACAACAAATTCTGCCGGAATTGTATCAACGCTATAATGAAAAAGGCGTTGAGCTACGCGGCTGCGATCGCAGCAGAGATATTCTTGCTAATATCAAGCCAGCGACCGCTGAAGATTGGGACACTGAATACCTGGCACCGATATTGTCTGTGAAAATTATAGACAGCCTGACAGATGCCATAGCGCATATTCATAGACACAGCTCTGGCCATACTGAAAGCATTGTGACCGAAGATATTAGCCGTGCACGAAAATTCATTTCAGAAGTTGATTCAAGCTCGGTATTAATCAATGCTTCAACTCGTTTTGCCGATGGCTTTGAATATGGCCTGGGCGCGGAAATCGGCACCAGCACGGATAAACTCCACGTAAGAGGCCCTGTTGGTGTTGAAGGACTGACATCGCAAAAATTCGTGGTATTTGGAGACGGACACATACGTGGTTAACAATTCTATAATACTAATTTGTTAACCGAGGAATTGAAAACGTGTTTACTATGCATAGATATAAGCACATAAATATAAGCCTTTCTCCGCACCCTTCGTGGTTAAAAAATTAGCATAATATCACCAATGAAACCAATCGGTATTTTTGGCGGCACTTTTGATCCGGTTCATTCTGGGCACTTGCGTGTCATAGTAGAGATTATAGAAAACTTTGACCTGGATAAATTACGGGTCATCCCCTGTGGCACACCACCGATAAAAAGCGCTGCAATTGCAACACCCGCACAACGAATCAACATGCTTCGACTGGCGGTTAGCAATCAACAAAACGTAATCATCGATGATATCGAAACACATCGCAATGGGCCATCGTATACAGTCGATACACTAACCGAAATTAAGGAAAAATATCCGCAATCGCCATTATATTTAATCCTCGGCACAGATGCTTTTTTGGGACTAAATCGCTGGCACCGTTGGCACGATATTCTCAGTCTTGCGCACATAATTATTATCCACAGACCAGGCTGGAACATCAATGCTGCAGAATCAACCACGCGCCCCTGTGAAGAAATAATAACTATGCTGAATTCTAATTTGGTAAGCGATAAATTAACTTTGCAGCAAAACCCGACAGGAAATATAATGTTATTTCCGATAAGAAAACTGGACATTTCGTCAAGCGCAATACGTAAATTAATAAAAAGCGGAAAAAGCCCGCGTTATTTATTGCCACAAGATGTTTTAAATTTTATCACTGCTGAACAATTGTATATTTAGCAGAAACTTTTCGTTAAGACTCTTAACAAAGACTCTTTGTTAAGAGAATATAACCAGAACACAATCAAAAAACATAACAGGAAATATAAACATTGATAGATACGGAAAAATTATTAAGCATTGCAATGGAAGCATTGAATGACCTTAAGGCGGTTGATATAGGTGTTGTTGATGTAAGAGGTAAATTGGATATCACCGACATCATGATCATTGCAAGCGGCACATCCAACCGGCACGTCAAAGCAATAGCAGGCAGTGTGGTTGAAAAAGCGAAAGACAATGGTATGCCACCGTTAGGTGTCGAAGGTGAACGCGAAGCAGAATGGATATTGATTGATTTGGGTGACGTGGTGGTGCATGTCATGTTACCAACGGTTCGTGAATTTTATGGTCTCGAGAGATTATGGAGCGTTGATACACCGGCATCGGAAAGCAACGGTGCGCTTGACAACACTCTTGACAACAACCTCGACTCATCGCCCGATGCCACTTCCAGCGGAAAATACTAACTTGACGGTCACTTAGATAAAGTACGCTAACTGAGTTTATAAAAAAGTTTACAAAAACACCCGGTTGAAAAGTCGGAATAAATCTAAATGAGTCGATATGCAAATACATCTTATCGCCATCGGTCAAAAAATGCCGTCGTGGATATCGACGGGTTACAACGAATATGCACAGCGCTTACCGCCGCAATGCGCACTAAAGCTAATTGAAATCCCTGCCGAAAAGAGAAACAAAAACACTAACACTAAAAAAGCGTTAGAAAAAGAAGGCACCCGTATGTTGTCCGTAATCCCTAAAAATGCAGTTGTTATTGCGATGGATATTAACGGTCAATATTGGGACACTCCGAAGCTGGCCAAGCGCCTGGATGACTGGATGCATGATGGAAGAGACATCGCACTATTAATAGGTGGTGCAGATGGCCTGGACCCGGCCTGCAAACAAATTTCAGCGTTTTCCTGGTCATTATCGGCACTTACTTTCCCCCACCCTTTGGTAAGAGTACTGCTTGCAGAACAACTTTATCGTGCCTGGAGCATTTTAAATAATCATCCATACCATCGTGGTGACGTCAAAATCCGAACAAATATTAATGAACACAGCTAAACCACAAATCTACCTAGCTTCGTCCTCCCCCCGGCGGCAACAACTGCTGGACCAGATAAAAATCAGATATCAAGTTGTACAGCCAGATGTAAAAGAGTCTCCCCAGACAGGAGAATCACCTGTAGACTATGCTGTACGAGTTGCCATTGAAAAAGCGCGATGCGGATTTGACATGCTGTCACTGGGCGGAGTCGGCTGTTCATCGCCTGTTTTACCTGTATTGGGTGCAGATACTGTGGTTACGCTAGATAACAAGATTATTGGTAAACCGAACAACAAAGCAGATGGAATCGATATGCTTAAGCAACTCTCCGGCAAATGCCATGACGTCATCACCGCAGTTGCATTAGTCACACAGCATGAGGAACGATCGGTCATTTGCACTGTTAATTGCAAGAGCACGGTCAGCTTCCGTCAAATAACAACAGATGAATGTGAATTATACTGGTTAAGCAAAGAACCACACGACAAAGCGGGTAGTTACGCAATTCAAGGCATCGCAGCAATTTTCATCAACGACTTATCCGGTAGTTATTCTGGTGTGATGGGATTGCCGTTGTTCGAAACGGCAAAACTCCTTCAAAATTTTGGAATTAAAGCACTACTCTAAAATAAAACAATGACAAGTAAAGAAATACTAATCAACATCACACCAAGTGAAACGCGCGTCGCTATTCTAGAAAATGGTGTATTACAGGAAATATATGTTGAAAGGACCAGTCGCCTCGGCTTGGTCAGCAATATATACAATGGAAAAGTTTCCCGGGTATTGCCCGGCATGCAAGCCGCTTTTATTGAAATCGGCCTTGAGCGCACAGCCTTCCTGCACGCCTCTGATATTGCTCCACCGCAATCAACCGACGCCGACAAAGAAAAAAATAAAACCGATCAAAAACAACAAGACACCCCACCCATTGCGAATCTACTCACGGAAGGCCAGACTGTTTTAACGCAAGTTTTCAAGGATCCCTTAGGTACAAAAGGTGCACGCCTTACAACTGAAATTTCTATTCCCGCACGATTTTTGGTATTCATGCCGCACCTTAACCACATTGGCATTTCTCAAAAAATTGAAGATGAACAGGAACGCAGCCGCCTTATGCAAGCGGTAGAAGAAGTTTCAAAAGATTTCGACACAGGTGGTTATATTGTGCGAACTGCCGCAGAAGGCGTTGATGAAGAAACATTAAAAGCGGATGTTGTTTTTCTACAAAAACTATGGGCATCAATTCAGGAACGCAGTAAAAAGAAACCCGCAACGATGCTTATTCACGAAGACTTGCATTTAGTCATGCGCATTATGCGTGACCTCGCGGGCAGTGAGCTTGAAAAAATCAGAATAGACTCGAGAGAAACGCTACAGCGGGTTATGAAGTTTGCAAATAGGTTCATGCCCAAAATAGCTACACGAATAGAACATTATCCTGGCGAACGCCCAATATTCGACCTTTATGGTGTCGAAGATGAAATTCAAAAAGCACTGGAAAGAAAAGCGACGCTTAAATCAGGTGGATATTTGATTATTGATCAAACTGAGGCAATGACAACAATCGACGTAAATACCGGGGGATTTGTCGGCCATCGCAACCAGGAAGAAACCATTTTTAAAACCAACCTGGAAGCAACACAAGCCATTGTGCGACAACTTCGTTTACGAAATCTGGGCGGTATGATTATTATCGATTTTATAGACATGCTAGACCAGGATCATCGGGACCAGGTGCTGCGCTCATTAGAAAAATATCTACAGCGTGACAACGCAAAAAATAACATCAGCGAAGTATCCACACTTGGGCTGGTTCAAATGACACGCAAGAGAACACGCGAGAGTCTTGAGCATATTTTGTGTGAAACCTGTCTAACCTGTAATGGCAGGGGTACTGTTAAAACTGCAGAAACCTTATGTTATGAAATTTTCAGAGAAATATTGCGAGAAGCTCGCCAATTTGAAGCCAACAAACTTTTACTGCTTGCTTCACAAAAGGTCATTGATATTATGCTGGATGAAGAATCAGCTAACCTGGCAGAGTTAGAAGCGTTTATTGGCATACCAGTCAAACTCCAGGTAGAAACTCAATATTCTCAAGAACAGTACGACATTATTCTTATGTAATACACAGTTATACTGTACGGTACATTAGCTTTAACTTTGGTTATTAAGAGAAAAGGTTTTTTAAGAGAAAAAATTTACTGTATTATTAAATATATTAGGCAACCCCTCATTTAGTTATGATTTCTATACCCCGACTTATTCGCTCTCTCTGGATAACAGGATGGTATTCATTTGCCATTTTTGTTGTTATTTCAGCGGTCGGATTAAGCTCAGCGCGATACCTGCTACCCCTCGTCAAAGACTACAATAAAGAAATAGAAACTCAAATTAGCGAACTCATCGGGCAACCCATTGAGATTGGCGGTCTGGATGCGGAATGGCACGGCTTTGGGCCAAAACTCGTATTACAAAAAGTCGCCTTGTTGGACGAAAAAAATGGCAGCGCCATTGCTAATTTTGAAAAAGCCTTCCTCGGATTTGACCTTTTTTCATTTATTTTTCATGGTCAACTTGGACTTAATCACATTTCCGTATCGGGTGTTAATTTATATGTGGAACGTAATATTGATGGCAGTATTGCCATCGGCGGTGTCAAAAAAAATGATAGTGAATCGGTGGTTAGCAATAGAAATCTGGAAGATTGGGTACTCGGCCAAGTTAGGCTGAATATATCCAACACCAGTATATATTGGCATGATCGAAAACTGGGAAGCAAGCCCGTTCATTTTTCAAACGTTGATATTACGCTTAAAAATGATGGAGAAAGGCACCAATTGCGAGGAACCGTTAACCTGCCAGATACACTTGGGGAAAAACTTATTGTCGCTATAGATGTGCATGGAAATCCGTTACATACAGATAAAAACAGGGAAGGAATCTTTTATGTTAAAGGAATAGCCATAAAACCATCAAAATTATTAGCAGATAACTCCATTGATAACTTTAAAATTAAATCACTTACTGCAGATTTTGAACTTTGGAGCACCTGGAAAAAAGGTAAGTTGGTAAAAATAACTGGCGATATTGACGCCAATTCTATTCATCTGATAAACACAGCAGCCACTCACAAGAAAAATGAAATCAAACTTCAAAAAATATCTGGTCAATCAGTCTGGCAACGCACTAATGATGAACGTAACGGCGGATGGGACCTGAACATTCAAAATTTCATACTTGAACGAAATGGCTCTTCGTGGCCACCAACAAACATCTCCTTAAGAAGCGACTCACTGCGGCCTGACTCAGGTTCCGCTCTGCAGGCTAAGCTGGATTTCCTCCGTATAGAAGACATAATTTACCTGGCATTATTTGCTAATGGCTCGGACTCAGTCAACACATCCGCTATTAGAAAACAAAGTCCTACTGGTGAACTAAGAGATATTTTTATTAATTACATTGGCAGCGATAAAAATAATCCTGATATCGATGAATCCAGTGTTAATAAATCAGTAGCGGGCAAACCCATACCCAAAAAACCAAAGTCCAATAAACCAAAGTTCAACTTTGAAGCAAATTTCAACGGCATCACTTTCTCCCCCCAGGATACCCTGCCTGGAATACGCAACCTGAGTGGATCAATCGCGACAAATAGTAATTCTGGCTCACTGGCCTTAAATTCGCAAAACGCCACATTATTCATGCCAGAGTTATTCAGGGTGCCGATCCCGATCGACAAATTAATTGCCGTATTGGATTGGTCGCAAACGGATTCGTCGTGGCGACTTTCTTCCAGAAATATAGATATTAAAAATGAAGATCTCGACGCCTCTATTAAACTTAAGTTGGACATTCCAATAAATGGCTCATCACCTTTTTTGAGCCTCGCCGCCTCATTTAAAGATGGCCATGGAAGCAATATCTCACGCTATGTGCCATACAAAATTATGCCAAAAATCGCCATTGACTGGATTGACCGATCACTAAAGGGGGGTGAAATATTATCTGGTAACACAGTGTTTCATGGCAGATTTGCTGACTTTCCTTTTAAAAAAAGAGAAGGTAAATTTGAACTTTATGCGGACACCAGAAATGTCACGATTGACTATGCCCCTCAATGGCCAAGCCTAAAAAAAATAAACATGGAATTAGAATTTCTTAATCAAGGACTAACCGTAACCGGACACTCGGGGAAAATATTGACATCTGATATATTTGCAGTGGAGGCCCGAATTAAAGATTTGGCAGGTCACCCGGCGATCGCTAATATAATCGGAAAAATTAAAGGTCCAACTCAAGATAAACTTGATTTTCTCCGCATCGTACCTGAATTAAAAAAGAACTTTGAAGACAGCCTTACGGAAGTATCCATGAACGGTCAAAGTCTGCTGCAACTTGATTTATCAATTCCGTTATCGAAAAATCCTCGCTACGAAACCAAGACAAAAGGTAACATCACCCTAGTCGATAATTCAATAAACATAAGGGGGGCATTAGGACAGATCTGGAGCAATCTCGACGGCCGAATATATTTCACGGAAAACGATTTAACTGCGAACAACCTAACGGGATTATTTTTCAATAGCCCGGCCAAACTTGATATTTTAACGACGAAATATAAAAAAAACACCCTCACACGATTCAAGACTAAAGGCACATTGAGGCCGGAATCAGCTATGCAACGACTCATTCCTTCCTGGAAAAAATATTTTCAGGGTGATACAAAATGGGCGGTAAATCTCGATATTCCGCACAGCGCTAATACCACAATCGCAAAGCCGGTAGTTCGAATAAAAACTCAACTGGATAATATCGAAATAGATATGCCCAAACCCTTTAACAAAAAAGCGGGTGAAAAAATTAATCTTGAAGTCAACGTTGAACTTTCCAAATCAACGCGTACTTTTGAAATCCAATATGGTAAATCAATTAATTCCAATTTAGAGTTTACGGTCAACAACGAGAAATTATCACTAAGCAAAGGCACAGTAACTATAAATAGTATTGAAAAAAACAAGCTTCCAACATCGGGTATAAGCGTAATGGCCAAGAACATTAAACATTTTTCATATGATGACTGGCTGTCAGTATTTGAAAACACACCGGAACTTAACGCAAACGACACAAATAACAAAGCAAACCCGCTTACCTGGTTTTCTCGTTTTAAAACAAGCTTTGGTGAACTCAGGGCATTTGATCAAACATACCACTCGGTTACTTTCGATGCGGTAAAAATAGGGGACAATTGGGAGTCCGTTGTTTCCAGCGATGAACTATCTGGAAAAATTATATTACCTGTGGATTTGACTAGCGCACCCATTTCGATGAAGTTAGACACATTAATGCTATTTCCAAAGGACGAAAAAAAAATCGAATCCTATCAAGCTGAAAAACCAGACCCACGAAACTGGCCAGCAATGATTATAAACAGCAAACGCTTTGTTTTAGATGATACAGAATATGGCAGCTTATTATTATCGATTAGCAAATTGGATTCTGGATTGCAAATGGACTACCTTGAGCTAACTACCTCAACCAACAAAATATCAGGTAATGGCAGTTGGACTACCGATGGTTTAAAGCACACAACACAAGTAAAATTGAAAAGTGAAATAAACAATATTGGTGCAACCATGGCGAGCATGGGTTTCGCTGATACTATTAATAAAGGCGAAGGTACATTTTTGATGGACATAAACTGGCCCGACGCACCCAGCGAAGTTAATGCAGGTATAATAAGCGGGACCATTAATCTAAATTTTAAAAACGGCCAGTTACTTGATATCAATCCCGGCGCGGGCCGCATATTTGGACTATTAAGCCTGCAGTCCCTGCCGCGGCGACTGTTACTTGATTTCAGTGACATTTTCGCCGAAGGGTTTAGTTTTGATGAAATAAAGGGTAAGTTTGACTTAGATGGAGGCGATGCATATACAAGTGACCTGCATTTAGACGGACCAGCAGGACGCATACAAGTCTCCGGGCGCACTGGACTTGTCGATGAAGACTATGACCAGCTTGTCACTGTCATTCCAGATGCCGCAGCAAGCGTACCCGTGTTGACTGTTCTGGCTGGAGCGGAACCCATCACGGCAATAGTGACATGGACATTAAAAAACGTATTTCAGTCTCAAATAGACGAAGCACTGAGCTTTCAGTACACAATTACTGGCAGTTGGGATAACCCGAAAGTAGTTAAAGTTGGGCAACCACAATCACCCCAACCTGAACCGTTAGAAGAAGATGATGAACCATAAGCCCTAGCCCGCATTTCTCACAAGGATGACCAACTCTCGCTTGATCTTCGCCTACAGGGATGTAGGCGAGGGGCGAGAGCAGGACGCGAGAGGTTGGCCCCCTTGTGAGAAATACGGGCTAGTACATCGCACACTGGACGCTCCTCTAATCTATGGGTAATATTAGCGAACATCTGATTACTCATAAATGGCACATATGAGTTTAAAATCGTCCATTTGGCAAAACAATGATAGATTAATGTTCAAAATAAATGTTTGGCTGGTCTGTATTTGCATGCTGTTTGCTACAATACCAATAACAATATTGGGGAAAGAGGGTAATGAACGCAAGGAACTCAGTACCAAATTAACCACCCGCATATGGGGAAACCCGAAAAATACTAAAGAAGTTTTGCAAATACGGGTTTTGAGTTCAGTAATGCGAAAATTAATAAATCGCCCCCAGGCAAAATTGAATATATTATATCCAGGAGATGACAAAGGCACAGAATGGGCAAATGACCTGCGTGGTTGGCTTATCTCGCTTGGACTAAAATCTGATCGAATTAAATTATCGCCCGACAGTTATACAGAAAACACGATAGAATTAGTAATACAGCAAAAGCAATATAACTAAGGGTCTGTAAATGAATAACTTCACATTCTTGGGTGTTGAGGCGCCCGTCTGGCAAGGCGCGAAAGTGCAGAAATATGTCGATATTTCAAGCTTTCGTAACGCAGTCAGACGGGATGAATCGACAGTCAAGAATGTGAAGTTATTCATTTACAGACCCTAAGTTAGTAAAATGTATTGCTACACATTAATTAGTAAAAAAAATCAGTAGGGAATATTCAGAGAATAAATAAATGCAAGTAGCAGCTATTCAAATGGCTTCGGGGCCAAATGTAAATGCCAATCTGATTGAGGCCAAAAGACTCATCACATTAGCGGTCGATTCCGGTGCGGGTTTATTGGTACTGCCGGAAAATTTCGCGATCATGGGTTTGGATGAAATTGATAAGGTAAAAATTAGAGAAAAAGCCGGTAACGGCCGGATACAGGATTTTTTAGCCGAACAAGCAACGAAAAATAAAATATGGATTGTGGGTGGCACGCTACCGCTGGCCGCTGAGCATAAAGGCAAAGTACGTGCTGCATCACTGTTATTTGATGACAACGGTAAGTGCGTCGCAAGGTACGACAAAGTGCACCTATTTGACGTTCATATTGAAGAAACCAGTGAAAATTACAACGAGTCTGAAACAATAGAAGCTGATGACAAAATTGTTGTTGTTGATACTCCCTTTGGTAAACTGGGTTTATCGATCTGTTACGACTTGCGCTTTCCTGAACTATTCAGACTCATGCTGCAAAAACAGGTTGATATTATTGCGCTACCTGCAGCATTTACCGCATTTACAGGAAAAGCGCACTGGGAATCATTAGTCAGGGCCAGAGCGATAGAAAACTTATGTTATGTGGTCGCGGCGGCACAAGGAGGATACCACATAAGCGGGCGTGAGACTTACGGAGACAGCATGATTGTTGACCCATGGGGAACGGTACTTGATAGACTCCCCCGGGGATCAGGTTTTGTGACCGCCAATATTGATCCCGAATTTATGGCGGCGACCCGAAAAAACTTTCCAGCAATTGAACATAGAATATTCAAGTAAGCTTGGTTTGAGCAACTTTGGTTGCGAAACTTTAGTTACAAAACATTGGTTGCGATATTGCAAATCCTATAATTACAATTAAATTATCACTATGACTGAATTGGTAAATAACTCCACCCAGCCTTCCCCTATCGATCTTGCGCAATCGGTTAGTCTTGCAAAAGAAATCTTGCTGAACCCGGCCGGACTAGGTGAAAATGATCTTCAATATATTCTTGATCAGGTAATGCAGCATGATATCGATTATGCCGATTTATATTTTCAGGCCAGTCGCTATGAATCCTGGGTGCTTGAAGATGGCATAGTCAAGGACGGCAGTTACAATATCGAACAGGGTGTCGGCGTTCGCGCTATTAGCGGAGACAAAACCGGTTTTGCCTATTCGGATGAAATATTGTTACCCACGCTCAATCAAGCCGCAACAACCGCACGCGCTATAGCCAAACAGGGCCAACAAAAAAAAATACAGGCATTATCGGCTAAAACAGGGCAAGCACTATTATACACCACCGATAACCCACTTGACTCCATCAGCGAACAGCAAAAAATAATCCTATTGGAACGCGTCGATAAAGAAGCGCGCCGCCTTGATAGTAGAATCAAACAAGTGATCGTCAGTCTGGCAGCTGAACACGAAGTCATTATGGTTGTCGCCAGTGACGGCACGTTGGCTGCGGATATCAGGCCACTGGTGCGCATGAGCGTTTCAGTGGTCGCCGAACAAAATGGCAAAAGAGAACAAGGATCTTCGGGTGGCGGTGGTCGTTTTGGCTATGAATATTTCATGGAGAATGAGCAAAGTTTAACATATGCGGCAGAAGCCGTCAGAACCGCATTAGTCAATTTAGATGCTGTCGACGCACCAGCGGGCACAATGCCCGTGGTACTCGCGCCGGGCTGGCCAGGCGTACTACTCCATGAAGCCATTGGCCATGGCCTGGAAGGCGATTTTAATCGTAAAGGCAGTTCCGCATTCACTGGCCGGATTGGCGAACGCGTCGCGTCTGATCAATGTACTATTGTTGATAATGGCACTATCGAAAAACGCCGTGGCTCGCTCAATATCGATGATGAAGGCGTACCGACACAAAATAATATCTTGATTGAAAATGGTATTTTAAAAAGCTACTTGCAAGACAAGCTGAATGCACGCTTAATGGGCGTTGCGCCCACAGGAAATGGCAGACGCGAATCGTATGCCCACCTCCCCCTGCCCCGCATGACCAACACCTATATGTTATCTGGAAAATATGACCCGGCCGAAATAATCAGTTCGGTTAAAAAAGGGCTATATGCGGTTAACTTTGGAGGCGGACAAGTAGACATTACTTCCGGAAAATTTGTATTCTCAGCGAGTGAAGCCTATTTAATTGAAAATGGCAAAGTTACCCAACCCGTAAAAGGAGCCACTCTGATAGGTAACGGACCAGACGTGTTAACACGTGTAAGTATGGTGGGTAACGACCTAAAACTTGATGATGGTGTGGGTACTTGCGGCAAAGAGGGGCAAAGTGTACCCGTTGGGGTCGGTCAGCCCAGCATGAAAATCGATGATATCACCGTCGGTGGAACCAACACATAAAGCTAACCAGACAAGCGTTCAAGACAAAGGTTAAAAATAATGACGACAACCAGCATGGACCATGCGCAATCTGTAAATCTCGATACCGATAGTTATAAAAACATAATTGTAGATGTATTGAAAGAATCCAAAGCGATGGGCGCCAGTTCTGCGGAAGCTGAATTGAGTACTGGCTCAGGCTTATCGACAACGGTGCGTCTGGGAAAAGTTGAAACGATTGAGCACAACCGAGATAAGGGCTTAAGCGTAACCGTATTTTTTGGTAATAGAAAAGGCTCTGCCAGTACTACAGACTTAACCCCACAAGCTTACAAAGATACTGTCGCAGCTGCATGTCGAGTTGCAAAATACACGGCTGAAGATGATTGCTCAGGTCTGGCTGACAAAGACCTCATGGCAAAAAATATTCCAGATCTGGACCTCTATTATAATTGGAACCTCCACATAGACGACGCACTTGAATTGACGCAAGAGTGTGAAGCAGCCGCATTATCATTTGATCCAAAAATTAAAAACTCCGAAGGCAGCAGCTTATCAACACAACAAGGTTTGCGCGTCTACGGCAATACCAATGATTTTCTTGAAGCCTATTCAACGACTCGTCACCACTTAAGTTGTTCTGTGATAGCACAACAAGATGAACAAATGCAACGCGACTATTGGTACAGCGTAGCCCGAGATAGCAATGACCTTGAACCTGCCAAACACATTGGGGAGCTCGCAGCGCAAAACGCGATCGAGCGTTTAAATGCGCGAAAAATTCCGACTTGCCAGTCAGCCGTTATCTTCAAGCCACAACTGGCCAGTGGCCTATTATCCAGTTTTATTGCAGCAATAAGCGGCGGCAGCCTATACCGTAAAACAAGCTTTTTGTTAGACAGTCTCGATACTCAGGTCTTTCCAGATAACATTCATATTTACGAACAACCCCATATCAAAAAAGGCCTGGGAAGTGCACCTTTTGATGGCGAAGGCGTGGCAACACAGCAGCGAGATATTGTGCTCAATGGCAGAGTAAAAAGCTATGTTTTGAGTACGTATTCGGCGCGTAAGCTGGGGATGAAAAGCACCGGCAACGCCGGTGGTGTGCATAATCTCACCATTGATACCGGTCGCTTATCGTTGGATCAGCTAATAAAGAAAATGGACAAAGGTCTTCTGGTGACCGAACTCATGGGACAAGGAATTAATCAGGTAACGGGGCATTATTCACGCGGTGCAACCGGGTTTTGGATCGAAAATGGAGAAATTCAATTTCCCGTCGAAGAGATAACCATAGCCGGTAATTTAAAGGACATGTTTCAAGGCATTATAGAGATCGGAAATGATATTGATTTGCGCCAAAGAATTAAAACCGGATCGATTCTGCTGGACAACATGACGATCGCTGGCGAATAGGCTTAGGGACTGTCACGCTTTATTTTACATAACGCCTGTCATACCTACATCACTATATATTAAAAAAGCGTCAATAATTCACATATCCCCCCCCTTTTTCGCTACATTATTTTGACGTTACCTGCGGCGTACTCTGTTAACTATCTAAATTTTAACCAGAAATAATGTTGGCACGGCTAATGCAATCTAAAACTTTGACACACTCTTGAAAATTTTTTCGAATATTTTCAAACCTCTCCCCTTATGGGGTACTGATTTTAGGTACCCCATTTTTTTATCCGCTTTTTAGGCGTCATTCCGACCACGACAAACATTAGAAATAAGCCAAGGCTTTTTTCCGATAAAACCATTACAATTCCCTGAAATCCATAAAATTATTGCAGCTAACTCAAGCAGCTAACTCAACAAAAGAAATGTTTGTGCAACCACACAATGACATCCTTATTGGCGCTACCGGTTGGAATCATTCGGGCTGGATCGGGTCTTATTATCCACCGGACTTACCGCCAGATTGGCGATTGCCCTATTATTCGAATGAACTTAATACGGTACTGGTGCCCGAGAAAGACTGGAGCGATAAACAAAAAATTGATTTAAAACAATGGGTTGATGATACGCACGATGAATTCATATTTTTTTTCGAGCTGGGTCTTTTTACCTGCACAAATATTAACCAGAACCTACCACTGGCAACATTGCTAGATTCACTTAATAACGACCTGGAGCAAGTGGGCGGTTTATTGATAACCATCCCGGCAAACGCAAGCGAAGCCGACTTGCTAAAAGTCACATCAATCGTACCCGCAGGCTTAGCAGTTAATTTTAATTTCGCGAAAAGCAGCCTCAGCAAAGCCCAACAACAACACCTGGTAAATAAATTAAACATAAACCCTGTGTGGTATCCCAACCAGACAGACCGCAATAGCCCTATAGATAACAATAAAACTAAAACCAACAATTTATGCTTGGGCCTATTGGACTCAAAAACAGCACATTCGAATGAGCAGTTAAAAAACTATTTTGAACAATTCAGGTCAAACAGCAACAAAAACAGTGAGTGCGCACTTTTTCTTACCGGTCACCCACCTGACATCAATAACTTACGCAACATAAAGATGATCAAGGAATTGATAATAGGTTAGAATCACAGATGAACCACACTAAGACAGTAGACACAGTGCGCATCCATGATTCTGGAAATTCATATCGAACAGTTCTTATTCGGCAGGATAGCGGAAGGAGCAAAGGAATAAAAATGAGGACCGTTTTCTTTTCAACTTTATTTATTTTATCTGTTGGCATAACAAGCCCCACACTGAAGGCAGAAACAATTAGCTTAAAGCAAGCAGTTCAGCGAGCATTACAAGTGGATCCACGCTTACGCGAACGTAAACAAATTGTAAATGCCGCACGCGCATTGGAGCAAGGGGGCGTTAACAGCGACAATTTTCCTTATGACATTAAATTTTTTGTCGGTCTGGCAACAACAAAAAGTAGCGGCGACCCATCCACTGCTGACCATGATGAGCAAATACACTCGCGTTCCAATGGACATAATTTCGAAGGTATAGCACCCTGGTACAATCTGCGTCTTGGCATTGTTAAACCTCTTTATTCTTTTGGCAAAGCTGAAAATTTTTCGGCAGCAGCAAAAGAAAACCTGACACTCAAACAAGGTGATGTTGCCTTGATCAAATCAAGAGTAAAATACGATGTTTATCAAACTTATTACCAATACCTAGCCGCACATGATTCCCGGCTGTTACTTGAAGACATTAAAGGCAGAGCAGAAAAAGCAATCGATCTGGTCGAAAAATGGCTGAGTGACGGTGGCGGCAAAGCGAAACAATCAGACGTATTTGCCTTACAAACGGGTGCCGCACTGGTCAATCGCTACCTCGCAGAGTCCCAGGGAGCAGAAAATATTTCAATGGGTAGACTAAAAACACTTATAGGTGTCAACTTAAAAAAAGAACTGAAAGTAGCCGATCAAAAAATTGTTCCAGTCGAATTACCCAAGGATTCACTACAAAAACTACAAAAAAAAGCACTTGCAAACAGACCTGAAATAGCACAACTCAAAGCCAGGCACAACCGGGCTAATACGAACCAGTCAAACGTAATATCAGGTGTTGATGCTGCACTGGTTGGCTCCTTTGCAATTACTCCAAGCCGTACTGTACTTGATAGTCCACTTTCACAAGATCCTTTTAAAAATACTGGCACTATGACAAATAACATGGTAAATACATCGGCAAACGGCGAATTTAAAAGGGATAAAAACATCGCTGGCCAACCCGGTCAAATAAGGCAAACGCAAACCATACTCCGTTCACTTGTTGAAAAATCATCAATCACCCGGCAAAGCATCCTGCTACAAGTCTCAGAACAATATCAATTTGTACAAACACATTATATAATAGTTGAAGAGTTGGCCAAAGGTAGCCGAGCCGGGAGACGGTGGATGATCAGCAGCTACGCAGACTTTGAAGCAGGATTAGTACAGCCAGAAAAAATCATGAGCGCATTCCAGGGTTATGTGCTTGCCCATACAGAGTACTTAAAAGCGGTTAACGATTACAACATGCATGTAATCCGATTAAGAAGTGTTACTGGGGAGCTTTAAATGAACTTTTTTACTACGCATTTTTCAATTATTCTTTTTCTTATCTTGAGTATTGCAACATCAGCGACATTCGCAGAAACAGAAGCTAAAAGCAGACATCCCGCTGAAATACTTGTTCAGCAAACGACTGATTCCATTTTTTCAAAAATAAATAAAAACAAAGATGCAATAAAAACAGACGTAAAATTATTGCACCAGCTGGTTAATGAAGTTGTTATACCACACTTTGATTTTAATAAAATGTCTGGTTGGGTACTGGGAAAATATTGGCGAAATACCAATTCTAAACAAAAAAGCGATTTTACAGAACAGTTTCGCATATTGCTAGTACGAACATATGCAAATGCGCTTGCGAATAATACCGATCAAAAAATTAAATACCTACCAATTAAAATCAAGAATGAAAAAAAGGTCACCGTACGTACTGAAATAGAGCAAAAAGGCTCATTTCCGCTTCCTGTTAATTACCGAATGCACCTAAAAGACGGTGAATGGAAAGTGTATGACATTAATATTGACGGCATTAGCCTGGTAACAAATTACCGTTCCAGCTTTGCCAGTGAAATTCGCAAAGGCAGCATAAATAAATTAATTGAAAAACTCACGGAAAGAAACCTCAACGCGAGTACTCCGTCAACGTGATATTGCCGTGCCGGGTTCCGCAGGTTAATTAAAGGTGAAATACAATGGCTCCCGATGATATAAAGAAGTTAATTGAAACAGGTATCGCTGACTGCGAAGCAACGGTAGAAAGCGATGGCAGTCATTACAAAGCAACTGTCGTCAGCGCCATGTTTGAACACAAATCGCTCGTCGCAAAACAAAAATTAGTGTACGCAACGCTGGGTGACAAAATCAGCAGCGGCGAAATTCATGCACTTACAATCAAAACTTACACACCAACAGAATGGGAAACGGCAAAAAAGCTTCTAATATCTTAAAATCATTTATACCTCTTACACACTGTAAAAATATTATTTAACAATTATTAGAAAAGTATGCATCCCTTTTAAAAAGGCGTGTACTCTATTTTCACTGTAAAAAATTACGATTAAAACGACTATAACTATTTCTATAACTACGACATGGATAAATTAATTATAACCGGAGGCGTCGTACTGGATGGCGAAGTTCGCATTTCCGGTGCAAAAAATGCTGCGCTGCCTATTCTGGTCGCCACCTTGTTGGCAGACTCACCGGTCACGATCAGCAATATACCGCACCTTCAAGATATCACCACCTCAATGGAGTTGCTTGGGCAAATGGGCGTGCAGCTTACCATTGATGAAAAATTAAATATTGAAGTAAATTCATCCACAATAAACCAATTTCGCGCTCCCTACGAATTGGTAAAAACAATGCGCGCCTCTATCCTGGTACTGGGACCTCTTTTGGCTAGGTTTGGTAAGGCGGAGGTATCCATGCCAGGCGGCTGTGCCATTGGATCAAGGCCTGTCGACCTGCATGTGCGTGGATTACAGGCAATGGGCGCTGAAATTAATATTGAAAACGGCTATATACTGGCCAAAACCAAAAAAAGGCTGAAGGGCGCAAAGCTGGTGATGGATATTGTGACCGTCACTGGAACTGAGAACCTCATGATGGCGGCATCGCTTGCAGAGGGCGAAACGATCATAGAAAATGCCGCACGCGAACCAGAAGTCGTTGATTTAGCCAATTTTTTAATTAAAATGGGCGCCAATATACGTGGCGCCGGCACAGATATTATTCGCATTGAAGGCGTAGAAACATTGCCGGGTGCAAATTATCGCGTCATGCCAGACCGTATTGAAACCGGCACTTATCTGGTTGCCGCCGCCATTACCGGGGGACGTATCAAAGTCAAAAATACCCGGGCAGATACACTGGATGCGGTATTGGCAAAACTTAAGGAAGCAGGTGCAGAACTGGAAGTAGGTGAAGACTGGATCAGCCTGGACATGAAAGGGCGCCGCCCTCGAATTGTAGATATTCGTACATCACCCTACCCTGCTTTCCCTACAGACATGCAGGCCCAATTCACAGCACTGAATTCAATTGCTACTGGCTCTGGCACAATTACAGAAACCATTTTTGAAAACAGATTTATGCATGTTCAGGAACTGCAACGCATGGGTGCCGATATTCGCTTATCTGGCAATACTGCTTTTTGTACCGGCGTTAATAAACTCACCAGCGCACCCGTTATGGCAACAGATTTACGTGCATCTGCCAGCTTGGTTTTAGCCGGACTGGTTGCAGAGGGAGATACCTGTGTTGACCGTATTTACCATATAGATCGTGGATATGAATGTATCGAAGAAAAGCTTGCGCTGCTGGGCGCACAAATCAGACGAATCCCATCCTAGTACCCCGTCAAGGCTATTTTGACGGTGTACTAGTGGCCACCCGTCGCTAAATCACAACACGCCACCATTCTCGTATTCTTACAGTATTTCTTGTAAACTTGATCTTTGCAACTTTCTATTAGCTTTTTATTATAACAACGGACGCATAATCCCCAAAAAAAAACCATGGAAACACCGATTAAAATCGCCTTATCGAAAGGACGAATTTTTAAAGACGCTCTGCCATTGTTGGCTCACGCCGGTATTAGGCCATTGGATGATCCGGAAACCAGCCGCAAACTTATCCTCGATACTAACCTGGATGCGATCAAACTCGTTGTAATCAGGGCGGCCGATGTACCCACTTATGTTCAATATGGTGCCGCTGATCTCGGCATCGCCGGGAAAGATGTCTTAATGGAGCACGGTAGCGACGACATCTACGAACCTGTTGACCTGAAGATCGCCTGTTGCAAGATGATGGTCGCCGGACCCAAGGACCATGTAAGCAACATCACTTTTGAGCAAACCGGAAAACGATTGAAAATTGCCACCAAGTACACTAACAGTACCCGGCATTATTTTGCAGAAAAAGGTATCCAGGTGGAAATCATTAAATTATATGGATCGATGGAACTGGGGCCCATCGTTGGCCTGTCAGACTTGATTGTAGACTTGGTAGACACA
This sequence comes from uncultured Gammaproteobacteria bacterium, assembly GCA_964654485.1. Lineage (GTDB taxonomy): Bacteria > Pseudomonadota > Gammaproteobacteria > SG8-11 > SG8-11 > JAADIM01. The sequence goes on along the minus strand of CAZZJI010000001.1, from coordinate 56,266 downwards.
GGCAATACGTTAAAAGCAAACGGTTTGGCGCCTTTAGAATTTATTACCGATATTTCATCACGACTCATCGTTAATAAAGCCTCGATGAAAATGAAACATAAAATGGTAAAACACCTTATTAGCAAGCTAGAAGAAGCGGTAAACAAAAATAATAAAGTGACCGGCGCATAACAATGACAGCCATTAAGCAACTCAATACAGAATCCACCGACTTCTGGGCGTCATTAGAAACATTACTTGCGTGGGAAACCTTGTCCAATGAGAAAATCGAACAAACAGTTAAACAAATTTTACACGACGTCAAGACGGACGGAGACAATGCAGTTATCGCGTTAACAAACAAATTCGATCGCATAAATGTGTCAAATATGGCAGAACTGGAGCTGCCAATGCCTCGTTTACAACAAGCATTGGATAGCCTGCCTGACGAGCAACGCAACGCGTTAGACATAGCCGCTGATCGTATTCTACAGTATCACAAAAAACAGCGCCTTGAATCATGGTCGTACAGGGATGATGACGATACGCTATTAGGCCAGCAGATTACACCATTGGACCGGGTTGGACTCTACGTCCCTGGCGGAAAAGCAGCCTACCCGTCGTCGGTTTTAATGAGCAGTATTCCAGCCAAGGTAGCGGGCGTTAAAGAACTTATCATGGTCGCACCTACTCCGGATGGAAAAATAAATGAATTGGTATTAGCCGCTGCAAAAATTTCAGGCGTGGACCGTGTTTTCTCTATCGGTGGCGCACAAGCTATTGCCGCACTGACTTACGGCACAGCAACCGTTCCTCAAGTCGATAAAATAGTGGGACCCGGCAATATTTATGTCGCCACTGCAAAACGCCAGGTCTATGGTAGCGTTGGCATCGATATGGTAGCGGGTCCCTCGGAAATATTAATTATATGTGATGGCAAAACTGATCCAGACTGGATAGCAATGGATCTTTTTTCGCAGGCTGAGCACGATGAAGATGCGCAGGCTATCCTCATTAGCACAGACAAGGGTTTTTTGGATAAAGTACAAGCTTCAATTAAAAAACTACTGCCCGAAATGGCGCGCGCCGACATTATCAGAGAATCACTCAGTCAACGTGGTGCATTTATATTAGTTAAAAATATAGAAGAAGCGATAAACATCGCAAATTACATCGCACCGGAACACCTGGAACTTTCCATTGACGACCCGCAAGCAGTGGCAAAAAAAATTCGACACGCCGGGGCAATATTTATGGGACGTTATACCTGCGAAGCATTGGGCGACTACTGTGCCGGACCCAGCCATGTTCTACCCACCTCGCGTACAGCGCGATTTAGCTCTCCATTGAGTGTTTATGACTTTCAGAAACGCTCAAGCCTGATCATGTGCAATAAAAAAAGCGCTTCCAAGCTGGGAGAAACTGCGTCCATTCTTGCACGCGGAGAAGAATTCACCGCACATGCGCGTTCTGCGGAATTTCGTATTCTTAAGAACTAATTATTAAGAACTAACTGTTAAGAACTAGGAACTAAGCATTACGAACTTAAGAGCCAAGCTATTATGTGCCAATCAGATTCTCAATTAGAGGCGAAAATAACTCAATGGATACGCCCCGATATTCGAGCACTATCCGCCTATACAGTCCCTGATCCGAGTGAATTGATCAAGCTTGACGCGATGGAAAACCCCTATTCGTGGCCCAAAGAGTTGCTGGCTGAATGGTTGGACCTACTTAAAACCGTTTCAGTCAATCGTTATCCGGACCCAAATGCCGATGACCTAAAAATCGCATTGCGCAATAGTATGGGCGTACCATCGAATATGGACCTGATACTGGGTAATGGTTCTGATGAATTAATCCAGATTATTTTGATGGCCATCGCCCAACCTGGTCGGGTAGTTCTATCTCCTCACCCCTCTTTTGTTATGTACAAGATGATAGCGGCCTATACAAATTTGAAATATATTGGGGTGCCACTGAAAAATGACTACAGTCTTGATCTGCCCGGGATGAAACGTGCCATTCAACAACATCGCCCTGCAGTCCTATTTATCGCTTACCCCAACAACCCAAGCGGCAATCTTTTCAAAAGAGAAGATATTTTGGAGATATTGGCAATCAGCGATGGCCTGATTGTTATCGACGAAGCTTACCACGCTTTTGCCAATTGCAGCTTTATGAATAACTTAAGTCAACATAACAACCTGCTGGTGATGCGTACCGTATCAAAAATGGGTCTGGCCGGACTACGATTAGGCCTGCTTGCAGGCCACAAAAAATGGATATCCGAGTTTGATAAAATTAGGTTACCCTATAATATAAATGTATTGACACAAAAAAGTGTTGAATTCGCATTAAATCACGGCACCCTGTTTACTCAACAATCTGAAAAAATATGCGACAACAGAGACCAAATGTTTCAACAGCTGAATAAAATAGAGGGCATAATCGCCTACCCCAGCAGCGCAAACTTTATTTTGTTCCGCACACCAAAGGGAAAATCCAACCTGATTTTTGATGCCCTTAAGTCGGACGGAATTTTGATTAAAAACCTGGGTTCCACCAACAGTTTGCTGCGTGACTGCCTGCGTGTAACCGTCGGCACCGCAGAAGAAAATAAGCGCTTTTTGCTTGCATTATCAGGTATCATACAGTCACAAGCGTAATATCAAATTTGGTTTTTAAGTATATTGGTTTTAAATATAGAAGTTCAAGTCTAGTTTCAATAGCCGTCTTGGTTTGTTATCGGCTTTCGAAATGGGCAGGAGAAATGAATGAGTGCACGTAAAGCGACAGTCAGCCGCAAAACGTCAGAAACACAAATAGACGTCAGCATTAATCTGGATGGCAATACCAGTGCAACCCTGAACACCGGTATCGCGTTTCTGGAACATATGCTTGATCAAATCGCACGCCATGGTTTAATAGAAATGGATATCAAAGCGGCCGGTGATCTGCATATTGATGCTCACCACACAGTGGAAGACATTGGCATCACATTAGGTCAGGCCTTTAACAAGGCACTGGGCGACAAAACAGGTATACGTCGTTATGGTCATGCTTATGTGCCGCTGGATGAAGCTTTATCTCGCGTTGTTATTGATTTCTCCGGACGACCGGGGCTGGAATACCACGCGGATTACCCGCGTTCGCACGTTGGTGAATTTGATGTGGATTTGATTCATGAATTCTTCCAGGGATTCAGCAATCATGCAAAGGCAAGTCTTCACATTGATTGTATACGCGGCAACAACGCCCATCACATCGCTGAAACAATTTTCAAGGCGTTTGGTCGCGCTGTACGTATGGCCGTTGAATTTGACCCACGCATGCAAGGCGCCATGCCTTCCACGAAAGGCAGCCTGTAACTAATTTAGTAACTAACTTACAGAAACTAATCTCAGCACATGAACACCATTGCAGTAATAGATTTTGGCATGGGCAACCTGCATTCAGTTGCAAAAGCGATAGAACATGCACCAGGCAATTGCAAAGTTATCGTTACACATGCGAAAAAGGAAATATTGGCCGCAGATCGCGTTGTATTACCCGGCGTCGGCGCCATACGTGATTGTATCGGGGAAATCAAACGACTGGAATTGCATAGCGTTATTCAAGAAGTATCAAAAAGCAAACCATTTCTTGGTGTATGTGTTGGTATGCAAGCACTGATGGAACATAGTGCGGAAAATAATGGCGTAGATTGCCTGAATATTTTACCAGGGCGTGTTGAATTATTTGATAGCAATTTGACGGACGCAAACTCTTCGAATATAAATGAACACTTAAAAGTACCCCATATGGGCTGGAACAACGTGACTCAAACCAGTGCGCACCCTTTATGGGAAGACATTGAGCAAGACTCACGATTTTACTTTGTCCACAGTTATTATGTTAGTGCCGCTGATAATAACCACGAAGCGGCATCGACAGTCTATGGCGTAAAATTTACTTCTGCTGTGGCACATGAAAATATTTTTGCTGTACAGTTCCACCCGGAAAAAAGCCAGCACCGCGGCTTAAAGTTGTATGAAAATTTCATCCATTGGGATGGAAATTCCTAACAATACAAAACGATGCGAAACAAAAAAAAACAAAGGCTTACCTAAAAATGCTTACTATAGAAGAGGAAATGCGAGATTTATAATGCTACTGATACCCGCAATTGATCTAAAGGATGGAAAATGTGTTCGACTTCGTCAAGGACGCATGGATGATGACACCGTATATTCAGATGACCCGGTAACAATGGCCGGAAAATGGATTGATGCGGGCGCAAAAAGACTACACCTGGTCGATCTCAATGGCGCGTTTGCAGGAAAACCGGAAAACAGCGGCATTATTCGTCAGATCTGTAAAACATTTCCCAATGTACCCATACAAGTAGGTGGCGGAATAAGAGAAAAAGACACTGTGCAGGCCTATCTTGATGCTGGTGTAAGTTACGCTATTATAGGCACCAAGGCCGTGCAATCACCGGAATTTGTTGCGCAACTCTGCACAGCATTTCCAGGTCATGTTATCGTTGGCCTGGATGCGAAACAAGGCAAAGTAGCAACAGATGGTTGGGCCAGTATATCGACACACAATGTAATCGACATGGCGACCATGTTTGAGCACGATGGTGTCGAAGCTATTATATATACTGATATCAGTCGCGATGGTATGCAAACCGGTGTAAATATTGAATCGACCGTGGCGTTAGCGGAAGCGGTCAATATTCCTATCATTGCCTCGGGTGGCATCACAAATCTTGACGATATTCGATCACTTTGTGCCGTTGAAAACGCTGGTATAGTCGGCGCAATTACCGGACGAGCAATTTATGAAGGCAGCCTGGATTTTTTTGAAGCACAAAAATTAGCAGATAAACTAGGGAATCGTTAATACTCGTGGGACTCGCTAAACGTATAATACCTTGCCTGGATGTTGACAACGGACGTGTCGTCAAAGGCGTTCAATTTGTCGATATCCGGGATGCGGGGGATCCGGTAGAAATTGCCCGACGCTACGACGAACAGGGTGCAGATGAAATTACCTTTCTCGACATTACCGCGAGTTCAGACAATCGCGAAACCCTGGTCCATGTCGTTGAAGAAGTCGCCGGCAGCGTTTTTATACCGCTGACGGTCGGTGGCGGCATCCGTAAAGTAACGGACATAAGAAGAATGCTCAATGCAGGTGCAGACAAAGTAGCGATCAATACAGCGGCTGTCTCAAACCCTGAGTTTGTAAAACAGGCCTCAGAAAAATTTGGCTCGCAATGTATTGTTGTCGCCATTGACGCAAAACGCGTTAACAGCGCCGAACAACCGTTACGATGGGAAATTTTCACACATGGCGGCCGCAGGGCAACAGGTATTGATGCGATTCTATGGGCGATTAAAATGGCTGAATATGGTGCAGGAGAATTACTGGTCACCAGCATGGATCGTGATGGCACAAAATCTGGTTTCGATAATGAACTCAACCGAACAATCTGCGATGCTGTCAGCGTACCTGTTATCGCATCAGGGGGTGTCGGTAATCTTGAGCATTTGGCTGAAGGTGTAAAAGCAGGGCATTGTGATGCTGTTTTAGCTGCAAGTATTTTTCATTTCGGCGAATACACCGTTCAACAAGCAAAAAAATACATGGCCGCAAGCGGTATTGAAATGAGGATTGATTGAGCAAATGCATACTGACTGGCTAGACAAAATACAATGGACTAAAGACGGCCTGGTTCCGGTCATCACTCAGGAGGAATCCACGGGCCAAGTGCTCATGCTCGCCTGGATGAACCGGGAATCTCTGGCATTAACCACTAAAGAAGGTAAGGCTATTTATTGGTCACGCTCACGGCAACGTCTGTGGCGAAAAGGTGAAGAATCCGGTCACAGCCAAATTATCAAAGAAATTCGTCTGGATTGCGATGATGATGTTATTCTAATCAAAGTGGAGCAATTAGGCGGCATTGCGTGTCATACTGGCCGTCACAATTGTTTTTTTCAGCGCCTGGAAAACAAAAATTGGACAAATATTGATCCAGTTTTGAAAGATCCTGCGGATATATATAAGCAATGAACGACATACTTAAACAACTCGATTTAATTCTGGAACAGCGCAAATCGGAAAATCCGCATAAATCGTATGTTGCCCGTCTTTATGCGAAAGGCACTAACGCCATTTTGAAAAAAATTGGCGAAGAAGCGACCGAAACGGTGATGGCTGTAAAAGACGGAGATTCGTCTAAGATTATTTATGAAACGGCCGATTTATGGTTTCATACGCTTGTTATGCTTAAGCAGCAGGGTCTTGATTCTGATGATGTTTTACAAGAACTACAACGGCGTTTTGGCACCTCCGGCTTAATAGAAAAAGCGTGCAGAGAGCAACATGACTGATTGTCTGTTTTGCAAAATTGTCGAGGGTAAACTGCCATCAGATCAGGTATATCAAGATGACAAAGTGGTGGTTTTCAAAGACATTAACCCGTGTGCACCAACACATCTGTTGATCGTGCCCAGGTTACATATTGAAAGTCTGAATGACATGGATGAATCACATCATGCACTTATTTCACACATGATGTTGTTATTGCCTAAGCTTGCCAAAAAGCAGGGATTAGCGGGCGGTTTTCGAACAATAGTAAATACTGGCGAAGAAGGTGGACAAGTTGTTTTTCACTTGCATATTCATCTTTTGGGCGGCAAACAACTGCCAGGATTTTAATTACTTGGAGATTTAAATATGGGTATTAGTATTACGCAATTATTAATCGTTTTAGCGATTGTCATTTTATTATTTGGTACAAAAAAATTGCGCAATATCGGTGGTGACCTCGGTGGCGCAATCAAAACATTTAAGAGATCGATAAAAGACAACGAAAATGAAAAAACAGACAGCGATCCGGACAAACTAAGCGAGCAAAACAGCGAGCGAGTCATCGAGGGGGAAGTCTCTTCACAAGACGCTTCACAAGGCTCTCCACAAGAGGTGTCAAAAGAGGCATCTTCTAAAGATGAGAAGAAAACTTAACCTTAATCTAGTACCTCCGTCTAATAAATACATAGCATGTTCGATATTGGTTTCTGGGAAATTGCCATTATAGGCGTCATCGCACTTATTGTTATTGGCCCGGAAAAATTACCTGGCGTGGCCCGTAACGTCGGGGCCTGGATTGGCAAAGGAAAACGCTTAATCGGATCAGTGCAAGCAGATATAAATCAAGAACTGAACCGGGCAGATGAATTAAAAAAACTTTTAGAAGAGCAAAAAAATATTATAAAAAACAGTGACATCGTTAGTGAACTACAAAAAACAATTCCAATCGGAGGACAAACAAACGACGAAACGACGAACAAAACTGCCAGCACAATTACTAATAAAAACACAAGTAAAAACACAAGCAATTCAAAAAAAATAAAATCCAAAGCAAAAACCAAGGCTGGTACAAACACCCATTCTAAAAAATCTGATTCCGCTAACTTTGATTCTTTAAAAAAGGATTCTGCAAAAAAGAATTCTGTAAAAAAGAATTCTG
>CAZZJI010000001.1:18619-48662 GCA_964654485.1 uncultured Gammaproteobacteria bacterium | reverse complement strand
GACGATAACAACGCTACTAACGATATTACTAATAATGACACTAATCACAGCTCCATAGAGGACGACTATTATGACGAGAATGAACACTTAGCAGAAAGCGACCACGAACCCATGAGCGAAGAAGAAATGGACGCAGAACTTGATCGTATTGAACAAGACGAAAAAGACGCGGCTAATCAGGCAAAAAACAACAGCAACGATAAACCTGCAAAAAAAGATACTTGAGGAACTTTATGCACAATTAAATGCCTAATCCTTAAGGCATCTGACCTGAAACTCTACCATTTACCTAGCTCTATTATTCGACTTTAATTATTCAACTTTTTATTTTATTCGGCTTTTTATTGGGCTTTTTATTCGAGAAAATGAAACTAAAAACAGTGAATATTGCCCTTCTCCTGGCATTGGTTTCTCCTGTGCAAGCAGAACTCACTAACAATGTGGCCAATCACGACTCGCCCTATTTGTCCATGCATGCCTCAGATCCAGTAAAATGGCAACTCTGGGGTCAGAAGGCACTGGATTTAGCACGCAAAGAAGACAAACTTATATTTATGTCCGTCGGCTACTTTTCTTGTTATTGGTGCCACGTAATGCAAAAAGACAGTTTCTTTAACACCGATGTCGCCAAGATATTAAACACGTATTTTATACCCGTTATTGTTGATCGCGAACTAAACCCAGCTCTGGATGCTGTTTTGGTTGATTTTATGGAACAATACCGTGGTTCTGCCGGGTGGCCAATGAATGTATTCATCACACCCGAGGGTTACCCTCTTCTTGGCAGTCTCTACGCGCCACAAAAACAATTTATCGAGGTATTAACAAAACTCGTAGCGCGCTGGCAACTCGAAGCTGACAAATTAAAAGTCATCGCTAAACAAGCGGCTAAAACCCAGCAAACTACTTTATCAAATAACCCCGACATTGAAACAACGCTCGGAAAACAGTTAACCGATAGTTTTTACCAACAGGCAATGCAATTAGCTGACAGCATTTCCGGTGGATTTGGCGAGCAATCCAAATTCCCGATGCCAGCACAATTAATCGCTTTACTTGATATATACAACACTAACCCTAATGACGAGCTAAAAGAGTTCCTGACTTTCACACTGGATCAAATGGCAACCCAGGGTTTGCGTGATCACTTAGAAGGCGGTTTTTTTCGTTATACCATCGATCCTAATTGGCAAATCCCCCATTTTGAAAAAATGCTGTATGACAACGCATTGCTATCCAGCATTTATTTGCAAGCGGCTAACATATTTAATAGTAACGCATATAAAAATATTGCAAAAGATACACTGGATTTTATTATCGAACAGTTTTCTTCGCCAGAAGGTGGCATGTATTCCAGTTTTTCTGCTGTCGATGAAAAGGGCGTTGAAGGCGCTTATTATGTATGGACCAACGAAGCATTAAAGGAAATACTCACACCTGAAGAAGTAAAATTTATTAAATTTGCCTGGGACATGAACGGCGCTTACCCAATTGATGAGGGTTATATACCCATTAACGCCTATACTCACAAGGAAATCTCTAGCTACCTTAAAATCAGTCCCCAAGAATCTAAAAACATACTCGCTCAAATCAAAACTAAACTGCGAAAAGCTCGAAAGAAAAGACAGCTACCCGTCGATAGCAAACAACTTGCATCATGGAATGGACTTACTTTAAGTGCATTATCGCAAGGCAGTCAATACCTTGGTCTTAACAATGACAATGATAAATATAAAAATGCGGCGCAGCGATTACGCAATTATATTATTTCGCAATTGTGGGACGATAAAAACCTATACCGGGCCAAAGGGAATTATGCTGCGATGGGTAATGGAAAACTGGAAGACTACGCATACGTCGCAGAAGGTTTGCTCGAATATGCAAAACTAACCAACAGTCAACAGGATTATCAACTTGCAAAAAATATAGTGCTCGCGGGTTGGCAACGTTTTTTTAATGAAACTGGCTGGCGTTTAACAGATGATTTATTGCTACCAATCAATTCAGGCCAGGTTCTAGTGGATGACGGTGCGCTACCCTCTTCTTCAGCAAGAATGATAAGTGTTTCATTACAGCTGGCAAAAAAACTTAATGATACATCACTGACGAAACTCGCACTCGGTGCGCTAAATAACGGCCAGGAACTAATAAATGCAAACCCGTTTGCCTACGCGGGCACCATATCCACGTTCGCCTCATTGTCACAATAAGCCACACTAAACCGGCTAATTCCAAAGCACAGCCATGCCCCATAAGCATATGATTTATAAATAATTATAGGCTAAAGAAGAGTAACTTCGGTCCGATAACAGTATAGGAATTGAATGATTTTAAGATAATAATTTCAGAGACTGGCGCAGATGTCCATTACGGTTGAAAACAGGCAAGACAACCCGGTGGTTAGCAGCAAAACACCCGATTTCAAACCACAGGGATTTACCTTATACCGTAAAATAATAACCGGATTTAGTGGTTTAATGTTACTCATGACAATATGCATTGTCATTACCCTATTCAAACTCACCACAGTAGAAAAATCCGCTATTTCGGTTATCGAACAACAACAGCCGACCACCATACTAATACTGTCTCTTTCCGAAAATCTAAACCTCGCCATTTCTTTACTCAACGAATATTTGATATCGGGAAATGAGCAAGACATTGCCAAGTATCAACTAATTTATCATAAATTATACGTCTATCTGGATAAAATGAAAAAGGTAGCAGAACAAGATAATAATAATATTTCCGTTGAGCCAATTGAAAAACTTAGATCCCATTTGGATGAAATTGGAAAACATGGCTCGACGTTAATATTTTTGGTCTCGAATACAATTGAAAACTACCCTGGTCTCAAAGTTGCAAGTGAAAAACTGAATCCGTCTGCTCTTGAGTTCATTGGCCTTGTCAACGAAATCCTTGACACCAATGATATAGATGCACCACCAGAAAAAACAATAGAAGCTCGAGAGCAATTATATAAAGTCCGCTACACCTGGACCCAAATGATGAATAGTTTTCGACTCTATTTCAGCCAAAGAAGTAACGAATTCAATTTGAGCAGCAACGATTTGAAAAATTTCAATAATTACTCAGAACTAAATGGAGACACACTAAAATATTTACAAGAAATGGATATTAATATTGGTTTTGATGCACTCGATACCTTAACCGAAATACGTGCGCAATTTATCAAAATAGTGCGTGAAGTCATTGAAATCAGACACAGCGGCCAATGGCGTGCTGACGTGACTTTAATGCGCACAAAAGTAAATCCATTAGTGAAAGAAATGCGTTCGCTATTATTTGAATTAGTTGATGAACAAGTCAAAGCAACAAACTCAAGCGGCAATGCACTCACATCAAGTCTTCAACAAATACGAACTTATACCACTTTATTACTCGCATTTGCACTGGGCAGCGGGTTATTGCTTTCTATTAAGATAACAAAAAGCATCCTACCCCCCATAAAAAAATTAATGCAGGCCGCCAGACACGTCGCCAATGGAGACCTTAGTGCCGAAGTACACGTAACAACAAAGGACGAAATCGGCTTATTAGGCGACTCGTTTAATGCCATGGTAGACGAATTGCGCAAAGCAGAAACGGAAAAACAACAACATACGAGCAATCTTGAAACGTTAAATGCCAAACTCGAAGACCGGGTCGCGAATAGAACCATTGAGCTGGAGCGTAGCGAAGCGCGTATTCGCGCCATATTTGATAATGTAGGTGAAGGCATTATTGTTATTAATGACAAAGGTTATATAGATTCAATCAACCCAACCGCCCAACGAATTTTTTGTGTCGACCGCAAAGACGTGATTGGCATGCATGTTATTTTTCTGCTTGCTGATAAAAAATATGACGATTTGACGAAATGCGCAGATTATGACGACGAAAAACACAATCCATTCAAAACCAGTAATTCAAAACATGCAATCGAACTCGAAGGAAAACGTATGGATGGTTCGACATTTCCGATGGAAATGATAGTGACGAGTATGGCTCTTGGCAAAAACAAAATGCGCACCTGTATAGTCCGCGACATTACGCCTAGAAGACAAGCAGAAAACCGTTTAGCCGAAGCACAAAAAAGCATTGTGGATGCGGCCCACAAATCGGGAATGGCGGAAATGGCAACAGGTGTATTGCACAATATTGGCAATATTCTGAACAGCGTGAGCGTATCTGTAGAAGAAGTTTCGCGCATCGCCCGTAACAGCAAAGTAAAAGGCCTGATTAAAGCCAATTCCATGCTATTAGATAATATGGACAATATTGGCGAATTTATATCGAATGACAGCAAGGGCAAAAAACTAGCCGAATATTATTTGAAAGTTGGCGAGATAATTAACAATGAGCTAAATTATATCATTGACGAATCCAAGTCGCTAAGCGAAAAAACAACTATGATGAAAGAAGTTATCACCACTCAACAAGCTTATGCAACCGCCGGCATATTTACAGAGGAATTTCAAGTCGCCCCTTTAATTGAAGATGCATTAAAAGTACAGGAAGCCTCATTACATAAATGGGGTGTCGATGTTATTAAACACATTGCAAAAACACCCAATGTCGCAGCACAAAAATCACAGTTATTACAAGTCATTACCAATCTGATAAAAAACGCGAAAGAAGCCACAGCGGAAAATGATAATCAAAATAGACATAAAGAAATTGTCATTGAGATTGATTCATATAACGAAAAAACAGTATTTGTTAGCGTATATGATAACGGTTGCGGAATTCATGAAAACAATCTGGCAAATATATTCAACCACGGGTTTACTACTAAAGAAAACGGACACGGGTTCGGATTGCATACCAGCGCTAATTCCATGACCGAAATGGGAGGCTCACTCACAGCCAGTAGCGACGGACCTCAGTTAGGCGCCTGCTTCACTGTATCTATTCCAATTGCCGACACCACAAAATATAACGCCGACAACAAAAACCATAACGAAGACCATAGCGAAGACCACAACGAAGGATCTTTAACAATATCCAAAATTTAGTTACTAATGACTAAAGGAACAAATATGGAACGTAATGCACGAGTATTAATTGTCGATGACAACAAATCCATACACGAAGATTTTCGTAAAGTCTTGTGCTTAAGAAATAACGATCTTGACAACGAAGTCAATGACCTTGAAAACGAATTATTCGGAAAAAATGCTGCGCCAGATACGAGAACTCATATAAACATTGAATATCAAGTCGATTCTGCCTACCAAGGTGAAGAAGCCCTGGCCATGATCCAAAAAGCTGAAGAAGAAGGCAGGCCGTATGCACTGGCCTTTATGGATGTAAGAATGCCTCCAGGCTGGGACGGCGTTGAAACCATCAGCCGCATCTGGCTTAAATTTCCTTACATTGAAATGGTACTCTGCACTGCTTATTCTGATTACACCTGGGACGATATTATCAATAAATTGGGTGCAACAGATAGGTTGCTATTTTTACGAAAACCCTTTGATGCAATTGCGGTACAACAAATGGCGCTGACACTTGTTAAAAAATGGAACTTGAGTGAACACGCCAGAAACTATGTTAAAAAACTTGAAAAAGAAGTAAACGAACGCACAATTCAACTAAAAAACCTATTGAGTGAACTCGAAGCTACCAACCGGAACCTGGTCGACTCGAATAATAGTTTGCAACACATAGCACTGCATGACTCGCTTACAAAATTACCGAATCGCGCACTTTTCAATGACAGACTTGAACATAGTATCGAAATCGCTGAACGTGATAATCAGCAACTTGCCCTTTTCATTATTGATATTGATAAGTTCAAGGACATTAATGACACGCACGGTCACTTGACTGGGGATGCTGTATTATTTGAAATAGGAGAAAGATTGTCTCTGATATTACGCACCAGTGATACGGTAGCCCGGCTGGGTGGTGACGAATTTGCATTGATCCTGCCAAAAATCACGGTTGACGCACCCGAACTGTTGGCTGAAAAAATCACCAATTCACTAAAATCTCCGGTGATCTTTGCTGATCAGAGCATCAACGTAAGTGCAAGCATCGGCATTGCAGTTTACCCGGAACATGGTGGCTCAAATGATATTTTACTAAAACACGCTGATTCCGCTATGTACAACGCAAAACATAACGGCGTGAGCTATACAAAATTTGACTCCGAAGAAGATTCAAAAAGACTGGCCAGAATGCAACTCATCTCCGATCTCAAGTATGCTGTCAAAGCCAATCAACTGCACTTAAACTACCAACCCATCGTCGACCTGAACCACAACAAAATTATTGGTGTAGAGGCGTTGGCGCGTTGGCAACACCCTGATCACGGCATGGTTCCACCAGATCAATTCATACCACTTGCCGAAAAAAAGGGACTAATTCAAGAGCTAACCTTATGGGTTTTTGATGTTGCATTTAAACAATGCGCGCAATGGCACAATATGGGCGCAAAAATCACAATGTCAATTAACTTATCACCGCGCAATTTTCTTGATCCAGGACTACCAAATGAAATAAGTGATGCCCTGAAAAAATGTAAACTTGATCCCCAATGGATCAAGTTGGAAATCACAGAAAATATGACTATGTCTCAACCAGAGAAAGCGCTTGAGATCATTACCAAATTAAAAGATTTAGGCCTGGATATTTCCATCGATGATTTCGGAACAGGCTACTCTAGCCTGTCCTATCTTAAGAAGCTGCCTGTCTCGGAAATCAAAATTGATAAAAGTTTCGTAACGGACATGGATAATGATCACGATAATAAAGTTATTGTCAATTCCACAATAAACCTTGCGCATGACCTTGGACTTGATGTAGTCGCCGAAGGTGTGGAAAATAACAATATTCTTAAAATTCTTAAAGAGCTAGGCTGCGACCGTGCACAAGGCTATCATATGTGCAAACCAAAAAATGCAGAAGAAATAAGCCGGTGGATATTTGAATCTGAATGGCAAATTGAACAAAACAACAAAGCGCAAGTATCAAGTTAATATTGATAGCTTCAGGGCCGGGAATTTAAGTCACACCTTGCGGTAAAAACTCTTCATTAATGCTCTTCATTAATGGCTCTTCATTAATAAAGTACTAGTGCCCTTTCAATGTGATATTGCCGAGTTCAGTTGGTCTGTCAGCGTCCATGGCAATATCACATTGAAAGGGTACTAGCCCCGAATCTTTTCACTGGCCGGAGCAGGTCGTTGAGTCACTTCTGCGGTAGTAGAAATTTTTTCGCCTTTCCTGAGCAAATCGATACTCAGTTTATCTCCTGGCTTATAATTCGAGATCAGGTTCAGCGCAGTGGTACTATTAGGTACAGGCTGGCCATCGATATGTGTAATAATATCGCCTGGTTTTATTTTAGCTTTGTCTGCCGGACCTCTACGTAATACGCCCGCGACGATCACACCCACCGCGTTCTTTGAACCAAATGACTCAGCCAATTGTGGCGTTATATCCTGCGGCTCTATCCCCAGCCAACCACGCACTACATGACCATACTGAAGAATATCTTCCATAACACGCTTTGCGATACTAACAGGAATAGCAAACCCAATACCCTGCGAACCACCCGATTTGGAAAAAATTGCGGTATTGATGCCAACCAAATACCCAACCGCATTGACTAAAGCACCACCCGAATTACCCGGATTTATTGCCGCATCCGTCTGGATAAAATTTTCAAATGTATTGATGCCTAAATGGCTTCGCCCCTTGGCCCCCACAATACCCAAAGTCACTGTTTGCCCAACGCCAAATGGGTTGCCTATCGCGAGTACAACATCACCTACCCGAAGAGATTTTGATTCTCCCAAGACAATACTGGGCAGTTCGTCCAACTCTATCTTTAGCACGGCTAAATCAGTTTCACTATCAACCCCAACAACAGCCGCTTCAACGGTCCTGTTGTCCTGAAGCGCCACAAAAATTTCATCTGCGCCGCTTATTACATGGTTGTTGGTTAGTACGTAGCCATTTGAACTAATTATGACGCCTGAACCCAGGCTATTTTCAACGCGCTGACGCGGCTTAAACATATCACCAAAAAACTGCCTTAAACGGGGATCATCATAAAAAGGGTTAATTCGCTGCCTGATCACTTTTGTAGTGTGTATATTAACAACAGCAGGCGCCGCAACCGCAACTGCGTCAGCATAAGACACTGGCCCTGTCTTCGACCCATTCGAGAAACTGCCGGGCATAACTTGCTTAATTTCAACCTGTGCATGATTTTTTTCAAGCAAGTTTGGAAAAAGAGTGACGATGATATAGGATCCAAGCAGACCTATAATAGTGTATACGAAGAAAAATCGAACCAGTTTGCCGCTTTGCATATAACACTCGCAAATTGTTTACAGCCAATAATATAGCTCAATAAAAGGAAAAACGCATGGTTCAAATCACCGAGTTGGTTAATTACACAAATAATTTGCTCGAAATCGGTAATTTCAAGGATTATTGCCCAAATGGATTGCAAGTGGAAGGGTCTAGCGAAATTAATGTCCTGATAACGGGTGTGACCGCCAGTTCTGCCCTGCTGGATGCCGCAATAGAAAAACAAGCCGATGCAATATTGGTACACCATGGATATTTTTGGAAAAATGAAGATATGCGCGTTATCGGCATCAAACAACGCCGCCTGCATAAGCTACTCACTGCAGGCATTAATCTTATCGCCTACCACTTGCCATTGGACGCCCATATGATATATGGAAACAATGTGCAACTCGGCCAACTGCTAAGACTCACTTCACAAGGATTATTTGGAGACGGTAACGGACCCGATATCGCCATGCATGGTGAGCTTGCGGCATCGATGACCGCAGAGGAATTTGCGGGCTATGTTCACGCGCAGTTGGGCCGGCCACCGATACACATCGCTGGCGGTAAAAATCGTATAAAAACAATTGGTTGGTGCACAGGTAGCGCGCAAAGTTATATTGAAAAAGCAGCCGAACTCGGACTCGACGCCTATTTATCTGGGGAAATATCCGAACAAACCGTGCACATAGCTCGGGAATCAGAAACGCATTTCTTCGCTGCGGGCCACCATGCCACAGAACGTTATGGCGTAAAAGCGCTGGGGAACCACCTTGCAGAAAAATTTGACTTGGAACACGAGTTTATCGACATCGATAACCCGGTTTAGAATGAGTGTCATGTTCACCACGCACGTTCACCACAAAGGACGCAAAGTTTTTACAAACAAAAAAACCTGTTTGCGTACTTTGCGGTGAAAGCAAACTTTAATCCTTAAACGCCTCCACTTGAAAAAGTAACTTCATCTCATCACCTAGCGCAGGTAACCCGTATTTTACGCCAAAATCTGACCTTTTGATCGTGGCGTTTGCATCAAATCCGCATAGCTGTTTTTTATTAAACGGGTGTGTGCCACATTCTATTTTCGTTACATCAAGTGTTACTGGTTTAGTCACACCCGCAAGTGTCAGGTTACCGGTTACTTTAATTGTTGAGTTACTGGTGAACTCAACTTTTGTGGATTTATAGGTAATTTGCGGATATTCGGCGGTATTTAAAAAATCGGGGGAGCGTAAGTGTTTATCGCGCTTTGCATGCGCGGTACTAATACTGTCAGCATCGATTATTATTTCGATCGCGCCTGTTTTTTTTGCCAGATCCATTGTTAATTTTCCACTGGTTTTTTCAAATCGACCACGCGTAGTGGAAAAACCCAGATGACTTATTTCAAAGGAAGGGTAAGTATGCTCAGGATCGATGGTATAGGACGCCGAAAAAACATGAGTAGAAAATAGAGTGGCAGTTAATAATACCAGTGAAAAAATTATAATACGCATTACTTTCTCCTTATCTAAGTTAATAAAAATCTAAGTTAATAAAGTGAGTCTTCTGTTATATACCATACTGAAAATACTGCAATTGCGGCTGGCAACATAGTGGTAATATTCAAAATAAGCATTCTTTGCCAATGTGGATAAGCCTCGGGTAAAGGAATACGTGCCGCCAACGGAATCAATGCGAGAAAGACTAATGCAACCCAGGGTAAATCTGCAAATAATAATGTCGCAGTGCCGAATAACCCTAATAATAATCCTGCTGGATAGGTTAACAACAAACCTGACTTAAACTGCGTAAACAAAAGCAGGCAAAGTAACGCGCCCGCTGCTGCACCCATGGACATGGACAATTGACCATAGAGTGCAGATGCGCCTAATACCGCAGAAAAGCCTGTACCTAGGCCCAGCGCAAGCACGCTGCTAGATGCCCGCAATGGCTTTTCTTTCAGGCTATCTAACATAACAATATGCCAAAACACGTAAGCACTGCACCCTACCGCAACAGCCCACTTGCTGACACCTTCGATGCGCATTAATACTGGCCAGCTAACCCACAGAAACGCCAAAATGCCTATTGTGACCAGCGTTGCCTGACGATATCGCCATGTAGTTAAATATATTTGAAAAAAAACTGCGACAATCAACGCAGCAATGCCTGCAAGAATAATTTTTCGCGTACCGTTCAAAGGCGAAAAATCGAGTCCGTTGAGCAACAGTGCGGTAACAATAAAACCAAGTATTACGCCTGCACCGGCTAATGCAAATTTGTTTGACCTAAAAATGCTCCCCATAATCAGTGCTATAAAAAAGGGAATCAAACCAGACTGTATTTCAGGATAGGTTAATAGATTTTGCATTTCAGATGTCTGACACTATAAGCATTGATGAGTTCATTGTTTCTAATACTCTTTCAATGCGATATTGATCAGCATCCACTCAATAAGAACCCCTACCTAATAAAGATAAATTTTTTATCCAAACCGCACAAAGCAGAGTAGAATATAAATATAGTCGTTATCGCTTAGTTATCCAAGAAACTAAAATCTGGAAGGTAAAATGAGCCAAAAACCTCAAATAAAGAAAGATCCTATGTATGTGATTTTACGTGATGAAAAAATTTCCGAATTTAATAAAAGAAAAACCCAGGGCGAAACATTTGACCTGACAAACTGTGATTTCCGCGGCACCGACCTGCGTGGTATTGACGCAGATGGTATTGATTTTGGCAGCAGTTACTTTCGCCAAGCCGATTTACGCGGTATCGATCTTAGCAACAGTAATTTGCTTGGCGCCAGTATACATGCTGCAAAAATTTCAGGCTGTTACTTTCCTAAAGAAATTTCTGCAGATGAAATCAACTTATCACTCAATCACGGAACCCGGATACGTTATCGGGTCTAAACTACTGCACAAAATGCAGCACAAATGCTTCTTTCACGCTGTACTTTAGCGCACACGTAGACGTATCTTATTGTTATATATAGATATTATAGACAATATTCGCCTTGCTGATAAGACAAATTTGCCGTATCATTCGCCGTTCTTTATTTGTACCAAGTTTATCTCTTGATTATCCAGTGTAAAGATGGCGTAAAAGCAACCATATACTCTAAAGAACTTCTAAAGAACTAAAGAAGCACTGAAACAACTGTGCGACTGCACTACTACGAGAAGAGGAAAGTAAGGATGAAAGCCAATATCCACCCAAATTATAATGATATAAACGTGACCTGCAGTTGTGGAAACACCTTTTCCACACGATCAACCGCCGGAAAAGACATTACACTTGATGTCTGCTCAGCCTGCCACCCATTTTATACAGGTAAACAAAAGTTGGTAGATACCGCCGGCCGAATTGACAAATTTAAGAAAAAATACGGTAAAAAATAACCGCAACATGGTTAGGACTATTGCATCTCGTCTGGTCCGTATGAAATACACAAAAAGGCGCCCTGAAGGGCGCCTTTTTGTGTATTTCATCTATACCCAGCACGAACCGTTATAGTTATGGTAAAACAAGTCCATAGTCCACGGTGTCAACTATACTATTGGCAAATCAACTGCTAACAAACAAAGCGCTTAGCTGATTTCAAAAAATGTCTGAACAATTAAACCCAATTCAATCAAGCTCCAGCCAATTAAACAAGGCAGCCCTCGATTATCACGCTAAACCCGTACCGGGTAAGGTGGCCATTAGTATCAGCAAACCTTGTCGCACCCAACAGGACCTTTCATTAGCGTATACTCCGGGTGTCGCCGAACCCGTTCGTGAAATCAATAAAAATCCAGCGGCTGCATACCAATATACATCTAAAGGAAATCTGGTTGCTGTGATTACTGACGGCTCTGCGGTTTTAGGTCTGGGCAATGTCGGCGCCCTCGCCAGCAAACCCGTAATGGAGGGCAAAGCAGTATTATTCAAACAATTTGCTAACATTGATGTTTTCGATATAGAAATTAACGCGGCCTCTCCTGAAGAATTTATTAATACGGTAGAAAATATTGCGCCGACATTCGGGGGTATAAACCTGGAAGATATCGCAGCACCCCATTGCTTTAAAATAGAAGAAGAACTGATTAAACGACTTGATATCCCGGTTTTTCACGACGATCAACACGGTACCGCGATCATCACTGCAGCGGGATTGCTCAATGCAATTGAGCTACAAGGCAAGTCTTTGCACACAGTTAAAATAGTGTGTCTAGGTGCAGGTGCGGCGGCAACGGCTTCGATGAAACTGTTAGTGAAATTAGGCGCTCCCAAAGAACATATTAATTTGGTTGACCGAACAGGCGTTATTCATTCTGAGCGTGAACATCTGACGACACAAAAAAGATATTTTGCAAATAAAACCAACGAAAGAACATTGACAGATGCCCTGTCTGGCGCCGACGTGCTCATCGGCTTATCCGGCGCTAATCTGGTTTCAACCTCCATGCTACAATCTATGTCCGCAAAACCGATTGTATTTGCGTTATCCAATCCTGACCCGGAAATTTCGCCGCAACTTGCACTATCTACCCGCAAGGATTTAATTATGGCGACAGGTCGCAGCGACTATTCAAACCAGGTTAACAATGTACTCGGCTTTCCCTTTATTTTTCGCGGCGCACTGGATGTACGCGCCAAAAGTATAAACGATGAAATGAAAATCGCAGCGGTAAAAGCGCTGAGCAACATGGCTAAAACACCTGTGCCGAAAGAAGTGCTTTCAGCATATCAATTAACCACGCTGAATTACGGCCCCGAATACATTATTCCCAAACCTTTTGATCCCAGATTAATTGAAGAAATACCCGCGGCCGTCGCGCGTGCGGCAATCGACTCAAAGGTTGCGAACAGCGGATATCCACAGCATTATCGATTAATTGAGTAAACAGCACCAGGACATACGCTATTGCATGTTTTAATTATCGAAGACAACCAGGAAATCGCCAGCAATATTTTCGACTTTCTGGAACCAAAAGGTTATACCCTCGACTGGGCCCACAGCGGAAAAAGTGGTTTTAATCTGGCAAAAGAAAACAATTATGACATCATCGTACTGGATTTAATGCTACCTGAGATGGACGGCATTGAAGTCTGCGAACAATTGCGTCAAAAAGAACATATCACAACGCCCATCATCATGCTCACTGCCCGTGACACGCTTGATGACAAAATAGCAGGCTTTAACGTGGGTGCAGATGACTATCTGGTCAAGCCATTCGCACTCCAGGAACTGGAAATCAGAATTAAAGCCCTGACGCGCCGAGCTAACTCTGTCGCTCAGAAAAAGCTAAGCATTGCAGACCTTGACTACGACGCGCAAACCCATATCGTGACAAGAAACTCCAGAAAGCTAAGCTTAACTGCAACGACATTAAAAATATTAGAGCTGCTAATGCGGGAGACGCATCGTGTTGTTAAACGAGAAGAAATTGAACGCACATTATGGGGAGACAACCCACCGGACAGTGATGCTTTAAGAACTCATATGCACTCCCTTAGAAACACCCTGGATCAAAAACATGAAACTCCTCTTTTGAAAACAATTCGAGGCATTGGTTATAGATTAACTGATAAAAATGAAAACTAGATTTAAATTACGCTTACGCTTAATTATCGCGTTCGTACTTCTGACACTCGTAATCACCTCTACCTTTGCGCTGGGCATTCGCTACGCGCTCCTCATAACAGAACAAAACCTGATAAACAAATACCTGCTTGCTGAAGTAGATGACTTCATTGAATATTACATACACGACAAACGTATCGCATCCAGACCGCGTTCAGCTTTTACTCTCTATATAGAACCAAATTCACCAAACAGTGATTTTATACCTGACAACATACAGGGGCTAGCTATCGGCTTCCAGGAAGTGCAGGCAGGCAAAAAAGAATATCATGTATTCGTACGAAAGGTCGGCCAGGACAAGCTCTATTTTGTCTTTGACCTGACCGATTTTGAAGACCACGAGGCGTTTATAAACGAATCATTAGTTGCAGGTATTATTCTGGCTGTGTGCCTCTCTGTTTGGTTAGGGTATTTCACCGGCAGCAGGGTAATATCTCCCGTCAGAAGGCTGGCAACACAAATCAGCAAACTACACGATTCGCAATCTACTGAATTTTCAATGGAGGGGTATGCAAATGATGAGGTAGGTGTGCTTGCACACGAGTTTGAAATATATATTAAACGCTTGCAGGCATTCCTGGAACGTGAACGTATTTTCACTGCCGACGTCAGTCATGAATTAAGGACGCCCTTGACTGTCATAAATGGCGCAGCTGAAGTACTGCTCGCTAATCCGGATCTAAACAACAAAACACGTAATCAAGTTGCCCGCATATATCGCACTGGAACCGACATGGCAGAAACGATTTCTGCCTTTTTATTGCTGGCGCGCGAACCAGAGCGCGATAAAACTACCGCAATCGAAAGTCATTCCGTCGCACAGATTGTCCAACAACAAATGGATCAATTGCAACACTTGATTGAAGGCAGCACGATCAACGCGAACCTGATAATAAATGAAGACATCGCTATTGCAACTGATCCGCAATTATTATCAATTGTTATAGCTAACCTTATAAAAAATGCCTATACCTACACAAAAGAAGGAGAAATAATTATTACCGTAAATAAAAAAGAGCTATGGGTAGAGGACACTGGACCCGGCATTAAGCCCGAATTACGCGATAAGGTCTTTGAACGATCCTTTCAAATTAACAAACAGCAAAAAAAAGGA
The DNA here is from genome assembly GCA_964654485.1 of uncultured Gammaproteobacteria bacterium. GTDB lineage: Bacteria > Pseudomonadota > Gammaproteobacteria > SG8-11 > SG8-11 > JAADIM01. The sequence goes on along the minus strand of CAZZJI010000001.1, from coordinate 33,621 downwards.
TCGGGCATTGGTTTGTCTATCGCCAGAAGATTGGCAAATCGTTATCACTGGACAATTACTATTGACGGTCGTCCCGACGGAGGGGGGACCAAGGCCATTCTGAGGTTTTCAGTATAATCTGTCGACTTTCTTAATACATTCATTAACTTAATACATTGTTAAAGTTTTGTTAAACAAAAATAATTAACGCATTTTTAACACAACCACTGCTAGGATTTCAATTAGCTTGGTAATTCTAACTATACAGCACAGAATATCACAGAGATACCACGGAACTACAACATAGTCATTGAAATAAAACTCAACCAGATTTAGAAGGTATCAGCTCATGAAATCAAGGTTTCAACATTTATTAATAGTCTTTTTTTTAGTGGTGTTCAGCAGTGTTGCAGGACAGGCTTCCGCAACTGCTATCGCTCCCAATTTCAAAATAAAAACCGGCACAGAAAATTTACAACTTACCGACTTTCGGGGAAAAGTCGTTTACGTTGATTTTTGGGCATCATGGTGTGCGCCTTGCCGCAAATCCTTTCCGTGGTTAAATGAAATGCAGAAAAAATATGAAAACAAAGGATTGACTATAATCGGTATCAACTTAGATAAAGAACGTCGGCTTGCCGATTTATTTCTGAAAACTAGTCCGGCAAATTTTCAAATTGTATATGACCCCGAGGGTAAATTAGCTTCCAAATACAAATTGGTCGGCATGCCAAGTGCCTACCTCATCGATAAGCAAGGTAAAATACAGCACACCCATGTTGGTTTTCGGCCCAGCAAAAAACAATCGTATGAAGATGCCATCCTGCATCTTCTTGACATGTAACAAATCCCTGGTGTTGCCCAACCTAATTTTCGAGGTATGTGAAATTGCACTATAAATCCTTTTTTTTAATAGCTATTTTTCTTCTATATCTGACAATGTCCGGCTGCGCCGGCGTACAGCCTTGGGAACGCGACTTACTCGCTGATCCGGCAATGGCGCTCGTAGCAGACCCACTCGAAGTCGGTATCGACGAACACATTTATTTTAGTAAAGAAGGATCCAGTGGCGGCCGCGGTTTTTCCGGAGGCGGATGCGGATGCAACTAAATAAGGCCAGGACCAGCCTCACAGCCGCGTTAGCCACTGCAACTTATTCCCTACTTGCTGTAGCTCCGGGAGCAAACGCAGCTGAGACAGAAGACGACGCCGCTTGGGAGCTTGATTCCACGGTTTTACTCTATTCAGAAACCGATCGTGTTTCTGCTGTAGAACCGGTTATCAGCGCACGTAAAGAATTCGGAGAAGATGAATTCCTGACCCTGAAACTCGTTTTTGATTCCCTAACAGGATCGTCTCCAAACGGCGCAAGCGCCTCGGCAAATCCACAAACTATAACCAAGGCGTCCGGTAATTCTACGTTTGACACCGCAGCGAACGAAACACCGCTTGATCCATCTTTTCGAGATACACGTGTTGCTATCAGCGGCAGTTGGCAGCAACCTTTAACCCGTTTAACAAAAATAAGCTTTGGGGGCAATTTTTCCAACGAATTTGATTATCAATCTATCAGTGCAAATACATCTGTTTCACACGATTTTAACCAACGCAATACAACATTAAACTACGGCATTTCATTCGCAACCGATACCATTACCCCGGTCGGCGATGTACCCATTCCACTGACTGAAGTAACTGACCCTGACGAGCCAAAAATTGACAGGGGTGCAAACAGCGACACAAGAACAACCATTGATTTCCTGATCGGCGTAACACAGGTAATTAGCCGCCGCACTATTATGCAGCTCAATTACTCGTTAGGTGACTCTAGCGGTTATCATACAGATCCATATAAAATAATTTCGGTCATTGATAGCACACCCGGCGCAACTCAAGGCGACACAATCAGATACCTGCACGAAGGAAGACCGGAAGACCGAAAAAAACAAAGTTTTTATTGGCAAACCAAGCACCATTTTGATGAAGATATTGTAGATGTGTCATACCGTTACTTCTGGGATGACTGGGGTATCGAGTCACACACAATTGATTTCCGTTACCGCTGGCGATTTTTGGATTCAAAAAGCTATCTCGAACCCCATCTGCGTTTTTATACACAGACTGCTGCTGATTTTTATGCGCATAGCCTCGTGGATGGTGCAGCGACGCCTGCATATACCTCGGCTGACTACCGTCTGGGGGAATTTGATGGAACCACAATCGGGATTAAATACGGCAGAGCACTTTCTAAAGGGCGTGAATTTAGTATTCGAGCTGAATTTTTATCGCAACAAGGCAATAGCAGCCCAAGTGACGCAATCGGCTCGCAAACAACCCAGGATTTATTTCCTACAGTTGAAGCTATTGTCGTACAGGCAAGCTATTCTTTTAATTTTTAGCACCGTTTTTAGCACTACAGGCGATTATATGGAACAACTACTCATGTGCGTGCATGGCCAGAAGTGCCTATAAATGATAACCCGCGCTTAATTCATGAACCGCATCTATAAACACCTTGGCATGATCCGGATTAACATGTTGATGAATCCCGTGCCCAAGATTAAACACATGCCCGCTACCTTTGCCATAACTTTGTAAAATAGTTGAAACTTCTTCACGAATTCGATTGGGCGCAGCATATAAAATCGAAGGATCCATATTACCCTGCAAGGCAACTTTATCGCCCACCTGATTACGCGCAGTGCCCAGATCCATCGTCCAGTCGACTCCCAAAGCATCGCATCCTGTTGCCGCCATATCATTAAGCCAGGCACCACCACCTTTAGTAAAAAGCACAACGGGCACTTTACGGCCGTCATTTTCCCGTTTCAGGGCCTTTACAATTCTATCCATATAGGCCAGAGAAAATGCTTTATAATCCCGTGGTGTCAGTACACCGCCCCAGGTATCAAAAATCATTACGGCTTGCGCGCCCGCATCGATTTGGGCATTAAGGTAGCTGATGACTGACTGCGCCGTAGTGTCTAATAGTTTGTGCATCACGTGCGGCTGATCAAACATCATTTTTTTCACATGCGCGTATTCTTTGGTTGAACCGCCCTCTACCATATACGTTGCCAACGTCCACGGACTACCGGAAAAACCGATTAAAGGCACTCTGCCGTTTAACTCTTTTCGGATCAACCTGACAGCATCCATTACGTATACCAGTTCGCCCTCGGGATCAGGCGCCGTCAGCGCATCGACTTCTTTTGCAGTACGCACGGGTCTTTTAAAGCGCGGCCCTTCACCCTCGGAAAAATACAAACCCAAACCCATCGCATCAGGAATCGTCAAGATATCGGAAAACAATATCGCCGCATCCAAATCAAAACGCTCTAATGGTTGCAAAGTCACTTCGCAAGCCATTTCCGGATTGCTACATAGATCCATAAAACTACCTGCGCGAGTTCGCGTAGCTTTATATTCAGGCAAATATCGGCCTGCCTGACGCATCATCCACACTGGCGTGATGTCCACAGGTTCACGTAATAATGCTTTTAAAAACCGATCATTCTTTAACTCGCTCATTGTTCTCTAAACCCCTAAGTAATCCAAAATTCCCTCGGCAGCTTGCCGTCCCTCATAAACCGCAGTTACCACTAAATCTGAACCACGCACCATATCACCGCCGGCAAATATTTTTGCATTAGCAGTCTGAAATGGTAAATCGTTTTTATTTGCCACTACCCGATGACGTTCATCAAGTTTTATACCGTGTTTTTCGAACCATTGTGCCGGACTTGGACGAAACCCAAAAGCAATAATGACACAATCAGCAGCAATGATTTCTTCAGAACCCGGAATGGGCTGCGGCGTGCGCCGACCACGCCCATCCGCCTCACCCAATTCCGTGGTGACCACTTTGACACCTTCCACTTTATTTTTACCGACTATTTCTATAGGTTGTCGATTCCATAAAAATTGAACGCCTTCCTCTTTGGCATTAGCAACCTCCCGGCGGGAACCCGGCATATTGGATTCATCGCGCCGATAAGCGCACGTTACTGAAGCAGCACGCTGACGTATAGACGTCCTGTTACAATCCATTGCAGTATCACCGCCACCTAAGACAACAACCCGCTGATGTGCCATATCAATAAAATCCGATGAATTTTTTTGCAGGCCTAAACAACGATCCGCATTGGAAATCAAATAAGGCAGCGCCTCGTATACACCCTCTAGCTGTTCGCCTGGGAAGCCGCCTTTAATATAGTTATAAGTACCCATACCGAGGAAAACAGCGTCGTACTGCGCAAGAATTTTTTCAATATCGATATCCCTGCCTATTTCAGTATTTAAAACAAACTCGACACCCATCTCTTGCATAATGGCGCGACGGCGCTTCACTACTTTTTTTTCCAACTTAAATTCCGGAATGCCAAACGTGAGTAATCCACCGATTTCCGCATAACGATCATATACCACGGGTGTCACGCCATTTCTAACCAAAACATCAGCACAAGCCAATCCTGCCGGCCCGGCACCAATCACGGCGACACGCTTATCTGTTTTCGGCACATCATCCATATTTGGGCGCCATCCCATTTCAAACGCCGTGTCGCTAATATATTTCTCGACGGCGCCTATCGTTACAGCACCGAATCCGTCATTTAACGTACATGCTCCTTCGCACAAACGATCTTGCGGACAAACTCTGCCACATATCTCCGGCAATGAATTAGTGCGGTGTGATAGTTCAGCGGCTTCAAAAATATTTCCTTCAGAAATCAATTTTAACCAATTGGGTATATAATTATGGACCGGACACTTCCATTCGCAATACGGATTGCCACAGGCCAGGCAGCGGTCTGCTTGTGAAATAGCAACACGCTTCTCGAAATCGTAATAAATTTCGCGATACTCTCTAACACGAACATCGACTGATTTTTTCTTCGGGTCTATGCGCGGAACCTGGATAAATTGAAAATTATTTGCCATCGTTCTCTGCTACTTATGCCGCTGCCTGTTTAAGATCGTCCAATAACGAAGCCAATTGCGTCGCTTTGGGTTTGATTAGCCAGAATTTGCCGACCACATCGATAAAATTATCCAAAATATATTGTCCATGCGCACTGTCGGTTTCATCAACATAATCCTCAAGCAAATCGTGCAAATAATTTCGATGGCCTTCGGTTGTTTCTTTGCTTATACGATGAATATCAACCAGTTCATGGTTATATCGATCCACAAAGGTATTATCTTCATCGTAAACATAAGCAAAACCACCGGTCATACCGGCACCGAAGTTTATACCTGTTGTACCTAATACAACAATGACCCCACCGGTCATATATTCACAACCGTGATCACCAATGCCTTCTACAATAGCCACCGAACCGGAATTTCGCACACCGAAACGCTCTCCTGCCTGACCAGACGCAAACAATGTGCCGCCAGTCGCGCCATATAAACAGGTGTTACCGATTATCACCGTATCCTTATGTTTGAATGTACTTTGCGGTGGAGGAGAAATCACAAGTCGGCCACCGGCCATACCTTTACCCACATAATCATTGGCATCCCCCTGCAAATACATATGTAGACCACCTGCGTTCCAAACACCAAAACTTTGCCCGACACTGCCTGTTAGTCGGAGAACCAGGGGCTTATCTTGCATACCGTTATTACCATGCCGTTTAGCGATTTCACCAGATAAGCGAGCCCCAATAGAGCGGCTGGTATTATTCACCTGATAACTGAATTCACCGCCCTGTTTATTTTCAATCGCCAACAAGGTATCAGCCAGCATTTTTTCCGCCAATGCCGCCTTGTCAAACGGTACGTTTCTGGCTTCAGTACAAAACTGTGGTTTCTCTTTGGCCACACCCCCATCCGATAACAGCGGAGCCAAATCCAGACCGCGCTGTTTACTGGTCGCCCCCTCTATTTGCTCCAGCAAATCAGTGCGGCCAATGATTTCTTCCAGATTGCGTGCACCCAATTGAGCCAGGTACTGACGCACTTCCTGGGCAACAAATTTGAGATAATTGGCCACCATATCCGCTCTGCCAATAAAGTGCTCCATACGAAGTACGTTATCCTGAGTAGCCACACCGGTTGCGCAATTATTTAAATGGCAAATACGCAAATATTTACAACCCATCGCTATCATCGGCGCAGTTCCAAAACCAAAACTTTCAGCACCCAAGATAGCCGCTTTAATAACATCCAGGCCCGTTTTTAATCCACCATCTGTTTGTAACCTGACTTTATTACGCAAGTCATTGGCACGTAAAATCTGATGGGTCTCCGTCAATCCCAATTCCCAAGGGCTGCCCGCATACTTAACGGATGTTAGCGGCGACGCACCCGTGCCGCCATCATAGCCGGATATTGTAATCAGATCTGCATATGCCTTTGCGACGCCAGCGGCAATCGTACCGACACCCGCTTCTGCTACTAACTTAACAGATACCAGAGCATCTGGATTTACTTGCTTCAAATCAAATATCAATTGCGCCAAGTCTTCAATCGAATAAATATCATGGTGTGGTGGAGGCGATATTAATGCGACACCAGGCTTGCAGTAACGCAGCCTGGCGATCAGTTCATTTACTTTGGTGCCCGGTAATTGCCCACCTTCGCCAGGTTTTGCGCCTTGCGCGATCTTGATTTGCAATACTTCTGCACTTACCAAATAAGCAGGCGTAACACCAAACCGCCCAGATGCGATTTGTTTTATCTTGGAACGTTTGTTCGTCCCGTAACGGGCCTCATCTTCTCCACCCTCACCAGAATTAGATCGCCCACCCAATTCATTCATCGCTTCTGCCAATGTTTCATGTGCTTCCGGTGACAATGCACCCAAAGACATTGCAGCACTATCAAACCGATTGACTATATTCTCAATAGGTTCGACATCATCAATAGAAATGGACTTGGTATTTTTCTTTAGACCAATAAGATCACGCAACACTAAAACAGGGCGATCGTTAATTAATTTCGCATATTCTGCATAATCTTCATAATCCCCTGTGCGCACAGCTTGTTGTAAAGCATGCACAACATCAGGATTATAGGCATGGTCTTCTCCGCCATGTATATATTTCAACAAACCACCTTGAGAAATTTCCTTACGTTGATTCCAGGCTAAGCTCGCCAGACGTTTTTGATCATCTTCAATATCTGTAAATGAAGCGCCTTGCAACCGATTGATGGTGCCCTTAAAACATAAATCAACGACATCATTATGCAAACCGACGGATTCAAAAAGCTGCGCACCGCGGTAACTGGCAATGGTGGAAATGCCCATTTTTGAAATTATTTTATATAAACCTTTGTTTATGCCTTTGCGATAATCGCGCATTAAACCGACGCTATCACTGTCAGTAATTTCATTGGTTTTCTGCATATCGCAAATACATTCGTATGCCAAATAAGGATAAACAGCCGTAGCGCCGTAACCCAAAAGTACGGCAAAATGATGCGCATCTCTCGCGGTAGCGGATTCAACCACGATATTTGCATCACAGCGCAAACCTTCACTTATCAAACGATGATGAACCGCCCCGGTCGCTAATAATGCGTGCAAAACAAGTTTATCTTTTGATATATTTCTATCCGACAAGACCAGAATGACTTTACCTTGCTTTATCGCATTAACAGATTTTTCACAGACTGCATCTATCGCAGACTTTAAATCACTTGCTACTGAATAATTTAAGTCAATAAGCTCACTTTGATAACCCTTATCCGCTAGCGCCATCAAACGCTTGAATTTATTTACTGACAATAGCGGCGAATCTATCACCAAGCGACATGCATGCTCAGGCGTTTCTTCGAACATGTTTTTTTCTTTGCCGAAACAGGTTTCCAATGACATAACCACCTGTTCACGAATCGGGTCAATCGGTGGATTTGTTACCTGGGCAAACTGTTGTCGAAAGTAATCGTAAAGTGAACGCGTTTGTTTTGATAACACCGGCATCGGGGTATCATCACCCATAGAGCCCGTCGCTTCCTGGCCAGCTTCTGCCAATACACGCAACACCTGGTCACGTTCTTCAAAACTGACCTGAAATAATTTTTGGTAAACGTTAAATAGCCCGGCTTCAAGCTCATCACGATGATGATTTTTATTATCCAACCTAGGCGCTAATTTTTTAAGATTGGCAGATAACCATACTTTATAAGGATGTCTTTTTGCCAAAGCCTGATCGATTTCTTCCGGTAAAATGAGTTTCCCGGTTTGCGTATCGGCGGCTATCATCTGTCCAGGCTTTAACCGTCCTTTGGCGACCACTGTTTCGGGCGCATAATTATACACACCAATCTCTGAAGCAAGCGTAATGACACAACCGCGATAGTCATCCGCTATGTTACTGTCCTGATTACTTGGATCCTGACTAGCAGAGTTACGTGTTATTACCCAACGTGCAGGCCTTAATCCATTGCGATCCATGGAACACGCCGCATAGCGTCCATCAGTTAATACAATACCCGCAGGCCCATCCCACGATTCCATGTGCATCGAATTATATTCATAGAATGCGCGCAAATCTGCGTCCATCGTATCGACGTTCTGCCAAGCAGGGGGGATTAACAATCGCATCGCTCGAAAAATATCCATACCGCCGGCCAACAGTGTTTCCAACATATTATCCAGGCTATTGGAGTCAGACCCGGTCATGGAAACCAGCGGACGCACGTCCTCCATGGGTATTAATGGCGTTTCAAATTTATGGCCACGCGCGACAGCCCAGTTGCGATTTCCCTGAATTGTATTGATTTCACCATTGTGCGCCAAATACCGAAAAGGCTGAGCCAAACGCCATTGCGGCCAGGTATTGGTAGAAAAACGTTGATGAAAAACACAGATAGTCGATTCCATTCGATCGTCATTCAGGTCCTTATAAAACACCGGTAAATTCTCCGGCATCACCAAACCTTTATATGAAATAACCCGTGATGACAAACTGGGGATATAAAAATCCTCGTCAAGCAACCCGATCACGTTTTCGGTTCGTCTTCGTGCTATATATAAGTGTCGTTCAAACGCATCGCCATCCATTCCTGCGGGGGCGTTTACAAAAATTTGCTCGATTTGCGGTAAAGACTTCAGCGCTTCAGAACCACAGCCAGCTTCGTCCGTGGGAACTTCTCGCCAGCCTAGTACCTGTAGTTTTTCTTTTTTCAGTTCACTCACTAATTGCTGGCGTGCATTTTCGGCGAAACGGGAATCGGAGCTTAAAAAAACCATTCCAACTGCATAATGCGGTGCGAGTGTGTAGCCCTTCTCAGCAGCAATTTCCCGCAATAATTTGTCAGGCCGTCTCAACAATAAACCACAACCATCGCCGGTCTTGCCATCAGCTGCAACAGCGCCACGATGAGTCAACCTGGCGAGTGAAGCCACCGCTGTTTCGACTAACCAATGACTTGGTTTACCGTCCATATGAGCAATCAGACCAAACCCACAACTGTCTTTTTCAAATTCTGGCCGGTAAAGCCCCTGATTATTTATTTTTTTTTGCATAAGCTTTTTTGTATAACTGACGAACCACTCAGATTAAAAGAACCAATAAATCACCCCGATCTAATTCGGACTCGCTATTTTCAAGCAAGCAATCAATATAACGCCTTGTTTTTGCACAATATTTTTACACTAAAAGCCACCCTGAAGACTAAAATTTGAATTTAGCGGAAGGGCGGCAAAGTATACAGCCCAACTCGGTATGCTGGCAATCTTGCAGATCAGAAATGTATTGGAAGCTGCGGTAATAGACTGGTCGGCTTATATTTTTATATTATAAATCAACAAGTTATATTATTATCATCGAAAATAACAATTAACTGAAAAAGCGATTAGCGGTCATTTTTTTCTATTTCCTGATGGATACTGCGCAATTTACGAACCCAGACGTCATTTTTTAACCTCCTGGGGAGTTGACTGGCCGCACCGCGGGCCTCATGAAGATCTGAATACACGCCATAAGTCAATCCAAACCACTGCCCCCCTTTTTTTTGCGTACGAAAATAAGCAAGGCGCCCATTGAGCTTATATCGGTTAACAACGCGACTTATATCCGCTTCATCTTTAGACCCAAATAGCTGCAAGGTGTATTTCTGCCCCTCTTGAGAAAGTAGCCATTTTTCTCTGCGAAGTTCAAAGGGTATATTTTCCGCAGACACATCGCCCACATCGTCGATAGCAGTTTGCTTGTTACTATTGTCCGCCCCAGTATCCGCCTCAGTATCTGCCCCAGTGAACAATAACACCTGGTCTTCGATATCCGTTTTTCTTGTTTCTGCTTCGACTATCTCTGCAGTTTCCTCTTCAGTCTCCTCTGTTATGTCGGAAACTATCTCGAAAACTGTCTCGGAAATTATTTCTGGCGCTGACTCAGAAGTGATTCCGAAAACCAACTCTGAGTCCGTCGTGAGAGTCCCACTATCCTGACTTATTGTAGATGAGCGATCCTCTTCAAATACGCTCACACTGGATACTGTTTCTTTAGCTGGCGTTTCTTTAGTTGACACTTTTTCAGCAAGCGAAAGTTCAGCAAGCGAAGGAAATTCCAACTGCAAAGCGACCAATGCTGATTTATATTCCTGTTGTATATAAATGACATACTGGCGTATTTCATTCGGAAAAAACCACGCCGAAGTAATAATTCCGATAAGCAATATACAGGTTAGCCATTGCCATTTAGAAGAACGGTTTAATTTCCTCATTGCCAACGGCGGTGATTTTTTATCCGCCATTTCAAGCAACTTATGGTGTGCTAATTTATTAATCCGCCCCGGAACACCATTTGAAAGCTTATAAATATTCAGTATGCTAACGGAATCAAATATTTCGCTAAATTGCCCGCTCGAACTATCGGCACTAAGCAATCTGTATTTTAGATACTTGCTGGTTTCTTCTAAAGAGTAGGGAGACAGTTTCAAAATTTTTAATTTATCCGCAAAGAGCCCCTTTAGTTTTAATTCTACCTGCGGCTCTGCGAAGAAAACCAAATGCAACAACATACTTCCGTCATCATCCGTAATTGCTGTAATTTCTTGTAGAAAGGAATAAAGCGTTGCAGGCAGTTGATCAACATTGTCTATGAGCAAAATCACAGCAGAATATTTACGATTAATCGCCTGCAGACGATTTTTCAATACTTTGTTTATCCCCTGTTTACGATCAGATACATCGTTAATACCCAATTCAGCTAATAACAAGTCCTCTAGCTGCTGTTTATCCACTGCGGTGGCTGCGTCTATGCTACAGGTAAAAACACCGCTATCTGATCTAGCCAAAAACTGATCAAACAAGGTTGATTTTCCACTACCTAAAACACCCGACACCAACAAAACCAACTCACCAAATCTACCCAGATGTAACAATAAATCAAGGCAATGTTTACAGCCGGGTTCCTCGTAAAAAACCCCCTCAGATGTTTCGCGAGTAAACGGCGGGCGTGACAAGCCTAATACTTGCAAATAATCGGCTTCGTGCTGATCTGTAGCGTTCATGGATTCCATAACTTATGTAAAAACGTCAAAAATATAAATTCTATTAAATCTCTGGTTTATTAGTGCTCTGGTTTATTAGTGCTCTGATTTATCAGTATAAGTCCCTTGCAAAAACACAACATGATAACCACGCTCAATTTGAAAATCACGTGACGCAAGTAACGCCTGCTCAGCTTCGTCTCTGACAGAATAATGTTGTTTTTTAACCCGCCCAGCCACACCCTGTACCCCCCATTCTTTTACCAACGTCCATCCCCCTAAAAGATCTTTTTGTATCAAAACATGATAAAAGCGTGGGGCGCTATCATGCTGCGCTGATTTTTGCATATATATTCGCATATACGTTCACTCAGACCATCCACAAGGCAAAAGGTAGAAGGCGCCAAAGTACGGCAAACGCCTGGAACCCGGCGTGTATTAGGTAAGTTGCATTGGGTTAAATATTCTTTCATATTCCTTGATTGCATATCGGTCCGTCATACCTGCTATATAATCTGCCACAATTCGGGCACGATCACTCATTCTATTTTCACTCGTATCGCCGGTAGGATTGTTGATCGTCGTCGTACCTTTGGCTTCGGTAAATTCAGTAATTTTCCCGCATGGTTCCGGTGGCAACAACCTGCTATCTTCAATAAACGCATCAAACAATGCGCGTATGACTTGCTCGGCCTTTACCGTCATGCGGTGAACCCGATAATGTCGGTACAAGTTTTCTCGTAAAAACCGCTTCAATTCGAGATTTTCACTCTTCATCGAATCACTAAATGCAACCAAGGGTTCTTTAAATTGCTTTACATCGTCAAGCGTTTTTATTTGATTATCCATCAATCGTTGTTGAGTTACCTGCAATACATCCGTCACCTGCTTGTTGATCATGCGCCTTATCACTTCATGTATAACACGCCTTACCGCCAAGTCAGGAAACTGATCTTTAATAACACAATATTGCTCCTCGAATAGAGTCACTTTTCGTAATTGCGCTATAGTGATTAAACCCGCTCTTAATCCATCATCAACATCATGATTATTATATGCTATTTCATCCGCAATATTGGCTATTTGTGCTTCAAGTGTTGGTTGCCAATTCTTTAAGAATCTCTCTCCAACATCACCCAGGTGCTCCGCATTTTTTCTTGAGCAATGTTTAAGAATACCTTCTCGAGTTTCAAACGTTAAATTGAGTCCTTGAAAACCAGCATATTTTTCTTCCAAAGAATCAATGATTCGTAATGACTGCATATTATGCTCGAAGCCGCCACACTCTTGCATGCAGTTATTCAGCACATCTTGCCCGGCGTGGCCAAAGGGAGTGTGCCCCAAATCATGAGCAAGTGACACTGCCTCAGTCAGATCTTCATTTAATCGTAATATTCTCGCAATAGACCTTGCGATTTGCGCCACCTCAATTGAGTGCGTTAATCGTGTACGAAACATATCACCTTCGTGGTTCACAAAAACCTGGGTTTTATATTCCAACCGTCTGAATGCCGCAGAATGGACGATACGATCACGATCACGCTGATATTCAGTCCGATTGTTTGGAGAAGGCTCCGCAAATCGCCGACCTTTTGAATTATTTTCACTGGCTGCGTACGCGGCCAAATATTGCAACCTATCCATCTATTTTTGAAATGCTTCTATTGATTCATAAATTAGCTTGCTGTCGAATTCACTCGTAACAGTCGCTTCCCCAATTGATTTTAATAATACCAAACGGATTTTGTTGTCCTGCACTTTTTTATCAAGACCCATAACTTTCACCATTTGATTTGACGAAATGTCTTTTCGTAGTGATATTGGTAATTTCGCTTTTAGCAATAATTTTTCAATCCGCTTAACATCCGATATCGCCAACCAACCCAGTTTCCTAGACATTTCTACGGCCATCAACATACCAATAGCAACACCCTCACCATGCAACCATTGTGTATAACCTGTTATGGTTTCAATTGCATGACCAAATGTGTGGCCCAAATTTAAAATCGCCCGAATGTTATTCTCTTTTTCATCTCGCTGAACAACATTGGCTTTGTTTATACAGGACTGCTCAATCAGATAAACTAACGCTGTTTCATCGAGAACCAGCACTTTCTCTATATTTTCCTCTAACCAAATATAAAAATTATAATCACTTATCAAACCGTATTTAATAACTTCGGCAACACCCGCGATAAACTGTCTCTCTTCCAATGTGCCTAGTGTATTCGTATCTGAAAAAACAGCCATTGGCTGATGAAAGGCACCAATCATATTTTTACCAAGCGCATGATTAACACCAGTTTTTCCACCCACCGAAGAATCTACTTGCGCCAATAACGTAGTAGGTACCTGAATAAAATCAATTCCTCGTTGATAGCACGCTGCAGCAAACCCGGTTAAATCACCCACCACACCACCACCCAGCGCAATCAACAGCGACTGTCGATTAAAATTGTGTTTCAACAGTTCATCAAAAATGGAATTCAGCACATCCATATTTTTATAGCGTTCACCATCAGGCAAAACCAAAAACAAATTATTACTGTCCTCTACACCTGCAGCAGTAATTGTATTTCGAAGTGTCTGCAAATACAGCGGCGCCACTGTTTCATTGGTGACTACCATGACCTTTTTTGATTGAACAAATGGTTGAAATAATTCAGATCTGGACAACACGCCTGTTCCTATATAAATAGGGTAGCTATGGCCAGAGGAGCTACGGCCAGAGGAGCCATGGCCTTTGAATTTAACTTGCAATGTTTTCATGTATAATTTTCATGCATAAATAGTTAGCGTGAATAATTTCTCTTTTCAATACCAGGCAGCTTAGTCTGAATCTCTTCAATTACACCTTTTAATGTATTTGTATCTGTTTTCACAACCAAATCAGCCACTTGTAAATACAACGGTTCCCGCTCGACGAGAAGTTCCTGCAGCTTTGCCTTTGGATTGTCAATTTGCAATAGCGGTCGCTTTTGATCTTTACTGGTTCTCTTGTAAAGCTGATCAACACTCGCTTGTAAATAAATAATCACACCGCGGGCAGACAAGTTCGCCCTATTCTCGCAGCCTAAAATAGCACCACCGCCCGTTGCGAGAACAATGTTATCCCGGGAAGTCAGCTCCGCTATCACTTTGCGCTCTCGAGCTCTAAAACCTTGCTCTCCCTCAATATCAAATATTAATGGTATGTTAGCGCCAGTACGTCGCTCTATCTCTCGATCACTGTCACAAAACGCCATGCCCAATACTTTGGCAAGCTGCCGCCCAACCGTCGTCTTGCCAGCACCCATTAAGCCAACCAAGAATATTCTACGTGACATCTCGAGAAAAAACCCTGTAATTCATTAAACCTAAATACAGTGATTGTCCACTTAAACACCAAAAAATCAAGGATAAAGCTAAAATCATCTGTTGTACGACATGTAACGTGCTCACCTTTTAAATGAAGGGGGGGGTAAAATACGATAATTCAATAATATCAAACCTTTGCTGCTACTTCTGAGCGCTTGCCTGAGCAGGAACGATAGCTTTGCCTACAGGGACGTACGAGGGGGCGTAAGCAGGAGCGGAAG
>CAZZJI010000001.1:0-18519 GCA_964654485.1 uncultured Gammaproteobacteria bacterium | reverse complement strand
AGCAGGAGCGGAAGTTTCAACTGATGAATTTAGTTAAATACAAAAGAAATGAAAAAGGCGCAACCTCGTCGGTTGCGCCCCACAGTGATACTAATTAAGCCGATAATAAACGTCACTGTTTAATCTGACAGCGACCTCAGCGGTTATCGCGTTAGTTCAGATTAATATTATCTTTAAGCACTTTCGGTGTTACAAAAATCAATAATTCCGAATTGTTGTCAACAACCGACTTATTCCTGAACAGGGCGCCAATAAACGGAATATCGCCAAAAAACGGAATCTTGGTTACATCATTACGTTTTGTTTGTTCGTGTATCCCGCCGAGCACAACTGTTTCCCCAGACATCACCAATACTTCGGTTGATATTTCCCGGGTATCAATACTGGGCGCACTGCCACCTTGTGCGGTTGGTAATACGGCGCCAACGCTGTCTTTTGTCACTTTCAGATCCATCATAATACGATCATCCGGTGTAATTTGTGGAGTCACGGTTAAACTCAACACCGCATCTTTGAAACTCACACTGGTCGCACCACTGGATGCCGCTTGCTGAAAAGGAATTTGCGTACCCTGTCTGATCACGGCTTCTCTTTGGTCAGAAGTTACAACACGCGGACTGGAAATCACTTCACCTCTGCCTTCTATCTGCAATGCGGACAATTCAAGATCAATCAGTGTATTCGAACTCAGGATAGCAAATGCAATACCCCCGGCATTGCCGCCTGCAGGTAAATTAAAATTCAATCTGGATGGTACCCCTTCGTCTCCGGTTCCAATAGTAACAGGCAGCGCTTGGCCGGTATTTGTGAGATTATCAAGCGCACTACCAACCAACAAATCCGTACCACCTTCAGAACCGCCGATCGTGCCCGAACTCAGGAACAGGTTATTGCCTGAATCACGCACGCCGGTAACACCGAAGCGGACGCCGAGATCTTTGGCAAAATCATCGTTAGCCAAAACAATGCGTGATTCAATCAAAACCTGGCGAACCGGGATATCAAGCTTATTTACAAGCTTCCTTATTTGCGCCAATCGGTTGGCCGTATCCAGAACCAGTAAAGTATTGGTTCGTTGATCAATTGATATTTTTCCGCGTTCTGACAACAAAGTACTGTCCTGAGAAGAAAGTAAATCAGCCAATTCGCTCGCTTTAGCATAATTAATTTGAATTAGCTCAGACTTTAACGGGACCAGTTCTTCAACTTGCCTCAGCGCCTCCAGTTCCAGTTTCTCCCTTGCCGCGATCTCTTCGCTAGGCGCAATCATCATAACGTTACCCGATTGCCGCATACCCAGGCCTTTAGTCTTAAGAATAATGTCCAACGCCTGATCCCAAGGCACATTCTTCAATCGTAAAGTGAGGCTACCGCGCACAGTATCACTGGTCACCATATTCAAGCCCGTAAAGTCCGCCAATAACTGAAGCACAGCACGAACTTCGATATCCTGAAAATTTAATGATAATTTTTCACCGTTGTACTTGGAGAGGTCGATTTCACCTTTTTTATCATCCTCATTAATCGGCTTCACTTCTATAGTCAATGTATTATCTGATTGAAAGGCCAGATATTCATATAAGCCGGTTGGTGTTATCGTTAGCTGCGCCTGATTATTTGACGAGGTCGCATCGATAAACTGAACCGGCGTCGCGAAATCCATAACATCGAGACGTTGATGTAAATTTTCCGGTAATCGTGCGTTTGGAAAATCAACAAATATTTTTCCGCCTGCTTCTCTGGTATCAACTGGCGCATTGGAATCTGACAAAGTCACGATGACACGACCTTCACCATTTTCTCCACGTCGAAAATCAATACTACTCACTTCAAATGATGTCGCATCAGATGCCAGTGGAATAGAAGTACTGCTTTTAGCTCTGGCCGCTGCCTCACTTTTTAGCGTAATCGAAACCGTTTTACCTTCAACTCGGGTTTCGTAAGGTAACAATTTCACGAGATTCAATACAACACGCGTTCGACCATCTGCTTCAACCACCGTTATGCTCCTCGCCATACCAATACCAATATTGCGGGTTCGCCACGGTAAACGATTTGCTGTATTGGGAAAATCCAGCGCGATTCGGGCTGGCTCATCAATGGTAAAGCTTTCCGGTTTGGGTGGAAGATCAGAAAAACGCAATGTGACCAGAGCACGGTCGCCGGGAAGCGCAACAAAACTAACATCCTCCAATACTCCCTGACTGCCACTACCCGAAGCGGAGGTGGGCTTTGTTCTGTCTTCATCAGGAGATTCATCAGCAGATGCTGTCGATCGCCCGCCGGAGGCGGATGTACCTAATGTCACATAAAGACTGTTACCTTGAATTTTGGACTCATAGTCAACCAAATTTTTCAAATTGATGACCACACGCGTGCGTCCACTGGCTTCAATAGCACTTACAGTATCAGCTGCACCCACTTCAATTGGCAATGGCAGGCTCCAGGGTAAATTATGTGCCACACCAGGTAAATCAAGCGTAATCCTTGCTGGATTATTTGTCGTAAAACTGGTGGGTTCAGGCGGCGGCCCGGAAAAAGTTAAATGCAATTCAACCTTGTTGTCAGATAATGACGTAAAACTAATGAAGTTCAGCGACGTATCTTCGGCATTCACTTGTGTCATTAGTAGCAAGGTGATAAACATGACCAAGGTATTGGAAATATATTTTTTTAGCCTGGCACCTGGCGAAACGCCAATCATATTAAACGCACCATTCTTATAAAAAATAGTATTAACAATTGCGTTAAAAGTTTTATAAATACTTCTTTTATATAAGTTTTTATATGAGTTTTTCATAGTTGGCAATTTTTTTAATTGTTTCATTAAACACCCGTTTTCAACGTTTTTAACAACGTGCTCCATAAAGGCCCCCACTGGAATCATTCGCTTATCTTCAATGCGGCTTGTCTTTCCAACCAACCGCCCATTCCATCCGAAATGATTTCAAGTATTTGAATTTCCGAGTCAGTGATACGCGTAATTTTCCCGAAATTTTTACCCAGGTGATTACCGACTTTTACGCGATATATAAACCCGTCAGTTGTTTTAACAATGCCCCATTTTGTTTTATCTTGCTCAAGACTCCCGGACATTCTCAGCGTATCCAAGGGAAATTGCTCCAGTGCTTCAGCTTCCCGACTGGTATTCGGCCTAAGCTGATTAACAAAACCACCTCTCCTCGCGATCACTTTAACTGTTGGTTTGAACGGATCCCGCAACTCAGCGTCTTCATACAGAAATCGTTCGTATAGCTTCGCTTCAGGCAAAGCCGCAATTGGAACACCGGATCGAGATTTGATTTCATTAACATATTGCTGCAAGTCTTCGTAATCCGCGTCGCCGCACGCGGCCAGGCCAAATGCAAGTACCACAATAAAATAATTACGTATATTTTTCACTGGTTTCACGCTACACCATGCTCGCTACATTAAAATTATGCTATATCTATCTTCAATAAATTTATTGTTACTTTTACTGCTTAGCTTTTACTTATCGTTATTACTTATTACCTAACTATTGCCGCATGCTGATTAAAAGTTTTTAGTTAATCTCAACTTTTTACTAACCTCTCTTTTTCTTTCTTTTCTTGCTTGCGCCCTCTGCAATCTCATCCTCATCCAAATACCGATACGTCTTCGCAGTCGCCTCCATAACCAAGCCCTCCTTACCTTTAGCTTTATTTGTGGATATAGAGAAATCGTGTATCGTCACGATACGCGGCAATGCAGCGATTCCACTGACAAAATTGCCAAATTCATGATAGTTACCTATAACACGAATTTTAATCGGCAATTCCGCGTAAAACTCGATCGGGTTTTCATTTAGCGGCTTAAATAATTCAAATTCCAGACCGCTAGACAATCCAACTTGCGATATATCGACCAACAATGCTGCAACTTCTGTTTTACTCGGCAATTGCCGTAACATCTCACCGAATATTTTTTGCATATCTTCTTTTTGCTTGCGGTAGGCATTGAGATTGACTGCTTTCTCCTGCTTCTGCTCAAAAACATTCTTTAATTCAAGTTCTTTTTTTTGCGCTGCCTCCAACGCATTGTACTGATTCGTTGTATCGAAATTTATCCCCAGAGCCAACACAATTGCGCAAATAAAGCCGATCGCAACTGCCTTAAAAATTAACGGCCAACTTCCTACGTTATTAATCTCTAAGGTCTTTAGCTCTTGAACTAAACTCATTTCTTCATCGCCTCTTTACTTTTCTTCCGTTACTGCTGGCTTTGATTGCGAAACACGTAAATTAAACCAGCTTAATCCTTGGTATTTAGCCTTGCTCGAATCTATCACATCAAGTCTCGGCCCCTTTAACCACTCTGATCCATCCAGATTTTTCATAAAAGTAGATACGTTTGCATTTGATTCCGCAACGCCTTCCATTTCAACGGATGAACCCGTTCGATTTACTTTAGTAAGGTAAACGCCATCGGGTAGCGTTTTGGCCGCTTCATCGAACAGATGAACAATTTCGGGCCGACTGCCTTGCAATTGTTGGATAATATTCATCCGAGCTAACAAATTTTGCTTGTCTTCCTCTAACGACCGGATTGTAACGATATCTTTTTCGACAGTGTCGATTGCTTTTTGCAAATAGGCATTTCGATCTTCCTGTGCTGAGATTAATCCGGCAAAATGGATATGCAGATAAACAATTATAAGCGCCATAAAAATCACACTGCCAATCGCAACAGAAGCAAATTGACGTTGCTGTTCCTTTTTTAGCGATTCACGCCATGGCAGCAGATTAATTTGTGCCATTAATCAAAACTCCTTAACGCAAGACCGCATGCAATCATCAGCGCGGGCGCATCGTTAGCCAACGCTTGCGCCTTTACCCGACTGGCAAGAGGCATGTTGGCAAACGGGTTAGCAATAGAAGTACTGGTACCAATTTTTTCTTCGATCAAATCGTCCATGCCAGGGATAGAAGCGCTGCCGCCTGCCATCAAAACATGGTCCACGGAATTATATTCACTGGATGAAAAGAAAAGTTGTAAAGACCGGCTTACTTGTTGTGCGGTTGCTTCTTTGAACGGCTCGAGCACTTCCGGTACATAATTATCAGGTAAACCACCTTGGCGTTTCGCCATACCGGCTTCTTCATAAGATAACCCGTAGCGCCGTTGTATTTCTTCTGTAAGTTGCTTGCCACCAAAAATCTGGTCTCGTGTATAAATAATTTTACCGGCGCTCAATATATTCAATGTCGTCATGGTGGCACCGACATCAATAATGGCAATCGTTTTTTCGTGTCCTTCATCTGGCAACTGGTGGGTAATCAGGGAATAGGCCGTTTCTAATGCGTACGGTTCGACATCGACAACTTTAGGCGCCAACCCGCCTAGTTCAATAGCAGCGACCCTGACATCTACATTTTCACTCCTTGAAGCAGCAAGCAAAACATCCACCGTTTCGGGATTATCTTCCGTCGGGCCTAACACCTGATAATCCAGATTAACTTCATCTAACGAATAGGGAATATACTGATCTGCCTCAACCTCTATTTGACTATGCATTTCTTCTTCAGTTAAGGATGCCGGCACGGTAATCACCTTAGTAATTACAGCTGACCCGGGTACGGCGGCGGCGGCTAATTTTGCACGCGCCCCAGAGCGTTTTGTTACCCGGCGAATGGCTTCCCCTACTGCCTCGACATCAGTGATATTTTTTTCTACAACTGAATTGGTGGGAAGTGGCTCTACCGCATAACATTCGACCCGGTACTGAGAACCCACTTTCGATAATTCGAGTAATTTCACTGCCGTTGAGCTGACATCCAGCCCCAGTACAGATGGTTTTTTTGGTTTAAAAAACTGAGCCAAACCCACGATATAAATTCCTTATTCCTTATGAATGTTAACTATTTAGGCGAACCGCCCCTGGCAACGAGAATATAATCGGCAGCAGATTTATAAACTTAATCTAATATTTAGATCAAAAAATGAATTTAAAAAAAATAGTATTAGCCTGATCTAATAGGAAGATTTATACTTTAGAGGTTGTCAGTCACATTTACCTATGCCTCAAGTGCTATAATCGATGCCGTAAACGCCTTAAACCTATGTCGCAAACCTGTAAATCATGACCAAACGCTGGACTTTTAAGAAATTCAGCCTGGTTTCAATAGCCGCCCTCTTCATCATTGGGCTTGTTTTTACTGTGGGTACTCTCGCCTACTTCGTGCCGAATCTGCCGTCAATTGAGACCCTGAAAGATGTGCAATTGCAGGTTCCACTGCGTGTCTATAGTAAAGATAGGAAATTAATCGCCGAATTTGGTGAAAAAAAGCGCTCGCCCATCAGAATTGACGATGCGCCAAAAAAACTGGTCGAGGCCATTCTTTCAGCAGAAGATGACCGTTTCTATATACACCCGGGTGTCGATTACCAAGGTATCTTACGTGCCGCTTATTATTTAATCATAACCGGTCAAAAATCACAGGGCGGCAGTACCATAACGATGCAGGTTGCCCGAAACTTCTTTCTGACCAGGGAAAAAACCTATTTTCGAAAGGTGAATGAGATCTTACTCGCGCTTAAAATTGAGCGCGAATTAAGCAAAGACAATATTCTCGAGCTTTACCTAAATAAAATGTACATGGGTAAACGTGCGTATGGGGTCAGCGCAGCAGCCCAGGTATATTATGGTAAAAAAATAGGCGAACTGAATGTCGCTCAACTCGCGATGTTAGCTGGACTCTATAAAGCGCCCTCCGCCTATAACCCGATTATTAATCCGGAAAGGGCGTTAATTCGACGAAACTATGTGCTTGGAAGAATGCACAAACTGGGTTTTATTGATGATACGGAATACCAAGAGGCATTAGACGAAGACTATAGTGCCGAACTGCATGCGCTTGCGGCGGAAATTGAAGCCCCTTATATTGCTGAAATGGCACGCGCTGAAGCAATTCGCCTATACGGTAACGATGCCTACACCAATGGCTATAAATTATACACCACGGTCGACTCCAATATGCAACTCGCCGCAAACAATGCACTGCGCACAACGTTACTTCAATATGATATGCGGCACGGATATCGCGGGCCACTCGCGCATGTAAACCTGTCGGATAAAACATTGATAGAAAATCAGAAAACCGGGCAGGCGCCTGATGAAACGTCGGTATGGCACGACGCACTGCAGGGATTTAATAAATTGGGAAACCTCTACCCCGCCATCGTCGTTTCAATCGAAGAGCAAAGCATTCAGGTTTACGAAAAAGAAAACAGGCGCATTGTCCCGATCTACTGGGAAGGTCTGAGTTGGGCAAAACCCTATATCAATGAAAATAGGTTAGGAGTGAAGCCGTCTACCGCATCAGATATAGTAAAAATTGGCGATATCATCCTTATCCAGCTTATCCAAAAGACACAGAAAAAAGCGGATTCGGAAAAAGACCAGCAACCAGCATGGCGTCTGTCGCAAAACCCATCTGTTGAGGGCGCACTCGTATCAATCAACCCTGAAAATGGAAGCATTAATGCGATCGTAGGTGGGTTTGAGTATAGCCGGAGTAAGTTTAATCGCGTCACCCAGGCAGAACGCCAGCCTGGATCAAACTTCAAGCCGTTTGTTTATTCCGCTGCATTGGAAAACGGCTATACACCGGCTACGCTGATCAATGACGCGCCGGTTGTCTTCGATGACCCAGGTCTGGAAGATGAATGGCGACCAGAAAACTACAGCGGCAAATTTTTTGGGCCAACCCGCCTAAGACAAGGACTAACAAAATCCCGTAATTTAATTTCAATTCGTCTACTGCGCGCAATCGGTATAAGAACAGCGTTAAAACACGTTTCAAAATTCGGCTTCAACACAAAGCAACTACCAAGAGATTTATCACTTGCGCTGGGAAGTGGCTCGATTACGCCGTTTGAACTTACGACAGGTTATGCCGTTTTTGCAAATGGCGGATATCAAGTCAAACCCTATTTGATTGAACGTATTGAAGGCAAAGACGGTGAAATTCTTATGGAAGCCACACCCGCTGTCGTATGCCGCAAATGTGAAGCGATGCTTTTAGAAGCGTCGAAGAAAAATATTATTTTCAACTTGGATGAGGAATTTAAGGCTTTTCAGAATAAATTAGGGGGGCCAATTCCTTTTCCTGTCCCTGACTCTATCGCCAATCGCGCCATCACACCTCAGAACAACTATTTAATGACGTCCATGATGCAAGATGTCATACAATTTGGTACCGCACGCCGGGCGCGGCAATTGGGTCGAAGCGACATCGCAGGCAAAACGGGTACAACGAATGACCAACGCGACGCGTGGTTTTCAGGATTCAGCCCCAATATTGTGACGACAACCTGGGTCGGTTTTGATAAGCCCAAACCGCTGGGAAATCGGGAAACTGGATCAGCCGCAGCATTGCCAATGTGGATCAATTTCATGCGTCAGGCGTTAAAAATTTACCCGGAAAAAAACTTTGATCAGCCAGAGGGATTGGTCACGGTTCGGATTGACCCCGATAGTGGCATGCTGGCAAGCGCAAATAATAGAAATGCGATATTTGAGACTTTCAGAGAGGACAATGTACCTCAACGACAATCGGATTCAACGGCGCTTAACAGTGAATTTAACACCGCAACCAGTACGGATGGCAATAGCAGCACCGATGGGGAAGAACATTTATTTTAGCCCGGTAATCCGTTACTTACACTAGGAGGCTGTCCGAGAATGAAAAGTCTGCTGCGAAAAATCCATTTTGGCCCATTTTTCTGATCATTTTCGTTAAATATGTCAATATTCGCCTTAAATGATCAAAAAAATGGACTCAAAATGGCTTTCTCTCGTGACGACTTTCATTCTCGGACAGCCTCCCCTAGCTAGTACCTGGACACACCGTGAAAATTGTAATTCAAAAAGAACCTTTCGAACCTTACCAAACAGTTTCAAATTATCAAAAAACGCTTAATACCCAGCATGGCGGCTGCGTCACCTTTGTCGGTACAATGCGCGATTTCAACGAAGGCAAACCCATTGATTCGCTGTTTTTGGAGCATTATCCAGGGATGACAGAAAAGCAAATTGAACACATTTGCAAAAACGCCAGCAAAAAATGGGAAATTTTGGACCTTATTGTTATTCATCGCGTTGGCCTGATTCAACCCAGTGAACCTATCGTGGTAATCGCTGTTTGGTCAGAACACCGCTCTGGCGCCTTTAACGCATGTCGCTTTATTATTAACGAACTCAAAACAAATGCACCGTTCTGGAAATGTGAACAACTCGGCGACACTAATAAATGGGTATTAAAAAACACAACCGATAATACGTGACTATAATACGCGACTAAGAGCCTGTCGGAATACTACAGATTACCTTACGAACCGATCATGTAACCAGTCGCAGGACACATCATACCCTGCGTTACACGACGTATTAATTATTTCCATTCCTTTTACTACATCGCGGTTAATTGCCCTTCCTTCAAAATACATCACCCCCAATAAATGGCAATCCTTCAATTTTGCGTTATCAGCGCATCCTTGCTCGCCCATTTGTACTATTCGTTGAATATAGTACTCCACTTTTTCCTTATCTTTATATGCTTCTTTGAGCCTATATTTACCTTTCGCGAAAGTATGTGCTGCATTCTGGCAATCGAGCATCGAACCGGACTCGCATTTTTCTTCAAATTCAAGTAACCATTTAGGAGCAGGGGCCGCCACTGCAGTTGAGGCCCCCCAAAAACCAATTAAAACAGCTAACAGGAACACCCCCAGCCCGACTGACGATAAAAAAAATCTTCTTGATTTGAAGCCGGTACCTAGTCTCATTTGTCTCATTTGTCTCTCTCGCATCAGCAGTAGTTTTAATAGCTAGAAATCTAACCAACATTCAGATGATTTTAATACGAAAAACATCTTAAATAAATAAAGCGCCGCAGGCCAAATTAATTAATTCAGACCCACTATATTAACAAAGCGTAAATTCGTCAATTTGCCCTTTTCTGCCTGTGTGTATCCATAACGTGAACCAATTCACAGCAGTCAAGTTAGTGTTATGTTAAATTACGAAGGTGACATTTCACCTCTATATATTTTCGGGATAGCGGAGGAGAAAATGTTCAAATACGGTGTTAATATCATAAGCTTATGCGGTTTCGCGTTATTATCAGGCACGGCGTCCCCGGTAACCGTAGCAGCCAATCGATCCAATAAACCCTCTATATAAGGGAACGATAATTCTAACATGTATTGATTCATTTTTTGGGTAGGCAATAATGATGAAGTTATTTCATTTAATTCAGTTCTTGGTACTTGTCTTTTTGCTCAGCGCTTGCACTGCAGGACAAGTAAGCCAAACAAATAGAACAGAACCCGGTTGGGTTACTGGCGACGATACGCGTTACTCTTCGCAGACCTATATTACAGGGCAGGGAAATTACAAATATCTCAATAAAGCTAAAATTAATGCGCGCGAAGACATCGCCAGACAATTTAAAATCGTATTAAATAGTGAAATTTTTCCGTTTCTCACTGCGCCTAGAACATACGTAACCAGTAACGACGCACTTTTAAGTGGAATCCAGATCATTGATGCCTGGCAAAATCCTGCGACACTGAACCACCATGTTTTCGCTACTTTATCCCGTAAACGAGCCAACACCATCATTAAAAATAAAATATCTAAATTAGACGACAGCACACGAACGGCCATAGACAACGCCACTATTGAAAAAGACAAACTTCAGAAATTAATTTACGCCAGCCAGGCTCTTGACACACAGCTTGAACGATTTGCATACCAGCAAACACTCAATAATATTTTGCCTGCTGGCAAATCACCCGCGACACCTGTCTGGCAAATTCCCAAACTAAATGATGATCTTAAAAAACTGTTACATAGAATTCGTATTAAACCGCGTGTGATAAATGATGATACCCAAAAAATTAAAAAAGCGCTTATAGAAGGTCTAAAACTGTCCGGACTAACGATAGACTCAACGAAATCAGCTGACTTTGTGTTACAAGCCAGACTTATATTAGATTACACTAATCAGCAAGTAGATAACCGTTATGACACCAAAGGTGAATTAAAAATAACTTTAACCGATCAAAATCGAAAAATTCGCGTAAAACATGGCTGGCCAATTAATATTTCTGTCGAGCAAGCCGACATGACGAACAAAGTTATTGCAGAACAGGCGTTAAATATTTTCGCTACGCAACTACAAACAGCGCTTATTCAATATTCCACAAAAGAAAAATAAACAACAATAAAAAATGAAAGTACCCGAACTGAT
Organism: uncultured Gammaproteobacteria bacterium; assembly: GCA_964654485.1. Lineage (GTDB taxonomy): Bacteria > Pseudomonadota > Gammaproteobacteria > SG8-11 > SG8-11 > JAADIM01. The sequence continues at coordinate 7,243 of CAZZJI010000001.1, read as the reverse complement.
CGCTCATCGCGGCTACTCCAAACAGTATCCAGAAAATACACTTATCGCACTCGAAACAGCACTAAACAGTGGTGCAACCTATATCGAATTCGACGTGCAACTTTGCAAAGACGGTGTACCCGTAGTAATACATGACAGCAATCTTTCTCGAACTGCGGGTATAGACAAATCCATATTTGACATTACTTCATTGGAAGCACAACAAACACCTGTGGGCGTACCCAATAAATTCGACACAACATTACACAAGCCCCCCAACAAGATTTCTCACGAAACTTGTCACAAAATAAGCAACAATATTTTCATACCCACCTTGCAAGACGTAGTAAAGTTGATCAGCGCATGGCCTAACGCCACCGCATTCGTAGAAATCAAGAGAGCGAGTCTAAAACAATTCAACAAAGAAGAAGTAATAGAAAAAATCATTAATATCATTTCACCGATTAAAAACCAATGTGTTATTATTTCGTTTGACAAACACGCCATCGAAATTGCACGCAAGACCGGCGCACAGCAAATAGGCTGGGTTTTTGAACCGTGGGATCAATGCCATGAAAATTCAGCGAGGAAATTATCAGCGGAATATATATTTACTGACTACAGTAGCTTTCCTAAAAGACGCAGCTCGCTCTGGCCCGGCCCGTGGAAATGGGCGCTTTACGAAATAAATGAGCCCAAACTTATATTGGAGTTCGCGCATCTTGGGGCCGATTTAATTGAAACAAACAATATTGGTGAATTAATGAAGGAACCCCTATTACGGAGACATGAATAAACCTATCGCCAAAGCATACGACATTACTATCATCGGCGGTGGTATCCACGGCGCCGGAATCGCACAAGCCGCCGCTGCCGCTGGCTACTCGGTTCTATTACTAGAACAAAATGAAATAGCAAGCGGCACATCGAGCCGTTCGAGCAAGCTAATACATGGCGGGCTTCGCTACCTGGAATCAGGTCAATTTTCATTGGTAAAGGAGTGCCTGGAAGATCGCAGCAGACTGCTTAAACTTGCGCCCAACTTAGTCAAGCTCGTCCCTTTTTATATTCCTGTATATAAAAATTCACAACGCTCTGCAACAATAATTCGACTGGGGCTTTGCCTATATGCCTTACTAGGTAAACTAGATAAAAGTGTTCTCTTTACAAAAATTACAGCGCAACACTGGGAGAACAAAGATAAAATTCTCGACAAAGATTTAATTTGTGTTTTCCAGTACTGGGATGCACAAACCGATGATCAAGCACTAACTAAAGCGGTTATGCATTCTGCCAAAAGTTTGGGCGCAGACATATTAAGTTCAGCAAAATTCACACAAGCAAAGTTAGAAAATAACACTTGCAAATTAAACTTCCGTTATAAGAATCAGAATTTTCCCGTAGAAACACGTTTCCTGGTAAATGCAGCGGGACCCTGGGTAAATCAAACCTTACAATCCATTACACCTACACCAGAAGAAACACCCATTGATCTGGTGCAAGGCGCACATATCCTGGTTGACAGAAACCCACCCCAAGGCATCTACTACCTGGAATCACCGAGTGACAAACGTGCTGTCTTTTCCATGCCGTGGGAAAATAAAACACTCATAGGCACAACAGAAACAATATACGAAGGTGACCCGGCCAAAACAGCGCCAACTCAGTATGAAATAAACTATCTAATCTCGATATACAACCACTACTTCCCAACACGCAATATCAATAGATCGCACATTTTGGCCTCTTTTGCGGGCTTGCGGGTATTGCCCAAAGAAAAAGAATCTTTTTTTTCCCGCAGTCGGGATACCTGCCTCACAACATTCCCTGATGACAAACCCATATTATTGACTATATATGGCGGAAAATTAACTGCGTTCGCATCAACAGCCAGAAAGGTACTCGCAGAAATAGAAAAAACACTGCCAAAAAGAAAAAAAATTGCTGACCTTAACGAACTAAAGTTATTCCCGCCCAACACAGACACAGTGTGATTAGAGTGTGAGGTTGACAACTACCAAAGTACGATACGATTTCAACCACCGGTCATTGACATAAAACGTATAACTTGTTCAGGCTTATCTTTAAAAAAATGCCGCTCAGGCTTAAGCGAAATCGCGTGCAGTATAATATCCTGTAACTCACTATCGCTAATGCCTTTACGCAGTAGCGGTCTTAACTCTACTTTATCGTTCTGACCAAGACATAAATATAAAACACCCTCAGCAGACAACCTGACTCTGTTGCAACTTTCACAAAAATGTTGAGAAATTGGCGTAATAAAACCAATACGCAGGTCGGTCCCTTTTACTTGCACATACTTCGCCGGTCCACCACCTGGCATAATACCCGACACCAATTGATACTTTTCTTCCAATCGTTTCTTGATCACATCCAGACTAATATAATGATCAGTCGCGCAGCGACCCGTATCGCCCATGGGCATGGTTTCAATAAACCGAAGTGTAAAATCATGTTCAATACAGTATTGCACCATGTCATTTACTTCATGGTCGTTTACCCCTTTCATCATGACCATATTAATTTTAATCGGTTTAAAGCCAGCCTGCTTAGCGGCGTGTAACCCCGTCAGCACTTTATCAAGTTTGCCACCGGTAATAGATTTAAAATTTATCGGGTCAAGGCTATCCAGGCTAACATTAAGACGAGACAAGCCAGCCTGTTTTAGTGATTGTGCATGCTTTTTTAGTTGAACCGCATTCGTACTAAGAGACAGGTCGTCCACACCCGCTATTTGATTGAGGCGCGAAACCAGTTGCGGTAGGTTTTTGCGAACCAATGGCTCACCACCCGTGATACGAAGTCGACTTACACCCAGATCACTAAACACAGAAATCACCCTGACAATTTCATCGTAAGTTAACCAGCTCACAGGTTCTTTGAAATCTTTAAAGGTTTTAGGCAGGCAATAAAAACAGCGCAAATCGCATTTGTCTGTAACAGATAAACGCACGTACTCAATTGTACGCCCAAATGGGTCAATAAGAGATTTGCCGTTATTCATGCGTAAAAGTTTACCACGAACGATTCTCTGGAAGTAGGTTTGCCTGACAAATCAACCAGTATAAGGATGGAAATAAAAAACTATATAGTCTGATAATACAAATTTTGTGGGTGATTGGCTTGCGCAAAGAAAAACCAGCGCTCCGCAATAAGCCCAATATATTGAACAATAAAGGCAATCAGAAAAATAATTGAAATATCATTAAGCATACCAATCAGCACCAATACAACGGGTAAGGGAAATGTAAAAATTAAAAAAATCCATTTGATCGATTTAACAAATGCCGCCGTTTTTCCATGAAAATATTCCCGGGTATTAAACGAACCACCCATTGCCCCTTGCGCTTTTTGCTGAATATTATTGTGACGAACACCGATCGCACTGCGTAATGTCGAAGTACGTTTTAGCCGGCTATTACGCAATAAAGATGCTGACCTGAATATAAATGCGACCAGCGTTAATATAATTGCGGTATCAGCATAATAACCGAGATTCACCGGCACACTGTAATTTGCCAAGAACGTAATCAACATATACCCGGACGCCATACCCAATAACGTATAATTAATCGGCGTTAACACCGTGTGCCATTCCTGCAAAAACTTCAAACACGCGTAAATCATACCTGTACAAACAAATAATGCAAAACACAACACCGCTGCGACGCCACCAACAATAAATGTGATATCACTTACCGGATTATGATCCACTAACATCGTGTCTACTTGAAACGTGTCTACCTTAAAATAGTGTAACGCGCCATAAATCACTACTGACAATATAAACAAAGGCAACACAATAACCTCTCGAGACAACCAGGATGTACGCCACATCGCCGCCGACCGCCACGCTCTTTCCGGGTGGCCTAAATGAAAAAAAGAGGCAAACAAACCCGCCACAAGAAACAAAACAGAAATCATACTGCCTAGCACATAAAAATGACTGTCTTGCGGTGGTATAAAATTCGTTACAACCGAAACCTGACTAAAAAACAACGCCAAAAACAAACCTTGGCCCACGCCAATTAATGTAGTCAAAAATATAACCGAAAAAGCCGGATGCATCTAAATAACCCCTCAAAATGATTCGCTACTGATGTTGAACTCCCCTTTCTACTACCCACTAAGCACAACAGTGGTGTGGGTCTGTGTTTACAAGACCTTCGACAGCATGGACGCTGTCGTAGAGCCTACAGGGATGTATTCACGGCGTGTCTTGTAAACACAGACCACACCACTGTTGTTCGCCCCCCACTACCATGTTGTCGCATCCTCCAAAAACGGCTCACCGGGATCAATTTTAGGCTCACCTTCTTTTTTCAACGGATTATCAACCCGCACTAACTCATCTTCGTGAATATGCCGCTTGTTCTTACGCCTTGGCAAATAATGATTCGCCGGATGTGTGCCCCATTCCGGCATCAATGCATAACCACCACTCTCCACAATCGCAACGGATGCTTCTGATTCCGGATCATGCACATCACCAAAAATTCGCGCACTGGTTGGGCAGGCCATAACACAAACCGGCTTACGTTCGTTTTCAGGCAAATCCATATTGTAAATACGATCAACACATAAGGTGCATTTTTTCATCACCTTTTCATATTCATCAAATTCCCGAGCACCATAAGGACAAGCCCACGAACAATATTTACAGCCAATGCATTTATCATAATCGACCAGCACGATACCATCTTCCTCACGCTTGTAACTGGCGCCGGTCGGGCAAACGGGTACACAAGGCGGATCTTCACAATGCAAACAACTCTTGGGAAAATGCACCATCTCGGCAGCAGGAAATTTACCGACTTCAAAGCTCTGTACTCGATTAAAGAATGTACCGGTAGGATCTTTATCATAAGGACGCTCATCGGTCATTGCACCGGCGGAACCGGAGGTATTCCATTGCTTACAACTTGTCACACAGGCGTGGCATCCGACACAAACATTCAAATCAATAACCAATGCTAACTGTGTCATGATTTTTTACCTTTAAACAAGCCCCTACCAGCATCACCAAGGCCAGCAAAATAACGAAGCACAGACTTGCGCGTCGCCTCGCCCGGCACCGGGTTGATTACCTTAAATTGTGGAGAACTCTCTTTCTCTTCATCAGGCCCAGCCTTATACACCTTCACTTTCACATCATACCAAGCAGCTTGACCCGTTATCGGATCTGAATTTGACAAGTGCTCGCCGTCCGCAGTCGGAGGCAATTCTTCTGAAATCAAGTGATTTAAAAGAAACCCTTTCTTGGATTCATTTGCGTCAGGTGTTAAATTCCATGCACCTGCCGCTTTGCCTATCGCATTCCAGGTCCACACGGTACCCGGCTCAACCGTTTCAGAAAACCGGCACATGCAGCGTACTTTTCCAAACATGGACTCAACCCAAACCCAATCACCGTCGTTAAAACCGCCTGCGGCGCCCAAGCTCGGACTCATATATAAATAGTTATGCGTGTGAATCTGCCTCAACCAGGCATTTTGCGAATCCCAGGAATGATACATCGCCATTGGGCGCTGAGTAATCGCATTTAACGGGTACTTATGTTTATCCGTTAACTGGCTTTCCAGCGGTTCATAATAAAAAGGTAATGGATCGAAATAAGTTTCGATACGTTTTCGCAACCTGTCTGGTGGCTGTTTGCCAGGATATTTCCCTTGCGCAGATAGACGAAATTTCTGCAACACTTCTGAATAAATATGAATATTGATCGGATCCGTATAACGCGTCATGTGATGCTTCTGCGCCCACAGTAAATAGCCTTTATTCCAGTTCCGCATATACTGATAAGACTTGGGCATCTCATAATGAAAAACACAATTATTCTTCTCGTACATCTCCCATTGCTTTGGATTGGGCTCGCCCTGCAAAAATTTATCACCCCCCTTACCCCGCCAACCCGCTAGAAATCCTATACCCGAACCTTTCTCTGTTTCATGATTAACAACAAAATCAGGGTAGTCACGGTATTTTCGTGAACCATCTTTATTTACAAACGCAGGAAATCCTAATCGTGACCCCAGCTCGATAATCACTTCCTGAAATGGCTTACATTCACCCGTCGGCGGCAACACCGGAATGCGTACGGAATCTACCGGGCCATCAAATTCAGAAATAGGCCGATCCAGCATTGACATTACATCGTGACGCTCCAGATAGGTAGTATCAGGCAGAACCAGGTCGGCATACGCGACCATTTCCGACTGAAAGGCATCGCATACGATTAAAAACGGAATTTTGAATTCGCCATTTTCATGTTTATCATTCAGCATGTCACGTACCGCGACGGTATTCATACTCGAATTCCAGGCCATGTTCGCCATAAAAATTAATAGCGTATCAATTGGATAGGGGTCACCCCGCCAGGCATTGGTAATCACATTGTGCATCAGACCATGCACCGATAACGGATACTCCCAGGAGAATGCTTTATCAATGCGTACCGGTTCACCGCTATCGTCTACAAATAAATCATTAGGATCAGCGGGCCAGCCTAACGGCATGCCGCCCAGCGGTGAATTCGGTTTTACGCCTTGTGGGCCGTTAGGTGTTTTAGCACAAGGAGGAATCGGCCGGGGAAACGGCGCTTTATGGCGAAAACCACCGGGGCGGTCGATGGTACCTAAAATACTCATGAGAATAGACAACGCGCGAATGGTTTGAAAACCATTTGAATGTGCGGCTAAACCCCGCATCGCATGAAACGAAACCGGGTTTCCGGTGATCGCCTCATGGTCCTTACCCCATGCATCGGTCCAGGCTATCGGTAACTCAATGGTGTCATCGCGTGCGACCACGCCCATTTCATGCGCTAACTCGATGATGGTTTCAGCCGCAATACCGGTAATCTCAGACGCCCACTCGGGCGTGTAGTCTTTGACTCGATCAACCAACATTTGAAAAGCAGGCTTAACCGCAGTGCCATCTTGCAAAACAAAATCACCGAGCAAAAACGGATCCGCTGCTTCGGTATGCGTTTTAACTTCCTTATTTGTGTTGCGATCCCACCACAATTGATCTTGTGGGTGCACAACACCGACATCCTCATCGGTGTCGGTTCGCACAAACAGACCAAATTCGTCTTGTTTATCGTCTATGTTCACTAACTGGGCGGCATTACTGTATTGAATTAAAAAATCCCGATCATACAAACCCTGTTTAATAATTTCATAAATAAGCGCCAATAGCAGTGCACCGTCTGTGCCCGGCTTAATCGGGACCCATTCATCGG